>NZ_JABLSI010000100.1 GCF_019303475.1 Streptomyces sp. JJ38
CAGATCCTCAGGATCCAGTGTCTCGTGTGTCCAAGATCCGGGGTCAAGGCCCGTCCTCGTTCTCAGCCAGAAATTTCTGGTGCTGGTACTCCCAGGTGTCCGACAGGTACTTCCAGAACATCAGGGGGAAGATGACCGAGGAGTACTGCGCTTCGGGCATCGCCACGCGCAGCTCGTCGGCGGCGTCCCACAACCGGTTCTCGATCTCCTGCTGGGTCACTGCCATCAGTTGGGGGTGTCCTTGCTCGTGTCCGGGGGCGATCTCAGGGCCGAGGAGCTTCCTCGGGGCATCCTATTTTGGCCCTCTGACAGTGAGGCTGTGGTCGACCTCGCTGCTGGCTGGCTTCAAGGAGCCGGCTCGGGCTGGCGCGGCCCGAGTGTTGCCGGGGAGCCTCATGGTGGTCACCTGGGAGGATTTTGGCCTCGAGGCGGTCGATGATCACGGGCCCGGTGGGCCGACCGTTGGCAGAGGGCTGCCGAAGCCCGTTCGTGGAAGTCCACGGCTGTCCGCCCTGCGCAACTGAGACCACGCAACGACGAGGGCCCCGGCCGCTGAGCGGTCGGGGCCCTCGTTTGCCCTGGTGGGCGAAGCGGAGGATACGAGATTCGAACTCGTGAGGGGTTGCCCCCAACACGCTTTCCAATCAGGTCACCCAACGACCACGTTCACACTGCGACTACGACCAGTCTGACCAGCGCATATGTCCTGGGTCAACAGAGACCAGGCACAACGCTGGCACACGAAGCGTCTCGCCTAACGCCCTGGTCAGCGTGGTCTGAGGGGCACATGGCATCACTCGCCGTATCTGCCACAGTCACAGCGCGTCGAGCGGGTTCCTGTCCCCCGAGGCGCCACAGACCCGATCACCAGGGGGGAGAGTTCCGCCCCACTCGCACGCACACGAGACGGGCCGCCCCACACATACCGACCACCCTCGCCCTACCGCCGCTGACACCTGTTCCACACACCCCGCTGAACGTGAGCTGATTCCAACCTGGTTGGCTGGCTGGATAGTTGTGCCGTAGGGGGCGG
>NZ_JABLSI010000101.1 GCF_019303475.1 Streptomyces sp. JJ38
CCACTCCCCCCACGGCGGACCCACCACCATCACCGCAGAACTCCCCTGGCGGGACGCCGAACCCGGCCGCCGCCCGGGATCGTCGGAAGGCTGACCCATGCAGTTCCTGCGCGCCCCCTTCTCCGCCCGCGCCTGGCGGGAGTTCGCCTACGTCCTGACGAGCCTGCCCGTGGCCGTCCTGCTCTTCTCGACCCTCGTCACGCTGGTGGCCACGAGCGCGGGGCTGCTGGTGACGTTCGTCGGCGTCCCACTCCTCGCGGTGACGCTGCTGATCGCCCGGGGCTTCGGTGCCCTGGAGCGGACCCGGGCCCGGCTGCTGCTGGACCTGGACGTGCCGGCACCGGAACCGATCAGGCCGGCGCACGGCCGGAGCGGGCTGACGGCGAGGACCGTGGCCGTGCTCAAGAGCGGCTCGTCCTGGCGGCACGTGCTGTACGGGCTGGTGCAGTTCCCGTGGGCCGTCTTCGCGTTCTGCGCCGGGCTGACGGTGTGGTCGTGCGGCTGGGGCATGGTCACGTACCCGCTGTGGGCGTGGTCGCTGCCGGAGGACGGGAAGGCTCAGCTGGGCGAGAACTCCGACGGTGACCCGATCTACGTGGACAGCCCCCTGGAATACGCGGCCGTGTGCGCGCTCGGGGTGCTGATCGTCCTGCTGCTGCCCTGGTGGCTGCGGGCGCTCACCGCCGTCGACCGGCAGCTGGTGGGCGCGCTGCTGGGACCGTCCCGGCTCGCGGAGCGGGTGTGGGCGCTGGAGGAGAACCGGGCGGTGGTGACGGACACCGCCAGCGCGGACCTGCGCCG
>NZ_JABLSI010000102.1:0-352 GCF_019303475.1 Streptomyces sp. JJ38
GGCGTCCGGGCAGGGCAGTCGCTCGGCGTCCCCGGTGGTGAACTCGGCTCGGTGAGCGAGCCCCGCGGCCTGGGCGGCACCCTGGGCGAGGGCCGTGTTGGCCGGGGCGAAGTCCACGCCGTCCACCCGGACTCCGAGGACGTCGGCGAGGAGCAGGGCCGTCGTGCCGCGCCCGGAGGCGACATCGAGGACACGGCCGTCCGGGCGCAGGGCGAGGCCGCCGGCCAGGTGCCGGGTCAGGGTGGTACCGCCGGGGTGGTAGGGGTCGCCGAGCAGCGCGCCGACGATGTCGGAGGAATACGCGGCGGCGCAGCACGCCTTCACCCCCTCGCCGTCCGGCAGCTCGACTGCC
>NZ_JABLSI010000102.1:357-1253 GCF_019303475.1 Streptomyces sp. JJ38
CACGCGGTGGCCTCCGGGTCCGTGGTGCGGGCGGTCTTGGACCCGTACGGTGTGGTGGTAAGGCGGTCGGCCAGCGGGGTCGCGTTCGGGGCGACGTCGGCGACCGGTACCCCGGACAGCTCGGCACGAACCTCCTCGCGGTAGCCGACGGAGTTGTACGCGCAAAAGGGGATGAGCCGCCCGTCGGGGGTGATCTCCTCGACGCAGCACTTCATCAACTGCTTGACGTTCAGGGTGTAGGGGTCCTGGAAGTCCTGAATGACGATCATGAACGCCTTGTCGTCGAGGTTCTTCACGGCCTCGGGGAGGTCGATGCCGCAGGCGTCCGCGCAGTCGAGCGCCTCGGCGGCGGCGCGGAGCTGGTCCTCGGTCGTCTCCGTACCCATGAACGCCGAAGCCGACCACAGCTTCTCCAGGGCCGCCCGGACACCGGCGTCGGGCATCACCCGGTTGGTGACGTAGTCGAGGTGGTCCTCGACGTTCAGCAGCCGCGGAATCGGTACGACGGTGCGGTTGCCCGGTTCGCCGTCGACGAGGAGGTAGGTGATGGAGCGGCAGGTGGGGAAGCAGCACGGGACGGGGAAGAAGTCGCCCTTGGCGAACCAGCCCGGCCGCTGCTCGGTGATGAGCCGGATGACGTCGGGGTTGGTGAGCCGGCGCAGCGGGTCGAACTCCACGTGGCGGCCGGAGTGGGTCACGGGCTGGAAGGCCACCGAACGAACGGCCGGGTGGTCGATGCCGTACTCGACGATCGCGCCGAGCTCGTGCTCGTTCAGGTCGCGCTCGACGGCGGCGACGAGCGTGACGGTCAGCCCGGCCTCCGCGCAGTGGTCCAGTGCCCGCTGCTTGAACGTGCGCAGGTCCCGTCCCCGGATCTCCCGGTGCGTGCGCTCGTC
>NZ_JABLSI010000103.1 GCF_019303475.1 Streptomyces sp. JJ38
GCCGAGGACGAGGCGTCCACGGTGTAGGTGGTGTTGATGTTGTCGCTGCTGCCGCCCTCACCGTGGTTCTTCAGGACGACCTTGGAACCGTTCGGGGCGACGAGCTCGACCTTCAGGTCACCGATGTAGGTGTGCTTGATGTCCACGGCCACCTTCAGGTCGGCCGGGGCGTTGCCACCGACGCCGCTGACCGAGATCGGCGACTCGACCGTGCTGTGGTCGTTGATGTCGTAGTTGTTCTTGTTCTCGAAGAAGCCCTCGCCCGGGTCGCCCGGGTCACCCGGGTCACCGGGGTCGCCCGCGCCGACCTGGAGCAGCAGGTTCGGGGTGCCCGACGGCACGCCGCTGAGCTTGTTCTGGGCGGCGGCGGACTCCAGCGCGGAGTCGACCTGCGTCGGGGTGTAGCCCGGGTTGTCGCCGAGCAGCAGGGCGGCGGCACCGGCCACGTGCGGGGAGGCCATCGAGGTGCCGGAGATGGTGTTGGTGGCGGAGTCGCTGCCGATCCACGCCGAGGTGATGTTCGAGCCCGGGGCGAAGATGTCCAGCACCGAACCGTAGTTGGAGAACGACGAGCGGGCGTCGCTGCTGGTCGACGAGCCGACCGTCAGCGCCTCCTGGGTGCGGGCCGGGGAGTAGTTGGCGGCGTCGGCGTTGCTGTTGCCCGCCGCCACCGCGTACGTCACACCCGCGGCGATCGAGTTGCGCACCGCGTCGTCGACGCTGGAGCTGGCGCCGCCGCCGAGGCTCATGTTGGCCACGGCCGGAAGCTGCGCGTTCTCCGTCACCCAGTCGACGCCGGCGATGACGCCCGAGTAGGAGCCGGACCCGTTGTCGTCCAGGACGCGGACGGAGACCAG
>NZ_JABLSI010000104.1 GCF_019303475.1 Streptomyces sp. JJ38
GCCACGTCGGCTGGTGCCAGTTCGGGGTGGGTGTGGAGGTGTTGGGTGAGGCGTGTGGCCTGTTCGGTCAGGGCTTCGGGTGTCTTGGCGGAGAGTGGCCAGAGGGTGGGTGTTGTGGTGGGTGTTGTGGTGGGTGGGGTTGGGTGGTCGGTTTGTGGGGCGTGTTCGAGGATGACGTGGGCGTTGGTGCCGCTGACGCCGAAGGAGGAGACGGCGGTGCGTCGTGGGCGGTCGTCGGTGGTGGGCCAGGGTGTGGGCTGGGTGAGGAGGTTGACGGGTGCGGTGTGCCAGTCGACGCGGGGGTTGGGTTGATCGATGTGGAGGGTTTGGGGGAGCCGTGCGTGGTGCATGGCGTGGACCATCTTGATGACGCCCGCGACGCCCGCCGCCGCCTGGGTGTGGCCGATGTTGGACTTGACCGAGCCCAGCCACAGGGGTCGGTCCTTGGGCCGTTTGCCGTAGGTGGCCAGGAGGGCCTGGGCCTCGATGGGGTCGCCGAGGGTGGTGCCGGTGCCGTGCGCCTCCACGGCGTCCACGTCNNTGCTGGCGCCGTCCTGGTTGACGGCCGTTCCCCGGACGACGGCCAGGACGCGGTGTCCGTTGCGGCGGGCGTCGGAGAGCCGTTCGACGAGGAGGAGTCCGGCGCCCTCGGCCCAGCCGGTGCCGTCGGCGCTCGCGGAGAAGGACTTGCAGCGTCCGTCGGCCGCCAGTCCCCGCTGACGGCTGAACTCCACGAAGGTGTCGGGGGTGGACATGACGGTGACGCCGCCCGCCAGGGCGAGGTCGCACTCGCCCGAGCGCAGGGACCGGGCCGCCAGGTGGAGGGCGACGAGGGAGGAGGAGCAGGCGGTGTCCACGGTGACGGCCGGCCCCTCCAGCCCGAAGGTGTAGGCGACGCGCCCG
>NZ_JABLSI010000105.1 GCF_019303475.1 Streptomyces sp. JJ38
GACGCCACCCCACCGGGATACCGGCAACTCATCCCCACGATCGCCAACGGCTCGTCGGCCGGACCGACGCTTCGCGGGTGCGCCGTCGAAGGGGTCGCGCTCTCGACTCCGTCGACCTTGCCCAGGATGAGCCGAGCCGTCGCTCGTGCCGTCGGGTGATCGAAGACAAGGGTGGAGGGCAGTTGCACACCGGTGACCTGCCTCAACCGGTTGCGGAACTCGACGGCCCGCACGGAGTCGAAGCCAAGGTCCTTGAACGGCCGCTCAGGATCGACCTCGGCGGCCGAGGCATGGCCGAGGATCGCGGCGGCCTGTGCCTGGACGAGTTCGAGAACGACCTGCTCCCGCTCCGGTTCCGCCACCTCGGCCAGCCGCTGGGCCAGAGCCCCACCCGACTGCTCCCCGGCATCCGCAACCGTCGCAGCGGGCTCCTCCACCGTGCCCGCCCGTGCAGCCGCCGCGTCCCCGGATCCGGTCCTGGGCGCGAGCCAGTACTGCTTGTGCTGGAAGGCGT
>NZ_JABLSI010000106.1 GCF_019303475.1 Streptomyces sp. JJ38
TCCCGCCAGGGGAGTTCTGCGGTGATGGTGGTGGGTCCGCCGTGGGGGGAGTGGATGTGGAGGAGTCCGTCGACGGAGTGGAGGCGTTCGGTGAGGCCGGTGAGGCCGGTGCCGTGGGTGGTGGTGGCGCCGCCGTGTCCGTTGTCGGTGGTCTGGAGGAGGAGGCGGTTGTCGGTGCGCCAGATTTCGACGTGGGCTTGGGTGGCGTGGCTGTGTTTGGAGATGTTCTGGAGGAGTTCGCTGATGGTGAAGTAGGCGATGGATTCGATGGCGGGTGCGGGGCGGTGGGGGAGGTCGGTGTGGTGGGTGGTGGGGACGGTGCAGCGGGAGGTGAGGGTGGCCAGTGCGGGGCCGAGTCCGCGGTCGGTGAGGATGGCGGGGTGGATGCCGCGGGCGAGGTCGCGGAGTTCTTGGAGGGCGAGTTTCACTTCGCCGTGGGCTTCGTCGACCATGCGGGCGGCGGTTTCGGGGTCGTGGTCGAGTTT
>NZ_JABLSI010000107.1 GCF_019303475.1 Streptomyces sp. JJ38
GGTGGACACGGCGTGTTCCTCGTCGCTGGTGGCCCTGCACCAGGCGGCCCAGGCACTGCGGTCGGGAGACTGCTCGCTGGCTCTGGTCGGCGGTGTCACCGTGCTGTCCGGGCCGTCCTTCTTCGTGGAGTTCAGCCGCCAGCGGGCGCTGTCGGCCGACGGCCGGTGCAAGGCCTACGCGGCGTCGGCGGACGGCACGGGCTTCTCCGACGGCCTGGGCATGCTGGTGGTCGAGCGGTTGTCGGACGCGCGTCGCNGCCGAACGGTCCGTCGCAGGAGCGGGTGATCCGGCAGGCGCTGGCCAACGCGGGACTGGCCTCGTCGGATGTGGCGGCCGTCGAGGGACACGGCACCGGCACGACGCTGGGTGACCCGATCGAGGCGCGGGCGCTGCTGGCCACCTACGGCCGCGAGCGGGACGGTGAACCGCTGTACCTCGGCTCCATCAAGTCGAACATCGGCCACACGTCGGCGGCCGCCGGTGTGGCGGGCGTCATCAAGATGGTGCAGGCCATGCGGCACGGAATGCTGCCGCGGACCTTGCATGTGGATGAGCCGTCGCCGCATGTGGACTGGGAGTCCGGCGCGGTCGCACTGCTGACGGAAGAGCGGGAGTGGCCCGCCTCGGCCGACCGCCCCCGGCGCGCGGCGGTGTCGTCGTTCGGGATCAGTGGGACGAATGCGCACGTGATTCTGGAGGAGGCGCCTGCTCCGGAGCTGC
>NZ_JABLSI010000108.1 GCF_019303475.1 Streptomyces sp. JJ38
GCCGGTGTTTGTGTTCCCGGGGCAGGGGGCGCAGTGGGCTGGTATGGCGGTGGAGTTGTTGGATGCTTCGCCGGTGTTCGCGGAGCGGTTGGCGGAGTGTGGTCGGGCTCTGTCGCTGTGTGTGGACTGGTCGTTGGATGAGGTGTTGCGTGGGGTGCCGGGTGCGCCGTCGTTGGAGCGGGTGGATGTGGTGCAGCCTGCTTTGTGGGCGGTGATGGTGTCTCTTGCGGCGTTGTGGCGGTCGTTTGGGGTGGTGCCGTCTGCGGTGGTGGGTCATTCGCAGGGTGAGATTGCCGCGGCGTGTGTGGCGGGTGGGTTGTCGCTGGAGGATGGCGCGCGGGTGGTGGCGTTGCGTAGCCGTCTGGTGTTGGAGCGGTTGGCCGGTCATGGCGGGATGATGTCGGTGGCGCTGCCCGTGG
>NZ_JABLSI010000109.1 GCF_019303475.1 Streptomyces sp. JJ38
CCGCGCAGGTGGAGGCGATCGAGGCCGAGTTGTTGGAGGTCCTCGCTCCTGCCGCGCCGGTGTCCGGGAAGGTGCCGTTCTACTCGACGGCCACTGGTGGCTTCGTTGATACCGCGTCGCTGGACGCGGGGTACTGGTATCGGAATCTGCGGAGCCGGGTCGGGTTCGAACCGGCCGTGCGGGCGCTGGTGGACAACGGCGCTGGGTGCTTCGTCGAGATGTCTCCGCATCCGGTGTTGTCCATGGCCGTTGAGGAGACGGTGGAGGGCCGGGCGGCGACGGTGGGGTCCCTGCGCCGGGATGACGGGGGGCCGCGCCGGTTCGTGACGTCCCTGTCCGAGGCCCACACCGCCGGGGTGAGCGTGGA
>NZ_JABLSI010000010.1 GCF_019303475.1 Streptomyces sp. JJ38
GATGGCCGGGTGCGGTTGTGGGATGCCGGTTCGGGTGCTGAGGTGCGGTCCTGGAAGGCACACGAGGGCGGCGTGCACGCGGTGGCCTTCGCCCCTGACGGCTCCGGCCTGGCCACGGCGGGCGCCGACGCGGAGGTGCGACTCTGGCGCGCCGGGCGCGACGATGACGCCACTCCGGTAAGACGTTTCGTCACGGCCGGTCCCGCGGCCCATGCCGTCGCCTTCAGCGATGACGGGGTCTGGCTGACGGCCGGCGACCCCGTCGGCGTCCGGGTGTGGGCCACGGCGACGGGGCGCCTGCTCTCCGTCGACTACACCGGCCCGGTCAGCGGCATCGCCTTCGCCCCCGACGAGCGGGCCGCCGTGACCACCGGCCCGCACCGTCAGGTGGTGGCGTTCGCACAACGGGACGGGGCGCCCGCCGCCACCGTGGTCGTGCGCGGGGAGACGTCGGCCACCGCGCAGGCGATCTCGCCCGACGGCGGCACGACAGCGGTGATCGGCACGGAGGAGATCGTGACCGAGCCCGATGCCCCGGCCCCGAAGCCGCCGCAGGACGACGAGTCCGAGGACCCGCCGCCGGACGGGGAGTTCTCCCGCGCGGTACTCCAACTCGCGGGACTGTCGGACGGCCGTGTGCGGCACACCGTGGTGCTCGATGTCGAGAAGCCGTCCGCGACCCGGTTCCTGGTGCGCTTCACCCCCGACGGGAACCGGGTACGGATCGTCACCTCGGGGGGCCGCGTGTTCACCTACGACACCGTCACCGGGGCGCCCGTCGGTCGCGCCGTGACGTTGTACACGCCCGGTTCCGACGAGTCCGCCCCGGCTTTCACGCTGGCCGCCGACCCTCGGGGCCGGTACGCCGTGGCCTACGGTCCGGTCACCGTGTTCGTCGACCTGGCCACCGGCCGGGCCGAAACGTTGTCGCTGGAGGCGGCCTCCTCCGTCGAGTCCCTCGAGTCCGTCGAGTCGGTCGCGGTCGGTCCGGACGGCGCCACGCTCGCGCTGGGGACGCGGGAGGGGATGGTGCTGCGGTTCGATCGTGCCACCGGGGCCGCGCGCACCCCGCTTCGGCTGACCAGCGGCGGCTCGATCGAGGCGCTGGCCTTCCATCCCGAGCAGGACGTGCTGGCGGTCGCCTCCTCGGGCCGGACGGTGCTGTGGTCCCTGGGCGAGGAGCCGCGGCCGTCCGTCACCCTGCGGGGTGCCGCCGGACAGGACGTCGCCGCCCTGCGCTTCAACCACTCGGGCGACACGCTGGCGGTCGCGTCGAGGAACGCGGTCACGCTCCACCGGGCGACGACGGGTTCCAAGATCACCGAACTCCACGCCTGGGGGGACGGCGTCCGAACCGTGGAGTTCTCTCCGGGGGGCGGCGCACTCCACGCCGTCGTCGAGGGCGAGCTACCGCCCCTGCGCTGGGACGTCCTGCCGTCGGACCAGCCCGTGAAGCGCCTGTGCGAGCGCGCCGGCCGGCCGCTGTCACGTGTCGAGTGGGACGAGACGCCGGTCGGTGAGGATGTGGAGTACCGCCCTGTGTGCACGGCGTCGTAGAGCGGCCGTGGGGACCGGCGGGCAAGCGCGAGGCACGGGAAACCCGGGAGGAGTACGGCGCCGGGCCGCGCCAGCCGCGTGGCGGACGCTCACGCCCACAGCGCGTACAACGTCCCCGATCGTCCGCCCGCGTAGAGGGTCCGCCCGTCGGTGCTCGGCGCCGTCAGCCAGTCGTCGGGCCGGAACGCCCAGCGCTCCTGCCCCGAGCCGGTGTCCAGGGCCCGGATACCGCCGTGCCAGTCGCCGGCGTACAGGGTGTCGCCGAGGACCAGTGGAGCGACGCCCTCTGCCGCGTTGACGGACGCGGACCACAGTTCGGAACCGTCCGCGGCCCGCAGCGCGTGCAGGGTCCCCCCGGCGCCACCGGCGAACACGCTCTCCTCGGTCGCGGCCGGGGCGCTGCCCGCCCCCCGCGTCGTGGGCACGGACCAGCGCGTGCTTCCCGTCTCCCGGTCCAGGGCGTACAGCGTCCCGTCGTCCACGGTGACGTACACCGCGTGGTCGGTGAGCGTCGGAGGAGAGGCCGCTGCGGTGTGTGCCGTGAACCGCCACAGCTCCGCTCCGGTGTCCGAGTCCAGCGCCAGCACGACGCCGTCGGCCGCCACGGAGTACACCGAGCCCCCGGCCACGACCGGCTCGACCGGCGGAATCCCGCTGATCAGGGGCATCCGGCCCGGGGCTGTCCAACGGGTGTGCCCTGTGGCGAGTTCCACCGCGTGCAGTGCACCGTCCTCGCTGTGCGCGAAGGCGAGCTCGCGTCCGGCGGCGGCCGGCGAGATGTCGTGCAGATCCAGCTCGCGCGACCGCGTGCGACTCCCGTCCCTGCCGTCCAGGATGTGGAGCTGGCCCTGGCTGGTGGTGACCACCCACCGCTTCGCGGCCAGGGCCGGGGCACTCGGGCCGGAAATGGCCTTCGAGGCCCACTGTTCGGCCCCGTTCCCGGCGGCGTGAGCATGCAGGTGCCCGTCCTGGCAGGCCGAGACGACCAGGCCGCCGCCCGATGCCGGGCGGGTGGACAGCGCGTGCCCGGGGCGCGCCCGCCAACGGACGTCCCCCGATGCGCCCCGCGGGCCCCCCACCGCCCTGAAGACGGCCCACCCGGCCGCCAGCGTCCCGGTGGCGACCGCTCCGCCCAGCAAAAGGCGACGGCTCGGCCGCCCCGTCCCGGCAGGCCCGGCCGTCCGCCTCCGCTCCGGCTCCGTTTCGGGCTCCGTTTCGGGTTGCGGTTCGGGTTGCGGCTCCGGTTCGGGTCCCGGTTCGAGGTCCGGTCCGGGCTGCGGCTCCGGTTCTGGCTCGGCGGGGCGGCCCCCGGCCTGAACGGCGCGGGCGATCGGACCCGGGAGCCAGCCGGTGCCCGCGACCTCAGCGGCGAGGGGCGAGGCGGCGAGGGCGTCGGTCAGCGGGGCGATTCCGGGCCGGTGACCGGGCTCGGCCGAGAGCATCGCCCTCAGCGGATGGAGCTGCGCGGGCAGCCGGACGGTATCCGGTGGGAGCAGCCGGGCGCGATACTCCACCGCCTGGGCCGGTCCCGAGCCGAACGGCCCCTCGCCGGTCGCCGCGTACCGCAGCACCGCCCCGAGGGAGAAGACGTCGGCCTTCGGGTCGCGGGCGTCGGGTGCCCGGAGCCGCTCGGGAGCCGAGAAACCGGGCCACGCCCGCTCAGGCCGCCGCCGGGGGCCGGACCAGTAGCCGCGCAGCAGTGGCCCGTCACGGGTGAGCACCACGTCGGCGGGCGTCAATGCGCCGAGGAGCAGCCCCGCTGCGTGGACGGCGGACAGCGCCCGGGCGAGCGCGTATCCCAGCGCGAGGACGGAGAGCGAGGGCAGGGGCCCGTAGCGCTTCACCACCGTTCCGAGCGACAGGGCGGGAACGTCGGCGGTCGCCACCCAGCCGGGTGACTCACCGGGGGCGGAGGAGTTGACGACGACATCGACGAACGGGCCGGTGACCGACGACGCGTCAGGTGACGCCGCCGTCTCCCACACCACCACGGAGGCGCCGTCTGCGGCCACGGCGCGCCAGGCGTGCTCCGTAGCGGCGTCGGGCAGCGGCTCGAGGACACGGTAGGGGCCGAACTGCCGTGGTGTCACCTCGCCCACCGCCTCCCGCGCATGGCCGGCGGACGTCCACCGTGTGCAGCGGTACCCCCGCTCTCTCACGGCACTGTAACCGAGCCGGGACCGCTCCGGCAGGACCGCGAGAAAACGCCGGACGGCTGCGCGGGCACCCCGGGCTTCGATAGCATGGCAGCTGCCCTGCCAGCCCAACGACGGTTCGGATGAGGGGTGTTGATGAAGAGTCGACGGCGCGAGGTCTCGCTGGCCGTCATGGCCGCTCTGATCCTGTCCGGCTCCGCGGCCTGCTCGGACGCCGCAGGGGAACCTGGCGGGAAGGCAGCTGCCTCGCCGGAGGCATCCGCACCGACCGGGAAGGAGAGCCAGCAGGCCGTCACCGGCGGCTACGGCGGCCCGGAGGAGGAGACGCCCGAGCCCGTGGTCGTCACGCGCGACGACCTCGTCGGCTACTGGGTCATCTCGGACATCTTCTCCCCGGACGACAGCGCCCTGGAGTTGAGTGAGTCCGGGGCCGCCGAGTTGACCTCCAAGCACCTGGACCGCACGTGTGAGGGAACCTTCGAAGGCGATACCGCGGCCGATTTCAGCCCCGGCACCCTCGAACTGACCTGTACCGCCCACGACGGCAGCGGTGAGAGTGAGCCTCTCACTCTCACCTACCGCCTGGTGGGGTCCACGCTGCTCGTCTACTGGGAGGAACTCGGGGAGCAGAGCTACCTGCCCTTTGACGTCGCGTTCGAGCGGTTCTCGTAGCCCACGGCCCTGCCCGTCCGCGTGCCCGGCACCCGGACGGGTGCGCGGTCCGCCGGGCCGGGACGCGTAAACGGACCGGCCTGGACGCGGACATCCCAGGCCCACGTCCACGCCGCGCGTCACACCTTCCGGGGCCGACGCCGGGAGGAGCGGAAGCGTCGTCCGCCGCTCGCCGCCCCTCCCGGCCGCCTGGCCCGCCGTCCTGTCGGTCCGCGCGGACGGCACAAGGACCGGACGCCACCCGGAACCTCGCAGGGCTCGCTCCCCGGGCCGGGTGCGGTGGTCTCCCCGCCCCCGGCGGGCCGGGTCAGTAGGAGGAGCCGGAGGCGCCGAGGGAGCCGGTGGGGTGCCAGACGGTCTTGGTCTCCAGGAAGGCCAGCAGCCGCTCGGTGCCGGGGTCGGCGGACCAGCGCTCGGCGCGCGGGCGCAGGACGCGCTTGAGGTTGTCGGCCGCCGCGATCTCCAGCTCCTTGGCCAGCACCTCGTCGGCCCCGGCCAGGTCGATCGCGTTGACGTCCTGGTGGGCCGCCAGCGGGGCGCCCAGCTCGGCGGTGCGGCCGGACAGGACGTTGACGACGCCGCCGGGCACGTCGGAGGTGGCCAGCACCTCGGCGAGGGACAGGGCGGGCAGCGGCGCCCGCTCGGCCGCGACGACGACCACCGCGTTACCGGTGACGATCGCCGGGGCGACCACCGACACCAGGCCGAGGAAGGTGCTGTCCTGCGGGGCCAGGACGGCCACCACGCCGGTCGGCTCCGGGGTGGAGAGGTTGAAGAACGGACCCGCCACCGGGTTCGCTCCGCCCGCCACCTGGGCGATCTTGTCGGACCAGCCCGCGTACCAGACCCAGCGGTCGATGGCCGCGTCCACCTCGGCCGCGGCCTTCGCCCTGGACTGGCCGGAGCCCGCGGCCACCTCGGCGGTGAACTGCTCGCGGCGGCCCTCCAGCATCTCGGCCACCCGGTACAGCACCTGGCCGCGGTTGTAGGCCGTGGCGCCGGACCAGCCGCCGAACGCCTTGCGGGCGGCGACGACCGCGTCCCGGGCGTCCTTGCGGGAGGCCAGGGGGGCGTTGGCCAGCCAGCGGTCCTTGGAGTCGGTCACCTCGTACACCCGTCCGCTCTCGGAGCGGGGGAACTTGCCCCCGACGAAGAGCTTGTACGTCTTGAGGACAGTGAGCCGCTCAGGTCGCTCAGACATCGAGGTACGCCTCCAGACCGTGACGGCCGCCCTCGCGACCGAAGCCCGACTCCTGGTATCCGCCGAACGGAGAGGTCGGATCGAACTTGTTGAACGTGTTGGCCCACACCACACCGGCCCGCAGCTTCGCGGTCATGGCGAGGATGCGCGACCCCTTCTCCGTCCACACGCCGGCGGACAGTCCGTACGGCGTGTTGTTGGCCTTCGCGACGGCCTCGTCCGGCGTCCGGAAGGTGAGGACGGACAGCACCGGGCCGAAGATCTCGTCCCGGGCGACGGTGTGCGCCTGGGATACGCCGGTGAACAGGGTCGGCGCGAACCAGTATCCGGACGAGGGCAGCTCGCAGGCGGGGGACCAGCGCTCGGCACCCTCGGCCTCACCCGTCTCGGCGAGCGCCGTGATCCGGGCGAGCTGCTCGGCCGAGTTGATCGCGCCGATGTCGGTGTTCTTGTCCAGCGGGTCGCCGAGGCGGAGTGTGCTCAGGCGCCGCTTCAGCGACGCGAGCAGTTCCTCCTGCACCGACTCCTGCACCAGCAGGCGGGAGCCCGCGCAGCACACCTGGCCCTGGTTGAAGAAGATGCCGTTCACGATGCCCTCGACGGCCTGGTCGATCGGGGCGTCGTCGAAGACGATGTTGGCGCCCTTGCCGCCCAGCTCCAGGGTCAGTTTCTTCCTCGTCCCCGCCACCGTGCGGGCGATCTCCTTGCCCACGGCCGTGGAACCGGTGAAGGCGACCTTGTTCACGTCGGGGTGGGCGACGAGCGCGGCGCCGGTGCGGCCGTCACCCGTCACGATGTTGACGACGCCCTTGGGCAGCCCGGCCTGGCGGCAGACGTCGGCGAAGAACAGGGCCGACAGCGGCGTCGTCTCCGCGGGCTTCAGCACCACGGTGTTGCCGGTGGCCAGCGCCGGGGCGATCTTCCAGGCCAGCATGAGCAGCGGGAAGTTCCACGGGATGACCTGCCCGGCCACGCCCAGCGGCTTCGGGTCGGGCCCGAACCCGGCGTGGGCGAGCTTGTCCGCCCAGCCCGCGTAGTAGAAGAAGTGGGCGGCCACCAGCGGGAGGTCGGCGTCGCGGGTCTCCCGGATCGGCTTGCCGTTGTCCAGCGTCTCCAGCACGGCCAGTTCGCGGGAGCGCTCCTGGAGGATGCGCGCGATGCGGAACAGGTACTTGCCGCGCTCGGCGCCCGGCAGGGCGGACCAGGAGGCGAAGGCCCGGCGGGCCGCGGCCACCGCCGCGTCCACGTCCTCCTCCTCGGCCTGCGCGACCTCCGAGAGCACTTCCTCGCTCGACGGCGAGATCGTCTTGAAGACCTTCCCGCCCGCGGCCTCGCGGAACTCGCCGTCGACGAACAGGCCGTAGGACGGGGCGATGTCGACGATCGCCCGCGACTCCGGCGCGGGTGCGTAGTCAAAACCCATGATCAGTCCACCGTTACGTAGTCGGGGCCGGAGTAACGCCCGGTGCGCAGCTTCTGCCGCTGCATCAGCAGGTCGTTGAGGAGGCTGGAGGCGCCGAAACGGAACCAGTGGTTCGACAGCCAGTCGTCGCCGAGCGTCTCGTTGACCATGACCAGGTACTTGATGGCGTCCTTGGTCGTGCGGATGCCGCCGGCGGGCTTGACGCCGACCTGCACGCCCGTCGTCGCGCGGAAGTCGCGCACGGCCTCCATGAGCAGCAGCGTGTTCGCCGGGGTGGCGTTCACGGCCACCTTGCCCGTCGACGTCTTGACGAAGTCCGCGCCCGCCAGCATCGCCAGCCAGGACACCCGCCGGATGTTGTCGTACGTGGACAGCTCACCGGTCTCGAAGATGACCTTCAGCCGTGCCGCGCCGCAGGCCTCCTTCACCGCCCGGATCTCCTCGAGGACCTGAAGGTACCGGCCGGAGAGGAAGGCGCCGCGGTCGATCACCATGTCGATCTCGTCGGCCCCGGCGGCGACGGCGTCCCGGGTGTCGGCGAGCTTCACCGGCAGGGCGGCCCGCCCGGCCGGGAAGGCGGTGGCGACGGACGCCACCTTGACGCCCGAACCCTCCAGGGCCGCCTTGGCGACGCCCGCCATGTCGGGATAGACGCAGATCGCGGCGACCCGCGGGGTCTCACGGTCCGTCGGGTCGGGCGCTCTGCCCTTCGCCGACAGCGACCGGACCTTGCCCGGAGTGTCGGCGCCCTCCAGCGTCGTGAGGTCGATCATCGAGATGGCCAGGTCGATCGCGTACGCCTTGGCCGTCGTCTTGATGGAACGGGTGCCGAGGGCGGCGGCACGGGCTTCCAGGCCGACTCCGTCCACGCCGGGCAGGCCGTGCAGGAAGCGGCGCAGCGCGGCGTCGGACGCGGTGACATCGGCCAGTGCGTTCTGGGGTGGGCTCAGCGGCATGGTCACCAGAGCAGCATATCTACGCGCGTTGCGTCCTTCCAGTGCCCGGTCGGATCGGGAGGCCCCCAGTCCTTCCCGCCGATGCCGCGAAGGCCCGGTTTCCCGGGCGACGCCGAGCCCGCGCGGCGCCTCGCCGGGGTCTCCGCCGGGCTCTCGGTCAGGCTCTCGGCCGGGCGTCCGAGCAGGCGCGGCGCGGGGTCGGTCCGGCTCACCGGCCCCGGGCCTCCGGTCGGTGCCGGTGGGGCGGGCGTGGCGGAGGAGACGGAAGCGCGGAAAGATGCCGGACCGAGACGTCCGCCATGCGGACAGTCGGGCACAATCGGTCCCATGACCAGCGAGCAGCAGCCCTATGCCGACCGCAGCTACCGATCGCCCGCCGCACTCGTGGGCGGGACGCTGCTCCTCGGCGTCGTCCTGTGGGTCGGTGGCGACGCGATGCTGCGCGGTGAGGGCCGCGCGCCGCTCACCGCCGCGGCCTTCCTGCTCTTCCTGGTCCCGCTCGTCGTCGCGTTCACCCTGCGCCCGGCGGTCTTCGCCGGGGCGGACGCGGTACGCATCCGCAACCCGTTCCGCACGATCACCGTGCCCTGGGGTGCCGTCGTCTCGATCCGCTCCGTGTTCTCCAACGAGCTCGTGGTCGAGGACAGCCGCAAGTTCCAGCTCTGGGCGATCCCCGTCTCGCTGCGCGCCCGCCGCGTCGCCCAGCGCCGCAACGAGCGCCGGGCGGCGGGGAAGTCCGGGCGCGGCTACGTCGCCGGTGGCCTGTTCGGCCTGGGCGGCGGCACCGTGAGCGACGACGACAGCAGCCCCAGCAAGGCCACCGGCGACGAGGCGGTGGCCACGCTCCGGGAGCTGGCCGAGCTCAACGAGGGCAAGAAGGGCGAGCCGACCGTCCGCTGGGCCTACGAGATCCTCGTCCCCGCGGTGGTGGGTGCGCTCGCCGCGGCCGTCCTCGTCGTCACCGGCTGACGGCGGCCCCCGGCCGCTGCGGACGAGCCCCGGCCGGGCCGGGGCTCACGCGGTCGGCGCGGCCGGCTGGAACGTGCAGACCTGTACGCCGTTGGGGCTGACGGCCTGGGACACCAGCTTCAGGGGGCGCTTCCCGCCGTCCTCCGGGAAGACCGACTTCCCACCGCCGAGGAGTACCGGCATGATCATGAGCCGCAGCTCGTCGGCCAGGCCCTCGCTCAGCAGGGTGCGGGCGAGCGCGGAGCTCCCCATCACCACGAGGTCGCCGTCCTCCTTCTCGCGCAGCGCCCGCACGCGCTCCAGGGCCTCGTCGCCCGGCAGGAGTGTGGTGTTCTCCCAGGCCAGGTCCGACTCGCCCAGGGTCCGCGACACGACGTACTTGGTGATGGAGTTCATCCGGTCGGCGAAGGGGTCCCCGGCCCGGCCGGGCCAGGCGGCGGCCATCGTCTGCCAGGTGCGGCGCCCGAACAGCAGCGCGTCGGCCTTGCTCAGCGCCTCGTCGAAGGTGCCGCCCACGACCTCCGGGTCGAAGTAGGCTCCGGTCCACCCGCCGTGGGCGAAACCGCCGTCCGTGTCCTCCTCCGGGCCGCCGGGCGCCTGCACGACGCCGTCCAGGCTGATGAACTCCACGATCACGATGCGCACGGTCGCTCCTCTGTTCGTTTCCCCGGCCGTTTCGGGTTCTCGCCGGTACTGACGCCCGGGCGGTCGGGAAGTCATCGCGTCACCCGGACGTGTTTCACGTCACCCGGGCGTCGCCTGTTCCCCCGCCCCTCTACCCCGGCCACGGATGCGACGAACGGCGGCCCGGACGGATTGTGGGATCACCCGGACTCGACTGGGGCGTCTACGCGCGTAGCCGGAAACCGGCTACCCTCGTCGCGTGAACGTTTCTGAGACCCCCGCCGACCCCCACCTCGCCGCCGGTGCCGCCGCGGCCCGGCTGCGGGAACTGACCGGCGCCGAGAGCCACGACGTCGCCCTGGTCATGGGCTCCGGCTGGGTCCCGGCCGCCGAAGCGCTGGGCACGCCGCAGTCCGAGTTCCCCGTCACCGACCTGCCCGGATTCCCGCCTCCCGCCGTCGAGGGGCACGCGGGCACGGTCCGCTCGTACGCCCTGGGCGACAAGCGCGCCCTCGTCTTCCTCGGGCGTACGCACTACTACGAGGGCAAGGGTGTGGCCGCCGTCGCACACGGTGTGCGCACGGCCGTGGCCGCCGGCTGCAAGACCGTCGTCCTCACCAACGGCTGCGGCGGTCTGCGTCCCGGCATGCGTCCCGGCCAGCCCGTCCTGATCAGCGACCACATCAACATGACGGCCGCCTCGCCCATCGTCGGCGCCAACTTCGTCGACCTCACCGATCTGTACTCCCCGCGGCTGCGGGCGCTGTGCAAGGAGGTGGACCCGTCGCTGGAGGAGGGTGTCTACGTGCAGCTCCCCGGCCCGCACTACGAGACGCCGGCCGAGATCGGCATGGTCCGCACGATCGGCGGGGACCTTGTGGGCATGTCCACCACGCTGGAGGCCATCGCCGCCCGGGAGGCCGGCGCGGAGGTCCTCGGCATCTCGCTGGTGACCAACCTCGCCGCCGGGATGACGGGCGAGCCCCTCAACCACGAGGAGGTCCTCCAGGCGGGCCGCGACTCGGCCACCCGGATGGGCGCCCTCCTGGCCCAGGTGCTCGGCCGCATCTGAGGCAGGATCCGAGGCAGCAGCCCGAGTTCGCAGCCCGAGGCCGCGGCGCAGCGGACCCGGCCCCGACCCGAGACGTAGAGGACCCCGTGACCGCATCGCACGAGCTGATCGCAGAGGCCCGCACCTGGCTGGCCGAGGACCCGGACCCGGACACCCGCGCCGAGCTGGCCGCCCTCCTGGAGACCGGTGACGAGGCCGAGCTGGCCGCGCGGTTCGCCGGCACCCTGCAGTTCGGCACGGCCGGCCTGCGGGGTCCGCTGGGCGCGGGCCCGACGCGGATGAACCGGGCCGTGGTGATCCGGGCCGCGGCCGGGCTGGCCGCCTACCTCAAGAAGCAGGGCCAGGGCGAGGGGCTCGTCGTCGTCGGGTACGACGCCCGGCACAAGAGCGAGGCGTTCGCCCGCGACACCGCCGCCGTCATGGTCGGTGCCGGGCTGCGGGCCGCGCTGCTGCCCCGGCCGCTGCCCACCCCCGTCCTGGCCTTCGCCATCCGCCACCTCGGCGCCGTCGCCGGGGTCACGGTGACGGCGAGCCACAACCCGCCGCAGGACAACGGCTACAAGGTCTACCTCGGCGACGGCTCCCAGATCGTGCCGCCGGCCGACAGCGGGATCGCGGCGGAGATCGCGGCCGTCGGCGCTCTCGCCGACGTCCCGCGCGCCGAGAGCGGCTGGGAGGTACTGGGCGAGGAGATCGTCGACGCCTACCTGGACCGGGCGCTGACCGTCCTGGACCCGCACGGCGCCCGGGACGTGCGGATCGTGCACACGGCCCTGCACGGCGTCGGCGGCGAGACGGTGGCCGCCGCGTTCGAGCGCGCCGGGTTCCCGGCCCTCGTGCCCGTCGTGGAACAGGCCGACCCGGACCCCGAGTTCCCCACCGTCGCCTTCCCCAACCCGGAGGAACCCGGCGCGATGGACCTGGCCTTCGCCACGGCCCGCCGCGCCGCGCCCGACCTGGTCGTCGCCAACGACCCGGACGCCGACCGGTGTGCCGTCGCCGTGCCCGACGCCTCGGTTGAGGCGGGCTGGCGCATGCTGCACGGCGACGAGGTCGGGGCGCTGCTCGCCGTCCACCTGGTCCGCAGGGGCGTCACCGGGACGCTGGCGGAGTCGATCGTCTCCTCCACCCTGCTGGGGCGGATCGCGGAGGCGGCCGGCCTGCCGCACGCCGAGACGCTCACCGGCTTCAAGTGGATCGCCCGCGTGCCCGATCTCGCCTACGGGTACGAGGAGGCCCTCGGTTACTGCGTGGACCCGGCCGGGGTGCGGGACAAGGACGGCGTCACGGCCGCCCTCGCCGTCGCCGAACTGGCCGCCGGGCTGCGCGCCGAGGGCCGCACGCTGTCGGACCTCCTGGACGAACTGGCCGTCACCCACGGGCTGCACGCCACCGGGCAGCTCTCGGTGCGGGTCAAGGACGTGTCCCTCATCGCCGACGCCATGGCCCGGCTGCGCGCCGAGCCCCCGACGGAGCTGGCCGGGATGACGGTGACGAGCGCGGAGGACCTGTCCGCCGGGGCTGCCGGGCTGCCGCCCACGGACGGCCTGCGTTACCACCTGTCGGGCGCCGCGCGGGCCCGCGTCATCGTGCGTCCCAGCGGCACCGAGCCGAAGATCAAGTGCTACCTGGAGGTCATCGTGCCGGTCGCGGACGCGGCGGCGCTCCCGGCCGCCCGTGCCGAGGCCGACGCCCTGCTCGGCGCCCTGCGCACGGACGTCGCCCGCGCCGCCGGTCTCTGACCGCCGCCCGTACGTCCGCGCCGGGATCCCCGTCCGCGCCGGGAGTCCCGTCCGCGCCGGGAGTCCCGGACTCCCGGCGGCCCGGGCGGGAATCGGCCTGCCCCCACGCCTGTGACTCGTGAGATGATCACTTCGCAACGCAGCAGCCCGGCCATGACGCTGGAGGGGGCCATGTACGCGACTTCCCTGGGGGACGACGGAGCGGAGCTCCGCCCGATCGAGCCGTGGCAGGCGGAGGAGTTCTTCGCCCACATCGAACGGGGCCGCGAGTTCATCGGGCAGTACGTCGGCATGGCGGACGTCGTCTCCGACCTGGAGAAGACCCGCGCGTTCCTCCAGAGGTACGCCGAGCGGGTGGCCGCCGACACCGCGCGCATCTGCGGCATCCACGTGGACGGCCAACTCGTCGGCGGCGTCATGTTCCTGTCGATGGACCACAAGCAGGGGGTCGCGGAGGCCGGCTGCTGGCTGGAGCCGTCCGTCGCGGGGCGGGGCCTGGTGACCCGGGCCTGCCGGGTGCTCTTCGACTGGGGCTTCGAGCGGCGCGGGCTGCACCGCGTGGAATGGCATGCCTCGACCGCCAACGCGCCCAGCATCGCGGTGGCCCGGCGGCTCGGCATGACGCGGGACGGCGTCCTGCGGGAGAGCTACCTCTACCGGGGCAGGCGGCACGACATGGAGGTGTGGTCGGTGCTCGCCGACGAGTGGCGTGCCGCCCGCGAGCGGCGCTGACGGACCCCGGCGGGCACCCCGCCGGGGTGCCGAGCGGTCACGCGTCGGCCAGTCGCCGGGCGTAGGCGTGGATCAGCGGGTGCATCCGGTACCGGCCGGGCGTGGTCTGGAACAGCACGTGCTCGTCGAGCAGTGACTCCAGCAGTTCCTCGGCCGTCTCCGTGGGCAGCCCGGACGCCGCGGCGGCAGCGGCGGCCGTCGCGTCGGCGCCGGACTGGGTGCCCAACACCTGGAACATCCGCTGCTGCTCGACGCTGAGCGCCTGGTAGGACAGCCGGATGACGGCGCGCACGGAGCGCGTGCCGGCGGCCAGCTCGTCCAGCGTCCGGGACGGGTGCCGCAGCCGGTGCAGCAGATCCGTGATCCGCCAGGCGGGACGGGCACGGATGCGGTGTGCGGCCAGCGCGACGGCGATCGGCAGCCCGCCGCAGATCCGCAGCAGCTCCCGGGCGCCCTCCGGTTCGGCCGCCGCCCGCTCCCGCCCGATGTTCGCGGCGAGGAACTCCAGCGCGTCCGCCTCGGTGAACACGTCGACCGGCAGCGAGACGGCGCCCTCCAGGGAGAGGTTGCGGCGGCTGGTGACCAGCACCGTGCAGCCGGGCCCGGACGGCAGCAGCGGCAGCAGCTGGTCCTCGCTCGCCGCGTTGTCCAGGACGAGCAGCGCCCGCTGCCCCGCGAGCCGGTCGCGGAACAGCGCGGAACGAGCCGGCAGGGAGAGGGGAATCCGCTCCTCGGGAATGCCCATCTGGTGCAGGAACCACTCCAGCACCTCGGCCGGCGTGGCGGGGGGCTGATGCGCGTTCACGCCCCGCAGATCGGCGTAGAGCTGGCCGTCGGCGTAGTGCCCGCAGCGCACGCGGCGGTGTGCGGCGTGGATGGCCAGCCGCGTCTTGCCGACGCCGCCCATGCCGTGCAGCACGCACACCACGGGCGCGTGCTCCGAGGGCTGCTTCAGGATCTGGTGAAGCCGCTCCAGTTCGTCCTGGCGCCCGGTGAAGTCGTAGATGTCCGGCGGCAGTTGACGGCGGGCGCCGACGGGCTCGGGGTCCTCGGGCCGTCCGATGGCATAGGTGGACGACCCCGCCCCGGCGGGCGCCCCCGCGGCACGGGAGGCGACCTGGTCCGCGGCGAAGGCCGCCGGCCCGGGGACGGAGGGGACCTCGGCGGCGGTGGCGGTGGCGGTGGCGGTCGAGACGGACGGTGCCACCGCGACCGGGGCCGCCGGGGCCTGGGGCTCGGCCGTCGCGGCCAGCACCTCGCGGTACAGCCTCTGGAGTTCGGCGTCGGGCTCCACCCCGAGCTCGTCGACGAGCCGCCGCCGGGTGGCCCGGAACACCTCCAGGGCGTCGCTGCGCCGTCCACACCGGTAGAGCGCGCGCATCAGCAGTACCACCACGTCCTCGCGCAGCGGATGCTCCAGGGCCAGCGCCCGCAGCTCCGGGAGGACCTCGGCATGCCGCCCCTGCTCCAGGCGGCAGCGCAGCCAGCGCTGGTGCGCCCGGTCCCGCTGCTCGACCAGCTGGGCGATCTCGGCCTCCAGCGCGACGGTCGGGGCGACGCCGTCCAGCGGGTCACCCCGCCACAGGCGCAGCGCGGTGCTCAGGTGCCCGCAGGCCGTCGCCGGGTCGGTGGCGGCCGAACCCTGGGTGAGCTGCTCCACGAAGTCGGCGAGGTCCAGCTCGCCCGGCCCGACCCGCAGCGCGTAACCGTGTTCGGTCGTCAGCAGTCGGGGTTCGGCCTCGCCGGGAACCTGGAGGATCTGACGCAGCCGGGCGAGGTAGGTGCGCAGATTGGCCTGGGCCGACTTGGGCGGATCGCTCCAGCAGAGCTCCAGCAGCCGGGCCACGGGAACCGCCTGACCGGCGTTGAGCAGCAGAGCGGCGAGGACGGTGCGCTGGCGGGGGCCGCCGAGCGGTATGCCCCGTCCGTCGATGCGGACCTGCACGGGACCCAGGAGCCGGAACCGGATGTCCACCGCCTCGAGCCCCTCCCCTCCATGGCGTGCCGGGCAGCATATCAGCCGTATGCCACCTCTGTACGGGCGCGAGTGCGCTGCGTATGCACCCGCCCTGCCACTATGGAACCGCGAGCGGCCCTGCGGGGGAGAGGCGTTCGCGTCGGGGGCGGCGGCGTCGGGGGAGCCGCCGAGGTCGCGACGCCACTCCGCAGGCCCCCGCACGGCACGCGCCCGGTTCATCGGGCAGGGCGCGGCCCCGCGGGTCGCCGGCGGGGAGGTCGGCGACCGCGACTGCCGGGCGGTGCCCCTTCGGGGGTGCCGCCCGGTTCGCCGGAAGTCCGTGCCCGGGCGCGGTTCGGCTACGCGGGGCTCCTCGCCGTGACGCGGCGTGGCGTCCCCGGCGTGGCGTCCCCGGTGTGGCGTCCCCGGTGTGGAGGGCGGTCCGCCGTCCCCGGCGCGGGAACGTCTCAGCAGGGGCGCTTGCGCAGGGCCGTCACGTAGTCGTGCGGAGCCCCGGCGGACTCGGCGGCGTCGGCGATCTCGCCGAGGTAGCGCGGCGAGGGCAGGCCGCCCTCGAAGCCGTTGAGCACGTACGTCCACGCCGCCTCGTCGCCGTCCAGCGTGTGCACCCGCACCCGCATGCGCCGGTAGATGTCGAGGCCGACGCCCTCCCAGCGGTCCATCGCGTCCTCGTCCATCGGAGCGATGTCGTACAGCGCGACGAAGACCTCCGAGCGGGGCGCCTCCACCAGCGTGGCCAGGGCCCCCTCCCAGCCCATGTGCTCGCCGCCGAAGGTCAGCCGCCAGCCCGTGATCCAGCCGGTGCCGCGCAGCGGTGAGTGCGGCGCGCGGCGGGACATCAGCCGGGCGTCGAGGTTTCCGGCGTACGCGGCGTAGAGCGACATGGGTACGAGGGTACGGGAGCGGCGTCCGGCGGATCGGGTGTCGCGTGGGCGAGGGGGCCGGGCGGTGTGCGCGGGCCCGGTGCGAGACACTGGAGCACGTGACTCGGATCGTGATTATCGGTGGCGGACCCGGCGGATACGAGGCGGGGCTGGTGGCCGCGCAGTTCGGAGCGGAGGTGACCGTCGTCGACTGCGACGGCCTGGGCGGGGCGTCGGTGCTGACCGACTGCGTCCCGTCCAAGACGCTGATCGCCACCGCGGAGGTCAAGACCAATTTCGACGCCTCCTACCAGGAGCTGGGCATCACGCTCGGCGGGCACGCGGCGGAGAACGGCATCGGCGTGGACCTGGGCAAGGTCAACCGCAGGGTGAAGCGGCTCGCGCTGGCCCAGTCGCACGACATCACCGCCTCGGTCACCCGAGCGGGCGCGCGGGTCATGCGCGGGCGCGGACGGCTGGAGCCCCACCAGGCGCCCGACGGGTCCCGGCAGGTCGTCGTCCAGGCGGCGGACGGCAGCGAGGAGACGCTGACGGCGGACGCCGTGCTGATCTCCACCGGCGGTCACCCCCGGGAGATCCCCGACGCGCAGCCGGACGGCGAGCGCATCCTGAACTGGACCCAGGTCTACGACCTCGAGGAGCTGCCGGAGGAGCTGATCGTGGTCGGCTCCGGCGTCACGGGCGCCGAGTTCGCCGGCGCCTACCAGGCGCTGGGCTCGCGGGTCACCCTCGTCTCCTCCCGGGACCGGGTGCTGCCGGGCGAGGACCCGGACGCGGCGGCCGTCCTGGAGGACGTGTTCCGGCGCCGCGGCATGAACGTGATGAGCCGCTCGCGCGCGGCCTCCGCCAAGCGGGTGGGTGACCGGGTGGAGGTGACGCTGTCCGACGGACGGGTGATCTCCGGCACGCACTGCCTCATGGCCGTCGGCGCCATCCCCAACACCTCCGGCATCGGTCTGGAGGAGGCCGGGGTGCGGCTGAAGGACTCCGGTCACATCTGGACGGACAAGGTCTCGCGGACGTCGGCTCCCGGTGTCTACGCGGCCGGCGACTGCACGGGCGTGTTCGCCCTGGCCTCCGTCGCGGCGATGCAGGGCCGGATCGCGATGTACCACTTCCTGGGCGAGACGGTGACGCCGCTGGACCTCAAGACGGTCTCGGCCAACATCTTCACCGACCCGGAGATCGCCACCGTCGGCTACTCGCAGGCCGACATCGACGAGGGCCGGATCGACGCCTGGGCGGTCAAGCTGCCGCTGCTGCGCAACCCGCGCGCGAAGATGCAGGGCGTGCGGGACGGTTTCGTGAAGCTGTTCTGCCGTCCGGGTACCGGGATCGTCGTCGGCGGCGTCGTCGTGTCGCCGCGGGCGAGCGAGCTGATCCACCCGATCTCGCTGGCGGTGGACAACAACCTGACCGTGGAGCAGATCGCGAACACCTTCACCGTGTACCCGTCCCTGTCGGGCTCGATCGCCGAGGTCGCGCGCCAGCTGCACACGCGCAAGGCCTCCCAGGACTGACGTCGTACGCCTCCTGCCGGGGCGCGCACCGCGTGCGGGGCGCGCACCGCGTGCGGGGCGCACGCCCGGGGCGCGTCTATACCAGAACGGGGCGTGCGACATGACCAACTTCGGTTGATTGCGGCATATAGCTGAAAGTTGGCGGTCGTTCACGTTACTGTCAGTTCCGTGTTCGCTGCAGAACGTCGACAACTGATCCTCGAAATGGTACGAGCCAACGGAGCGGTATCGCTGCGAGAGTTGGCCCGCGTCGTCCAGACCTCCGAAGTCACCGTGCGGCGCGACGTGCGTGCCCTGGAGTCCGAGGGGCTGCTGGACCGCCGCCACGGCGGCGCGGTGCTGCCCGGCGGGTACACCCGGGAGTCCGGGTTCCCGCACAAGTCCCATCTGGCGACGGCGGAGAAGACGGCCATCGCCGACGTCGCCGCCTCCCTCGTGCAGGAGGGCGAGGCCATCGTCGTCGGCGCCGGCACCACGACCCAGGAGCTGGCCCGCCGGCTCGCCCGGGTGCCGGGGCTGACCGTCGTCACCAACTCCCTGCTGGTCGCCCAGGCGTTGGCGCACGCCAACCGCGTCGAGGTGGTGATGACGGGCGGCACACTGCGCGGCTCCAACTACGCGCTCGTGGGCAGCGGGGCCGAGCAGTCGCTCCAGGGCCTGCGGGTCTCCCGTGCCTTCCTCTCCGGGAGCGGCCTGACGGCCGAGCGCGGCCTGTCCACGTCCAACATGCTGTCCTCCAGCATCGACCAGGCGCTGGTGCAGGCCGCCGCCGAGGTCGTCGTCGTCGCCGACCACACCAAGCTCGGCACGGACACCATGTTCCAGACGGTGCCGACGGACCTCATCACCCACCTCGTGACGGACGAGCCCCCGCCCACCGAGGAGCGGGCCGCGGGCGAGTTGCAGGCCCTGGCCGACCAGGGCGTGCAGATCGCGGTCGCCCGGCCCGGCCCGGTGGCGGAACAGCCGGAAGCGCCGAAGCCCGCGCGGCACGACGTCCCGCTACCCGGTCAGCGGCGCAACCACCCGACGGCCCCCGCGCTGCGGCCCGCCCCGGGCCCCGGCCCCGGCCCCGTCGCCGACCTCGCCCCCCGCCGCCGCGGCTAGCCTCCCCCGTCGTCGGCTTTCCGTCGTCGGGGCCGTGCCGCCGCCCGGCGTGCGAGACCCCGCACCGGCCTGCGCGCTGCGGTGCGGGGTCCCGTGGGCCGTCCGGGATGCGCTCGGGGGTATCGCCTCCCGGTGTTCGGCGCCCGGTGGGGCCTTCGTTACGGCTTCGGGGTGGCGTGCGGGGCGCAGGTCACGTCCCGCGAGCCGACCTCACCCGTGAGGAGGTAGGCGTCCACCCGGTCGTTGACGCACGGGTTCGTCAGGTCGACAACACCGTGGGAGCCCGCGTCCCGCTCGGTGATGAGCCGCGAGCCCTTCAGCCGCTTGTGGAGCTCCAGCGCGCCGGCGTACGGCGTGGCGGCGTCGCGCTCGGCCTGGACGATCAGCGTCGGCGGCAGCTGCCTGCCCGGCCGGACGTCGACCGGACGGCGCTGCTCCAGCGGCCAGGTCGCACAGGGCAGGTTCATCCAGGCGTTGGACCAGGTGAGGAACGGGTGGTCCACGTTGAGCCGGGTGTGGTCCCGGTCCCAGCGCTTCCAGCTGCGCGGCCAGCGCGCGTCGTTGCACTCGACGGCGGTGTACACGGCGTTGCCGTTCTCCGCCCGCCGGTTGCCCTCGACATCGGACGGGTCCGGGGCCGCCGCGTCGATCAGCGGCTGCGGGTCGCCGTTCTCGTAGGCGGACCAGGCCTTCGCCACCGGGGCCCACAGGAAGTCGGCGTAGGCCGTGCCGATGAAGTGGTCCAGCAGCTCGGCCGGGCCGACGACACCGCCCAGCGGCTCGGCCTTCGCGGTCGCCCGCAGCTCCTCCCAACGCGCCTGCACCTGCCCGGGCGTGGCGCCCAGGCCGTAGGTGGCGTCGTGCTCGGCCACCCATGCCTTCCAGTCGTCCCACCGCGTCTCGAACGCGACGTTCTGGTCGAGGTTGGCGCGGTACCAGATCTTCTTGCGGGACGGGTTGACGACGCTGTCGAACACCATGCGCCGCACGTGCGTCGGGAACAGCTCGGCGTAGACGGCGCCGAGATACGTGCCGTAGGAGATGCCGAAGTAGTTCAGCTTCTCCTCGCCCAGCGCGGCGCGGATGACGTCCAGATCGCGGGCGGTGTTGGGCGTGGTGAGGTGGGGGAGGAGATCGCCGCCGTTCTCCGCGCAGCTCTCTGCGTACTCCCGGGCGAGCTTGCGGTGGGCGCGCTTGTCGGCCTCGTCGTCCGGCACCGGGTCGGGCTTGGGAGCCTTGACGAACTCCTGCGGGTCCACGCAGGAGACGGGCGCGGAGCGGCCGACGCCGCGCGGGTCGAACCCCACGAAGTCGTACGCCTTCGCCACCTCGGCCCACACCGGCCGCTCGCCGGTCAGCCGCAGCGGAAAGCGCAGCCCGGAGCCGCCGGGCCCGCCGGGGTTGTAGAGCAGCGCGCCCTGGTGCTCCTCCTCGTCACCCGTCGCGGTGGCGCGGGAGACGGCGAGCTCGATCGTCTTGCCGTTCGGCGCCGCGTAGTCGATGGGCACGGTGACCCAGCCGCACTGCACGGGCTTGGCCAGGCCCCAGTCCCCGGGGCAGTCCTTCCAGTCGACGCCCTGTTCGGCGGCGCGCTCGGCGGCGATCCGCACGCCACGTGCCTCCGCCCGCTCCCGGTGAGGCCGGTTGTCGCGCTGGGCGGCGGCCGTGGACGTGCCGGTGGCCGAGGTCCCGTCCTCCGTGGCCGTGGGGGAGGCCACGGCGGACGGGACGGCTATGACGCCCGCGATCAACGCGGACGAGGCGAGGGCGCCCGCTGTCGCGAGCGCGATGGTGCGCTGGGTCACGTTGGTGATCCCCCGGGTTCGTTCGGCCGGCCGCGCTTCGCGGCCGGACGTGCACAGGTGGTCAGGGGGATACTTCAACGCCGGGAAGCCGCCGCAACACCTCCCGGCGCGCTTCTTTACCCGTGCATGACCAATTTCAGCCACCCGTGTGTCCCGCCCGGCCGACCGGCCACCAGGTCCGGCCGAACGGCGGGATCACACGCGGCCACCCCGCCCCCCATCATGGCCACCACCCACCCCACGGGCCTGGCCGGATGTCCGGCAACCGCAGTGGAACAAGGGACACTTGGGACATGCAGCGAACCGTGCTCTCCGCCGACCCCCGGGCCCTGACCGCCGACCCCCACCGCGCCTACGCCGAACTGCGCGCCGCCGGGCCCGTACACCGCGTCACCGGGACGGACGGCAAACCGGCCTGGCTCGTCACCCGGTACGAGGACGTGCGCCGCGCCCTGGCCGACCCCCGGCTCGCCCTCGACCGGCGCCACGCCCTCCCCGGCAACTACGCCGGCTTCAACCTCCCGCCCGCGCTCGACGCCAACCTCCTCAACATGGACCCGCCCGACCACACGCGGGTCCGGCGCCTCGTGGCCAAGGCGTTCACCCCGGCCCGGGTCGAGAAGCTCCGCGAACCCGTGCGCGAACTCGCGCACACCCTCCTGGACGCCGTCGAGCCGGACGGCCGCGCCGAGCTCATCGCCGCCTACGCCGGGCCCCTGCCCATCACCGTCATCTGCGACCTCCTCGGCGTCCCCCAGGAGTCCCGCCCCGACTTCCGGTCCTGGACCGACACCCTCATCACCCCCGACCCGGAGCGCCCCGAGGCGGCCAGGCAGGCCGTCGGCGCCATGCTCCGCTTCTACACCGGCCTCATCGCCGCCAAGCGCGACACCCCCGGCGACGACCTCCTGTCCGACCTGATCACCGTCCGCGACGACGACGGCGACCGGCTCACCGAGGACGAACTGACCTCCCTCGCCTTCCTCATCCTCTTCGCCGGCTACGAGAACACCGTCCACCTCATCGGCAACTCCGTCCTCGCCCTCCTCGACCACCCCGAGGTCATGCGCTCCCTGCGCGGCCGCCCCGCCACCGAGCTGGCCGACGCCGTCGACGAGCTGGCCCGCTTCGACGGCCCCGCCCCGCTGGCCATCCGGCGCTTTCCCGTCGAGGACCTCGACATCGGCGGCGTCACCCTCCCGGCCGGCGAGACGGTCCTGCTCTCCCTCGCCTCCGCCAACCGCGACCCCGAGCGCTTCCCCGAACCCGACACCCTGCAACCCGCCTCCGGCGGCGCCGGACACCTCGCCCTCGGCCACGGCATCCACTACTGCCTCGGCGCCGCCCTGGCCCGCATGGAGACCGGGGTCGCCCTCTCCGTCCTCCTCGACCGCCTCCCCGGGCTGCGCCTCGCCGTCCCCCGGCACGCACTGCGTCACCGCCCCACCTTCCGCGCCCGCGGCCTCCTCACCCTCCCGGTGACGTGGTGACCGCGATCGACGCGTCCGAGCGCCGCGTCCGGAACGGCGAGGCCCGGCCGTACGCCCCCGGCTTCGCCGGGCTGTGCGCCCGCACGGTGCGGTCACCGGGTCCACAGCACCCTTGACCGGGGTCGGGGAACCCCGGCCAGATCAGGCGTGCGGCACGCTCAGGGCCGGTAGAGCGACTCCACCCGGACGACCTGCCCGGTTCCGTCGAAGGTCAGGTCGAACCCGACACTGGCGCGTTCTGCGGCCGACAGAGCCATCACCCGGCCGACGAACTCCGTCGGGGAGAGCCCCTCGGCCGGTCCGCGCTCGTCGGCGATCGGCACGTAGGCCAGCACGTTCGCGTCAATGGCCAGGGGCACCGTCGTGAAGGGACCCGTGCCCGGGGTGATCACCCACGACTCGAACCGGGGGTGCGGCTCCTTCTGGGCGAGCCGGACCGACAGCTGGGGCCGGTCGGCGTTGGTCCAGGCCCTCTCGATCTGGACGAACTGCTCGGTTCCGGCCCAACGTGCGGTCTCGTCCGAGGCCCTGTCGTTCTCGTCCTGCTCGGCGGTGGCTGCGGTCGTGTCGGCCGACGCCGGGCGCGCCACCGTGGACGGCTCGACGGCCCCCTTCCCGTCGTCCGCCGCCGCCGCCTCCTCCTGCGCGGCGGGCGGGGCGGTCGTGTCGGCCGACGCCGAGGGCTCGACGGCCGACGGCTTGACGGCCGCCTTGCCCTCGCCTTCCACGGCGCACCCGGTCAGGGCCAGCGCGCCGATGGCGAGCGCGGCGAGGCAGCGTGCGGCGGCCGGGCGGCGTGCGATGTACGTGTTCATGGGTCCCCCAATGGCTCAGATGCGCTTCGTGATTCATGGCCTCTACGCACGAGCCCACCCACCGGGTTGCACACGGGTCCCAGGTTTTTCCGCGGCGCCGGAACTCCCCCGACCGAGCGGCCCGGTTCCGTGCCGCTGGCGAAGGCGACCCCGGTCCTCACCCGGCGTCACGTCACCGCCCGCGGCCGCGAGTACGCGGCGGCCGGACGGGGCGCTCGCCCTACCCCACGCCGCCCTCCCGGCCCCGGGCCGCGTCCGACGGCCCGGCCTGCCCGGCCTGTCCGGACGGCGAATCGGCCGGGCCGCAGTGGTGCAGCAGGGCGGCCCGCAGCCCCGCCGGGTCGGGCCCGGACGTCGTCCAGGCGAGGTGGGCGTCCGGCCGGACGAGGAGCACGGCGACGCCTGGCAGCCCGGGCAGCGGGCCACCGGCGCGCACCGCGCACACGCGGTCGCCCCACGGCTCCGCCAGCTCGGCCCCGGCCCCGTCGGCGGAGGCGTCGAGCAGCAGGAACCGGCCGTCGCGCATCAACTCGCCCGCCGGAACCCGGGGTCGGCCCGGCAGCGGCACCGTGACGTGCGGGAGCCGCCCGCCCGGGTGCGGGGCCTTGCCGCGCACCCCGGAGCCGTAGTCGGTATCCAGCCCCGTGAGCACCTCGGCGGCGCGGCGCCGGTTCCGGGCGGACCGCAGCCGCACCAGCGCCCCCCTCCGCGCCAGCCGACGGCCCGGCGAGGTGGCGGCGGCCAGCCGCGTGGCCCGGTCCGTGGCGGCGAGGGTCCGTTCGGCCTGCGGGCGGCGCTCGGCCTCGTAGGAGTCCAGCAGACCCGGCGCCGCCCAGCCCCGCACCTCGGCCGCCAGCTTCCACCCCAGGTTGACGGCGTCCTGGATGCCCAGGTTGAGGCCCTGGCCCCCGAGCGGCGAGTGCAGGTGGGCGGCGTCCCCGGCCAGCAGGACGCGCCCGGCGCGGTAGCGGTCGGCGATCCGCTGGTGGATCTTGAACCGGGCCAGCCAGCGCACCTCGTGGGGCTCGGGATCGTGGCCCAGCGTCTCCGCCAGCCGGGCCCGGAACTCCTCCGGCGTCGCCTCCTCGTCCCGCCAGCCGCCCTCACCCCCGCCCCGCACGACGGCGAGCCGGTAGGAGCCGTCGGCGTACGGGACGGAGACGACGATCCCGCCCCGCCCCGGCAGCACCAGCAGATCCCGGGGAAGCGGGCGGCGCAGGCGGACGTCGGCGAGCAGCGGCGCCATGGCGTACGTGTGACCGCGGAACGCGATGCCCGCCAGCTCGCGGACCGCGCTGCCCGCACCGTCGCAGCCCACGACGTACCGCGCCCGCTCGTCCCACTCCCCGGCCGGCGTCCGCACCCGCAGGGTGACCCCCTCGCCGTCCCGCCGCAGCTCGGTCACCTCGGCCTCCCGCTGGAGCGTGACGCCCAGGTCCAGCGCCCGCCGCTCCAGCACCTCCTCGGTGCGGCTCTGCGGGATCACGTTGACGAACGGGTAGGGGGAGTCGAGCCCGGAGAAGTCGATGGACGGCGCCGAGCCCACCGTCATCCGGTCGACCGGCCGACCGGCCGCGGCCAAGTCCTCGGCGTGCCCGCGCAGCTGCAGCACCTCCAACGTCCTGCTGTACAGCGTCACGGACCGCCAGCCGTCGGCCGGCGCGGCCCGCCGCTCCAGCACGGTGCAGGCGACGCCCGCAGCGGCCAGCTCGCAGGCGAGGGTCAGGCCGGTCGGCCCGGCCCCGACGACGATGACGGACTGCTCAGGAGCCATGGACGACGACACGTGTACCTCCTTCTCAGACGTCAGCCAGCGGCTTGACGCCGACCACCAGGCAGGCGCGCAGCGGCATCAGGAAATCCGCCCCGACGGGCCGGATGCCCAGCGCGTCCAGGTGGCGGCGCGGGGCGTCGGCCAACCTCTGCCGGATGGCCGCCTCCGCCTCCGCACCGCAGCCCGCCGCCTCGCACCACCGCCCGACGGGCACCCCCTCGCGGCTCTCCGCGAGCGACCCCCGGGCGACGGGCACGTTGAGCCCCTCCTTCTGGAGGAAGCCGATCCACTCGGCCAGCGTGTAGCTGCGCTGGTGCGCCGGATCGTGCAGCACCTCCAGCGCATGGTTGAACGCGTCGACCAGCGGCTCCTCATGGCCCTCCAGGTCGACGACGGCGAGCCGGCCGCCCGGGCGCAGCAGCCGCGCCATCTCCGCCACGGCCGCCCCGGCGTCCCGGAACCGGTGCGCGGCGAGCCGCGACACGACGAGGTCGAACGAGCCGTCGGCAAAGGGCAACTGCTCCGGGAACGCCTCGACCGTCTCGACCGGCGCCGACCGCTCGGCGGCCAGCGCCGCGAACGCCCCCAGCGCGCCCGGAGCCGGATCGACGCCGACGAGCCGCACCGGGCCCTGGTCGGCGAAGGACAGCGCCCCGTCCCCCGCCCCGCACGCGACCTCGCAGATCGCGGCGCCCGGCTGCGGCCCGAGCGCCGCGTGCAGGGCCTCCGTCGTCGGGCTGGGACGGTCGGGGGCACGGGCGGCGAAAGGATCACGGGGTTGCGTGACGTTGCCGGTGCGCTGGCTGGAGAGCATGGTCTGACGCCTTCTTCGAGTCCGTGGGGATGGGGGAGTGAGGGTCACGGTCGTGGCAGGGCCCGCTCGGCGAGCGCGGCCACCGGATCGTGCGGAGCCTCGGGGACCAGCGGCTGCAGGGTGTGGCCCAGCCCCTCCAGCAACCGGACGCGCACGCTGAGCGGATGACGCCCGACGACGCGGCGCGCCGACCACTCCCCGTACATCTCCGGGCCCAGAACGGCGGGCGGCAGCGAGCCCGGCCGCCGCGACCCCTCGTCCGTCAGATAGCCGACGAGGTCGAGCCCGCCGTAGACGAGGTCGACGGAGCCGACCTCCGCGTCCAGGAACGACTCCTCCGCCAGCACGACGCCCACGAGCACGACCCGGTCCGCGCGCCGCAGCCGCCCCGACTCCAGCAGCCGCAGCACCGCCATGCCACCGAGCGAGAACCCGACCAGCCCGAGCGGCCCGGCCACCAGATGCCGGTGCGCCGCCACCAGCTGCTCCAGCCGGTCCGCGCGCACCCCCTCGTCCGCCGCGGCCACCGGGCACCCCGGCTCCCGCCGCGGCATGTCGCACTCCAGCACCTGCGCCCCCGCGGCCACCAACTCCCGCGTCAGCCGCGCCACGAGCCGGGCGTCGGTCCCGTCCTCGTCCAGGGCGGACACGCTTCCCGGCCCCGCGACGACGACGGTCGCCCGGGGCGGTCCCGCCGGGTGCGACCTGCGCACCCGGAACTCGGCGCCGTCCGGCCCCCGCCGCCACGCCGTCCGCCGATGCACGGTTCGCGAGCGCCCCCGTCCCCCGCCGCCGCCCGCGCCGCCCTCGCCCGCGCCGCCCTCGCCCGGGCGCACGTCCGGGCGCACGTCCGGGCCCACGTCCGGGCCCACGTCCGGCGTCGCGCTCATCTGCGGGCCACGCCCTCGCCCCCGGGCCGGGCACCCGGCCCCGGCGGTAACCCGACCCGCCCGGACGGCGGCGCCGTCACCGCGCCGCCGCCGTCCACCTGAAAGGGAATCCTCCGCATGGCCCGCCTCCCCTCGTAGCCGTCACCGGCCACGCGGCACGCTAGCCACCACCCCTAGCGCCCCACTGGAGCCCGAGCCCACGCCCCCTCAGCCGATGGCCACCGGCCGCGACCAGTCGGTGCCCTCGTCGGCGTCGCTGATCACCTGCTGCGGCGACCCGTGCGTCTCGGCCCCGCCCGGGTAGACGTAGACGTTGCCGCTCTTGAACATCACCCAGATGTCCGGGACGTCGTCACCCGTGGCGTCGGGCGTGCCGACGACGAGGGGGATGTTGTCCGGCTCCCACCCCGAACTGCCGTAGACGGCGTCACTCCCGGTGCGGGAGCTGGCGGCCAGCCCCAGGGAGAGGATGTCGGTGCCCTTGCCGTCCGCGTCGGGCTTGCCCTCGCGCAGGATCAGGTCACCGCTCCCGTGCGACCGGAAGACGAGGTCGGCCGTGCCGTCCCCCGTCACATCGCCGACGAGGACGAGGTCGCGGGACGCCCAGACCTGCTTCGTCAGCTGGTGGGCGCTCGCGAAGCTTCCGCCGCTGTAGCCGGTGAAGATCCACAGCTCGCCGCCCGCGTTGGCGAACAGGTCCGGGTGGCCGTCGGCGTCGACGTCTCCCACGGAGAGGATCTGTGTGAGATCGGCGGGCGCGGGGGCGTTGTCCGGGAGCAGCACCTCCTGGCGGCGGCTGACGTCGAAGCCGCTGTAGCCGTCCCCCGGGTAGAGGTACAGGCCGCCGTCGACCCGGGCCACCAGGTCCTGGATGCCGTCACCGGGCAGCCAGTCCCCGTTGTGGGTGATGAGCGCCCCGTCCCAGTAGCCGTCCGGCGTCGGCTTCGTCACGCCGCCGTCCGTGGTGTAGGAGGCGTCCATGCCGGCGTGCAGATCGCCGCTGGAACTGCCCGGGAACGTCCTGAGCCGGCCGGCGTCGGTGACGGTGAGCAGATCCGGGTGCCCGTCGCCGTTGGTGTCGCCGGGCGCGTCGAGGCTCCCGCGCGGGGTCACCGAGAAGCGGTACGCGGTCTGCGCGGAGATGTTCCCCACCGAGTCCACCGACCGGACGTACAGCACGTTGGGCCCGGCCTGCGGCGGCTTGATGGAGACGGTGACGCTCTCGCCGGGGGACGCGGGCGTGGCCGTCGCACCGAAGCCGGTCCAGTTGAAGCTGTACTCGTACCGGGCCACGTCGCTGCTGCCCTCGGGCCCGAAGGTGAACTGGCCCGCCGTGCCGAACCGGACCTTCGACCACGTCGCGTCACTGCCATCGCCGGCGGGGAAGTCGGCCGAGGCCACCGACGGCGACTCGGGCGCGGTGTGGTCCACGACGAACCTGCACGGCTGGGTGCCCTTGGGCGCGTAGGTCGACACGGCCCCCTCGGAGTCGCGGGACCGCACGTCCCAGGAGTAGGTCGTGCCGCTGCTGAAGTCCTCCCACGGCAGGACGACGCTGGCGTAGCCGTTGCTGTCGGCCTTCACGTAGGAGTTGACGAGGATGTTGCCGTAGTCCCCCGTGGGCCACACCCGGAAGTGGAGGTCGCTCAGGTTGCCGTCCGGGTCGGAGCCCTTGGCCCGGAACGTCAGGTCCGACGTGCCCACCGAGGAGTAGGGGCTGCTCAGGTCGCAGTCCGGGCCCGGCGTCATGGTTTGGGCGGTCGGCTGGTTGGGCTTGCGGTTGTAGGTGATCTCGATGTAGGGCGAGTTCTCGCCGTTGGCCCGGAACTTCTTCCACGCGTACGTGTCCGTCTCGCTGTACGCGCGCAGCCCCAGGGCGATCACGCCCCAGCCCCGGTCGGCGGCGTCCTGGGCGGCGGACTTCACGTCCATGCCCACCCACCGGTCGGGACACGAGTTGGGGTCGTAGCCGTGGCCGTTGCTGAGCGAGGACAGGCGACGGCTCCACGAGGGCTGGTTGTTCCAGGTGTTGCTGCTCTTGGCCTCCGGCGTCAGCCAGACGTCGTACCGCCGGGCCGAGCAGCCCCAGGAGTAGGTCTGGAGGAGGCGCAGCGTCGCGGACTCGATGGTCGCGCCCTCCAGCAGCCCGTCGTCGTGCTCGAAGTTGAAGACCGACCGGGACAGGCCGCCACTCGTGGCCTCGTAGCCCACCCGGGCGTGGTTGGTCCCGTCGTTGAAGTTCTGGCCGTTCCAGAAGCTGGAGTTCGGGTGCTTCTTGTAGAGCAGCGTCCAGCTCTGCTTGTGGCCCTTGAACGAGGGGTCGAGGAAGACGGGGTAGACGGTGTCCTCGCCCGTGAGCAGGGCGGTGTCAGGGGTGATGGAGAGGACGTCGTCGTCGCTGAGCCGGGCTTCGAGGCGGGCGTCGTGGGTGCCCGGCTGCGGTCCGGCGAGCCCGGGCAGACGGAAGGCCCCGCCGACACCCTCCCCCTCGGGGGCTTCCTCGCCCTCGGGTGCTTCCTCGCCGCCGGTGGTGTCCTTGCCCGCGGAGTCCCAGGCGAAGGGCGTCGGCGAGGCGGCCATCTCCTCGCCGTCGTCCGTCAACGCCTGGACGGTGCCGGTCACCTCGTCGATGCGGAAGTCGAGGGTGGGAGAGGCGAGTCGGTACCGCAACTCCTCCAACAGCGGGTCCTCGGCGGCCTCCGGCGCGTGCACGATGAGGACGTGCGAGTACCCGCTGTCCCGGGCGGTCAGGAGCAGGTCGACGCCCGGCCGGGCGTCCTCGTACAGCGCACGCGGACCGCTGACGACGGGCTCGGGGAGGGAGCCGGGCCAGCTCACGGTCAGCTCGTGGCCCCCCGTCGTCATGGTGACCAGCGGCGTCCAGGCGGCAGCCCCCGCGTCAGCGGTGACGTCTGTGTCAGCGGTGCCCTCCTCCGTGCCGAGCTGCGTTTGGTGGCCGCCCCGCGTGCCGCCGCTGAACAGCAGGGCGTCGTTCACCGCCTTGGGGGCGTAGCCGCCCTTCACCTTCTCCAGGTCGGTGTCGATCTTCTGCCAGCCGTCGGCGGTGCGGGCCCGGATGGTGTCGCTGTAGGTGCGGGTGCGCAGGAGCCCGTCGGGCTGCGCCCAGGTGGTGGACGACGCGGTGCGCTCGGCCTCCACCTCGACGTCCTCCCCCGTCTCCCTGGCCCGCCGCATCGCCTCCGCGGCCTCCAGCGGCCCCGGCTTCGCCGCGGTGGGCTTCTCGGCGTCGTCCGCAGACGCGGACGAGGGCTCGGCGTCGTCGTCGCCGTAGAAGTGCGCCCCCACCGGAATCGCCAGCGCGAGCGCGAGGACCGTGGCCACGGCGGCCCTGCCGCGCCCCGACAGCCTGCCGCGTGCCGACCGTTTCCCGGGCAGGCGGAAGCGCGATGTCGGCGCCGTGCCGTCCTTCGTCTCAGCGGCTTCCGTGCTCTCCCCGCCAGGCATTCGTCTTTCTCCCCCTCGGGTACCCGTCTCGCGAACCTCTGTCCTCGCGCAAGCGCGGCAACGCGAGCAGAGCATGGCTCATCTCCACGGTTTCGTCACGACTGCGCTGTCCCGGGAGCGCGGGCCGGTGCAACGGAACAAGAGGGACTCGCTGGGGCGTTCCTGAGCCCAAGTCAGCCCACGAGGCGCCGCAAAACGCACCCGATGGGGAGCTTTCGGGTGGCTTGCCCCGTGGTTATGGGCGATCTGGTGACTCCCTATCCCGGTATATCAGTTGATGACCAGTCACCATCGTGATTCGAGAGGAAATCGCACGTGTTCACAGGGGAATCCAGATATTGCTGAAACTCCCTCTGTTTCTTCCGTGGTTCATTTCACACTTGAGTCGGCGGGAGTGAAATGCCGTTCGCAAAACGTGCATAGTTCTCGCGGTTCTGTGTCATTCCTGTGCTCACTGCCGCCGTCGGCCGAGCGGCTTCTCTGGGGGGTTTTGCTGTGTCGACGCCTGCGGGGCGAGTCCGGTTCCGTCGTCCGGGCGGGGGCGTACGTCGTCGTCGCCGCTCACCGCGTGGGCTGGGAGTGTTCCTGTCGGCGCTGATGGTGGTGACCCTGCTGCCCGCCCAGGCGGCGCTGGCCATCCCCCCGGGCGACGAGCGCACCGGCCCCGACCTGACCGAGCTTCAGCAGGAGGCCCCGGCACCGCTGGACGAGGCCGCGGCCGCCGAACTGGAGGAGTGGGAGGGCGACCTCACGCCTCCCGTCGAGTACACGCCCACGGCCGTCGCCGTGCCCTCGGGCGGCTCCGCGGACGTGACGCTGGACGGCGTCGGCGAGGAGCTCGTGCAGGCCGGCGACCTGCCGGTCAGCCTCGGCAAGGCGAGCCCCACCGAGGACAACCCGACGCCGCCGGAACCCTCGGGCACCTGGAACGTGAAGGTCGAGCCGCGCACCACGGTGGAGGGCGTCGGCGTCGACGGCGCCGTGATCACGCTGACGCCGCCCTCGACGGACGCCACGCCTGTCGACGTCGAGCTGGACTACTCCGCGTTCGAGGACCTGTACGGCACCGAGTGGGCCTCGCGGCTGGAGCTGGAGCAGCTTCCGGAGTGTTTCGTGACCACACCGGAACTCGAGGAGTGCACGGAGCCCGTCGAGGTGCCCTCGTCGAACGACGCGGGCCTGGACAAGGTACGGACGACGGTCGACCCGGCGCAGGCCCAGACCTCGGGCCTGACCACGCAGTCGGGTGGCGGCGGGCCCATGGTGCTGGCGGCGGGGGACTCCGCGTCCGGCGCGGGCGGCACCTACAAGGCCACCGACCTCTCCCCGACCGGCTCCTGGACGGCCGGCGGCTCGGGCGGCGGCTTCTCCTGGTCCTACCCGCTCGGCCTCCCCGCCGCCCCCGCGGGCCCGGCCCCGAGCATCGGCTTCCACTACTCCTCCCAGGCGGTGGACGGCAAGACGTCGGTGGCCAACGGCCAGGCGTCCTGGGTCGGCGACGGCTGGAACTACCACCCCGGCTTCATCGAGCGCCGCTACCGCTCCTGCTCCGAGGACCGCGACGGCACGCCCAACAACGACAACGCGACGGACAAGAAGAAGTCAGACCTGTGCTGGGCGGGCGACCACGTCGTCATGTCCCTGGGCGGCGCGACGACGGAACTCGTGCTCGACGACGGTGTCTGGACCCCCGCCTCCGACAGCGGCGCCAAGGTCGAGCTGAAGAAGGACACCGCCCTCGGCAACGGTGACGACGACGGCGAGCACTGGCTCGTGACGACCCGCGACGGCACCCGGTACTGGTTCGGCAAGCACGCCGTGGGCGGCGGCCGGGCCGACACCAACTCCGTCTTCACCGCCCCCGTCTTCGGCAACCACGCGGGCGAGCCCTGCCACGCCACCGCGTTCGCCGACTCCTCCTGCACCCAGGCCTGGCGCTGGAACCTGGACTACGTCGAGGACGTCCACGGCAACGCCATGGTCATCGACTGGGCCAGGGAGACCAACCACTACGCCAAGAACGGCAAGTTCAAGGAGCACGTCTCCTACGTCCGCGGCGGCTACCCGAAGAAGATCGAGTACGGCCTGCGCGCCGCCGACCTCGACGGCCCCCCGGCCGCCCGGGTGAGCTTCTCCGTCGCGGAACGCTGCATCAAGGAGGGCGAGGTCGACTGCTCGGACGCCGACTTCGACTCCACCAACTACGCCGACAAGCAGCCCTGGTGGGACACCCCGTCCACCCTGCACTGCAAGGCCGACGCCGAGAACTGCTACGTCTCCTCGCCGACCTTCTGGACCCGCAAGCGGCTCTCCGCCGTCACGACGTACGCCCAGCGCACGCCCGGCTCGACGGCCCTGTCCAAGGTCGACGTCTGGGCGCTGGAGCACTCCTTCCCCCGGCAGCGCACCGACACCCACCCGCCGCTGTGGCTCGAGTCCATCACCCGCACGGGGTACGGGCCGGACGGCGACAGCACGATGCTGCCCCCGGTGACGTTCCTGCCGAACGTCGTCGACATGCCCAACCGCGTCGCCCGCTCGTCCACCGACCCCACCCCCGACTTCGACCGCCTCCGCGTCGAGACGATCCGCACCGAGACCGGCGGCGAGATCCAGGTCAGCTACTCCGCCCCCTGCGCGACCGGCGCCGACCCGGACCCGGTGACGAACGGCAGCCGCTGCTTCCCGGTGCACTGGTCACCGGACCCGGAGCTGGAGACGCCGAAGATCGAGTGGTTCAACAAGTACGTCGTCACGAAGGTCGTGCAGAAGGACCGCGTCGCCCGCCAGCCCGACGTCGTCACCACCTACACCTACGAGGGCGACGCCGCCTGGGCCAAGGACAGCGACGTCTTCTCCAAGCCCGAGCTGCGCACGTACAACCAGTGGCGCGGCTACAGCTCCGTCGTCGTCAACCAGGGCCTGACGCAGAACACCGGCGACCACGACGCCACCGTCCAGACGCAGACCCGTACCCGCTACTTCCGCGGCATGTCCGAGGACGCGGGACGGGCGACGGTCACCGTCAAGGACTCCACCGGCGTCACCATCGCCGAGGACCTGCTGCCCTACCAGGGCATGGCCGCCGAGTCGATCACGTACGACAAGGCCGGCGGCACTGTCGAGGCCCGCACGGTGAGCTGGCCCTGGTCGAAGCTGACGGCCTCCCGCACCCGCGGCGACGGGCTCCCGCCCCAGGAGGCGTACCGCACCGGCGTGCAGCGCACCGACAGCATCCGCGAGGTCAGCGACGGCGAGCGCATCGTCCGCACCGTCAACACCTTCGACGCCGTCTACTCGCTCCCCAAGACGTCCTACGCCCACACCCTCACACCGGACGGCAGCGGCGGTCACACCACGGGCAACGAGGTGTGCACCACCAACACCTACGTCCACAACACGAGCGCGCACCTCATCGGGCTCCTGTCCCGGCAGCGCGTCACCACCGGCGACTGCGCCCAGGCCGCGACGGCCACCGGTGACGACGTCGTCTCCGACACCCGCACCTCCTACGACGCGCTCGACGCCTTCGGCCAGCCCCCCACCCGCGGCCTGCCCCACCAGGTCGACACCGTCGACGCCGCCGGCACCGGCTGGATCACCTCCGCCCGCACCACCTTCGACGCCCTCGGCCGCGCCACCTCCGTCACCGACGCCGAGGACAACGTCACCCGGACGAGCTTCTCGCCCGCCACCGGACCGGCGTTCTCCACGACGACGACCAACCCCCTCGGCCACACCACGACCACCACCGTCGACCCCGGCCGCGGCACGCCGCTCACCACCACCGACACCAACGCCCGCACGACGACGACGGCCTACGACAACCTCGGCCGCACCACGGCCGTGTGGACCCCGTCGCAGGACCCCGCCACCGACAAGGCCGCGCACACCTTCGCCTACCAGGTCGACGAGGACACCCCGCCCGCCGTCACCTCCCGCACCCTGCGCGACAACGGCACCTACGCGGACTCCATCACCCTCCTCGACGGCCTCCTCCGCCCCCGCCAGACCCAGAGCGAGGCCCTCGGCGGCGGCCGGATCGTCACCGACACGCGGCACAACACCCTCGGCTCCGTCGCCGCCACCCACGACGGCTACCTCGCCAAGGGCGAGCCGGAGGCGAAGCTCTTCGTCCCCGACTCCGTCTTCCAGATCCCCCACTCCACCGAGACCGCCTACGACGGCATGGGCCGCCCGGTCAAGACCACCACCCTGTACGAGGGCACCCCCGACCACACCTCGGTGACCTCCTACGGCGGCGACTGGACCCTCGCCCGCTCCGGCATGTCCACCGACGGCACCACACCCCGCCGGGGCAGCCGCGCCGTCAAGACCTGGACCGACGCCCTCGGCCGCACCACCCTCGTCCAGCACGCGACCGACTCCGGTCTCACGGCCTGGAACGACACCCGCTACACCTACGACGCCCGCGGCAACCACACCAAGGTCACCGACGCCGAGGGCAACGAGTGGACCTACGCGTACGACGCCCGGGGCCGCCTCACCCGCACCACCGACCCCGACATGGGCGCCGGCTCGTTCACCTACGACGCGCTCGACCGCCAGGTCACCTCCACCAACTCCCGCGGCCAGACCCAGCACACCAGCTACGACGTCCTCGGCCGCAAGACCGAACTCCGCGAGGACTCCGCCACCGGCACCCTCCTCGCGTCCTGGACCTACGACAGCCTGTACCAGGCCAAGGGCCTCCCCGTCGCCTCCACCCGCTACACCGACGGCGACGCCTACACCACCGAGGTCACCGGGTACGACGTCGAGTACCGGCCCACCGGCACCCGCGTCATCATCCCCATGACCCCGGACACCACCGGCCTGTCCGGCGTCTACGAGTACGGCCAGACCTACACGGATACCGGTCAGCCCGAGACGACGACGCTCCCGGCCACGCCCGGCGGCCTGCCCGCCGAGAAGGTGATCACCCGCTACAACGGCGAGGGCATGCCGATCACCACGTCCGGCCACGACTGGTACACCGCCGACGCCACCTACAGCCCCTACGGCGAGGTCCTGCGCACCGTCTCCGGCGAGGCCCCCCACCGCGTCTGGTCCACCACCGAGTACGACGTCCACACCCGGCGCCTCGACCGCACCATCACCGACCGCGAGAAGGCGGGCCCCCACCGCCTCTCCGACACCGGCTACACCTACGACGTCATCGGCAACGTCACCTCCGTCACCGACTCGACGTCCGAAATGCTGCCCGACCGGCAGTGCTTCAGCTACGACAACCTCGGCCAGCTCCGCCACGCCTGGACGGCCCTCACCGCCGCCTGCCCCCGCAACGGCACCGCCGTCGACGCGGGCCCGGACGCGGCCGACGTCACCCTCGGCCCGGACTCCGACGGCTACTGGCACACCTTCACCTACGACGCCATCGGCAACCGCACCGGCTTCACCGACCACGACCTCACCGACAGCGCCTACACCGACACCCACTCCTACACCTACGACTCCGCCCAGCCCCACACGTTGACCCAGGTCAACTCCACCGAGAAGTCCCCCACGGGCACGGTGGAATCCCTCCAGACCTACGCCTACGACGCGGCCGGCAACACCACGGAGCGCCAGATCGGAGGTGACACACAAAAGCTCACGTGGAACAGCCAGAACAAGGTCACCGGCGTCGACACCACCGGTGACGGCACCAACGACGTCACCTACATCTACGACGCCGAGGGCAACCGCCTGATCGAGAACACCTCCACCGGCGCGACCCTCTTCCTCGGCGACGCCCAGATCACCGTCGACACCTTCGGCCAGGCCACCGAGGCCCGCCGCTACTACAGCCACCCCGGCGCGCCCACCACCGTCCGCTCCACCGGCGGCAGCGCCGACAGGGGCGAGCACGAGCTCACCGTCCTGCTCGCCGACCACCACAACACGGCCACCACCGCCGTCACCCTCGACGCCACCATGGCCGTCCAACGCCGCAAGTTCGACCCCTTCGGCAACCCCCGAGGCACCGAGCCCACCGCCTGGCCCGGCCGCGACTCCTTCCTCGGCACCGGCATCGACGACCCCGCCACCGGCCTCACCCACATCGGCGCCCGCGAGTACGACCCCACCCTGGGCCGCTTCATCTCCGTCGACCCGATCATCGACATCACCGACCCGATGCAGATGAACGGCTACGCCTACGCCAACAACAACCCCGTCACCTTCTCCGACCCCACCGGCCTCATGCTCGCCTGCGGCCCGCAGTTCGGCATGGGATGCGGCTCCGGCGTCCAAACCCGAGGCGACGGAAGCCTCTCCAGCGGAGGAAACCCCACCGGCGGCGGCGTAATCAGCGGGGGTGGTGGCGGCTCGGTGCTTAGCCAGAAGAAGCAGCAGAGGCCTCAGGCAAGCAGTTCGGTGAGGCATGCAAGCACCGGCATCACCAATGGTTTCGCCGCACAGGTTCCGGTAACCAGTAACTTCATTGCTCGAATCTCCATGCAGGAAAATAAGAAGCCCTGCATGCGCAAATACAGTGGCTATTGTGGATCTACCGGTGACTCCAGCAAGGAGGACTTGCAGGAATCTCTCGGTTGGCTCGGGTTTATCCCGGGATGGTTTGGTGTAGGCGCCGAAGCGGGCAACGGAATAATCCACTTGTCTGATGGCGAGTACGGCGAAGCGCTCTGGAGCGGGGTAGCGGCCACTGGTGTTATCGGAAGCGTCATCAAGAAGCTGGCAAAGACGAAGAGGTTGCCTGACTGCAGGAGCAGCTTCGTTCCGGGCACGGAAGTTCTCCTGGCTGACGGGACGACGAAGTCGATCGAGGAGCTGGAAAATGGAGACGTCGTACTTGCCTCGGATGTTGAAACTGGTGAGAGCTCCGGCAAGACCGTCACGGCAAAGATAACCAGCAAGGGTTCAAAGAAGCTGGTTCGTGTCGTGCTCGAAGGTGGTCAGGAAGGTGCCCCTGAGGCCGTTGTGGCTACGTCGGAACACCCGTTCTGGGTGCCTGCGACTGGAGAATGGGTCAGCGCCACCGAGCTTGAGGCCGGACAGCGAGTTAGAACCAGTTCCGGAAGCCACGTCCTCATCACCGCGGTCGAGCGCTGGACGCAAGGGTCCCGCGTCCACAACCTGACAGTCGCAGACCTCCACACGTACTATGTGCTGGCCGGGGCTACGCCCGTACTCGTTCACAACAGCAACTGCGATGTTCCCTCTGGCTCGCTCCAAGGGCAGAAGCTCGCTGACCAACTGCGCAAGGAGTCGGCCAGCTCGCCGTTTACTCCAGGCGGCTTCTTGGGGCCGGAAGCTATAGCGAACTCCAGGGTGATTATGCGCGGTAGTGAAATGAAGAATCCGGCGCTGCGTGCAAGATTTGAGGAGCGTGGTGGAATTTCACAGTGGGATAAGTACAGCACCGAAACCCACCAGAGCCCCTACGGCGACTATCAGGTGCACTACTACATGAATCGCACTTCGGGCGAGGTCATGTATGGGTTTGACTACAAGGTCGTAATGAACCGCCGCTAGGAGATCGCATGAAGGTGAGATTCGTAGGCGTCGAAGGGGTTGACCCCAGCGCTAGGCAAGGTTCGCATGTGCTGCGGCCTGATCGTGATTACGTCGTCCTCGGCATTGAATGTCAATCGGATGGCCCGAACTACTTCCGGATCGAGACCACGCGGGGGGAATGGCCGCCGCTACTTGACTCGCGCCTCTTCGAGGTGACTGATGCGCAGGTCAGCGCGATCTGGACCGCTCGCATCGGATGGGAAGGATCGGTGTCGCTTCAGCCGGAGGAATGGCAAAGGGAGGGCTTCTGGGAAGACTTCACCAACCATGACTTGCGCGCCGCAGAATCCTACGATCGCTACAGGGACCATCTACTGACAAGTGGGGGGCGATAGCGCAATAGCCCGATCGGCCTACCGCGCACCGCGTCATGCTGTGCCAACGGGATTTCACATATGCGATCTCTCGTCAGCACAGCATGACTGCTTTGGGTGCATTTGCCACTGCCTGACGGCAGTAGTTGACGGCAACGTCAGGGGACGATCGCGCCGCTGGGCGGTGGATCGTCGCCGTCGCCGTGAGTCTGCTCACCACTTTCCTGGCCGGAGAGCGCCGCGCCGAGGGCGTTGGTGGCTTGGCGTTGGAGGCGGAGCCTGACGTGGGCGTAGACGGTGGCGGTGACGCCGATGTGGGCGTGGCCGAGGAGTTCCTTGATGACGACGAGCTCGACGCCCTGTTCCAGAAGCAGGGTGGCCGTGGAGTGTCTGAGGTCGTGGAAGCGGATGCGGCGGAGGCCGGCCTTGCGCAGGAGCGTGGTGAAGGCGCGGGTGAGGTTGGTCGGGTCGATCGCTCTGCCCTGCGCGGTGGCGAACACGTGCCCGCTGTCCTGCCACGTGGTGCCTGCGGCTTCCCGTTCGCGCTGCTGCTGCTCTTGGTGGTGCTTCAGCGAGTGGAGGCAGCGGGTGGGGAGGGCGATGCGGCGTTCGGAGGCCCGTGTCTTGGTGGACAGCGTGGTGAGCCCGCCGGTGCTGGTGCGCTGAAGGGCGCGGCGGATGGCGGCGGTGCCCACGTCGAGGTCGAGGTCTTCCCAGCGCATGCCGAGTAGTTCGCCCTTGCGGAGCCCGGTGTGAAGGGCGAGTTCGAACAGGGCATGGAGCCGGTGACCCTGGGCCGTGGTGAGGAGTCGGCGGGCTTCATTGGTGGTGAGGGGTTCGAAGCGTCGGGGCCGTGGGGTGCCGGTGCGGACGTTGCGGGCGACGTTGCGCGGGGTCTCTTCTTCGCGGACGGCGTGCTCCAGGGCGGACTTGAGCACGGAGTGGATGTAGATCAGGGTCAGCGGAGAGAGCCGCTTGGAGCAGCATGATCCGGTGGCGCAGCAACGGGGCTCATCACGCTGGGTATCGATGCCGCGTGCGCAGCACTGGCAGGTGGTGCGGAGGTGGTTGAGCCAGGTGCGGACGTCCTTGGCGGTGAGTTTGGTGAGCTTCTTCTTGCCCAGGCCGGGGATCAGGTACCGGTCGACGCAGGCGGCGTATCGCGTGTGGGTGTTCTCGCGGAGGTGGTGGATGGCGACGTTCTCCAGCCAGTACGTCAGGTACGCGGCCATGCTGCCCGCCGCGGACGGGACGGGGACGCCGCGGTTGCTGGCGGCGATCTTCTCGGTGAGCTTGGCCAGGGCGTCTTTGCGGGTGGTGCTGTAGACGCGGATGCGCTTGCGGGTGTTGCCGGGGGCGAGGACGTATCCGGCGGCTTCCCAGCGGCCGTCCTTGCGCTGGTAGACGGTGCCGTCGCCGTTGGCTCGGGTGCGGCGGGATGAGGCGGGGCGGGGCGTGGTCATCAGGTGGCGGCTTCCTGGTCGAGGCGGGTGCGGATGAAGTCGGTCAGGGCGTGTGTGGGGATGCGGCGGGCGCGGCCGAGGGTGACGGAGGCGAGCTGGCGGGTGCGGAGCAGGTCGTAGACGGCGGAACGGCCGAGCTGGAGGCGGGCCATGACCTGGGGGACGGTGAGGAGTTCCGTGCCGGTGGTCACGCGACGGCCCCCGTCCGGACTGCACTGGTCAGCCGATCAGTGAAGTGACCGGCCGGGTGACCGGCGCGGTCGCCGGAGCGCTTCGAGCGTCGGGTTCGGGTCGGTTGCTCGGGTCGGGTCCGCCGCATCGCGGCCAGGAGGTCGGCGAGGTGTTCGAGTTCGGGCAGGAGGCCGGTTCCGGCGTACTCCCAGTGGGAGATGACCAGCGTCGTGTCCGAACCGTCGGGCCGTGAGGCGATATCGCTGTGACCGGGACGGTGACCTGTGGAATGACCGTGACCGGGTCGGTGACCGGCGGCCAGGTCAGTGGAGTGTCCGGCGCGGTCACTGACCGGAGTACCGTCCGTCTGGTCGGCCTGCGTCTCCGTCGATGCCGGGGCGGGGGGCTGGGTGTCGGGTCGGCCGGTTCGCCAGGCGGTGCGTTCGGCTCGGAGGTGGGTGAGGGTGGTGGAGTAGTGGCGTGTGCGGGTGGAGAAGTGGCCTCGGAAGCCGAGCATGTGGGCCCATTGGCGCAGGAGGAGGGCGTGCCGTCGTTTGGCGGCGAGGTGCCAGGCGGTGTGGATCATGCGGCGGGCGTGGTCGGTGATGTCGTACTTGTGCAGCTCGGCGAGGAGGCGGAGTCGGCAGTCGAAGGTGCCGGTGGTGGTCTCGGCTCCCTTGGTGGCGTACTTGGCGATGTAGGCGGCGACGTGTCGATCGGTGACCGGGCCGTCTCCGCTGAAGTCGGTGCCGCGGATCGCCCGGACGTCGATCTGCCGCCCGAACCGGAACACCAACCGTCCACCCCGATGTGAGTTTTGGGGCTGGGGCGCGGGGATGTCCCCGGCGGGCTGCGGTTGCTTCGGTGGTTCGCCCTCGTGGTGGACGCGGGTACGTGTGGCGGCGGGCGCTGACGGCGTGGTCGAGGAGTTGGGTGGTGGCCCAGGTGGGCGGGGTGCTGGTGGGTCCTGTGGGTCCGTCGAGGCGGATGACGGCGTGGAAGTGGACCTGGCCGCGCTTCTGGTACTCGGCGACCTTGGCGTACGAGAGCGTGGCGTGGTCCCGCAGGGCCCGCTGCGTCAGCCCCGCCGCCTTCGCAATCTCCCGCCGCAGGTGGGTGGTGAAACGTGCCCACAGGGCCGGGGCGTGCGCGCTCCACAGCACCGCGCCCACGTAGTCGTACCGCTCGGGGTTGAGCGGGGTGCCCAGCAGCCGGTCGTCGTCGGGGTGGGTGTGGCCGCAGTGGCAGCGGCCGGTGTCGGGCTGGTTGTGGACGGGGCCGAAGCCGGGTGCGGTGAGGGTGGCGAAGACGCGGGGGTGGGCGGCGACGCTGGTGGGGACAGTCTTGCCGCCACGCAGTCCGGCGGCGATGAGTTGGTATGTGTCGTAGCGGTAGACGGTGGAGCAGGCGGGGCAGCGGGTGGCGCGGCGGTTGCCGCAGCGGACCAGCAGTGCGCCCGCCGGGAGCCGGCTGGTGTCGAAGTGGTCGAGGATCTCGCCAGTCGCGCTGTCCAGACGGGTTCGGCGCCCGGTGAGGCGGATCGGGTGCGCGCAGCCGCCGAGCGTGCTGATCTGTCGTGCGAGGGGTGCGAGGTGGCCGGTGGCGGCGAGCTTCGCCAGCCTGGCGGTGAGCCTGGCGCGGCGCTCCAGCCTCGACCGCCCTGCCGCCGAGGCGGTGGAGCCCGCCGGGCAGGTCGGAGTCGTGAACGCCGGTGACGGACGCGAGGCGGCTGGAATGGCTGCGGGGTACGGGAGTTGGAGCTGTGCGGGCATGCGGGACGGTGGCCTTTCGGCGGGAGCGCGGAAGCGGTACGCGCGGGGTGGCGTGGGCAGGCCGAAGTGATCGGCTCACAGGGGAAGGGGCGCCTCGAAGGTGGGCGCGGGGGCCGGACCAGTGGGGGCTTGGCCGGCGGGGCGCGGTGGTGATCACCGGCGGGTGCGTGACGTTAACATCGCCTCACCGGCGCATTCAAGTGCATCCCTCCTCATTCCTTTCTGTGGGGTCGGGGCGCGGGTAGTGTGGGGCCGGTTTCCCGGTTTGGACGGGCCGGAATTGGCTGGTATTGGGCACGGAGAGCGGGGTGGCAGGCGTGGTGGCGACGCGGCGCGGGCGCAGGCCGGCGGGCAGCGGGGTACCGCTGACGTTCGAGGTCATCGCCGAGGCCCTGCGCGAGCGCATCCGCTCTGGTGAGCTGCGGCCGTGTGATGCGTTGCCCACGCAGGCCGTGTTGATGCGGGAGTTCGGGGCGTCGAGCCTGACCGTGCAGAAGGCCATGGCTCTGCTGAAGCAGGAGGGGTGGGCGGTTTCCCGGCCAGGCAAGGGAGCCTTCGTCGCCCACTACGACCACGCCGATGACACCGGTGACCTCGACGGCCGCGAGGCGACCGCGCCCGCCACCGGGACGGCGGCCCGCGTCGAGGCGCTGGAACGTGCGCTGGCCGAGGCTGCTCAGCAGATTGCCGACCTGCGTGGCCGCATCGAGGCGCTGGAGTCAGGCAGCGGCGAGCGGGGCCGCTGACCCGCCGTGCCGCGTGGCCCAGGACCGGACAAGCGTCGCGCGGGGGTGTGCGTTCAGATTTTCTTTACGAGGTTCGAGGTTCAAGGCGGGCCTGCCCGCCAAGGCTGACCGCCGTCGCCGGCAAGGCCCACCGTTTACTCCCGCGATCAGGCGCTACTGGAGGCATCGAGCCGACGCGGCAGCCGGGCTGCGGGAGCGGCAGCCAACCGGATCACCGGGATGACCGGAGCCGGGCTCCTGGCGGAGCAAGCTATCGTCTACGACCGTCCTACGGCCGGATCGCAGGCAAGGGCCGACCAGGGGGCCGACCCTTCACATGCGTCGCGCAGGCTCACCGAGGGCGGTGGCCGGCACCGCCTCCAGCGGGGGAGCGATGCCCAGGCGGCCCACCCCCGCGGCGGATCCCTCCCGCCACGGCCCCCGCGCCACCAAACTGGGCGACGCATCAGCCCGGCCCATATATCATCGGCGCTATGGACAGCGGGCGGTACTCGATCGAGATCGAGCCGGAGGTACGGCTGTGGCTGGAGAACATTCCGGCCCATCACTACAAGCAGGCCGAACGCGTTGCTGACCTGCTCGCCGAGCAGCCCACCACGCTCGACGAACCGCACTCCCGCCATCTGGGCGGCAAGCTCCGCGAGCTGCGCTTCCGCCTCAGTGATGCTCACCAGCGCATTACCTACTGGCTGGCGCCCGGCCGACGTGTCGTGCTGCTCACCGTGTTCCGCAAGACCAAGATGCGCGAGCAGGCCGAAGTGGACCGCGCCCACGCCGCACAGCGATTGTGCGAGGCAGAGCATGAAGCCGCCGCCGAGCATGACCTCTACAGCCGCAACCTCAAGGAGAACCGGTGAACCACAGCGAATGGAGGACCCGTCGCCACCGCCAGCTGCTGGGTGAACACCTGGACGCTGACCCCGAGTACGACCGGGTCTACGAAGAGGCCGGTCTCGCCATGACGTTGGGCAAGGCCGTCTACGACCGGCGTAAGCAGCTGGGCCTGAGCGAGGCCGACCTCGCCGAGCGCATGCACGTCGGCGTCGATGACATCGAAGGCATCGAGACGGCCACCGAGCTGCCGCCCATTGCGGTCATCATGCGCCTGGCCCGCGCACTGGACCTCACGGTGGACGTGCACCTCGCCGGAGGAGACGAGCCCACCGTCACCATCGTCGCCCCAGCGGCCTGAGGCGGGGAGGAATCATGCAGGACCCGCCTTCCGCGCTCGCCCGTGAGCTCGGGCAACTCGTCCACGACCGGCGCATCGAGCTCGGGTTGTCCCAGGCCGAGCTGGCCGAGCGGTGCGGGATGAAGCAGCCGCAGATCTCCCGCTTCGAAGGCGGCGGGACCGTGCCCACGCTTCCCCTCCTGCGCCGCCTGGCTCAGGCTCTCGGCGCCGACCTGAGCATCAGCCTCACCCCGCACGACAAAGCCGCTTGACACGCATTCGGAATTCCCGGAATTCCCCAGGCGGTGTAGACCGCTGACGGCAGTAGTGACGGCAGTAGTGACGGCAAAAAGCGCGGACGCCAGGGTACAGTCACGGACGCCAGCAAAGCACAAAACCCTCGATGACCTGCGAAGAGGACTACTGGCGACGCGATGACCAGCACGGCGGCGAAGTCCTCAGGCCGGCGGTGGTCGGGCAGCTTCGCTACGTCGTGGAGCTGCTGAACGAGCATCGTCCGTCGCCCCTCCAGAACGGCCTGTACGGCGTGGCGGCCGAGCTGGCACGACTCACCGGCTGGACGTATTTCGACGCGCGCCGGTACAACCAGGCCCGCGCGTACTTCACCCAGGCGCTTGCAGTTCGCCAGGGAGATCGACGATCGGCAGTTCATGGCCAACGTGTTGGCCTGTATGAGCTTGCAGGCGACGTATCAGGACAAGCCGGGGGACGCCCTGGCGTTCGTCAGCGCGGCTCAGGACGAGGCCCATGCCGTGTTGGCCACCCCGCGTGTCCTCTCGATGCTGTCGCTGCGGGAGGCGTTCGCCCAGGTGTCATTGGGCCGCCGCGGCGCCACCCACGACGCCATTGCCGAGGCTCATCGACAGTTCGAACGGGTCCAGAGCAGCGACCCCGACCCCGCGTGGGTGTCCTACTTCGACGAGACCAAGCTTCTCGTCGATACCGGCATCGCTCACGGTCGGCTGGGTGAAGCAGCGAAGGCCGAACTGCTCATCGCGGACGCCTTGCAGCGGGAGACCTTTTCGAACCAGCGGGGCCCCGCTTTCCACGCCTTCTGGCTCGCCCGTACGCAGCTCCGCCTCGGTGAGCTGGACCAGGCGTGTCTTACGGCGACGGATGCGCTGCAGCCTGCTTCGTCGGTTGCCTCGGAACGTGTGGCGAGCCATCTCCATGAGTTCTACGGGGAGCTGGCACCCTATTGGCGGGAACCTGTGGTCCTGCGCTTCGAGACGCGGCTACGAGATCTCCTCCCCGCTCGGGTCAACGGATTCCCTCGTCCATGAGTGCGTACAGGAGGCCGACGAGGGAACCGCTGCTCACGATCTCGCGACGGTCGATCATGCTCCGGATCTCTGTCAGCGGTATCCACTCGATGCGGTCGGACTCGTTCTTCTCCGTCGGCGGGCCGACGTAGGTCGCCCCGTCCGCGCGGAACAGGTGATGCTGTGAGTCCGTGATCCCGTTCGCCGGCTCGGCGTAGACCAGGGGCCTCATTGGCCCCGGTCGCCAGCCCGTCTCCTCAAGGACCTCGCGGGCGGCGGCGTCAGCAGGCGCTTCGCCGTCCTCGACCAGGCCCATGGGCAGTTCCCAGGCCCACGCGTCCGTGATGAAGCGGTGGCGCCACATCATCAAGACCTCCTGGCGGTCGTTGATCACGGTGGCCACCGCCAGGTGCCGGAGTTTGACGACGTGGTACTCCCACCGGCGTCCGTCCGGCTGCTCGACGTCGGTCAACCACAGGTTGACCCAGCGGTTCTCGTAGATCGGACGTTCCCCGTGGATCTTCCACTGCATCGCTGATGCCCCTCTCGACCAGTGCCCAGCATCGCGGAGCCGGTCTTCCGCGCAACCGGTTCGGGTATTCGCGTCCTTTTGACGGATACGGTCACGCGAGGTTCGTTGATCGGGTGGTTCTGTCGTGCCGGGGTGAGGTCGATCGCCTATGCCTGTTCGCCGGTGACGTCGCCGGGGAGCCAGTCGTGGGGTGGGTTGTGCACTAGCCAGCGGTTGCGGGCGGCTTGGGTGGCGCAGGCGGCGGTGAGGGTGGTGAGGCCCGGGTGTGGGTCGCCGGTGCGCCAGAGCAGGGACCAGGCGTAGAGCGGTGTGGGGTTGGTGAGGGGGATGGAGCGCAGGTTGGGGATCGCGGGGAGGGGGACGTCGGCGGGGAGGAGGGAGAAGCGGTCGGGGGAGGCCGCCACCTCGTCCAGGAAGTGGGTGAGGCCGAGGTTGACGCTCGCGACCGTGTCGCGGATGCCGAACCCGTCGGCGAACTGGTGGAGGAAGTCGAGGCGGTGGAGGGGGCCGGGGGTCCAGAGGGCGGTGTCGCTCAACTGGAATGGGGACAGGGAGGGTTCGGCGGCCAGGGGGTGGTTGGCGGCGAGGATGGCGTCTACCGGCTCCAGGCGGACGAGGCGGTGAGTGAGCCCGGCTGGCAGGGGTGGGTGGACGCGGCCGAAGGCGGCGTCGATTTCGCCGTTGAGGAGGGCCGCCGTCACGGAGGGCAGGTCTCGGCCGTGGCCCAGGACCAGGTCAACGGTCGGCTCGGTGAGCTGGGCCATCGTCCGCATGGGGGCGTAGAGGTGTCCCCAGACGTCGACGCGTAGGGGGCGGTGCTTGCCGATGGCCGCGGCGACGGCCGCGTCGGCGGCGGTGAGGGTCTGCCGGGCCGGTGGGAGGAAGCGCTGTCCGGCCTCGGTGAGGCGTACTCCGCGGGGGCCGCGCTCGAAGAGTTCGGCGCCGAGCAAGGTCTCCAGGCGGGCGATCCGTTTGGAGAGGGCCTGCTGGGAGATGGCGAGCGTGCTCGCGGCCCGGCCGAAGTGGAGTTCGTCGGCGGTGTGGACGAAGGCACGGACCTGCGCCATGTCGAGATCCATGGCTCTCACCGTAGGTGACAACCCTGGGTTGTCGATGTGGGGTGGTGGTTGTTGGATCTTGTGGCGGGCTCGGCGGTTGCATGCGCGGTATGCACAGACTGATTCCCACCGGCGACGCGACGCGGCCCGTCGCCTTCGCGGAGGTGCCCCAGCCCGTGCCCGAGCCGGGGGAGGCGCTGGTCAAGGTGGAGGCGTTCGCGCTGAACCGTGGCGAGACGTTCCTCCTGGAGCGCCCGGAGCCGGGGTGGCTGCCGGGCAAGGACGTGGCGGGGCTCGTGGTGCAGACGGCGGCCGACGGCTCCGGGCCCGGCATCGGTACCCGGGTGGTCGGGCATCCGGCGCGGGGCGGCTGGGCCGAGTACGCGGCCGTGCCGACGCACTCGCTCGCGGTGCTTCCGGACAGCGTCGACAGCGTGCGCGCGGCGGCTCTCCCGCTGGCCGGGATCACCGCGCTGCGGCTGTTGCGCGCGGCCGGTCCGTTGGCCGGGGTGCGGGTGCTGCTGACGGGTGCGTCGGGCGGTGTCGGTCACTACGTCACCGAGCTGGCCGTGGCGGCCGGGGCCGAGGTGACCGCGGTGACGGCCACGCCCGCACGGGGCGAGCGTCTGGTGGAGCTGGGGGCCGCGGTGGTGCACGAGGTCGCGGAGGCCCGGGGGCCCTTCGACGTCGTGCTGGAGTCCACGGGCGGTCCCGAGCTGGCGGCCGCCGTGATGAAGGTGCGTCCTGGCGGCCTGCTCGTGTGGTTCGGGCAGGCCAGCCGGACTCCGGTGACGCTCGACTTCTTCGGGCTGCTGGGCGGCCCCGAGGGCGTCACGATCCGGCATTTCCACTATGCGGGCGCCCCGTACGGCCCCGACCTGGCGGCCTTGGCGCGGTGCGTGGAGCGGGGGCGGCTGCACCCCGAGATCGGCCGGATCGCCGCCTGGTCGGAGGCCGCCGAAACGTTGGTCGACCTGCGGGAGCGCCGCATCCGCGGGAAGGCCGTTCTGCTGACGGGAGGTTCATGATGAGTGTGGTCGAGTTCGCCGATGCGCAGTGGACGCGGGCCAGGGGAGCCGGAATCGATCCGGACGAGTACCGGCGCGTCACCGAGGGGCTGGGCTCGGTCGCGGACTGGGTCCCGGCGCTCCGGCGTACCGGGCAGGCGTGGTTGGAGCGTGCGGATCCGGTGGGCGCGCCCCAGGCGGCGGGGGAGCGCCTGCTGATGGCGGCGCGCTGGTTCCACCTGGCCACCCTCGCGCCGGGCGCGGAGGCTCACGAGGCGGCCGCCGAGGCGGACGCGGCGCTGGCCCGGGCGCTCGGCCTGCTGGAGCCGGGCGCGCGACGCGTGGAGGGTGAGGGGTTCACCGGTTGGCTGCGGGGGCCCGTCGACGCGCCCGGGACGGTGATCATCGTGCCCGGGTTGGACTCGGCCAAGGAGGAGTTTCTCGATCTGGCGGCCGCGTTGCTGGCCCGAGGGCTGGCCGTCTTCGCGATGGACGGCCCCGGGCAGGGCGTGCTGGCGGGCTCGACGGCGCTCACCCCGGAGTACGAGCGCGTCGTGGGGCGGGTCGTCGACGCCCTCGGGGTGGAGCGGGTTGGAATCGTCGGGCTCAGCCTGGGCGGCTACCACGTCGGCCGTGCGGCGGCGCTGGAGCCGCGGGTCGCCGCGGTGGCGGCCGTCAGCGGGGCGTTCCGGCTCGACTGGGAGGAACTGCCCCCACCGGTGCGGGACATCATCGCGTGGCGGGCCAAGGGCGAGGACGCGGCGCGGGACTTCGTCCGGCGGGCGGATCTCACGGAGCTGGCTCCGCGCATCAGTGCGCCGCTGCTCGTCGTGGAGGGGGATGCGGACGTCATTCCCGGGGTGACGAACTGCGAGCCGCTGGCGAAGCTGGCGCCGCGCGGGAGCTTTGTGTCCGTGCCGGGCGGTGATCACCTGATCGGCAATGTGCGGGACGCGTGGCTGCCCCGCCTCACCGACCACTTCGCGCAGACCCTGACGGGAGCAACGGCATGAAGCGCTTCGACGACAAGACCGTGCTGATCACCGGCGGGACCAGTGGCATGGGGTTGGCCACGGCCCACCGGCTCGTCGCCGAGGGTGCCCGGGTCGTCGTCACGGGACGTACCCGGGAGCGGGTGGACGACGCGGTGCGGCAGCTGGGTGCCGACGCCTCGGGGGTGGTCGCCGATGCCGCGGACGTTGGCGCGGTGGAGGCGTTGATGGAGACGGTCCGCGAGCGGCATGGTCGCCTCGACAGCGTGTTCGCCAACGCGGGCGTCGGTACGTTCCGGCCGTTCGAGGAGCTCACCGAGGCCGACGTCGACCACTGCGTGGACGTCAACTTCAAGGGGGTGTTCTTCACCGTCCAGAAGGCGCTGCCGCTGCTGAGGGACGGGGGCTCGGTCGTGATCAACGCGTCGTGGACGCTCCACCGGGGCAACAGCGTGCTCAGCCTCTACTCGGCCACCAAGGCCGCCGCGCACAACCTGGCCCGGACGCTCGCCGCCGCCCTGGCCCCGCGCGGTATCCGGGTCAACTCCATCAGCCCCGGGTACATCGACACGCCGATGTATCCCTTCGACGCGCTGAGCCCCGAGCAGGCGGAGGCGGTGACCCGTCAGGTCGTCGCGGGGCGGTTCGGCCGGCCGGAGGAGATCGCGGCGGTTGTGGCCTTCCTCGCCTCGTCCGACGCGTCCTACGTCAACGGCCAGGATCTCGTCGTCGACGGCGGGCTGGTGGGCTCCGTGCCCGGCTGAGCCACCGGCCCGGGGCAGTGCCCCGCCCCCTGCGGGGCGCCTCGCAGGGGGCGGTGTGGCTCAGGCCACGCCCGGCGGGGGTGCATCCGGTTGTGCACCTTGTTGCATAATCGGGGTTCCGTCGAGGTGAGGGAGTGTGCCGTGAGCCGGTATCCGCATCTGTTGCAGCCGCTTGACCTGGGTTTCACCAGCCTGCCCAACCGCGTGCTCATGGGCTCCATGCACGTCGGGCTCGAGGAGGCCGAGAACGGGTTCGAGCGCATGGCGGCGTTCTACGCCGAGCGTGCCCGGGGCGGGGTCGGGCTGATCGTCACCGGTGGCATCGCGCCGAACGAGGCCGGGCGGCCGTGGGACGGCGGGGCCGTGCTCACCACGGAGGCGGAGGCCGAGCGGCACCGGGTGGTCACGGACGCCGTGCACCGCGAGGGCGGCAGGATCGCGATGCAGATCCTGCACTTCGGCCGGTACGCGCACCACGAGAACCTGGTGGCGCCGAGCGCGCTCCAGGCGCCGATCAGCTTCCACGTCCCGCACGCCATGACGGACGACGAGATCGAGCAGACGATCGACGACTTCGCCCGCGCCGCCGAGCTGGCCCAGCGGGCGGGCTACGACGGCGTCGAGATCATGGGCTCCGAGGGCTACCTGATCAACGAGTTCATCGCCCCCGCGACGAACCAGCGCACCGACCGCTGGGGCGGCTCGCCGGAGAACCGCATGCGCTTCCCGGTGGAGATCGTGCGCCGGGTCCGGGAGCGGGTCGGTCCGGAGTTCATCCTGATCTACCGGCTCTCCATGCTCGACCTGGTGCCCGGCGGCTCGACGCTGGAGGAGGTCGTGGCGCTGGCCAAGGAGATCGAGGCGGCCGGGGCGACGATCATCAACACCGGCATCGGCTGGCACGAGGCCCGCATCCCGACGATCGTCACCTCGGTGCCGCGCGCCGCCTACGCGTGGGTGACGAAGAAGCTGATGGGCGAGGTGTCCGTCCCGCTGGTGGCGGTGAACCGCATCAACACCCCGGAGACGGCGGAGGAGGTGCTCGCCGACGGGTACGCGGACATGGTGTCCATGGCGCGTCCGTTCCTCGCCGACGCCGAGTTCGTGGCCAAGGCCGCCGAGGGCCGCCCGGAGACGATCAACACCTGCATCGGCTGCAACCAGGCCTGCCTGGACCACGTGTTCAGCCTCCAGATCACCTCCTGCCTGGTCAACCCGCGCGCCTGCCACGAGACGGAGCTGGTGCTGGAGCCGACGCGGCGGCGCAAGAGCCTCGCCGTGGTCGGGGCCGGGCCGGCCGGGCTGGCCTTCGCCGTCTCGGCGGCCGAGCGCGGGCACGCCGTCACGCTGTTCGAGGCCTCGGACGAGATCGGCGGCCAGCTCAACATCGCCAAGCGCATCCCGGGCAAGGAGGAGTTCGGGGAGACGCTGCGCTACTTCCGCACCCAGCTCGACCTGCGGGGCGTCGACGTCCGGCTGAAGACGCCGTTCACGGCGGCGGACGCCGAGGGCTTCGACGAGATCGTCGTCGCGACCGGCGTCACCCCGCGCACCCCCGAGATCCCGGGCGTGGACCACCCCAGCGTCGTCAGCTACCTGGACGTGCTGCGCGACGGGGCGCCGGTGGGCGAGCGCGTGGCGATCGTCGGCGCGGGCGGCATCGGCTTCGACGTCGCCGAGTTCCTGACGGACGGCGGCGAGGGCGCGAGCGTCGACCCGGAGACGTTCGCCCGCCAGTGGGGCGTGGACATGGAGTACGCCGAGCGGGGCGGGCTGCGGAAGCCGGAGCGCCCGAAGCCGCCGCGCACCGTGCACCTGCTCCAGCGCAAGACGAGCAAGGTCGGCGCCGGGCTGGGCAAGACGACGGGCTGGATCCACCGCACCGAGCTCAAGCACCGCGGCGTGACGATGGTCAAGGGCGCGACGTACGAGCGGATCGACGACGACGGGCTGCACGTCACCGTGGACGGCACGGCGGACGTCATCCCCGTGGACACCGTCGTGCTGTGCACGGGCCAGGAGCCGCGGCGCGAGCTGCACGAGGAGCTGGCGGCGGCCGGGCACACCGTGCACCTGATCGGCGGCGCGGACGTGGCGGCCGAGCTGGACGCCAAGCGGGCGATCCGGCAGGGCACCGAGCTGGCGGCAGCGCTCTGAGCCGACTGCGCCCCCAGCAGCATGCCCGGCCTCGGACCACGGCGGTCCGGGGCCGGGCCGTTCCCTAGGATGCCGACATGTCCCTGCCCCACGCGATCCTCACCGCCCTGCTGGAGAAGCCGTCGTCGGGGCTGGAGCTGACGCGCCGCTTCGACAAGTCGATCGGCTACTTCTGGTCCGCGACGCATCAGCAGATCTACCGCGAGCTGGGCAAGCTGGAGCAGTCCGGGTTCATCCGGGCGCTGCCGACGGAGGCGCCGGCGCGCGGGCAGCGCAAGGAGTGGGAGGTCCTGCCGAAGGGGCGGGAGGAGCTGACGGCGTGGGTGGCCCGGGTCGAGGACCCGAAGACCGTCCGGGACCCGCTGCTGCTGCGGATGCGGGCGGCGGCCGTCGTTGGGAGTGCGGGCCTTGAGGCCGAGCTGCGCCGTCATCTTGCGCTGCACGAGCGGCAGTTGGCCGAGTATCTGGAGATCGAGAAGCGCGACTTCCCGCCGGAGCGGGACACCGAGCCGGACCGGCTGCGGCACGTCGTCCTCAAGGGCGGCATCGGCCTGGAGACGTTCTGGATCGCCTGGCTCACCGACGCCCTCGACCAGCTCCCCCGTGGCCAGGACGGGGCCGACGCTCCCTGAGCGCGAGGGCGCTGGCCTCGTCGGCCTCGGCTCAGACGCGGCCCTCGGCCTCGGCGATGGACTCGACCAGTCGACGGGCGCTCGCGGGTGATCGCATCAGGTACATCGTCTCCTGCCAGGATGCGTAGTCCTCTTCCGAGATGAGGATGGCATTTCCGTTGCGGGACGTGATGAGCACCGATGAGCGGTCGTCGTTGACCTGCTGGATCAGTGCGTGCAGGTTGTCGCGGGCCTCGTGGGCAGGGATGGGCACAGCCGCCTCCTCGTATGTCGTGTCGGCAACTGTGCCACCGCTTCCTGCCGGGGCGTCCCCTCCACGTCGCACAGCCCCGGAACCGCCGGGACGGCCGGCCCGGCCTGGGGAGGCTTCGGGCCGGCCGTCGGGGCCGCTAGCGGACTGCGGGGCCTACTTGACGAGGTTCAGCAGCAGGTTGGGCGAGCCCTGGCCCGGGTTGGTGACGACGTCGGGGGAGGCCGCGTCCGTGAGCGCCTGGGAGACCTGCTCCGGGGTGGCCTCGCCGTTGTCCGCCAGGTACAGGGCGGCGACGCCCGCGACGTGCGGGGTGGCCATCGAGGTGCCGGAGATGGTCTTGGTGGAGCCGTCGTTCCAGGCGGCGGTGATGTCGACGCCGGGGGCGAAGAGGTCCAGCGGCGCGCCGTAGTTGGAGAAGCTCGCCATGCCGTCGGCGTCGTCGGTCGCGCCGACGGTGATGGCCTCCTCGACGCGGGCCGGGGAGACGTTGGTCGCGTCCTGGCTCTCGTTCCCGGCCGCGACGGCGAAGGTCACGCCGGCGGCTATCGCGTTCTTGACGGCCTCGTCCAGGACGGGGTCGACGCCGCCGCCGAGCGACATGTTGGCGACCGAGGGGCCCGAGGCGTTCTCGGCCACCCACTCGATCCCGGCGACGACCTGGGCGGTGGTGCCCGAGCCGTTGTCGTCCAGCACGCGGACGCCGACGACCGTGGCGTTCTTCGCCACGCCGTGCGCCTCACCGGCGATCGTGCTGGCGACGTGGGTGCCGTGGCCGTTGCCGTCCTGGGCGACGTCGTCCTCCTCGACCGCGTCGTAGCCGTCCTCGGCGCGGCCACCGAAGTCCTCGTGCTCCACCATCACGCCGGTGTCGATGACGTAGGCGGTGACGCCCTCGCCGCCGCCGTCCGGATAGGTGTAGCTCTGGTCGAGGGGGAGCGCGGGGCTGTCGATGCGGTCCAGGCCCCAGTTGGGCGGGTCGGTCTGCTCGGCGGAGATGGTGTGCGTCTGGTTGGCGTACACCTTGTCGACGGCGGGGTCGGCGGCGAGCCGACGCGCCTCCTGCGCCGACAGCGAGGTGGCGGCGTAGCCGTTGAGCGCGTGGGTGAAGGTCTCCTCGACCTTGCCGCCGTGCTTCTCGACGACGTCCTCGCCGCCCTGCGAGGCCGCCGAGACGCCGTTGTCCTTCAGGGTCACGATGTAGCTGCCCTCGACGGCGAGGGCGGAGTTCGCCCCGATGACCGTCCCCTCGGCGGGGCCGGCGTTGGCCGGGAGGGCGATGAGTCCGGTGCCGACGGCCGCCGCGGCCACCGCCGCGGAGATGCCGACGGTGAGCTTCCTGCGCGTCACTGCCATGTGAATGTCCTTCACTGCCGTGTCGTGGGGGGATGCGCCGTGGGGGCGCGAACAGCAGCCAAGCTCATGTACACGACAGCTTCAAGGGATGCAAAGAGAGCGCTATTCAGGGGCGATTCCGGCATCAGGGGGCGACTCGGTCGGCCTCGGGCTGGACAACTCCGCCCCCGATGTCCAGTCGTGCCGCCACCATGCCGAGCTGGAAGCGCGTGGTCACGCCGAGCCGTTCCATCGTCGCCCGCAGCCGCCGCTGGAAGGTGCGGTGACTCACGCCGAGTTGCCGGGCCATGACCTGGTCCGTCAGCCCGGTGGCCAGCAGCGCCAGCAGCCGCGTGTCGTCGCAGGGGAGGCCCGGACCGTCGCCGTCGCCCTCGTCGTCCGCGAGGAAGTCGGACAGCGGCAGCGCCTGCGCCCACAGCACCTCGAAGAACGAACTCAACGCGTCCAGCAGGCCCGAGGCGTGGACGACGACGCAACTGGCCACCTCGTAGTGCGTGGTGCGCAGGGGCAGGATGCCGGTCTGCTCGTCGGCCAGCAGCATCTTCGTCGGCGCGCTGGTCAGGACCCGTGCCTCCTCGCCGAGTTCGGCGCAGGCCAGGATGTCGGTGTGGGTGCTGTGGAAGGTGGCCAGCCCCTCGGCGTCGTACAGCACCCGGTAGGCGACGCCGCGCCGCATCGTCTCGCCCTGGAGCGGCATCATGCCGGTGCGCGCGTCGTGCCGGTCCGGGTCGCTGTTGACGTACGGCGGCCGGTCCACGCCGCGGACCAGGTGTCGGGCGCCGCGTTGCAGCTGGTCCACCCGCTGCATGACGGCCGCCCGGCCCACGACGACCTCCACCACGTCGAGCGGGTCGCGGGCGTCCGCCGCCGCCCGGAACCGGGCCGCCAGGTGGTGCACATGGCGCCGGGCCCGTTGCAGCTCCTCCTCGCGCGCGGCCAGGAGCGCGGCGAGCGCCACGTCCGGCTCGACGGGCAGAAACCGGTCCGGCCCCCGCCGCCTGCCGGCGACGCGCTGGATCAGCCCCAGCTCCTCCAGGGAGCCGAGGGCTCCCCGCACCCGGGTGACCGACAGCCCCAGGCCGTCCCGCAGCTCGGCGGTGGTGACGGCGCCGTCCACCAGCGCCTCGTACACCTGCTGCTGGACGGCGTCCAGATCCAACGCCTCAAGCATGTCCGAATCGTGACCTTGGCGGCGCAATCACGTCAATGGCGTCATGGCGACATCCTTGAGCCCCCCACAGGGCCTCCACAAATCGCGGTGGCCGCATCCGGTCCCGGTGGGGCGACCGGCGGTCAACACTCCTGAAGCGCAGGCGCAGGCGCAGGCGCAGGCGCAGGACCGGACCGGGGCGGGGTGGCGACGAGCGCGCCGGGCGGGCCCTCCGGCGCCTCCCGGCTCCCCGCCGACGTGCGCTCCCGTCGGGTGGGAGAAGGGCGAGTTGGCTCTCTGCGCGGGGGACTTGAGGACGGGTGTGTTTCGTCCGGGGCGGTGATTGTCCGTACCCCCATGTCAGTTGCCCGCGGCATCGCCGCCGTGTTCTCCTCGTGGCGACCACCGTGGATGCGTAGGGGGAACTTCACGATGCGTAACCTGCCCGACGGCAAGGACATCCTCGATCCGACGCTCTACGCGGGCACCCGGCGACCCCGCGAGGAGGCCACGACCCTCCCGCACTGGGTCTACACCGACCACACCTGGTTCGAACGCGAGATGGCGACCATGTTCCGCCCCGCGTGGCACTTCGCCGGGCTCGCCTCGTCCATCCCGCAGCCGGGGGACTTCCGCACCCTGCGCCTGCTCGACGAACCGCTGCTCGTCGTCCGCGGGGACGACGACCAGGTCCGCGTCTTCCGCAACTCCTGCCGGCACCGGGGCTCGCTCGTCGTGGAGGAGCCCTCCGGCAACTGCCGTGGCCTGCGCTGCCCCTACCACTCCTGGACCTACAGCCTCGAAGGCGTCCTCAAGCACGCCCCCGGGCTCGACGGCCACCGGCGCGAGGAACTCGCCGGGCTCGGCCGCAACCTCGTCCAGGTGCCCAGCGGCATCCGCGAAGGGCTGGTCTTCGTCCACCTCGGCGACCCGGCCACCGCCCCCACCCTCGACGCCTACCTCGGCAACTACCTCTCCACCGTCGCCGTCCCGCACCAGACCGCGCAGATGGTCGCCGTCCACGAGCGCGAGTACGTCCTCGACTCCAACTGGAAGCTCTACGTCGAAGTCGACATGGAGACCCTCCACACCCAGCACATCCACCGCGGCTCCATCGGCGAACAGCCCGTCACCACGCCCCACGCCGAGGGCCACTGGATCGGCGTCCACCACGCGTCCGAGCACACCCCCGCCCTCCACCCCGGAGAACGCCACACCGGCTTCCCCCACACCAAGGGCCTCACCGGGGCCGCCGAACACGGCGCCCACTTCTCCATCCTGCTGCCCGGCTTCTTCCTCGTCACCGCCCAGGACGTCATGTGGTGGATCCACAAGATCCCCGACTCCGCCACCCGCACCCGCGTCCGCGTCGGCTACTCCTTCCCCGGCTCCACCGTCGACCGCCCCGACTTCGACGACGTCTACCCGCGCTACGCCAAGCGGCTCGACCAGGTCGTCGAGGAGGACGACTGGATCACCGAGCACCAGCAGCAGGGCCTCAACGCCTCCCCTCCCGGCTGCTACGTCCCCGAGGAGCACGTCGTGCACCGCCTCGACAACTGGATCCTGGACCAGGTCCTCGGCGACCGCGACGCCGTCCATGACTGACGCCGCCGGCCGCCGGGCCCGCCGCCTCCTCGCGTGGTCCGTCCTCGCGGGCTGCTTCCTGCTCGGCTTCTTCCACCGCTTCGCCCCCGCCACCTTCGCCGACGCGCTCTCCACCGACCTCGACGTCACCGACGCCCAGCTCGGCGCCCTCGCCTCCTGGCACTTCTGGACGTACACCGTCGCCCAGATACCCGCCGGGCTCCTCGTCGACCGCCACGGCACCCGGCGTTGCGTCGCCGTCGGCTCCACCGTCACGGCCGCCGGCGCGCTCCTGCTCGCCGTCGCCCAGAACCTCGTCACCGCCTCGGCCGGGCCCCTGCTCACCGGCGCCGGACTGTCCGTCGTCTTCGTCGGCATCATGAAGTTCAACGCCGCCTGGTTCAGCCCCGAACGCTACGGACTCGTCACCGGCGTCACCATGCTCCTGGCGACCTGCGGCGCCGTCGCCGCCGGCTCGCCCACGGCCTGGCTCCTGGAACACTTCCCCTGGCGCGGCCTGTTCGCCGTCGCGGCGGCGGCCGGGCTCGCCCTCTCCCTCGCCGTCGCCGCGCTCGTGCGCAACCACCCGGCGGGCAGCGCGTCCGCCCCCGTCTCCGGTGCCGCGCGCGGCGGCCTGCGGGACGCCTTCCGCAGCCGTGCCCTGTGGCCCCTGCTGCTCGCCACCGCCGGGACCAACGGCACCTTCTACGCCTTCTCCGGCCTGTGGGGCGTCCCGCTCCTCACCGACACCCGCGGCCTGTCCAACACCGCCGCCGCCTGGTACACCACGGCCGCCCTCACCGTCTACGGCATCGGCTGCCTCGCCATCGGCGTCTGGTCCGACCGCGCCGGCCGCCGAAAGCCCTTCATCCTCGGCACCAGCGCCATGGCCCTCACCGGCTGGGCCTGCCTCGCCCTCCTCCCCTGGGACGCGGGCTGGCAGGGGCTCGCCCTCTACGCCCTCGTCGGCGCCGCCGCCTCCCAGGTCACCGTCTCCTTTGCGGCCCTCAAGGAAGCCGTCCCGGCCCACATCGCCGCCACCGCCCTCGCCATCCTCAACGCGGGCTGCTTCGGCGTCTCGGCCGCCCTGCAACCCCTCTTCGGGCTCGTCCTCGACGCCGAGCTCGGCTGGGACCGGGCCCTCGCCCTCATGGCCGGCACCTCCGCCCTCGGCCTCCTCGCCGCCCGCGCCTCCCGCGAGACCTGGTGCCGTCCCGTCGCCCCCGCCGACTCCCCGGCCGCCCCGGAGACGGCCGTCAAGCGGTAGGCCGACGACCCCGACCGCACCCTTGTCGTCCGCTCAACGCCTCTTCTAGGGTGCGCTCGTTCGGAAACCGAACACGCCGACGCACGGCCTTCGGGCCCGAGGGAAGAGGACCGCATGGGAAGCACGCTCCGGCGCCTGTCCGCCATCGCAGCGACCACCGTCCTGGCGTGCGCCACGCTCGCCGTCCCGCAGGCCGGCGCCGTCGGGGTCGGGAGCGCGGCCTGTCTCGACGAGTCCGCGCCCCTCACTGTCGAGGACCAACGCCTGGAGCGGCGGGCCCCGCAGCAGATCCTGCGGCGCAGCGGCTTCGACGCCGTGCGCCCCGCCTTCCTCCGGGAGCTGTGCCGGGCCGACTCCCTCGCATCCGCCGAGCACGTCGTCGGCAAGCACGCCCGGAAGCTCTGGAAGACGGCGGTCAACCGCGCGCAGTCCCGGGCGAGGGGCGGCGAGCTGAGCCGCGAGGACGACCGCCCGCTGTACTGGGCCAGGCTCAGCCTGGACACGGCCCTGCGCCAGTGGCAGCCCCGCTTCCCGCTCTCGGCGGAGGAACGCGCCGGGTTGATCCAGCGCCTGGAGACGTCCTCCCGTGGCCAGGACACCATCACCTTCCCCAAGGGCGAGGGCGTCAAGCGCATCCTGGTCACCGGCTTCGACCCGTTCACCCTCGACCGGGACATCCGCATCGGCAACCCCTCCGGCGCCGCCGCGCTCGCCCTCGACGGGACCTCCGTCCAGACGGCGTCGGGCCCGGCCCGCATCGAGGCCGCCATCTTCCCCGTCCGCTGGCGGGACTTCGCCGACGGCACCGTCGAGCGCACCCTGCTCCCGCACTTCGCCGAGGGCCCGGCGCAGGTCGACATGTTCGCCACCATCAGCCAGGGCCGTCCGGAGCAGTTCGACATCGAGCGCTTCAACGGCGCCTGGCGCGGCGGCTACCCGGACAACGAGAACGCCTCGGAGACGGGTCTCGTGCCCATCCCCGCCGGGGTCCCCTCCGTCACCCCGCAGCCCCAGTGGACGGCCACCTCGCTGCCGTACACCGACATCGTCAACGCGGACACCGGGCGGTTCCCCGTCCTGGACAACACCCGCGTCACCGAGATACCCGTCGGCGCGGCCGACCCCGTCGTCCGGGACGACGGCCCAACCCCCGGCTCGCAGGCCCGCCAGGGTGGCGGCGGCAACTACCTGTCCAACGAGATCGCGTACCGGGCCACCCTGCTCCGCGACGCCCTCGGCCTCGACGTGCCCGGCGGCCACATCCACACCCCGGTGCTGCGCTTCGGCGAGGGCAACACCGACGCCGTCACGGACCCGGCCTACGAGCGCAACCGCTCCGACATCACGGCCCAGATCCGCGCCATCGTCACCGTCGGGGCGGGGACCCTGTAGCGGTCAGGTCGTCAGCGAAGCGTCCCGGTGCTGGTGGAGTCCACGAACGCGGCCCACGCGGCGGCGGGGAACACCAGCACCGGGCCGTCAACGGCCTTGCTGTCCCGGACGGGGACGCTGCCGTGGGTACCGAGGGCGGTTTCCACGCAGTTGCCGCCGTTGCCGCCGCTGTGGCTGCTTTTGATCCACTGTGCGTTGGTGAGTTCGTGCTGCTTCATGTCGGGACGCCTCCCGGTGCCGTGGTCTCTCAACGAAGTTGGTCGGAGCGCGTGGCCCCGACGAATGCGGTCCACGCAGCGTTGGGGAAGATCAGCACCGGGCCGTCAACCGCCTTGCTGTCCCGGACGGGGACGCTGCCGTGGATGCCGAGGGCGGTTTCCACGCAGTCGCCGCCGTTGGCGCCGCTGTAGCTGCTCTTGGTCCACTGTGCGTTGGCGAGTTCGTGCTGCTTCATGTCGGCCGTACCCTTCCATGACGTCGCAGATCAGCGCGGCGGACTCTCGAGCGGACAGTGCATCAGCTCTGAGCACATCATAGATCTGGGATTGCGCGGCGAAGACTGCCGGATTATTACTGAAGTGGCCTCGGTCCAGCGACTCCGAGTAGACCCACTGCTGCCCATCAGGCAGATGGATCAGCGACATCGGGCTGTCCGGAGGGTTGATGCTCGGGTCTGACGAGGGCGCGATTTGAATGCGGACGGAGCCCAGCTTGCCCGCGGTGAGTAGGTGCGCGCATTGCTCACGCATGACGGTCGTTCCACCGACTACGTTGTGCAGCGCGCTTTCGTCGAGCACTGCCACCAGCAGTGGGCCCCGCCCGTTGGCTGCGAGGAACCGCTGCTGGCGGCTCATCCGGGCTCGGATCAGTTCCTCCAACTCTTCGCCCTCAACCAGGCGACGGAGGACCGCACGTGCGTACTCCTTCGTCTGAAGAAGCCCAGGGATGACCAACGTGCCGTAGATCCGCAGGGCGACGGCTTCGGCGTCCATCGCGGCCCGGCGCTTGAACCAGTCGGGGTGGGCGACTTCGGGGTACCAGTCGATGCGCTGCCACAGGCGTTCGAGCATGCCGCCGGTGCCCAGGACGTGGTCGGCGGCCACGGCGAACGTGTGCTGAGGGACGCGGGTACCGGCCTCGATGCGGGCGACCAGCGAGCGGTCGCACGGGATCTTGCAGGCCAGCTCCTCCTGCGTCAGGTGTGCCGACTCCCGCAGGTCGCGCAGGAGTTCTCCGAAGACGGCGGCCGAGGTCGCGGCCGGGTTCTTCGTACCGTTGCGTCGGTGTACCAAGGTTCCCCCCTTGTGACAGAAGGCCCATGGCACGCGGAACGCGTTGAACGCGCCATGGCCTAGGGCAACGCTGTACTCACGGATGGTAGCCGCCTCGTCCGACAAGCGGGGCGAAAACGTACAGGGATGCCCATGGTCATGACGCCTGCGGACACGCAGCGCGAAGCGCGGCGCATCGCGGCGCGGATCGCCGAGGAGCTGCATATCGCCTTGCTGGGACGGGGGTTCTACCTCCCGATGCGCGCGGCGCCCCCGCTCGGCGGGCGGGCCTACATCGGGGTGGAGCCGATCCGGGCGGACGTCGCGATCCGGCTGATCGACACCCTCGCGCCGCCCGCACCCGCCTTCCCGGCCATGGACGACCCGTGGGAGGAGGCCGAGGACGCGGTGGCCGCGATGCGCCGGGCGCTGTGGTCGGCGGGAGTCACCCTGCCCTCGCTGGCGGTTGACGCACCATACGGCGGAGGACGCGGCGTCCTGGTGACGTTGGGCAGGGCGCGGCCAGCGGCCGTGCGGCGGCTCGCGACCGCGGTTCGGGCCGGTGCCGGGCTCCGGCCGGGGGCACTCGTCGTGGACGTCGCGACCGGTCGGCCGGGGTACGTCGTCGCGGAGGACGGCGAGCGGTACCGGCTGCGTCCCGTCACCGGGCGGGGGCCGCAGTGGGACGCCGGGCACGTCCGCCAGCCGGATGCGAGGGAACGGCTCGCCGCCCGCAACGCCCGCGCGAACGCCCGCAGTCGCGGGGACGTGCTGTGAGCGCCCCCCGGGCCGCCACGGTGTTCCGGTGCGAGGCGACGGCGTACGCGCTGGACCACGCGCGGACCTGGCCGCTCGGCGTGTACCGGACGCACACGGCGCGGCTCGCCCTGCGCTGGCTGCGCGACCGGGCCACGCGCATCGCGGACGCGCTGGACCCGGCTCCGGGCCTGCCCTGGTGCCCGCCGGGAGCCCTGAGCTGTGCCACCGGGGACGCGACCGAGGCCGCCGAGACGCTCCGCGCCTGGCGCGACGGCACCGCCCAGCAGGACACCGCGCTCGCTCACCTGGCCGACGGCGCCGTGTTCACCCTCGCCGCCCGCGACGGTGCCGCCCACTACGTCCTCTGTGCCACCCGTGAACCGTGGCCAACGGCTCGTTCCTCGTGGACCGGCCGGGATGTCGGTGCCTCGGGATACGTTGCGGGGTGATGGGCCGGACGGAGATCGTGAGGGACTCGCGGCCATGGGGGGCGGGTCGTACAGGCCCCGGCGCCAGCTCGGGCCTGGAGGTGTCTTGCCGTGCCCCCGCCCCCCACCCGGAAGCCAAGGCCCCGCCACGCACGTCATGGCGGGGTGGGCGCGTGTCTGTCAGACGACTTCTTGGCCGATCGCGCGGAGGACGTCGGCAAGCCAGACCAAGTCGTAGCCCAGGGCCCGGTCCGGCTCGGCGAGAAGGTGTTCGAGGTGTTGCCACGATTCGGAGAGCTGCCCGATCGTCATCGTGGCCGGCTCGTCGGGCACCTGGTAGAGCTCGTCCACCGGGATGGACCAGAAGTAGTCGTGTCCGAGCTCCACCGTGCTTCCGGCTGAGGATTCGATGTGCTCCAGGGCAAGCTCGAAGGCATGGCGGAGCTGGCCAAGAGGGATCAGCAGGGGGTCGCTCGGCATGGGTCAAACCGCTGGGTCGAGGTTCGGAGGTCAGGCGCGCGGTGCGTCGGAGGCGTTGTCGGAAAGCGGCGCTTCGCTGTGCCGGTCCCGGACACCGGAGGCTACTGCCGGGAGAGGTCGGCTGGGTCGATGTCGAGGGGGATCGGGGTGTCCACGTGTGTGACGGCGCCGGCGAGGGCGGTGGTGCGCTCCACGTACCGGCCACTTTCGAGCTCGTGGATGATGAGCATGGGCGCCGGGTCGAACTCGAGCCGCCAGAAGTGCGGGATGGCGGCCTCGGCGTACAGCATCGGCTTGAACTTGCGGTCCACCGTGCGGTTGCCCGGGGAGACCAGTTCGACCACGAGCTGAACGCCTTCTGCGTCGATGCTGACGCCGTCCTCGGCGGTGGCTCCGGCGTCGGCCACCACGAGGTCGGGGACGACCAGCCCCGAGGGCAGGATGACGTTGACGGCCTCCAGCACCTCGACCGGTGTGCGGGCAGAGCGGGCGGCAGCGTGCAGGGCCATGGCGAGCCGGAAGGAGGCTCGCTGGTGGCGGATGCCGGGTGCGGGAGTCATGACGAGGGACTCTCCCAGCAGCTCGTAGCGCATCGTGCGATCTTCGGGCAGTGCCAGGACGTCGGCGACGGTCCAGGGCCCGGTGTGGTTGACGGCAAGGCTCATTTCCCCTTCACCTCCTCGGCCGACCGCTGCCTCGGCCTGATCCCGGCAGGCGGTATGAGGTCAGCATACGGTCGGGCGAGAGGCCCGGGGGAACGCGTGAGCCCCGCCGGGCGGGTGGGCTCGGCGGGGCTCACGCGTGGGACGGACGCGGGGTCAGTCCTTGATCTCGCAGATGACGGTGCCGGAGGAGATGGAGGCGCCGACCTCCGCGGCGAGGTCCTTGACCGTGCCGGCGCGGTGGGCGTTGAGGGGCTGCTCCATCTTCATGGCCTCCAGGACGACGATGAGCTCGCCCTCCTCGACCTGCTGGCCCTCTTCCACGGCGACCTTGACGATGGTGCCCTGCATCGGGGACGCCAGGGCGTCGCCCGAGGCGGCGGAGCCGGACTTCTTGGCCGCCCGGCGACGCGCGGGCTTGGCGCCGCCCGCGACGGCCGCGCGGGCCAGGGGCATGCCGAGCGAGGCGGGCAGGGAGACCTCGAGGCGCTTGCCGCCGACCTCGACGACGACGGTCTCGCGCGAGGACTCGTCCTCGTCCTCGGCGACGCCGGCCCCGGCGAAGGGCTTGATCTCGTTGACGAACTCCGTCTCGATCCACCGGGTGTGGACGTCGAAGGGCTCGCCCTCGCGGCCGTTGACCTCGGGGGCGAAGGCCGGGTCCTCGACGACGACGCGGTGGAACGGGATGGCGGTGGCCATGCCCTCCACGTCGAACTCCGCGAGCGCGCGGGCGGCGCGCTGGAGGGCCTGCTGCCGGGTGGCGCCGGTGACGATGAGCTTGGCCAGCAGCGAGTCCCAGGCGGGGCCGATGACGGAGCCGGACTCGACGCCCGCGTCCAGGCGGACGCCCGGGCCGGTCGGGGCGACGAACTTGGTCACCGTGCCGGGGGCGGGCAGGAAGTTGCGGCCCGGGTCCTCGCCGTTGATGCGGAACTCGAAGGAGTGACCGCGCAGCGGCGGGTCGTCGTAGCCGAGCTCCTCGCCGTCGGCGATGCGGAACATCTCGCGGACGAGGTCGATGCCGGTGACCTCCTCGGTCACCGGGTGCTCGACCTGGAGGCGGGTGTTGACCTCCAGGAAGGAGATCGTGCCGTCCTGGCCGACGAGGAACTCGCAGGTCCCGGCGCCGACGTAGCCGGCCTCCTTGAGAATGGCCTTGGACGCCCGGTACAGCTCGGCGTTCTGCTCGTCGGTGAGGAAGGGCGCGGGGGCCTCCTCGACGAGCTTCTGGTGACGCCGCTGGAGCGAGCAGTCACGGGTGGAGACGACGACGACGTTGCCGTGCTGGTCGGCGAGGCACTGGGTCTCGACGTGCCGGGGGCGGTCGAGGTAGCGCTCGACGAAGCACTCGCCGCGGCCGAACGCGGCGACGGCCTCGCGCACCGCGGACTCGTACAGCTCCGGAACCTCTTCGAGGGTCCGGGCGACCTTGAGGCCGCGACCGCCACCGCCGAAGGCGGCCTTGATGGCGATGGGCAGGCCGTTCTCCTTCGCGAACTCGACGACCTCGTCGGCGCCGCTGACCGGGTCCTTGGTGCCGGCCACCAGCGGCGCGCCGGCGCGCTGGGCGATGTGCCGGGCGGCGACCTTGTCACCGAGGTCCTTGATGGCCTGCGGCGGCGGGCCGATCCAGGTGAGTCCGGCGTCGAGCACGGCCTGGGCGAAGTCGGCGTTCTCCGAGAGGAAGCCGTAACCCGGGTGGATGGCGTCGGCACCGGAGTCGGCCGCGGCTTTCAGCACCTTGGCGACATCCAGGTAGCTCGTGGCCGGAGTGTCACCGCCCAGGGCGAATGCCTCGTCAGCGGCCCGGACATGCAGCGCGTCCCGGTCCGGGTCGGCGTAGACGGCTACGCTCGCGATCCCGGCGTCCCGGCAGGCCCGGGCTACGCGGACAGCGATTTCACCGCGGTTGGCGATGAGCACCTTGCGCACGATGGCTCCCTCCTTGAAACAACCTGAGTTTAGGTACCTGCGACACCACACGCGCAGTCTTCCAGGGGGGTGAGCTTGCCCACACGATCCGTAGCCGGGCTCGCGCGCCCCTTCCCGTTTTCCTTGTCGTCCCACGGTACGCCGGGAACACGAGGCTGACTGGAGCATCAGGAGCGTGATCGACGTCTCCTGCCGGACAGGGGATCTGTCGCGGTGGTCCTTTGTGGAATCCCTACTAATGAATAGGGGTTTCTTTGCGACGCGTCGGTGACGGAGGGGCAGCCGGTGAGCGACCTCTTGCCGCCGTCATTACCCGTTAGTAGCGTGCGCGCTCGACAGTAGCGTGTGGGCAGTGAGGGGGCGGACGGTGGGACTCCGGCGAGCGGTGGCCGCGACGACGGCGGTGGTGCTGATCCTCGAAGGGCTCGGCCTGGCCGCCCTGCACTGGGTGTTGAGCCTCGTCGTGCGCCGCCAGTCGATGTCCCTGGACGGCCTCGATCCCGACCACATGGTGTGGGGGACGCGGATCGCGGGGCTGGCGCTCGGCGCCTTCGTCGTCCTGTGCGGGGTGGCCGCGCTCCTCGTGGCGGGACGGGACCGGGCCCCGGGGCGGGCCGCACGGCTGGCGCTGATCGGCTGCGCGGTGACGCACGGGGTGCTGGGTGCCGTCGTCGTGGGGCTGGTCGGCTGGGTGGCCTTCGTCGCCCTCATGGGGGTGCTCGGGCTCATCGTCCTCACCCTGCTGGGCTACGCGGAGACGGGGCGGGAGCCGCAGGCCGAGCAGGGGCCGGAGCCCGCCGCCGCGTGAGGCTCAGCGGGCGGTCGTCGCCCACAGGGACGTGATGGCGACGTCGAGCCGGGCCAGGAGCCGCCGCAGGAGCGGCAGGGAGAGCCCGATGACGTTGCCGGGGTCGCCGTCGATGCCGTCGACGAACGGCGCCGAGCGGCCGTCGAGCGTGAACGCCCCGGCGACGTGGAGGGGTTCGCCGGAGGCGACGTAGGCGGCGATCTCCGCGTCGGTGGGGTCGGCGAAGCGCACCGTCGTGCCCGCGGTCGCGGAGGCGCGGCGTCCGGTGGCGGTGTCGATGACGCAGTGCCCGGTGAGCAGGACGCCGGAGCGCCCGCGCATGGACTTCCAGCGGGCGATGGCGTCCTCGGCGTCCTGGGGCTTGCCCAGGGCGCGCCCGTCCAGCTCCAGGACGGAGTCGCAGCCGACGACGAGGGCCTCGGCGGCCTCGGGTCGGGCGGCGACGGCGTCCGCCTTCGCCTCGGCCAGGACGAGGGCCAGCTCGCCCGGTGTCGGGGCGCTCAGCGCGTCCTCGTCGACCCCGCTGACGATCACCTCGGGGGCCAGCCCCGCCTGCCGGAGCAGCCCGAGCCGGGCGGGCGACTGGGAGGCGAGCACGAGACGGCGGGAGGGCGTGACGGATGCGGTCATGTGGTCATCGTAGAAGGCCCGGCGGCGGGGGTGTGTCCGTCAGCGCAGGCCGAGGACGACGGTGACGACGAGGACGGTCGCGGCCAGCAGCCAGCCGGCCCGTCGCAACTGCGCCTGGGCGGCGCGCAGCGACTCGGGGGGCCGGTTCGGGGGGTCGGACCACAGCATGGGTCCAGGGTCCGTCCGCGGCCGCGGGGGCGCCTGAGTACGCGTACTCAGTTCGACCCTGATTCAGGCCCGGTGCAAGCGGGATTCCGGCCCGCTTCGAGCCGAGCCCGGCCCCTCCCGACCGGCTCGGGGCGGGAAGTTGCCGGGCGGCGCGGCCGCGTGGCCCCGCCGGAGGGGCCACGCGGCCACGGTGCCGGAGTGGTCGGCCGTCAGACCGGCCAGTAGGACGTGCGCCAGGCCAGCGGGCCCGGGTGCGGGGTGCGGCGCTGGACCGTCCGGGCGGGGTCGGACCACTCGGAGACGTCGCGCGGACCGCCGGTGTCCGCGGACGCCGCCGCCGTGGCCCGGGCCTGGACCACCGCCAGTGCGGCGGCCAGCTCCTCCGGGGTCGGGTTGCCGCGTAGGACCTTGATCATGCGCTGACCTCCATCACAGCGGGATGTTGCCGTGCTTCTTGGGCGGCAGCTGCTCCCGCTTGTTGCGGAGCGAGCGCAGGCCGCGCACGATGTGGCGGCGCGTCTCGGAGGGCAGCACGACGGCGTCGACGTAGCCGCGCTCGGCGGCCACATACGGGTTGAGCAGCGTGTCCTCGTACTCCGCGGTGAGTTCGGCGCGCAGCTCCTCGCGCTCGGCCTCGTCCTCGACGCCGGCGAGCCGGCGGCGGTGCAGGATGTTGACCGCGCCCTGGGCGCCCATGACGGCGATCTGGGCGGTGGGCCAGGCGAAGTTGAGGTCGGCGCCGAGGTGCTTGGAGCCCATGACGTCGTAGGCGCCGCCGAAGGCCTTGCGGGTGATGACGGTGATCAGCGGCACCGTCGCCTCCGCGTAGGCGTAGATCAGCTTGGCGCCGCGCCGGATGATGCCGTTGAACTCCTGCTCGGTGCCGGGCAGGAAGCCCGGGACGTCGACGAAGGTCAGCACCGGGACGTTGAACGTGTCACAGGTGCGCACGAAGCGCGCGGCCTTCTCGCTCGCGTCGATGTCCAGACAGCCCGCGAACTGGAGGGGCTGGTTGGCGACGACGCCGACCGCGTGGCCCTCGACCCGGCCAAAGCCGGTGATCATGTTGGGCGCGAAGAGGGCCTGCGTCTCCAGGAACTCGCCGTCGTCCAGCACGTGCTCGATCACGCCGTGCATGTCGTAGGGCTGGTTCGCCGAGTCGGGGACGAGGGTGTCCAGCTCCCGGTCCCGGTCGGAGGTCTCCAGGTCGACGTCCTCGGGGTAGACGGGAGCGTCGGAGAGGTTGTTGGACGGGAGGTAGGACAGGAGCGCCTTCACGTACTCGATGGCGTCCTTCTCGTCCCCGGCCATGTGGTGGGCCACGCCGGAGGTCGAGTTGTGGGTGCGGGCGCCGCCCAGCTCCTCGAAGCCGACGTCCTCACCGGTGACCGTCTTGATGACGTCGGGCCCGGTGATGAACATGTGCGAGGTCTTGTCGACCATCACGGTGAAGTCGGTGATCGCCGGGGAGTAGACCGCGCCGCCCGCGCACGGGCCCATGATCAGCGAGATCTGCGGGATGACGCCGGAGGCGTGGACGTTGCGCCGGAAGATCTCCGCGAACAGGCCGAGCGCGGCCACACCCTCCTGGATGCGGGCGCCGCCGCCGTCGTTGATGCCGATGACCGGGCAGCCGGTCTTCAGCGCGAAGTCCATGACCTTGACGATCTTCTCGCCGTAGACCTCGCCCAGCGAACCGCCGAAGATCGTGAAGTCCTGCGAGTAGACGGCGACCGGGCGGCCGTCGACCGTGCCGTAGCCGGTGACGACGCCGTCGCCGTACGGGCGGTTCTTCTCCAGCCCGAAGTTCGTCGAACGATGCCGCGCGAACTCGTCGAGTTCGGTGAACGAACCCTCGTCCAACAGCAGTTCCACGCGCTCGCGCGCGGTCAGCTTGCCCTTGGCATGCTGCTTCTCCACCGCGCGAGCGGAACCCGCGTGCGTCGCCTCGGCGGCACGACGCTGGAAATCGGCGATCTTGCCCGCCGTGGTGTGGATGTCGGGAGTGCTTTCCTGCTGCTCGGACACGGGGAGCGGCTCCTAGTCGTCCTCGGGGCTACCGACTCGTAGCGTAGCGGCGACGGCCCGTGTCGGCGGTGCGTCGTTGGCCACACCTGAAGCCCCCTACAGTGTCGCCATGACACCGCAGATGTCCTCAAATGTGCCAGGTTCGGGCGGGGGCTCGGCAGGCCCTCAGGGTGCGGGCGGCTCGCCGGGCCCGTGGAGCGATCTCGAACGGCCGCCCCTCAGCGCACCCGCCCTCCGGCGCGCGCTGTTGACGCCCGAGAGCCTGTGGAACGAGCTGGACGTCGTCGAGCGGACCGGTTCCACCAACACCGACCTCGTCCACCGGGTGAACCGGGGCCCGGTGGACGAGGGCACGATCCTGGTCGCGGAGGAGCAGACCTCGGGCCGCGGCCGGCTCGACCGGCGCTGGGACGCGCCGCCCCGCAGCGGTCTCTTCTTCTCCTTCGTCCTCCACCCGGCCCCCGAGATCCCGCAGCGGGCCTGGAGCTGGCTGCCGCTGCTCGCCGGGGTCGCCACCGCCACCGCGCTCGCCCGCACGGCCGGGGTGGACACGATGCTCAAATGGCCCAACGACCTGCTGGCCGAGGTGGACGGGGAGGAGCGCAAGATCGGCGGCATCCTCGCCGAGCGCGTGGGCGACGCCGTCCACCACGCCGTCGTCGTCGGCATCGGCATCAACGTGTCGCTGCACGCCGAGGAGCTGCCCATCCCCGAGGCGGGCTCGCTGCTCCTCGCCGGCGCCCAGGGCACCGACCGCGACCCGCTGCTGCGGGCCATCCTGCGCTCCGTCGAGGGCTGGTACCGCAAGTGGCGGGACGCCGGCGGGGACGCGGCGGCCTGCGGGCTGCAGGAGACCTACGCCGCCGGGTGCGCGACGCTCGGCCGGACGGTGCGCGCCGAGCTGCCCGGCGGCAGGGAGCTCGTGGGCGAGGCGGTCGCGGTCGACGGCGACGGGCAGCTGGTGCTCGCCACCGGCAGCGGCGTGGAGCAGGCCGTCGGCGCGGGCGACATCGTCCACCTGCGGCCCCACGACTGAGCGCGGCCCGATGCCCGGCGGGGTGTCCCCCGGGGCCCCGCCGGACGCGTCGCCGCGGGCGTGGACGCATACGTCCGCGTCCGCGCCGCGTGAGCTACGGCACACCTGCCGTATCGTGGTGGCGGTAGCGCGGCGCGGTGGGCGCGGTGTAGAGAACGGAAGGGCAGAGCGCAGGCACGTCATGCGCGAGAACCTGGCAAGGGGCGGGCAGTGACCGCGAACGATCCGGCCGTGCCGCCCGCCGACGCGGGCGGCGGCGCAGGCGGTGACGCGTCGGCCGCCGCCGCCACCGGCGCGGCCTCCGGTGCCGCCGACCCCTCCGCCGCCTCCGGTTCCGCCTCCGCGTCGTCCTCCGCCGCCTCCGGTTCCGCCTCCGAGCACGCCTTCTCCGCGCGCGGCGGCGAGGCCGGGTACGGCGAGGAGCGCGAGAGCGCGGAGGAGCGCGGCAAGGAGAACCCGCTCGCCCTCAAGGTCGAGGAGCTGATCCTCGGTGCCGCCCGCACGTACACCCCGTTCCAGGCCGCCCGGGCCGCCGACGTCCCCATGGACCTCGCGGCCCGGTTCTGGCGCGCGATGGGCTTCGCCGACATCGGCCAGGCCCGGGCGCTCACCGAGGCCGACGTACTGGCCCTGCGCCGCCTCGCGGGCCTCGTCGAGGCCGGGCTGCTGACCGAGGCCACAGCCATCCAGGTCGCCCGCTCCACCGGGCAGACCACGGCCCGCCTGGCCGAATGGCAGGTGGACTCGTTCATCGCCGGGCTCACCGTCTCGCCCGAGCCGGGCATGAGCCGCATGGAGGTCACCTACCCCCTCGTCGAGCTGCTGCTGCCGGAGCTGGAGGAGTTCCTCATCTACGTCTGGCGGCGGCAGCTGGCCGCCGCCACGGGGCGCGTCGTGCAGGCGCAGGACGACGAGGAGATGGTCGACCGCCGCCTGGCCGTGGGCTTCGCCGACCTGGTGGGCTTCACCCGCCTCACCCGGCGCCTTGAGGAGGAGGAACTCGGCGAGCTGGTCGAGGCGTTCGAGACGACGGCCGCCGACCTGGTGGCCGCTCACGGCGGCCGGCTCATCAAGACGCTCGGCGACGAGGTCCTCTACGTCGCCGACGAGGCGGGGACGGCCGCCGAGATCGGCCTGCGGATGATCGAGACCCTGTCCGGCGACGAGACGATGCCCGAGCTGCGCGTCGGCCTGGCCTTCGGCACCGTGACGACCCGGATGGGCGACGTCTTCGGCAACACCGTGAACCTCGCGAGCCGGCTGACGTCCATAGCGCCCAAGGACACCGTGCTGATCGACGGCGCGCTGAAGGAGGAGCTCACGGCCGTGGGTGACGCCCCGCACTCGGAGAAGGACTCCGCGGCCGGGGCGGGGTACCGCTTCGCCCTCCAGCCCCTCTACCAGCGGCCGGTGCGCGGTCTCGGCGTCGTCGAGCCCTGGCTCCTGGGCCGCCGCGGCTGAGCCCGCCCCCGGGCGCGCCCCCGCTCCCCCCGGCGCCGGGCCCCGGCCCGCCCGCGTCCCTGCCTCCAGCCGCCGACGACCCTGCCCCGGGCCGCTCGGGAGCTGCCCCGGGGCTTCGTGTGCGGGAGCCCAGGATCCGGTGCGAGTGGTGGGGCTATGGTGTGAGCGGTCGTTAACCAAGCACCGGGAGGGCATCGCAATGACGCGGTACGGCGAGTTCGTCGAGGTTCGCAGGGACACCGGGACGCACGTGGCGGAGCTGGTGCTGGACCGGCCGAAGGCCATGAACGCGGTCTCGACCGAGATGGCCGCCTCCATCGCCGCGGCCTGCGCCGCCCTGTCGGACGACCGCGACGTGCGCGCCGTCGTGCTGACGTCGAGCAGCGAGCGGGCCTTCTGCGTCGGCGCGGACCTCAAGGAGCGCAACCGGTTCACCGACGCCGAGCTGGGGCGGCAGCGTCCGCACGCCCGGGCCGCCTACACGGGCGTGCTGGAGCTGCCGGTGCCGTCGATCGCGGCCGTGCACGGCTTCGCGCTCGGGGGCGGGTTCGAGCTCGCCCTCTCCTGCGACCTCATCGTGGCGGACGCGAGCGCCGTCGTGGGCCTGCCGGAGGTGTCCGTCGGCGTCATCCCCGGGGGCGGCGGCACGCAGCTGCTGCCGCGCCGGGTGGGTGCGGCCCGGGCGGCCGAGCTGATCTTCACCGCCCGCCGGGTGGCGGCGGAGGAGGCCAGGGCGCTGGGGCTGGTGGACGAGCTCGTGGCCGAGGGCACGGACACCGCGGAGGCGCTGGCGCTGGCCGCCCGGATCGCCGCGAACTCGCCGGTCGGGCTGCGGGCGGCCAAGCGGGCGCTGCGGACCGGGTGGGGCATGGGGCTGTCGGCCGGGCTGGAGGTGGAGGACGCGGCGTGGCGGACGGTGGCGTTCTCCGGCGACCGGGCCGAGGGCGTCGCGGCGTTCAACGAGAAGCGCACGCCGGAGTGGCCCGGAGAGTAACGAGCGGCACACGGTCCGCAGCGCAGAGTGGGGCGTAGGGCCCTAATCTGGGTCGTATGGGTGACGATGCCAGGCTGCGTGCCGTGGTCCGGGTGGCGCAGGCCATGGCCGCGGCCCCGGCCTCCGAGGAGGCCGCCCGGGCCGCGGCGGCCGGGGCGCGGGCTGCGATGGACGGCTCCTTCGCCGCCGTCTCGGTGTGGGAGCGGGCCCGGGGACGGCTGCGGGTGCTGGTGAACGAGGGTGAGCTGGCGCCCGGTGAAGAAACCTTTCCTCGCGACGAGTCGTACCCCGTCCACGACTTCCCCGAGATCGCCGAGTTCCTGCACGAGCGCTGGGCGGGCGGCGAGGGGCCGCAGGCGTGGGTGGAGACGTCGGACCCGTCCTCGGACCCGTCCTCGGAGGCGGGCGCCGAGGCGGGGCCGTACCGGCGCCACCGGTCCGCCACGCTCAGGCGCCGGGGGCGGGGGAGCTGCGTCGTCGCGCCGATCGTGCTGCACGGCCGGGCCTGGGGCGAGCTGTACGTGGCCCGGCCGCCGGGCGTGCCCGGATTCGGCACCGGGGACGCGGAGTTCGCGACGGTGCTGGCCGCGGTCGTGGCGGCCGGACTCGTCCAGCACGAGCGGCTGGAGGAGGTGCGACGCCTGGCGTTCACCGACCCGCTCACCGGCGTCGGCAACCGGCGGTCCGTGGACGTCCGGCTGGAGCGGGCGCTGGAGCGGCACCGGACGGACGGCGACGTCGTGAGCCTGGTCGTCTGCGACCTGAACGGCCTGAAGGAGGTCAACGACACCCTGGGTCACGCGGCGGGCGACCGTCTGCTGGAACGTTTCGGCGGACTGCTGTCCCGGTGTGCCGCGCGGCTGCCCGACGCCCTCGTGGCCCGGCTCGGCGGCGACGAGTTCTGCCTCCTGGCCGAGGGGGCGCCCGCGGACGAGGTGATCGCCGTCGCCGAGGAGCTGTGCCGCCGGGCGGACGAGCTGGAAGGCGGACAGGGGGTCGCCTGCGGCGTGGCCTCGACCGGCGACCCGGTGGGGCCGGTGCACTCCGCCCGCCGGCTGCTGCGGCTCGCGGACGCCGCGCAGTACCGGGCCAAGGCCGCACGCTCGGGAAAGCCCGTGGTGGCCGGGCGCGAGATCGTCCACCTCGCCGACGAGGCCGAGCCGCCCACGGGCGAGCGGCGCCGCTTCCGCGGCCGCTGACCGGTCCCGGGCCACCGCCGGGCCCGGGGCGCCCCGGCCAGGGGGTGACAGGGACGCATTCAGTGCTTAGGGTGCGTGAATATGGATATGCAGAGCAGTGTGGTGGTGGACTCCGCGGGCGTCACCGCGGCCGATGTCCTGGCCGTGGCCCGCGGCGAGGCCCGCGTCGAGCTGGGTCAGGACGCGCTGGCCAAGGTCGCCGAGGCCCGCCGCTTCATCGACGACCTCGCCGCGAAGCCCGACCCGGTGTACGGCGTCTCCACCGGCTTCGGCGCCCTCGCCGTCCGGCACATCAGCCCCGACCTGCGCGCCCAGCTCCAGCGCAACATCGTCCGCTCGCACGCCGCGGGCACCGGGCCCCGGGTCGAGCGCGAGGTCGTCCGGGCCCTGATGTTCCTGCGCCTGAAGACCATCGCCTCCGGCCACACCGGCGTCCGCCCCGAGGTCGTCCAGGCCATGGCCGACGTGCTCAACGCGGGCATCACGCCCGTCGTCCACGAGTACGGCTCGCTGGGCTGCTCCGGCGATCTCGCCCCCCTGTCACACTGCGCCCTCACCCTCCTCGGCGAGGGCGACGCCGAGGGCCCCGACGGCACCGTCCGCCCGGCCGGCGAGCTGCTGGCCGAGCACGGCATCGCCCCCGTCGAGCTGCGCGAGAAGGAGGGGCTGGCCCTCCTCAACGGCACCGACGGCATGCTGGGCATGCTCGTCATGGCCGCCGCCGACCTCGCCCGGCTGTTCACCAGCGCCGACGTCACCGCCGCCCTCAGCCTCGAAGCCCTCCTCGGCACGGACAGGGTGCTCGCCCCCGAGCTGCACGCCGTCCGCCCGCACCCGGGGCAGGCGGCCAGCGCCGCCAACATGCTCAGGGTGCTCGACGGCTCCGGGCTCACCGGCCACCACCAGGACGACGCGCCCCGCGTGCAGGACGCCTACTCGGTGCGCTGCGCCCCGCAGGTCGCCGGCGCGGGCCGCGACACCCTCGCCCACGCCCGCCTGGTGGCCGACCGCGAGCTGGCCGCCGCCGTCGACAACCCCGTCGTCCTGTCCGACGGCCGGGTGGAGTCCAACGGCAACTTCCACGGGGCGCCCGTCGCGTACGTGCTCGACTTCCTGGCCATCGCCTGCGCCGACCTGGCCTCCATCTCCGAGCGCCGCACCGACCGGCTGCTGGACAAGAACCGCTCCCACGGCCTGCCCGCCTTCCTGGCCGACGACCCGGGCGTCGACTCCGGGCTCATGATCGCGCAGTACACCCAGGCGGCGCTGGTCAGCGAGCTGAAGCGACTCGCCGTCCCGGCCTCGACGGACTCCATCCCCTCCTCCGCGATGCAGGAGGACCACGTCTCGATGGGCTGGTCGGCGGCGCGGAAGCTGCGCACCGCCGTGGACAACCTGAACCGCGTCGTCGCGATCGAGCTCTACGCCGCCGCCCGGGCGCTGGAGCTGCGCGCGGCCGAGGGCGGGTCGCCCGCCCCGGCGAGCCGTGCGGTCCTGGACGCCGCCCGCCGTGCCGGGGTCGGCGGCGCCGGACCGGACCGTTTCCTGTCCCCGGACATCGCGGCGGCGGAGGCGTTCGTCCGCGACGGCGGGCTGGTCCGGGCGGCCGAGACGGTCACCGGCCCGCTGGCCTGAGCCGTCGCCGGGTCCGGACGAGGTGCCGGACGCGGAACCGGAGGAGCGGGCGCCCGACGCGGGGCTGCCGCGCTCAGACGCCGACGGGGGAGCGGCGCGCCGCGTGGGCCACCAGGCCCGCGCCCGCCGCGAGGAAGGCGAAACCTCCGACGACGTAGGGCGTGGTGCCGACGGCCCCCGTCTCGGCCAGCCGGGGGCCCTCCCCGCCGGCCGTCGCCGTGCTCGTCCCGGCGGAGGCGGTCTGTGCGGGGCCCGCGGGCCGGGCGTCTTCGGGGTGGCTGCCCGAGGCGTTCGCCGAGGGGATGAACCACACGGCACAGAGCAGGCCGCCCGCCACGGCCGAGGTCACCAGCGTACGGCGGGTTGCGGCCACGGGGGCCTCCTTCGGTCGTGCAAGTGCTGCGTGCGTGGGGGGATACGGGCGGAACACCCGTGCGGACGTGCGGAAGTTGATGTTAGCCATGGCGGCGGGTCGCGGGGAAGTCCCGCCAGGGGTGCCGCCTACTCTCCGAACATGAGCGAACACGACATCCCCCGCTTTGTCCGGCTCCAGGTCGAGGTCGTGCTGGAGGTGGCCGACCCCGGGGCCCTCTCGGCCGCCGCGGCCGAGCACGTCGAGGCCGACGAGTTCATGCCGGACGAGGAGCGCCGGCACGCCGTGGCCGCCGTCGCGGAGGACACGGCCGAGGCCCTGGCGTACCTCGTGGATCCGATCGACCTTGTCAGCGCCGTCCCCGGCGTCGAGCTCGCTCAGGCGTCCTGGAGCAGCGAGCGCGTCGACGACGTCGGTCACCCCGACGCCTGGCCGTTCGACACCCCGGACCCGGCGGAGGACGCCGAGGACGCCGAGGACGCCGGGGAGGCCGCGGCCGCCCGCGCGCCCTCCGCGTAGGTCCGGCCCACCGGATCCGGCCTGACGCACGGGATGTGGCCGACGAACGCCCTGGTACGCGGTACGGGCTGGACCGGAGCGGGTGTTCTGGGCCACAGTTTCCGTCGGGGTGGAACGCGCCACAGACTCCCTTGCGTCTCGTAAGTACGAATGTGAGGGCACATACCCGACATGTGGGGTGGCGATCCGCCTCGTGATCGGGGAGTCCAGGGGTCTGGAAGTGATGGAGAAGCGTGTGAAGACGGTCGGCAAGCGCCGCAAGGGCATAGCCGTGACGGCTGCCCTGCTCAGTGGCGTCCTCGTGCTCAGCGCGTGCAGCGAGGGCGACGGTGGGCAGGAGGGCCCCGGCAAGAGCGAGCGCACGGACGCGGCCTCGAAGAACGGGGAGAAGCCGGATTCCGCCGCGCAGATATCCATCACCCCGGAGAACGGCACGCAGAACGCGGGGATCAACAACGACGCGCAGGTCACCGTCAAGGGCGGCAAGCTGACCGAGGTCACCATGACCGCGGTGGCCGACGGCAGCGGCGTCGAGGGTGAGATCTCCGCGGACGGCACCACCTGGCGGCCCTCCGGCCAGCTGGAGCGGGCGACCGAGTACCGCGTGGAGGCGGTGGCCGAGGACGGCAAGGGCGCGGAGACGACGGAGAACTCGACGTTCACCACCGTCTCCCCGGACAGCAGCTTCATCGGGTACTTCACCCCGGAGGACGGGGACACCGTCGGCGTGGGCATGCCGGTCTCGTTCAACTTCGACAAGGCGATCGAGAACAAGGCCGAGGTGCAGTCCGCGATCGAGGTCTCGTCGACGAGCGACCAGGAGATCGTCGGCCACTGGTTCGGTGACAAGCGGCTCGACTTCCGGCCCCGCGAGTACTGGAAGCCCGGCACGCAGGTGGACGTCAAGCTCTCGCTGGACGGCGTCGAGGCGTCCAACGGCGTCACGGGCGTCCAGGACAAGAGCTTCAGCTTCACCATCGGCCGTTCCCAGGTCAGCACGGTGGACGTCGAGGCCCACACGATGACCGTGGTCCGGGACGGCAAGGAGATCAAGACGGTCCCGATCTCCGCGGGCTCCGAGGAGACTCCGACCTACAACGGCCAGATGGTGATCTCCGAGAAGTTCCGCGAGACCCGGATGAACGGCGCGACGGTCGGCTTCACCGACGACGACGGCGAGGGGGAGTACGACATCCCCGACGTGCCGCACGCGATGCGCCTGTCGACCTCGGGCACCTTCATCCACGGCAACTACTGGGGCGCGCCCTTCGGTGAGGGCAACACCAGCCACGGCTGCGTCGGCCTCCAGGACGTGCAGGGCGCCGAGGACCCGACGACCGACGGCTACTGGTTCTTCGAGAACTCGCTGATCGGCGACGTCGTGACCGTCGTGAACTCCCCGGACAAGGAGATCAAGCCGGACAACGGTCTGAACGGCTGGAACATGTCCTGGTCCGAGTGGGTGGCCGGCTCGGCGGTCTGACGCCGGTCCGCAGGGGACGCGACGCCGCCGCGGCCCGGGTGCTCACCCGGGCCGCGGCGGCGTTCTCGTGCTGTGCCGCACGGTGCGTTCCCGCGCGGTTCGCCCCCGGCGTCAGACGCTCTTCTCCTCGCCCGCCGAGCGGCTCAGGACGTCGGTGGGCGCGGCCGGGCCGGGGCCGGGCTCGGGCCCCAGCAGGCACATCTGCTCGTCGAGCTCGCGGCGCCTGCGCCACCGTGTGTAGCACAGGGCGACGGCGATCCAGCCGACGCCGGTGACGACGCCCGCGACGCCGGCCGAGGTGATGAAGACGAGGCACAGCAGCAGCGCCAGGGCCGGGGTCAGCGGGTAGAAGGGGACCTTGAACGAGGCGAGGACCCCGCGTCGTCGCGCCCGGAAGAGGGCCAGGATCGACGTGATGAAGGTGAGCGTGTAGAGGAACCCGGTGGCGGAGACCGCGAACCGCAGGTTGCCCGCGATCGACATCAGCGTCTGGGCGAGCCCGGCGCACACGATGGCGATGACGGGGACCTGCTTGCTGGAGACGGTCCGGTTGAGCAGGGCGGGAGCCAGCCGGTCCCGGGCCAGCACCATCGAGGCGCGCGAGATGACGATCAGGTTCGCGTTGACGGCGGCCAGCAGGGCGATCAGGACGATGCAGTTCACGATGAACGGGCCCTGGGAGCCGAAGAAGGCGCGGCTGACGTCCACCACGGGCGTCTTTGAGGCGCCGAGCTCGTCCCACGGGATGATCCCGTTCTCGATCAGCAGGAGGCCGGCGTAGAGGATGAAGGAGATGCCGAGGCTCGTCAGGACGGACAGCGGGATGGTCCGGCGCGGGCGCTCGATCTCCTCGGCCGACACCACGATCGCGTCCCAGCCGGTCAGGGCGAGGAAGCCGATGAGCGCCGCCTGCATGACGCCGCTCATGCCGTGGGGCATGAACGGCGTGTAGTTGGCGGTGTCCACATGCGCGGCGCCCACGGCGATGAAGCTCAGCAGGACGATCACGGTGAGGATGAGCGCGACGAACTGCACGGTGCCGGAGAAGCGGATGCCCAGCAGGTTCAGGCCGGTGAAGACGGCGATCACCAGCGCGGAGGCGACGGGTTGGCTCAGGGCGGGGACGAGCAGGTGGAGATAGCTGCCGACCCCGATGCCGACGTAGGAGCTCGCGCACATCCAGGCGCCCCAGTTGGACCAGCCCACGACGGTCGCCACGGACGGTGGCAGGTGGCGCTTGGCGTAGGCGTACGGCCCGCCCGAGTCGTCGTGCATGGAGCTGAGTTCGGCGTAGCACAGGCTGAGGATGAGGGAGGCCCCGAAGGCGATCCCGAAGGCCAGGACGACCGCGGGCCCGGCGAGTCCGCTGGCGGTGCCGCTGAGCACGAAGATGCCGGCGCCGACGATGCCGCCGACTCCGAGAGCCGTGGCTTCCCGGTATCCGATTTTCTGACTGGGTTTCGTCGACAACCTGGTTCCTTCACCTTGCTGGGCCGGCCAGAGCGGAGAGCGCGGCCGTCACCACGGCCTCGGGCGCCGTGCGGAGCGTGGGCCGTGGGTCGGGCGCGAACTGCGGGGAGGGATTGGCCGGGAGGCGGGCGGCCTTCTCCGGGGTGCGCGGGGCGGCCATGGGCCGGTCACCGCCCCGCCGGGGCCGATGCGCCCCACGGCGGCCGCCGGGACCGGGCCGCCCGCATCGCGCCGAGCTCCCGCGCGCCCCACTGCCGGACGAGCCGGGGCAGGCCGACGCGGGCGATGACGATGTAGGCGTCGACCGGGCGCAGCGTCTCGTGGAAGAAGGCGTCGACGGCCCGGTCGCCGCAGCTGGGCAGGTCGCCGTAGAGGGCGTCGAGATTGTCGTAGGCCCCGAGGACGCGCAGGCTGGCGCGGTCGAACTTGTCGCTCTGGCCCAGCCATTCCGCGACGTCGGTGGCGATCAGCGAGACCCGGGGGTCGACGGGGGTGCCGGGGGCGGGCCAGATGTTGCCGGGACCGCAGCCGTTCCGCAGGAGGCGGTACACGACGGGGCTCTCGGTCCGGGCCACCAGGTGGACCGGCCGCGGGGCGTAGGCGAGGCACTCCCGGGCGATCATCCGCGCGTGGACGTGTCCCATGAGGCCACCGCCCTGCGACTCGGGCAGCACGCCGCTGGAGTCCAGGTAGAGGCAGTGGGCGTTGCCGAAGATGCGCCGGTGGTACCCGGTCCAGCCGCAGACGGCGCCGAGCGGGTCCACGAGCAGGCAGAACCTGGAGACCTTCTCGAAGAAGCGCCCCTTCCTGCGGTCGCGCCAGTACGGGGTCATGTCGGCGCCGAACGCCTTGGTGGAGATCTCCACGAGCAGGGCGTAGACGGTGTCCTGGAAGCGCTCGGAGAAGCGGGCGGTGTCGTGCCAGGAGACGTAGGACCAGCCGTCTTTGAGGGGGCGCAGCGACAGCGGGGACGCCGCCGCGTCGCGCAGCACGCTGAGGGAGTTCACGGGCGAGGACACGTCGGGCTCCTTTCGGGGGTGGGGGCACCGGACGGGGGAGGGCCGGGGCCGCCCACCGCGTCGCTCGCGGCGGGCGGGAGGCCGTCGTCACCACACCCGGGCGGAACCGTTCAACGCCGGTCGTCCACGTAGCCGAGGGCGACGTAGATGCTGCGGCGGTCGGCGTCCTCGATGGCCCGGCGCCCGTGCATGACCCGGGTGTTGTCGACGATCGCGACGTCGCCGTCCTGCCAGTCGAGGTCCTCGGTGAGGTCGGCCGTCACCCGCTCGATCTCCTCGATGACCTCCTTTGGGATCTCCTCGCCGTCCGCGAAGGCGATGCGGGGCTTCTCGTAGTGGTAGGACGGCCCGAGGATGCTGTTGGCGAAGGCGATCCGCTCGCCGAAGAGCGTCGGATGCGCCGCCCCCACCCGGTAGACGTAGTGGATCGATCCGTCGTCGCCTGCCCGGACCGTCAGCTGGTCCTCGCCGAAGAGCGCGGCGAGCCCGACGAGGTCGTCGACGGTGATCTCGTCGTCCGGCTTGGCTCCGGACAGCAGGCTGGCGGTCAGGGGCCGCCAGGTCTCCTCGCCGATGTTCCGCGCGTAGACGACGTCCTGGTCCAGGAACAGCCGCCGGGTCTCCTCGGAGAGGTGCTCCCAGACCCGGTAGCCGTCGCAGACCGTGGTCTGGGAGCCGACGCGGGCCGCGCGCTCGCACAGGAACCAGGTGAGGTCGGGCGTCAGCGGGTTGGTGCCGTGCTCGACGTGCAGCCCCACCGCGTCCGTGCCGAGGTCGACCTTCTGGACCGTGGTGCCCGCGCTGAACTCCCGCGCCGGGTCGAGGGTGGTGCGGGTGCACACCGACCGCACCAGAGCGGAGAACTGCTCGACCGAGGGCTCGAAGCCGCGGAGCACCAGATAGCCCGAGGCCGCGAGCCGCTCCAGCAGCCAGTCGCGTTCGACGGTGTCCAGCGGCCGGTTCTCCGTCGCGGTGACGAGAGCGCCGTCCCCGCCGCCGTGCCGTCGGATCTCGAAGTGCTGCCGCATGTCGGTCCTTTCACGATGGACGGGGACGTCGCGCCCGGCCGGGTACGGCCGGCACGGGACTCGTGGGGCCGACGTCGACGGGCGAGGCGGAGTCCGGGGAGCCCGGGGGCCGACGGGAGTTCGGGTTGACCGACGTCACGGGGAAACCGTTCCGTCGGCCGGTACGCGGTACGACGCTCACGTGCGGAAGCCGACCCCGTCGCGGAAGCCGGCGGGGAAGTGCGCGCTTTCGGGGACGTGCGTGCTCAACGCTGTGCCCTCGCGATGTCGGCAGGCCCGCAAACCAGCCCACGGTGCGCGTTCACGGCGGGGAGCGGCTCGAACGGGGACGAGCGTAGTCATACGCCTGACCGCATGACAAGTGCCCGTATTATTAGGGGAGTTGGGCTTACGCGCGCGCGGCGGGCGCGCTGGCCCACGCCCGCCGCGAGCAGTTCGGCCAGGGGATCGGCACGGCGCGACACCCGTGCGGCGCGGATGCCGTACGGGCGCCGTGCCGACGGGAACAGGCGTGTCCGAGCACGAACGCCCCGCCGAGCCGAGCGCCCGGCGGGACTTTCGAAGCCCCCCTAGGCGGAGACCTTCTGGAACTCGGGGACGAAGGCCGCGCAGAAGTCCTTGAGGTCGGCCGGCTTGCGGCTGCTGACCAGCACGTTCGGGCCGTCCTCGCAGCGGACCACCGACGCGTCCTCCCAGCGGGCCCCGGCGTTGCGCAGGTCCGTGCGGACGCTGGGCCACGAGGTGATCCGGCGGTCGCGCACGACGTCCGCCTCGACCAGGGTCCACGAGCCGTGGCAGATCACGGCGACGGGCTTGCCCGTCTCGAAGAACTCGCGCACGAACGCGACGGCCCGCGCGTCCATCCGCAGGAAGTCCGGATTGGCGACGCCGCCGGGGAGCACCAGGCCGTCGTAGTCCTCCACGTCCGCCCGGCCGACCTCCTGGTCGACGGGGAAGGTGTCCGCCTTGTCGAGGTGGTTGAAGGCCTGGATGCTGCCGCCCCGGGTGGACAGCAGGTGCGGCGTGCCGCCCGCGTCCCGCACCGCCTTCCACGGCTCGGTCAGCTCGATCTGCTCCACGCCCTCCGGTGCCACGAGAAAAGCGACCCGCACGTCGTCCACGTCCTTTCTTCGCCGCCCCTGCCTTCCGGGGCGCACTGTCCGACAACGCCCCCCGAGTGCCCCGGGACCGGGCGCGTATGCCCGGTCCCGGCGGACGGCCTCAGCAGATGCGCGGCAGCTGCTCGCCGAGCGGCAGATCGACGACGCGGGTGCCGCCGAACGCCGTCCGGGCGACGACCATGCCCGGGTGCTCGGCCACGCACTCCCCGATCAGCGCCGCACCGGCCCCCTGCGGGTGGGCGCGCATCGCGGCCAGCACCGCGTCGGCCTCCGCCCGGGGGACGACGGCGACGAGTCGGCCCTCGTTGGCCACGTAGAGCGGGTCGAGCCCGAGGAAGCCGCAGGCGTTGGCCACGGCCTCGGGAACGGGGACGGCGCGCTCGCTGAGGACGATCCCGGTGCCCGAGGCGGCGGCGACCTCGTTGAGCGTGGCCGCGACCCCGCCGCGGGTCGGGTCGCGCAGGACGTGCACGTCCCGGCAGGTCTCCAGCATCACGGCGACCAGGCCGCCCAGCGGTGCCGTGTCGCTGACCAGCTCCGGGCCGCCGAACTCCAGCCCCTCGCGCACGCTCAGGATCGTCACCCCGTGCAGCCCGACGGGCCCGCTGACGAGGACCGCGTCGCCGGGACGGGCGCGCTGCGGCCGGATGTCGACGCCCTCGGGGACGAGCCCGATCCCGGCGGTGTTGATGTACACGCCGTCGCCGTGCCCGGCCTCCACCACCTTCGTGTCCCCGGTGGCCACGGTGACCCCGGCGGCCTCGGCGGCTGCCCCGAGCGCCTGGGCGATCCGCCCCACGACGGACAGCTCGGTGCCCTCCTCCAGGATGAACCCGCAGGACAGGTACGCCGCCCGCGCCCCGCTCATGGCCAGGTCGTTGACCGTGCCGTTGACGGCGAGGTCGCCGATGGAGCCGCCGGGGAAGAACAGCGGGCGGACGACGTAGGAGTCGGTGGAGAAGGCCAGCCTGGCCCCGCCCAGGGAGAGGGTGGCGGAGTCCGGAAGCCCCTCCAGCGTCTCGTTGCCGTAGGCGGGGACGAAGAGGTGGCGCAGCAGCTCGGCGGACAGCGCTCCGCCGCCGCCGTGCCCCATGACCACCCTCGGGTGGTCGCGCAGGGGAGCCGGGCAGGACCAGGCGGCCGGGTCCACCACCCCGGCCGCCGTGTCCGTCGCGGTGGTCGTCTCAGCCAAGGGGAGTCGCCTCCTTCGCGGGAGCCGGAGCCGGAGCCGGAGCGGGAGCGGGAGCGGGGGCGGCGGGAGCCGGGGCGGGGGACAGGCGGCGGTAGAGGTAGTACGCGGCGCACGCGCCCTCGCTGGAGACCATCGTGGCGCCCAGCGGGGTGCGGGGCGTGCACCGCGTTCCGAAGGCCTCGCACTCGTGCGGCTTGATCAGCCCCTGCAGCACCTCGCCGCTGCGGCAGGCGGCGGGTTCGGCCGTGCGCAGTCCGGTCACGTCGAAGCGGTGCTCGGCGTCGAACTCGCGGTAGGTCTCGGTGAGCCGCCAGCCGCTGTCCGGGATGGTCCCGATGCCCCGCCAGCTGCGGTCGGTGACCTCGAAGACCTCCTCGATGCGGGCCAGCGCCGCCGCGTTCCCCGCCTCCCGCACGGCCCTCGGGTACGCGTTCTCCACCCGGTGCTCGCCGCGCTCCAGCTGGCGCACGGCGCGCCGCACGCCCTCCAGGATGTCCAGCGGCTCGAAGCCGGTGACGACGACGGGGACCCGGTGGCGCTCGGCCAGCGCGGGGTACTCCTCCGTGCCCATGACGCTGCACACGTGACCGGCGGCCAGGAACGCCTGCACCCGGCAGTGCGGGGCCCGCATGATGGCCTCGATGGCCGGGGGCACCCGCACGTGGGAGACGAGCATGCTGAAGTTGCGCACCCCCAGCCGCCGGGCCTCGTGCACGGTCATGGCGTTGGCCGGTGCGGTCGTCTCGAAGCCGATGCCGAAGAAGACGACCTCCCGGTCCGGGGTGCGGCGGGCGACGTCCAGGGCGTCCAGCGGCGAGTAGACGACGCGGACGTCGCCGCCCTCGCTCCGCACCCGGAACAGGTCACGGTCGGTGCCGGGCACCCGCAGCATGTCGCCGAACGAGCAGAAGACGACTCCGGGGCGGGACGCGATCTCCAGCGCCCGGTCGATCGTCTCCAGCGGTGTCACGCACACCGGGCAGCCGGGCCCGTGGATCAGCTCCAGGGAGTCGGGGAGGAGCTGGTCGAGGCCGTGGCGGACGATCGAGTGGGTCTGGCCGCCGCAGACCTCCATCAGCGCCCAGGGCCGGGTCACCGTGGCCGCGATGTCGTCCAGCAGCCTGCGCGCCAGCGCCGGATCGTGGAACTCCTCGATGTACTTCACCGCGTCGCCTCCTGATCGGGTCGTTCCGTGCCCGCCTCGGCCGCCGCCCGTCCCCAGGCGTCGCCGAACTCCTCCTCCAGCAGCCCCAGCTCCTCGAAGAGCCGCAGCGAGGCCCGCGCCGACTCCTCGTCCAGCCGCTGGAGAGCGAAGCCCACGTGGACGATCACGTACTCGCCCACCCGGGCGTCCGGCACGTAGGCCAGACACACGTCCTTCGTCACGCCACCGAAATCGACCCGCGCCATGCGCGTCCCGTCCCGGTCACCGGTCTCCACGACCCGTCCTGGCACCGCCAGACACATCGGGCGCCCTCCTCATCCTGTCGTCGCCGCCGGGTGTCCCGGCCGTTCCCGGGCGGCGGCCACGAGCTGGCCCAGCGCCAGCCCGCCGTCCCCGGGCGGTACGCGGTGGTGCCGCAGCACCGTGAAGCCGCTCTCCGTCAGGCCCCGGTGGCAGGCCTCGTCCAGCAGCGCGTTGGCGAAGACCCCGCCCGTGAGGGCCACCGTCCGCACGCCCGTCTCGTGCCGCGCCCGGCGGCAGACGGTGACCACCGCGTCCGCCAGCGCCCGGTGGAAGCGGGCCGCCATGACCTCGGCGGGGGTGCCGCGCCGCAGGTCCGCGACGAGGTCCGCCAGCACCGGGGCCGGGTCGAACACCGTGCCGCCGGAGGGTTCGTGGGCCGCCGGGCCGCGCAGGGCGAAGGCGTACGCGGGCGCCGTGCCGTGCGGCCCCGGCCCCTCGCCGCCGTCCCAGGCCCGGGCGGCGGCGGCCTCCAGCTCGATGGCGGCCTGCGCCTCGTAGCCCGAGCGGTGGCAGACGCCGGTCAGTGAGGACACCGCGTCGAACAGCCGGCCCATGCTCGACGTCGGCGCGAGCGCGACGCCGCGCTCCAGCTGGCGGGCCAGCAGCCGCAGCTCGTCCCCGGAGCAGGCCGTGACGCAGGGCAGGTCCGGGTCCCAGCGGAGGCCCGCCGCGCGCAGCCGGGCCAGCGCGGTGCGGCAGGGGTTGGCCACGGCGGCGTCCCCGCCCGGCAGCGGGGCGTAGCTCAGGTGGGCCAGCCTGCGGTAGCCGCCGTAGTCGGCGAGCATCACCTCGCCGCCCCAGACGGCGCCGTCCGCGCCGTAGCCGGTGCCGTCGAAGGCGACGCCGAGCACGGGCGCGGTGCCGTCGAGGCCGTGCTCGGCCATGGCGGAGGCGATGTGCGCGTGGTGGTGCTGGACGAACCGCAGGGCGCGCCCCCCGGCACGGCCCCGCGCCCAGCGTGAGGAGTGGTAGCGCGGGTGCGGGTCGGCGGCGAGCAGCTCGGGCTCGACGCCGGTCAGGTCCCGCAGCCGCCGTTCGACCCGCTCGAAGGCGGCCGTCGCCCCGAGGTCGCCCAGCTCGCCCAGGTGTGGGGAGAACCAGGCCTCGGCCTCCCGGCCCAGGCACAGGGTGTTCTTCAGGTCCCCGCCGACGGCCAGCGCCGGGCGCACCGGCACGGGCAGGGCCAGCGGCGCGGGGGCGTGGCCGCGCGAGCGGCGCAGGACGAGCTGGGAGCCGTCGGGCCGGACCCGGACGACGGAGTCGTCGCAGGGCACGTCGATGCGGCGGTCGTGGGAGAGCCAGGCGTCGGCGATCCCCGCCAGCCGCTCCAGCGCCTCGGCGTCGTCGGTGACGATGGGCTCACCGGAGCGGTTGCCGCTGGTCATGACGAGGACGCGGGGCCCCGGCGGGTCTCCCGGCAGCCCGAACAACAGGTGGTGCAGCGGGGTGTAGGGCAGCAGCACGCCGATGTCCGGGCTGCCGCCGCACACTCCGTCCGCGAGCCCCGGCGCCGCGCCGGGGCCGCGGCGCAGCAGCACGACGGGGCGCTCGGGCCCGGTCAGCACCGCCCGCTCGGCGGGGCTCAGCGGCGCCAGGACGGCGGCCGTCTCCACGTCGGCGCACATGACGGCGAAGGGCTTGCCGCCGCGCGCCTTGCGCTCCCGCAGCCGGGCGACGGCGGCCTCGTCGCCCGCGTCGCAGGCCAGGTGGTAACCGCCCAGCCCCTTGACGGCGACGATCGCCCCCGCGGCCAGCAGCCGCCGGGCGACGACGAGGGCCCGGCCGCCCTCGGCCGGGCGGGCGGCGGTGCCGGCGGCCGGCTCGAACCGCAGCCGCGGTCCGCACACCCGGCAGGCGACGGGCTGGGTGTGGAAGCGGCGGTCCAGGGGGTCGTCGTACTCGGCCCGGCAGGCCGGGCACAGCGGGAAGGGGGCCATCGTCGTCGTCGCCCGGTCGTAGGGCAGCGCGGTGGCGATGGTGTAGCGGGGGCCGCAGTGCGTGCAGGCGATGAACGGGTGCCGGTGGCGGCGGTCGTCCGGGTCGGCGAGCTCCCGCAGGCAGTCGTCGCAGGTGGCGGTGTCCGGCGGAATGCGGGTGCGGCCCTCGCCCGGCTCGGACGGGCGGATGGCGAAACCGTCCTCGCCGACCGGGGTCAGCGGCTCGTGGGTGACGTCGGTGACCTGAGCGAGCGGCGGCGCCTGCGTGCGCAGCAGCCCGCAGAACTCCTCGACGGCCTCCGGCGCGCCCTCCACCTCGGCGGTGACGCCGCCGGAGGTGTTGCCGACGTGGCCGGACAGGGCGAGCTCCGTGGCCAGCCGGTACACGAACGGGCGGAAGCCCACGCCCTGCACCACACCGCGGACGGTGACGCGCCGCCGCAGCGGAGGCTCCTGCCCGGAACGGTCCCCGGGAGCCGGTCGCGGCTCCGGGGCCGCAACCGGCGCCGCGTCCGGGTTCGGCGCCGCGTCCGGGACCGGTTCCGGCGGGTCGGCCGGTGCCCGGCCGGGTGCTGTGGTGATGCCCTCGGTCATACGGCGGCCTCCCGGGGCTCAGGAGCCGTCGGAGGCGGTCTGGAACGCGGCCTCGGCGGGCACGGGCCCGTCGGAGTGCGCGTGCCCCGGCTCGTCCGCGGTGGCGGTGGCGTGGGCGTGCTGGGGCGCCGGCTCGTGGCTGTGCTCGGGCCCGGGCTCGTGGGAGTGGCCAGGCCCGGGCTCGTGGGAGTGGCCGTGCTCGTGGCCGTGTCCCCGGGCGTGCTGCCGGGCCAGGACGGGCTGGTGGGGCCGCACTCCGGCGCAGGTGGCCAGCGCCCGGTCGAGCAGCTCCTCGACGCCCTGCCCGGTGCGGGCCGAGGTCCGCAGGACCTCCACGCCGGGGTTGATCTGCTGGACGTGGGCCGCGAACGCGTCCGCGTCGAACTCGACGGCCTGCGCGAGGTCGGTCTTGGTGAGGACGACGAGCTGGGCGAGCCCGAACGCCGTCGGATACTTGACGGGCTTGTCCTCGCCCTCGGTGACGGACATGAGGACGACCCGCAGGGACTCCCCGAGGTCGTACCCGGCCGGGCAGACCAGGTTGCCGACGTTCTCGACGAACAGCACCCGCGTGTCGCGGGGCAGCCAGCCGGTGAGGTGCCCGCGCACCTGCTCGGCCTCCAGGTGGCACAGTCCGCCGGTGAGCACCTGCTTGACGGGCGCTCCGGAGCGGGCCAGCCGCCGGGCGTCGTTCTCGGTGGCCAGGTCGGCGGTCAGGGCGGCGGCGTGGACGTGCCGCTCACCGGCCCTGGCCAGCACCCGCTCCAGCAGGGCCGTCTTGCCGCTGCCCGGGCTGGACATCAGGTTCACCGCGGTGACGCCGCGGGCGGTCAGCTCGGCGCGCAGCTCCGTGGCCAGGTCGTCGTTCTTCGCGAGCACCGCGTGGCGCAGGTCTACTGTCCGGCACATCAGGGGAGGCCTCCTCGGGGTGGTGGTGGGGTGCCGCCCGTGGCCGCGGCGTCCGGTTCCGGCAGGGTGACGGCGGCGATCTCCAGCTCCCGTCCGGTCAGCAGCCCGGCCGCCGGGCCGCCGCAGTCCGGGCACTCCAGCCGCGGCGGGGAGCCCACGGCGAACGCGCCCGGGCAGCGCGCGCAGCGGGCCCGGGCCGGGACGTCCTCGATCAGCAGCCGCGCGCCGGCCAGGGCCGTGCCCTCGGCGGCCAGTTCGAAGGAGAAGCGGAGGGCGTCGGGCACCACGCCGGCCAGCTCGCCCACGCGCAGGCGCACCGACTCGACCGCCGTCGCCCCGTGCCGCCGGGCCGCCTCGTCGGCGCTCTCGACGACGGCCGTCGCGATCGAGAGTTCGTGCATGGAACGTCACGCTAGGGACCGGTGGCCGCCCGCTCGCGGGACGCGAGCGGCGGGGGCTCCGTTTTCGCCCGGCTAGCCCACGCGTGCGCCCCCGCGCGGACGTACCGGGCGCGTCCGCCGGGCGGGTCGGCGCGCGGTACGGCCACCATCGGGCGGAACCGCGCGGCCCGATGGGGCCGCGTACCGCCCACCCCGGGAGCTTCGATGCGCATCCTGCTTCTCGCCAGCGCCTTCAACAGCCTGACGCAACGGGTCTTCACCGAGCTCGTGGACCGCGGCCACGCCGTCGCGGTGGAGCTGGCCCTGGTGACGGAGCCCGGGGGCGGGCCCGCCGAGGCGGTGCGACGGCACGGGCCGGACCTGGTCGTCGCGCCGATGCTGACGAGCGTCCTGCCGCCCGAGGCGTGGTCGGCCGTGCCGTGCCTGATCGTGCATCCGGGCCCGCCGGGCGACCGCGGCCCCTCGTCGCTGGACCGGGCGCTGACGGACGGCGTGCGGGAGTGGGGGGTCACGGTGCTGCAGGCGGAGGCGGAGTTGGACGCCGGGCCGGTGTGGGCGTCCGCGGCCTTCCCGGTGCCGCCGGGGGTGGGCAAGAGCGAGCTGTACCGGGGCGAGCTGGCGGACGCGGCGGTCGGGGCCGTACTGGAGGCGGTCGGGCGGTTCGCCGCGGGGGAGGGGCCGCGGGGAGCGGCCGCCTGGCCCGGCACCGGGTGGCGCCCGGTGCTGCGGCAGGAGGGCCGTCGCATCGACTGGGAGCGGGACCCGACGGAGGCGGTCCTGCGGCGGCTGCGGGCCGCCGACTCGAGGCCGGGCGTGCTGGACGCGTTCTGCGGCGGCGAGTGGTACCTGCACGGGGGCCACCCGGAGGACGGGCTGCGCGGCCGTCCGGGGGAGCTCCTCGCGACGCGGGACGGCGCGGTGTGCCGGGCGACGGTGGACGGCGCCGTGTGGATTCCGGAGCTGCGCGCCCGGCGCCGTCCGCAGTCGCCGCCGACCTGGCGGCTGCCGGCCACGCTGGCGCTCGGCGAGCGGCTGCCCGCGGACGTGCCCGAGGTGCCCGCCCCGCTGTGGCCCGCCCCCGAGGCCGAGGTGAGCGAGGGGAGCTGCGGCGGGCGGACGTGGAGCGACATCCGCTACGCCGAGGAGGGCTCGGCCGGCTTCCTGCGCTTCGGCTTCCCCGGCGGAGCCATGAGCACCGGCCGGTGCCGACGGCTGCTGGCCGCCTACCGGTTCGCCTGCTCCCGGCCGACGGACGTGCTGGTGCTCGGCCCCGAGCGCGACTTCTTCTCCAACGGCATCCATCTGGGCGTGATCGAGGCCGCGGCCGATCCGGCGGCGGAGTCCTGGGCGAACATCCAGGCCATCGACGACCTGGTGGAGGCGGTCGTGACGACGACCGACCGGCTGGTGGTCGCCGCGCTGCCCGGGAACGCCGCCGCGGGCGGCGTGATGGCGGCCCTGGCGGCGGACGAGGTGTGGTGCAGGGACGGGGCGGTGCTCAACCCGCACTACCGGCTGATGGGGCTGAGCGGCTCGGAGCTGTGGACGTATCTCCTGCCGCGCCGGGTGGGAGCCGAGGCGGCGCGCCGGTTCACCGAGTCCGCCCTGCCGGTGAGCGCGCGGACGGCGCTCGCGGCCGGGCTGGTGGACCGGGTGCTGCCGACCGCGCCGGGGGAGTTCGCGGGGGAGGTGGCCCGGCTGGCCGGGCGTCTCACCCGGTCGGCGCAGCTCTCGGCACGGGTGGCGGAGAAGAAGGCGCTGCGGGAACGGGACGAGGCGCTTCGGCCGCTCGCGCGCTATCGGGCCGATGAGCTGACGGCCATGCGGCGGACGTTCTTCGACCCGCGGGCGCCCTACCACGCGCTGCGCTCGGACTTCGTGCGCAAGGCCCGCCCCGCGCGGACGCCGGAGCACCTCGCGCGCTGGACCTCCGCCGGACACACAGCGTCACGCGTGTCCGATTTGTGAGGGATTGCACAACGTGTCAGCCTGCTTGCGTGGCCGCCCGGGCTGAGCCGGGCCGTGCCCCGCCCGGCTCCCCGGCAGACCGGGTAACGGCCCACGCCGGGCCGCCCCCAGGCCATCAGGCCCAGGTCGAAAGGAAGGCGCCATGACGACCACCGAACCGGCCGCCGAGGTCGCCACCGGAGTGGAGGAGGTCCACATCCTGTGGACCTCCGAGGGCATGAGCTGCGACGGCGACACCGTATCCGTCACCGCCGCCTCCCTCCCCAGCCTGGAGGACGTCGTCCTCGGCGCCATCCCCGGCCTGCCCAAGGTCCACCTGCACAACAAGGTGCTCGCCTACGAGACGGGCGACGACTTCATGCGGGTCTTCCACGAGGCGGCCCGCGGGGAGCTGGAGCACCCGTTCGTCCTCGTCGTCGAGGGCTCCATCCCCAACGAGAACATCAACGGCGAGGGCTACTGGACGTCGATGGGCAACGACCCGGCCACCGGGGAGCCGCGCCCGCTCAACACCTGGCTCGACCTGCTCGCGCCCCAGGCGTTCGCCGTCGTCGCCGTCGGGACCTGCGCCACCTACGGCGGCATCCACGCCATGGCCGGCAACCCGACCGGGTGCATGGGCCTGGCCGACTACCTCGGCTGGGACTTCCGTTCGGCCGCGGGGCTGCCCGTGGTCAACGTGCCCGGCTGTCCCGTCCAGCCGGACAACTTCATGGAGACGCTGACCTGGCTGCTCTACCAGGCCGCGGGCAGCGCCCCCACCATCCCGCTGGACGAACAGCTCCGCCCCACCTGGCTGTTCGGCAAGACGGTGCACGAGGGCTGTGACCGGGCCGCCTACTACGAGCAGGGCGACTTCGCCAAGGACTACAACTCGCCCAAGTGCCAGGTGAAGGTCGGGTGCTGGGGCCCGGTCGTCAACTGCAACGTCACCAAGCGCGGCTGGATGGACGGCGTCGGCGGCTGCCCCAACGTCGGCGGCATCTGCATCGGCTGCACCATGCCCGGCTTCCCGGACAAGTTCATGCCGTTCATGGACGAGCCCCCCGGCGGCAGCGTCTCGTCCGGCCTGCTCAGCAGCACCTACGGCCCGCTCGTCCGTTCCCTGCGCTCCATCACCAACCGCACCGTGAACCACGAACCCAAGTGGCGCCACAACCGGGCCGAGCTGACCTCCGGCTACGCCCCGCGGTGGACGGGCCGCTGAACACCCCGCCGACACCGCGCGAAAGGACCCGCACCCCGTGACGACGACGCAGGCCAGCCCGACGACCGAACAGCGCACCCTGACCGAGGTGGCGTTCGACCCCATCACCCGGATCGTGGGGAACCTGGGCATCTACACGAAGATCGACTTCTCCGCCCGGGAGGTCGTCGAGTGCCGCAGCACCTCCTCCGTCTTCCGCGGCTACAGCGTCTTCATGAAGGGCAAGGACCCCCGGGACTCGCACTTCATCACCAGCCGCATCTGCGGGATCTGCGGGGACAACCACGCCACGTGCTCCGTCTACGCCCAGAACATGGCCTACGGCGTGAAGCCACCGCCGCTCGCCGACTGGATCATCAACCTCGGCGAGGCCGCCGAGTACATGTTCGACCACACGATCTTCCAGGACAACCTGGTCTTCGTCGACTACAGCGAACGCATGGTCAAGGAGACCAACCCCGGCGTCCTGGAGCGGGCCGAGCGCACCCCCTCGCCGCGCGGCGACGTCCACGGGTTCCGGACCGTCGCCGACATCATGCGCTCCTTCAACCCGTTCGAGGGCAGCACCTACAAGGAAGCCCTCGTCTTCAGCCGCCTCACGCGCGAGATGTGCTGTCTGATGGAGGGTCGGCACGTCCACCCCTCCACGCTCTACCCCGGCGGCGTCGGCACGGTGGCGACCCCCCAGCTCTTCACCGACTACCTCGTCCGGCTCACCCGCTGCCTGGACTTCGTCAAGCGCGCCGTCGCCATGAACGACGACGTCTTCGACTTCTTCTACGAGGCCCTGCCCGGGTACGAGGAGGTCGGCCGCCGCCGCACCCTGCTCGGCTGCTGGGGCGCCTTCCAGGACCCGGGCGTCGTCGACTACCGCTACCAGTCGATGAACACCTGGGGGAACGCCATGTTCGTCACCCCCGGCGTCGTCGTCGACAACGAGCTCGTCACCACCGACCTCGTCGACATCAACCTCGGCATGCGCATCATGCTCGGCAGCTCCTACTACGAGGACTGGACGAACGAGGAGACGTACGTCGAACGGGACCCGCTCGGCAACCCCGTGGACAAGCGCCACCCGTGGAACCAGACGACGCTGCCCGCGCCGCAGAAGCGCGAGCTGACCGAGGGCGGCAAGTACAGCTGGGTCATGAGCCCCCGCTGGCTCGACCGACGCACCGGCGACCTGCTCTCCCTCGACACCGGTGGCGGCCCCATCGCCCGGCTGTGGGCCACCGCGCTGGCCGGCCGCGTGGACACCCCCTACGTACGGGCCCGGGGCGGCAGCGTCGAGATCGACCTGCCGAAGACGCCCGGCATGCCCGAGAGCAACCTCCGCTGGACCCCGCCGCCCTTCCCCAACACCATCGAGCGCAACCGGGCCCGGATGTACTTCGTGGCCTACGCCGCCGGCATGGCCCTGCACTTCGTCGACCAGGCCCTCGCGGAGGTGCGGGCCGGACGCACCAAGGTCTTCGAGGACTTCACCGTGCCCGACGAGGCCATCGGCGTCGGCTTCCACGAGGCCGTGCGCGGCGTCCTCTCCCACCACCTGGTGATCCGCGACAAGAAGATCGCCAACTACCACCCCTACCCGCCGACCCCGTGGAACGCGAGCCCCCGGGACATGTACGGGACGCCGGGCCCCTACGAGGACGCCGTACAGGGCTGCCCCATCTTCGAGGAGAACGGCCCCGAGAACTTCAAGGGCATCGACATCATGCGCACCGTGCGCAGCTTCGACCCCTGCCTGCCCTGCGGCGTCCACATGTACCTGGGCGGCGGACGCACCCTGAGCCAGACGCACTCGCCCACCTTCGGCCAGCACCTCTAGGGAGCCCTGATGACCTGGGACGACGCGCGGGCGCGGGAGACCGTCGGCCGCGCCGAGGAACTGCTGTCCGGCCTCGACGCACTCCCCGACAACCGGGCCGCCGCCCGCGCCCGCGAGACGGTGGAGACCCTCGTCGCCCTCTACGGCGAGGCCCTCGCCCGCGTCCTGGCCCACCTCGGCCAGGACGCGGCGAGCGCACGGAAGCTGGCCGACGACGAGCTCGTCGGCCACCTCCTCCTCGTCCACGACCTGCACCCCGACCCGCCCGGCGCGCGCGCCCGCCGCGCGCTCGACGCCGTCCGCGAGCACCTCGCCGGGCACGGCGTCGACCTGGAGACGACGGAGCTCACCGACGAGACCGCGCGGGTGCGCCTCACCGGCACCCCGCGCGGCTGCTCCGCCCCCGCCGAACCGCCCGAGCAGACCGTGCGGGACGCCCTGGCCGGAGCCGCCCCCGACCTCGTCCGCGTCGAGGTCGAGACGGAGCCCGCCCCGGCCGCCGAACCGGCCGTGATCCCGGTGGACTCCCTCTTCCGCCGCCCCGGCCCCGCCCGCGACACGGCGGCCGACGAGGTGTCCCACGCATGAGCGGCGCGACCGCCCCCGGCACCTCGAAACTGCGCACGGTGGCCCGCCGGGCCACGGGCCGGGACCCCCGCGCCCCCGGCCAGGGCCCGGCGGCCGAGCGCTGCGACCTGTGCGCCGAACCCCTCGACCCCGAGCACCGGCACCTCCTCGACCTGCTCTCCGACGCGGTCTCCTGCGCCTGCCGTCCCTGCTCGCTGCTCTTCGACCACCAGGAGGCCGGGGGCGCCCACTACCGGCTGCTGCCGCGGCGTCGGCTCCGCCTCGCCGGCCAGCCCATCGACGACGCCCTGTGGGCCGCCCTCGGCGTCCCCGTCGAGCTGGCCTTCTTCACCCGCGCCGGGAGCTCCGGCGACGTCACCGCCCGTTACCCCAGCCCCCTCGGCACGCTGCGGGCCACGACCGACCCGGGCGTCTGGGCGCGCGTCACGGCCGCCCACCCCACCCTGGCCACCCTGGAGGACGACGTCGAGGCGCTGCTCGTCCACCGCGCCGGGGAGCGGCCCGAGCACTGGCTGCTGCCGCTGGACGACTGCTACCGCCTCGCCGCCCTCGTCCGCGCCCACTGGACGGGGCTGGGCGGCGGCGCCGAGGTGTGGCGCCACGTCGGCGCGTTCTTCGACGAACTGCGGGTACTCCCGGAGCACAGCGGCCCCGACACCGGCAGCACAGCACAGGAGGCGACATGGGTATCTCCGTAGGCCGACCGGACGTCAGCCTGGACGCCGCCGCCCACGTGGGCGGCGTCCGGCGGGGCAACGAGACCGGCGGCTACAAACACCAGAGGGGACACCGGGACGACGAGCGCAGCACCGCCCGCCGCTCCACCGGCATCTCCGCCCGGCACCACGAACCCGTCCAGCCCGACATGCCCAACCTGTCCCCGGCATGACGGCCCCGGAGCGGACGACGGCCGCCACGCCCGACATCCCCGACCTGAGCTTCGCCGTCACCGGCGTCGCTCAGGAGCGGTTCGCCGCGGTGCCCACCCTGCGCTTCGGCCTGGACATCGGCAGCGACGGCGTCCCCGTCCGCTCCGTCAGCCTCACCGTCGCCGTCCGCATCGACGTCGTCCGGCGCCGGTACGACCCGGCCGAGCAGCGCGCGCTCGCCGAACTCTTCGGCGTCGCCGAGCGGTGGGGCACCACGCTCCACCCGCTGACCTGGACCCAGTTCACCGTCCAGGTGCCCGGCTTCACCGACGACACCCACGTCGACCTCGTCCTCCCCTGCGGCTACGACAGCGAGATCGCCGTCACCAAGTACCTCTCCGCCGTCCGCGACGGGGAGGTGCCGCTGGACTTCCTCTTCAGCGGCACCGTCTTCTACACCGGCGCCGACGGCAGGCTGCTGACGGCCCGCGTCTCCTGGTCCAAGGACGCCACCTTCGGGCTTCCGGCCGAGCTGTGGCACGAGCTGATCGACCGCTACTACCCGCAGAGCCCCTGGCTGCGGCTCTCCCGTGAGACCTGGGGGCGGCTCGCCGCCTACCGGGAGCGGCACGTGCTCACCGGCTGGGACGAGACCGTCCGCGGCCTGCTCGACCAGGCCGGCGCCCCGGCCGCCGGCGACGGAGCCGCCACCCGCTGACGCCCGCCCGCCGACCCCGCCCGAGCCCCCCGCCGCACCAGCACCCGCCCGAGCCCCCGACCGACCCCAGATCCCCAGCACGACGGAGCGCCATGGACGCCGCCGAGGCCGTCGAGAAGATCGTCCGCACCTGCCTGTACGAGGGTTACCTGCTGTGGCCCTACCGCCGAACGGCGCTGAAGAACACCAAGCGGTGGACCTTCGGCGGCGTCTTCCCCGCACGCGTCGCCGACGCCCTCGGCGAGCCCGCCGCCCAGCGCACCCAGGTTCTGCTGGCCCCCGGCCCGGACGAGCCCGCCGAGCCGCGGCTGACGGTACGGGTGCGGTTCCTGCACGTCGTCGACCGCGCCGTCCTGCGCGAGGGCCCCGCGGGGCCCGAACCCGTCGACGCCGTCACCGTGGCCGGTGAGCGGTACGTCGCCTGGCAGGAGGCCACCGAGCGCGAGGTCTGCGCCACCCTCGGCCTCGACGAGCTGCGCGACGGACCCCGCCTTCTGCCCCTCGACATCCCCGCCGGCACGGAGCACGAGCCCCTGTACGCGGAGGACGGCGCCCACGCGGCCACCCTCGTCCGCCGGTGGCAGACGCTCACCGGCACCGTCGCCCTCCGCGCGGAGGCCCTGGACGGGGGCGTGCACCGCGTCGAGGTCCGCGTCGAGAACACCACCCGCTGTCCCGCCCCCCGGCCCGGGGACCGCGCGGCGCGGGAGAAGGCCGCGGCCCACGCCCTCGTCTCCACCCACACCGTCCTGCACTGCGGCACGGCCCGGTTCGTCTCCCTGCTCGACCCGCCCCCGCACCTGGCCGGGGCCGCCGCCGACTGCCGCAACGAGGGGGTGTGGCCGGTCCTGGTGGACGGCGGCCCCGGGGGCCTGGGCGCCGGACGTACCGAGAGCACCGCGGGCGCCCACACCGTGCTGGCCTCGCCCGTGACGCTCTACGACTTCCCCGCCGTCGCCCCGGAGAGCCCGGGCGACCTCTTCGACGGGACGGAGATCGACCAGCTCCTCGTGCGATGCGTCCTCAGCCTCACCGAGGAGGAGCAGGCCGAGGCCCGCGCAGCCGACCCCCGGGCCCGGGAGATCCTCGACCGCTGCTCCCGGCTCAGCCCCGCGGAGCTGGCCGCACTGCACGGCACCATCCGCGAGTTCCGTCCCCTGGAGCAGGCATGAGCGCAGACACGAGCACGCCCTGGGAGGCGCCCGAACCCACCGGGGAGCGCGCGGTGACCGTCGACGGCGTCCGCCTCGCACCCGGCAGCCGGGTCAGCCTCGCCCCGCTGCGCCACGGCGACGTCCTCGACCTCGCCCTGGCCGGACGCACCGCCGAAGTCGTCAGCGTCGAGGAGGACTTCGAGGGGCAGGTGCACGTCGCCGTCGTCCTGGAAGACGACCCGGGGCGGGACTTCGGCCCGGCCGCGCAGATCGGCCACCGCTTCTTCTTCACCCCCGAGGAGCTGCGCCCCGCGCCGCCCGGGGACACGCCCCGGCGCACGGGCCGCGTCCTGGTGGCGGGCATCGGCAACATCTTCATGGCCGACGACGGCTTCGGTCCCGCCGTCGCCGAGGAGCTGCGCGGCGTGGAGCTGCCGCCCGAGGTGCACGTGGCCGACTTCGGCATCCGCGGCATGGACCTGGCCTACCGGCTCACCGAGGGTTACACCACGGCCGTCCTGGTGGACGCCGCGCCGCGCGGGGAGGCGCCCGGCACGCTCGCCGTCGTCGAGCCGCCCCTCGACGACTTCGACGACGCCATGCCGGAGGGCCACGCGATGGACCCGGTCAAGGTCCTGGCCCTGGCCCGGCGGCTCACCGGCGACCGGCCGCTGCCGCGCGTGCTCGTCGTCGGCTGCGAACCGCTGGTGCGCATGACGGGGGAGGAGCCCGACGTCAGCGTGGGGCTCAGCCCCCCGGTACGGGACGCGGTCACCGCCGCCGTCCCCCTGATCACGTCCCTGGTCGCGGAGTTGCTGGCGCGGCCGGAGCAGGGTGGCGCCGCCGCGGGCCCCGGCGGGGCGGACCCCGGCGGGGCGGCTGCCGGAGTGGGAGAGGAGGTGAGCCCGTGATGCGGAGCGCGCTGACGCACGCGATGAGGAACGGCGTCGTCGTACCGGGCGCCGTCGTGCGCCTGGCGGTGGGGATGCTGGCCCTCGCGACGGTCGCCGTCGTCGCCGCGGAAGGCCCCGAGGCCGTGCGGTACCTGAAGATGAAGCGCATGTGAGCCGTGGGCGCGCGGCGGGCCCCCGGGGACGACGGCCCCGGGGGCCCGGCCATGACCTCGGAGGTCATCGACGTCATGACCCGGTCGGTGGCACAGTGAACTCACGTTGACCACCGCCAACTTGGAGGGGGACCCCGATGCCCGCCTACGCCATCGCCCACCTGACCGAGCTCACCCCGCACCCCGACATCCCCGAGTACATCGAGCGCATCCAGGCCACCCTGGACCCCTTCTCCGGCCGCTTCCTCGTCCACGGCGCCGAGGTCGAGGTGCTGGAGGGCGCCTGGCCCGGCGACGTCGTCGTCATCGAGTTCCCCGACACGGCCGCCGCCCGGGCCTGGTACGACTCCCCGGCCTACCGGGAACTGCTGCCGCTGCGCACCGAGCACATCAAGGGCGACGTGATCCTCGTCGGCGGCGTCGCCCCCGGCTACGACCCCGCCACCACGGCAGCGAAGGTACGGGAAAGCCTGCCCCAAAGCTGAGTTACCGATCGGTACCACTTTCGCCGCCGATGTGCTTGGCTGGCGCACCTGACCCTGGGGAGGGACCGATGCGCAAGCACATCGTGGCAGGGCTGGGCGTCGCGCTGGCCGCCGTCGTCCTGGTGGCCGCCTACCTCTGGGCGGCGGACCCGGCGACGTCCGCGGGAGAACCGTCCGCCGCCTCCGACGACCGGCCCGCCTACATCGAGGGCGGGCCGGAGCCCGAACCGTCGGGCACACCGGAGGAGGAGCGGCAACGGGAGCCCGCCCGCGTCCTGTTCGTCGGCGACTCCCTCGCCATGGAGACGCAGGACGAACTCGGCCGCCGCATCGAGGAGCTGGGCCGCACCACCTACCACAGCGCCCCCTACTCCGGCACCACCCTGTGCGACTACCTCGAAGCCCGCGACGTCGACTCCCTCGTCCCCGACCGGCACAAGGCGGCCGAACTCGTCCGCTCCTTCCAGCCCACGGTCGTCGTGCTGCAGTTCTGGGGCAACTCCTGGGGCTACACCCCCTGCATGGACGGCGTCGGCTCCGGAACCCCGCAGTACTACGCCCGCTACGCCTCCGACGCGGAGAAGCTCACCGAGGAGATCGGCGCGGCCGCCGACGCGGCCGGGATCGCCCGGCCCCAGCTCGTGTGGGTCCTCCAGGGGCCCGACGCCATGGCCCCCGAGCGCGTCCGCCACATCAACGACGTCTACGAGCAGCTCGCCCCGCGCACCGGCGCCCTGCTCTCCGACGCGGGCGCCACCGTCAGCCGCCCCGAAGCGCGCTACACCTGGACCCGCACCCTGCCCTGCACCGAGGAGGAACGCGCCACACCCGACTACTGCGAGGACGGGCGCACGCCCCTGCACCGCGAGGACGACCCGCTGCACTTCTGCCTCGCTCCGACGACGCCCGACAGCCGGCCGTGCCCCCGCCCCTCACCCGGCGTCGACCGCTACACGGCCGCCATCGCCGCCACCGTCGCCGAGCACCTGGAGACCTGAACCGGGCCGCGCCCCGGCGGGAACGGAGCCGATGGCCGATGTGCGAAAAGGCGGTCTGAGACGCGGGGCCCGCGCCATAACATGGCCGAATGGTCCACATACCCACCGGTCAACGGACAGTCACCGAGCGTCGCAGGACCCCACCGCTGTGGGCCGTGGTCTTCGCGGTCTGCGCGGGCCAGTTCCTCATCGTCCTCGACATCTCCGTCGTCAACGTGGCCCTGCCCTCCATCCGCGACGAACTGGGGATGAGCGCGTCGGGGCTGCAGTGGGTCGTGAACGCCTACACCATCACCTTCGCCGGGTTCCTGCTGCTCGGCGGACGGGCCGGAGACCTCTTCGGCCGCAAGCGCGTCTTCCTCCTCGGACTCGCCCTCTTCACCCTCGCCAGCCTCGCCGGAGGGCTCGCCCAGGAGGCGTGGCACCTGCTCCTCGCCCGGGCCGTGCAGGGCGTCGGGGCGGCCATCCTGGCCCCCGCCACCCTGACCCTCCTCACCGTCTCCGTGCCCGAGGGCCCCGCCCGCAACCGCGCCATCGGCACCTGGACGGCGGTCGGCGCGGGCGGCGGGGCCGCGGGCGGGCTCGTCGGCGGCGTCCTCACCGAGGGGCTGTCCTGGCGCTGGGTCCTGCTCGTCAACGTGCCGATCGGCGCCGTCGTCCTGGCCGCCGCCGCGTGGTGGCTGGTGGAGACCCGGGCGGGCGGACGGCGCCGGCTCGACGTTCCCGGCGCCGTCCTCGTCACCGCGGGCCTCGGCACCCTCGCCTACGGCATCGTGGCGACCGAGTCCGCGGGCTGGACCGAGCCCGCCGCGCTCCTCCCGCTGCTGGCCGGGCTCGTCCTGCTCGCGGCCTTCCTCACCGTCGAGGCCCGCACGGCGGAGCCGCTGATGCCCCTGCGGCTGTTCCGGCTGCCCTCGGTCGCGGCGGCCAACGTGGCGATGTTCGTCTCCGGCGCCACCATGATCTGCTCCTGGTACTTCATCACTCTCTACCTGCAGAACGTGCTCGGCTACTCGCCCATCCAGGCCGGGCTCAGCTGCGTCCCGCACTCGCTGACGATCGTCGCCGCCGCCAAGCTCGCCCCCCGGCTGATGGCGTGGGCGGGCGCGCGGAACGTCGCCGTCGCCGGGTTCGTGCTGGCCTGCGGCGGCTACCTGTGGCAGAGCACACTGCACGCCGACGGCAGCTACCTGGGCACCGTCCTGGGGCCGGGGATCATGATGATGCTCGGCGCCGGGCTCGCCGCGACCCCGCTCGCCTCGGCCGCGACGTCGGGCGCCCCGGCCGCCGACGCCGGTATCGCCTCGGGACTGGTCAACATGTCCCGCACGATGGGCGGTTCCCTCGGGCTCGCCGTCCTGGCCACCCTCGCCGCCGCCCACATGACCGGTGACGCCCCCGCCGACCTGGCCCCCGGCTACGCGCTCGCCTTCCGGGTCGGCGCCGTCGTCCTCGCGCTCAACGCGCTCTTCGTCCTGGCCGCCCTGCCCCGCAAGCCCGGCCCCGCGATGGACGCCCGGTGACGGGCCTGGCACCATCGAGCCATGTCAATTCAACAAAATGTTGCAGTCGGTGAGGTGGGCGCATGACCCGACCCGCCTCCCTGCGGCGCCGCGCCGCCGCCGAGGCACTGGGCACCGCCCTGCTCGCCGCCGTCATCATCGGCTCCGGCATCCAGGCCGACCGACTCAGCCCGGACATCGGCGTCAAGCTCCTGGCCAACGTCCTGGCGAGCGTCACCGCCCTCGGGCTGCTGATCGCCCTGCTCGCCCCCGTCTCCGGGGCCCACCTCAACCCCTTCATCACCCTGGCCGCCTGGTGGTCCGGCGAGCTCCGCCCCCGCCACGTCGCGGCCTACCTGGCCGCCCAGTTCACCGGCGCCCTCGCCGGGGCCGTCCTCGCCCACGCCATGTACGGGCAACCCCTGCTGGCCCCGGCCGGCAGCGTCCGCTGGGGCCCCGGCGTCTGGCTCGCCGAGGCCGTCGCCACGGCCGGGCTGCTCCTCGTCGCCTTCGGGCTCACCCGCTCCGGCCGGGCCCCCCTCGTCCCGCTCGCCGTCTCCGCGTGGATCGCCGCCGCGATCTGGTTCACCCCGTCCAACAGCTTCGCCAACCCGGCGCTCACGGTGGCCCGTTCGCTCTCCGACACGTTCGCCGGGATCGCCCCCTCCTCCGCCGCGCTCTACCTCGCCGCACAGCTCGTCGGCGCCGTCGCCGGGCTGGCCGCCGTCGTTGTGCTCTTCGGCCGGGCCTCGCCCCGCCGCCCCTCCCGCGTCGTCACCCGCTCCCCGGCGCCTCCGGCCCCGGCCCCACCCTCCGCCTCCCCGGCCGACGGCCCAGGGCCACCCGCCGCCCGCCCCGCGACCTGACGTCGCCTGGGCAGCCATGGGCGCGGAACACGGCGGTGGCCTGTCCCTGCTGCGTGGGGCCAGCGGCTTCCGGCCGGCGTCCAGTCGCCGGAGCAGTCTCCGGTACCGCACGTGTCGCCACCACCAGACCTCCACCGAGAAGGCGGCTGAGGCGAGGTGCTCCCACGTCTCACGGGCCCTCATCGGACGTCCACCAGGGAGGCCCGGAAGAAGCTGGTCGTCGTAGCCTGAAAGCCGGTGTGCCGAGTCCGCCCGGCGTGCCGCAGACACCACAACTCGGGCCCGTCCTTCGACGCGTCGGCGCCCGAGGTCTCCCCGCACGTCGTGCACACCGCCTCGTAGAGCGGTGGACCGCCGTGCGGGTCCGTCGTCAGCATCCAGTCCGCAAACCGGAAGACGGAGTTACCCACCATCACCATGTACCCCTTCCGGGCCGCCGCCGCACGGTCACTTGCTTCCCCAACGGCACTCGCAGCGCCGGACCGGCCTTGAACACGAAGGTCACGGCGGGGCCACCCGAGGTGTAGTGATCCGGGCGGATGGCCTTCACCTCCAGCCAGCGACCGTGGACGTTCAGCCAGTCTTCGCGCTGCACGCGGACGGTCGTCATCCGCAGACCCTTGTCGGACATCCGGATCACCTACCGCCGTGGAGATCGAAGCGGCAGAAGACGCTCTTGCCGCCCGTCTCCCGAGGCGCCCACCAGACCGCGTCGGCCAGCGTCTGGACGAGGAACAGGCCGCGCCCGCTGTCCTGGAGCAGGTCGTCGAGGGCAAGGCCCGAGAGGTCCGGGGAGAGCAGGTCGCCGACCGGCATCATCGGAGGTTTGGGGTCTTCGTCCGCCACCTCCACGAACAGCCAGCGAGGCCAGGCACGGAAGGCCACGGCGACGCGACGACTCCCGCCGCGATCGGTGAAGCCCCCGTCCGGCGTGGCATGGTGCACGGCGTTGCCGACGAGTTCGGACACGCACAGCTCTACGTCGTCTGCCAGCCGCGCCATGCCCCAGTCCCGAGACACCTCCCGCGCCACGCGTCGGGCGACACACCCCGTGTCGGGGGAGTGCGCCGAGAGCTGGACCGAGCGGAAGCGTTCAAGGCTGCCCGGCATCAGGGGTCCAGCCGTCGCGTGCCGCGCCGCCCGCAGCGGCAGCTCACGCAGCTCACCGGGTTCCATCACTCGTCCTTTCGTCCCGCACGAGGGCGCCCCCGCTCAGCGCGTCCGCGCGTCCGCTCACCGAGGCACCTCCACGCTGTGAATCCACCGTGGCCCGGTGTCGATGCCGTGCGTGGCCAGCCACAACGTCCGCCGCCGAGCGCGGCGCAGCCGCCGTTCCCGCCATTCCTCGGAGGTCATCACATACGGCCGGAGAAGTTCGCCGTTCGTGACCACGGGCAGAGGTGGAGTAACGGAGCTACCGATGCGTGGTAGCTCCACCGTCGGGCTGCCGATGCGCTCGACAGTCGGACGGCCAGCCCCGCGCTTGCCGGGCGCGGGAGGCAGCAGCCGCAGCAGGCGTTTGATGAACCGCCCGGTACCCTTCTTCATGTTGACGCTCCTAACCAGCGTTGACCGTGCCCCGGACCGTTCGCCCGGTCGCGGGGTCTTCTTCTTGCCGGGGCTACCGATGCCCCTTCGGCGATGAGGAGCCCGCGAACGCCTGATCACCCATGGCTCTTCGGGCTTCATTGAGCAGGTAGGCAAGCTGCTGTGTGGCAGCGGGAGTGGTCCGGCCCAGATTCACGAAGCCGTGGCCGAAGACGTTCACGTCCGCCTGGAGGAACGGGAAGCTACGGGCGAGCCCAGCCGCAGCGAGTACGTCCCGAAGGTCGAGCGCCGCCCTGCGGGCTTCGTACCAGGCATCGCCGGAAGACTCCCGGACGCCGGCGGCCTCCTCGTCACCCACCATTGCGGATCGATTCCTCTCGGCCATGTGCCCGCGAACACGCGACAGTTGCCGTCACTGCTGACAGTGACCAGCGTTGACCCCCACGCATGGCCAGCGGAAGATGACAGAACGCGACGAGGGGGTGACACGTCCTGCTGTCACCCCCCGGGGAGAAGAGGCGATGGCCCGCGAACTCGGCTTGGCGCTACGCCAGAAGCGACAGGACCACGGGTGGACGAAAGCGCAGCTCATCGTGCGCGTTCGCACCACCGCACAGCGACACGGGTTCGGGGTCCCCAAGGACGAGAGCATCAGTCGACGCATCTCCAGTTGGGAGAACGGACACACCCGGCCTGACGAGTTCTACCTCCCGTTGCTCTGCGAGATCTACAGATGCGGTCCGGAGGAGTTGGGGTACGGCGCGGACGAGACCGATTCGACGGCTGATGAGGCGACAGCAGCACTGCTCCTCCGGCTCGACACCGCTCGGAATGTCGACGCCGCCCTGATCGACAGCATGCGCATGCAGACGGACATCATCCGGATGAAGGATCGAAAGCTGGGCGCCGCCGTGCTGGCCGACGAGATGGACGCACATCTCAGGCAGACCAGCGAGCTCCTGCGCTTCAGCGTTTTCCGGACCGAGCGTGAGGGGCTGGCGTTCGTGCTGGCTGACGCCTCCGCGCTGGCGGGTTGGCAGGCCATCGATACCGGCACATTGAACACGTCGTGGGAACACTTTGAGCGCGCGAAGTCAGCAGCGCGTGAGGCGGGAGACCCCACCCTTCTGGCCTTTGCGACGGCCGAACAGGCGTACGTCCTCCTGGAACTCCAACGCCCGCAGCAGGCAGTCGAGCTCATCCAGCATGCTCACCATGCAGAACGGAACCGGTTGCCTGCCCTGATGCGTGCATGGCTGTGCGCCGCCGAGGCTGAGGCGCACGCGGCGCTCGGTGACCAGTCCACCGCCCTGCAGGCTATGGATGCCGCCGCGGGGGAACTGCCCACAGACGGAAACGATCCTGATTTCCCGTATCTGACTCTGAACTTGGTCCATCTAGCGCGGTGGCGTGGCAACGTGCTGGCCTCCCTCGGTGACGCTCAGGCCATCGACGACCTCAGCCGAGCTCTGGAAGGTATGGGCAGCGGCGCGTTCACCCGGGCCGAGGCAGGGCTACACGTTGACCTCGCCGGAGCTCTCATCGCCAACGGCGACACCGCCGAGGCACGTACCCACCTGGAGAGGGCTCGCACACTTGTCGACATCGCGGGTTCGGCCCGGCAGCGCCGCCGCATCGAGCATCTGACGCAGCGGCTATGAGCCGTCGGCGCTCTGCTGCCCGCGATCAGCCAGGACGTACAGCAGCGCCACCAGGGTGCCGGAGTTCCAGATCTCGCCGCCTGCGATCTTCTCCATCACGGTGGACAGCGGAACCCATTCCATGCGCTGCATCTCGGTCTTCTCCGTCGGCTCGGCCACCTTGACCGCGCCTTCCCCGACGAACACGTCGTGCCACGAGTCGACCATGCCGACCATGGGCTGGAACCGAGCCACATGGCGGAAGGACTTGGGCCGATAGCCGACTTCCTCCAGCAGCTCCCGCATCGCGGTGTCCTCGGGGTCCTCCCCGGCGTCCACCAGGCCGCCGGGGAGCTCCCAACCCCAGCGGTCCGACACGAAGCGGTGCCGCCACATGAGCAGGACCCGGTCCTGCTCATCGATGAGAGCCGTCATGGCTGCCGCCTTGAGCTTGGCCACGTGGTGCTCGAACCGGTCACCGTCCGGCAGCTCCACGTCCGTCAGAAAGACCTTGATCCACTCGTTGTCGTAGATGATCCGCTCACCGTGGACACGCCAGGCGCTCGAACAGTCGTCATCAGTAGCCACGCAGCAGACCGTACCCCGCGCCCAGCCCGGCAGACAGGCATTCTCGTAAAGGTGACGATAAGGGCTCGGCGGGCCGCTAGCAGCCTGAGTGACGGCCCGCCGCAAGGCTCTGGCCGAGCTGGACGACGAGGAGGAGTAGGCGAGAAATCCGACCTCATCCAGGCTGCCAGTGGCGCGGGGCGTCGTCGTCCCGGAGAGAGGCGATGCGCCGCGCGTACTCCTGAGCCACTGCCGGACTCTCGGCCACGTTCTGCATCAGCCATGTGGTCATCTGGAACTCCTGAATCCCGCGCAGCGTGGGGAAACCCTCCCAGTTCCGCAGGTCCCGGCCGTGGGCGGCGACGAAGGCGGCATACTGATCCGCCGTCTGCCAGCCGAGGCTGTGGTGTTCCGTGGCGGTCACCATCAGATCCCACTCCGGGTGATCGAAGCTGAAGCCCTCGAAGTCGATCAGGACCACCTGGCCGTCCCGGTCCACCATCAGGTTCTGGACGTGCGCGTCCCCGTGTACCGGCCCCTTGGCCGACTCGAACCGCAGACCGGCCAGCCGGTCCCGCAGCTCCCGGCCGCGCTTGCGCAGGAAGGCCCGGTCATCCTCCGGTATCCCGGTGACCTTCTCGATGCGCAGGTCCGTCCGCCCGAAGACGGTGTACGGCGGCAGGTCAAGCCCCTCCGGCACCGTCATCGCGTGCAGGTCCCGCAGGACGCCGCCCAGCTCACCGTATGTGGGCTTGCGGTCGCCCGCCTCGATCAGGTGCCAGAAGGTGACCGGGCGACCGTCGATGATCAACGGCTGCTCCACGTCCTCCAGAACGCGGGCCGCGGGGAACCCCTCCCGCGCCAGCCAGCGGGACACCCGCACCTCGTTCCGCACCGAGGCCAGGTAGTCCGTGGACCGGGCCACGCGGGCGATCACCGGATGCGCCGCCAGCCGGAAGAGCGCATTCTCCCCGAACCGGATCAGCTCCGCCCCGCCACTGCCGAGCCCGGCCACGCGGCAGGCCGCCGCCATGACCTGCGCGGCGCCCGCCGATGTGAACTCCGATGTTCCGCCCTGCGCCGCATCCGACGCCATGCCGCACCAACTCTCCATGCTCGCCGCAGCCGTACGCTGCCGAGGCAGCCAGCGACGCACGACCGAAACCGGTCCGACGGTACCCACGGTGTGCAGCGGGACACAGGAGGATCAAGCCTCTACCGTGGCCGTGGGAGGCGGAAGGGGCATCGGCCTCAGCCGTCGGCCCGGGGAACGTCGCGGGATCGGCCGGGCCTCGCCCCGCCGCCCCTCCGTCGTCGTCACCCGCTCCCCGGCGCCTCCGGCCCCGGCCCCACCCTCCGCCTCCCCGGCCGACGGCCCAGGGCCACCCGCCGCCCGCCCCGCGGCCTGACGTCGGCGTCAGGCCGCTGTCCGCAGGGCTACAACGCGTCGAACGGCGGCATGATGCGGACGATGACGATCAGCGAATCGCGCGGTGCCGCCAGGAAGTAGAACCAGCCGCCCGCAGCGTCCATGCGGCGCAGACCGCCTGGTCGGGGCCCATTGCCGAGATCGCTGACGTCGATGCCCGCGTCGGCGAGGTCGACGAGCTGGTCAGCCAGGCGTTCCACTTCCGCCACCACGTGAACGGGGATGCCGCCCGCCACGTGCTGGTGGTCTGGGTCGTACCCCCAGCGCCAGTCCGCGCTCACCGGGGCGGGAGGCCGACGGCCGCGTGGGCCGCGTCGAGGAGCTGCCCGAGGTGAGCGGCGGCCTGCCGCGCCTGGGCGGCATCGCCCGACTCGGCGGCGTCCTCCCAGCTACGGAACTCCGCCGCCACCTCGGGCTGGCGCTGGATGTGTACGTAGACGGCCCACTGGGCCACGAATCGCTGGAGCGGTGCCAGGTCGGAGCCCTGCCGGGACTGGTCGGCCGCCAGGTCGAGTTCTCTGGTGAAGGCCGGCAGCGCGGCAGGCGCGATCTGACTGACCGCCTGCCGCAGCGCGGCAACCGTGGCGGGGGGCTGGGGGATGAGTGGCTGCGCGGCGGCGGAGGTGGTCATGGCGGCTCCCATGGGCGCGATTCTGATCCCGTGCTTCAGCGTATCGGGCGGGATCACGATTTCACCGCTCGAACGGGTGAGGGAGGGGCTGGGCCGCTTCCCGCCCGAGTCGCCGGGGCGCGTGTGCCGGCGTCGGGCGGGGCGCTCAGCCGTCGGCCTTGAGGACGCCGACCGGGCAGGAGACGCCGGTGCCGCCGATGCCGCAGTAGCCGGTGGGGTTCTTGTCCAGGTACTGCTGGTGGTAGGGCTCGGCGGGGTAGAAGGGGCGGCCTTCGGCGGGGAGGATCTCGGTGGTGATGTCGCCGTAGCCGGACGCGGTCAACAGGTGCTGGTAGGCGTCCCGGGAAGCCTCGGCCTCCTTCTGGTCGGCGGGGGAGTGGGTGTAGACCGCCGAGCGGTACTGGGTGCCCACGTCGTTGCCCTGGCGGAAGCCCTGGGTGGGGTCGTGGGCCTCCCAGAACAGCTTGAGCAGCTTGCCGTAGGACACCTTCTCCGGGTCGTAGACGACGCGGACGGCCTCGGTGTGCCCCGTCAGCCCTGAGCACACCTCCTCGTAGGTGGGGTGCGTGGTGTGTCCGCCCTGGTAGCCGACGAGGGTCGTCCACACGCCGTCCTGCTGCCAGAACACCCGCTCGGCTCCCCAGAAGCAGCCCAGGCCGAAGTCGGCCGTCGCCAGGTGCTCGGGGTAGGGGCCCAGCAGCGGGGTGCCGAGGACGGTGTGCGGCTCGGTCAGGGTGAACGCGGGTTCGGTCCGCCCGGGCAGGGCCTGCTCGGGGGCGGGGAGGTGCGTCTTGCGATGGGTGAACATTGCGGTGCTCCTCGTGACGTCGGGCGGGCGGGGCGTCAGTGCAGCGGTGGTGGCGGCGCGGTGGTGGCGCTGCCGCCCTGGCTCTCGTAGCCGGCGACGGCCAGTGCGCGGTAGGCGGCGTACTCGCCGACCGGGTTCGCCGACTCGATCCACGGCAGCGCGCCGACGTAGCCGTCGACGACGCTCAGGGCCTCCATGGCCTCCTCGTAGCGCTCGGCGCGCACCAGCACGCACACGAGCAGGTGCAGGACGTGGGCGCGTACGGGGTGGTCGTCGTCGGCGTCGTCCACGGCGAACTCGGCGGCCTCGATGGCGTTCTCGACCACCTGGCTCTGGTACATGCCCCGAACCATCTGCGCCTCCGGCAGGTGCGCCCAGACGGCGAACAGCGGCAGGGCGGGCAGGAGGCTGCCCTCGGGGGCGCGGGAGGCGGCGCCCTCGGCGAAGGCGTAGGCGTCCTCGCGGGAGCCGTGCCACTTCTCCGACCAGTACGGCAGGGCGGCCAGATGGGCGCCCATGTGGTGCGGGGCGCGGCGCACGACCTCGTGCCACAGGGCCTCGAAGTCGGCGCGGCGGTAGCTGAGCTGCCGGGCGACGAACAGTTCGGTGAGGTACGGCGTCGGGTCCTGCTCCGCCATGGCCGCCGCCTCGCGGGCGACGTTGCGCGCCTCCTCCAGGACGATCCGGTGGTCGGCCGAGGCCGGGTCGGCCATGGCCTGCCAGACCAGGAACTGGGCGTAGACCTGGGCGGCGCCCTCGTCCCCGGGGCGCTCCGCGCGCCAGTTGCGCAGCCAGCGGGCGTCCTGCTGACGGGCCTCGCTGGGGGCGTCCTTGCTGAAGGAGATGCCCGGCGGGGCCTGCGGCGAGGGGGCCTGCCCGGCGCCGGACTCGCGGGCGGTGCGCAGCTCCATCGCGGCGGCGCCCGCCACGGACTGCACGCGCTGCCAGCGCAGCTCCCAGTCGTCGCCGGTCAGCGCCAGCAGCCGGGCGACAGGGCCCCAGTCCTGGGTGCGCTGCGTCTCGCCGAGCGCCTCGACGAGCTCGGGGTCGGGGCCCGGAAGCCGGACGTCCAGCTGCTCGGCGGGCACGAACCCGTAGGCGGTGGGGTCGTTCGACCGTGCCATGCCGCTCACGACCTCCCGCACGGCGCGCCGCCGGTGCAGCAGTCGGGGCACCAGGAACCCGGCGAGGACGGCGACGACCAAGAGGAAGAGCAGGAACTCCATGGGTCCACCGTACGGCGCCCGCGTCGGGAGGCGGCGGGGACCGCCCGGAATGCCCCGCCGTCCCTCGCGGTGGCGGCCGCGCCGGACGGCGTTCGGAACGGGCCCGTTCGGTGCCCGGGAGCGCTTAGGCTCGGCGTCATGAGCCACGAGCACTTCGAGACGCTTGCCATCCACGCCGGCCAGGAGCCGGACGCCGCGACGGGCGCCGTCGTTCCGCCGATCTACCAGGTCTCCACCTACAAGCAGGACGGTGTGGGCGGGCTGCGCGGCGGCTACGAGTACAGCCGGTCCGCCAACCCCACGCGGACCGCCCTGGAGGAGAACCTCGCAGCCCTGGAGGGCGGCAGCCGGGGGCTGGCCTTCGCCTCCGGGCTGGCCGCGGAGGACTGCCTGCTGCGCACCGTCCTCACGCCGGGCGACCACGTGGTGATCCCGAACGACGCCTACGGCGGCACGTTCCGGCTGTTCTCCAAGGTCGCCGAGCGCTGGGGCGTGCGCTGGTCGGTGGCCGACACCGGGGACGCCGACGCGGTGCGCGCCGCCCTCACGGACCGGACGAAGATCATCTGGGTGGAGACGCCCACGAACCCGCTGCTGGGCATCACGGACATCGCGCGGATCGCCGACGTCGCCCGCTCGGCCGGTGCCCGCCTGGTCGTCGACAACACCTTCGCCAGCCCCTACCTCCAGCAGCCGCTGGCGCTGGGCGCGGACGTCGTCGTGCACTCCACCACCAAGTACATGGGCGGCCACTCCGACGTCGTCGGGGGCGCCCTGGTCACCTCGGACTCCGCTCTCGGCGAGGAACTGGCCTTCCACCAGAACGCGATGGGCGCGGTGGCGGGTCCGTTCGACGCCTGGCTGGTCATGCGGGGCGTCAAGACGCTGGCCGTCCGCATGGACCGGCACAGCGCGAACGCCACCCGCGTGGCCGCGATGCTGGAGGCGCACCCGAAGGTCACCGAGGTCCTCTACCCCGGGCTGCCCGGTCACCCCGGCCACGAGGTGGCGGCCAAGCAGATGCGCTCGTTCGGCGGCATGGTGTCGTTCCGGGTCGCCGGCGGCGAGGAGGAGGCGGTCGCGGTGTGCGACCGCACCAAGCTGTTCACGCTGGGCGAGTCGCTGGGCGGCGTGGAGTCGCTGATCGAGCACCCGGGACGGATGACCCACGCCTCGGCCGCCGGCTCGCTGCTGGAGGTGCCGGGGGACCTGGTGCGGCTCTCGGTGGGCATCGAGTCGGTGGAGGACCTCCTCGCGGATCTCACCGAGGCGCTGCGCTGACGTTCCGGGCGGCGGCGCCTCCGCGCTGGCGCGGCTCAGGCGGTTGGCCGCCGGTCACCAGTCCAGGTCCGGCGGGGACAGCGTGTCCGGCGGGAGTTGCCAGGGCCGGGTGGCCGCCGCCCAGATCAGGAACAGCACGACGGCGACGGACAGCACCGTCCACGTGAGCGCGAGGGCGGTGTGCCGGCGCCGCAGCAGCCGGTCGCCGCGTACGGCCGCCCGCTCGGCCAGATCCGGCGGGACGGGCGGGTACGCGGTGTCCAGCAGGGCGAGGACGGGGCGCGCCCGCGGGTCGGGGGGCTCCCCGTCGTCGAGCGTGGGGCCGAAGACGCGGATCATCGCGGCGCCAGGCGGAGGGCTCCGGTGGAGCCGTGCGGCTCGGCCGTCCGGCTGCGCATCTCGGACAGGGCGTGCGTGTAGACCTCCCGGACGAGCTCCGGGGGCAGCCCGAGCGTCGCGGCCGCGCGCTCCTCGTCGACGTCCTCGTGCAGTCGCAGGACGAGGACCAGGCGCTCCCTCGGGCTGAGCCTCCCCAGGGCCCCGCCCCGCGCACGCCGGTACCGCCAGGCGCTTCGGGCGAAGCGGGCCGTCAGCTCGGTGCGGGCGTGGTCGTACGGGTCCTCGCCGCGGAGCCCGTCCCAGGAGGCGTAGGTGCGGGCGAGGGCGGCGACCAGCAGCCGTTCGGCGGCGGGGCAGGAGCCGCGGGCCTCGCCCGTCAACAGGGCGGCGACATGCAGGAGGCGGCCGGCCGCGCCCGCCGTGAAGGACTCGAACTCCTGGGCGCGGCGGCGATCGGCTGTCTCTCGCCGCGTTCCCATGCTCCCATGGGACGGCCGGTCGGGCCCGGCGTCAATACCCCTGCGCGGGGCAGGTGTTCAGGAGCCGTCGAGCGGCGAGTGCAGCTCGGAGAGGGCTGTGTTGAAGCGGGTGAGCAGGGCGCAGAACGTCTCGCGCTCGGCGTCGCTCCACCCTTCCGTCAGCAGCGCCATGAGCGCCCGCCGGGACTGGCGCACCTGGGCCAGCCGGGAGGCGCCGCGCGGGGAGAGCTCCAGGACGACGGCCCGGCCGTCCTCGGGGTGTGAGGCGCGGCTGACCAGGCCGGACTCCACGAGCGGCGCCACCTGCCGGGTGACGGTCGAGGAGTCGATGCCCATGCCGGAGGCCAGCGCCTTGACCCCGGTCGGGCCCTCCTGGTCGAGCCGGTTGAGGAGGAGGTAGGCGGCGCGGTCCATGGAGTTGCGGGCGTGGCCGACGCCACCGAGGCGGGTCTGCTCGGCCCGGCGGGCGAACAGGGCCACCTGGTGCTGCAGGGTCTCGAAGGTCGGTTCGCCGTCGGGGGACTGCGCGGGGACGGCGGCGCCGGGGGCGCCGTCCGGATGGGGGTCGGTCAGGTCCGGGTGCGTGGGCATGGCCGGGGTGCTCGCTTCTGTGGACGTACGGGCTTACGGCTTCGTGCTGTGTGAGGGTGGCCACAGGGTACGCGCGTTGGGCCGATCCCGTACCGGTGCTGCGGTAACGACCTTGCACACGCCACGCATCGCCTCCGCGCGGCTGGTGGGGTGCGGGAAGCGGACGCCCGGGGCAAGGGGGCGGTGCCGCCGGGGGTAGGGGGTACCACGGGGGGCGCTGCGCGGGGCCCGCTGCGAGACTGACGGCATGGTTCACAGTTCCCGTTCCCTCACCGTCGATGACGTGCAGGCCGCCCACAAGGCGCTCTCCGGGGTCGCCCGGGTCACGGCGATGGAGGGCAGCCGCCACCTGACCGGTCTGGTCGGCTCCCCGGTCCATCTCAAGTGCGAGAACCTCCAGCGCACCGGCTCGTTCAAGATCCGTGGCGCGTACGTCCGCATCGCCGGGCTGTCCCCGGCCGAGCGGGCGAACGGGGTGGTCGCGGCCAGCGCGGGGAACCACGCCCAGGGCGTGGCGCTCGCCGCCTCCCTGCTGGGCGTGCGTTCGACGGTGTTCATGCCGGTGGGCGCCCCGCTGCCCAAGCTGGCCGCCACCCGCGAGTACGGCGCGGAGGTGCGGCTGCACGGGCAGGTCGTGGACGAGTCGCTGGCGGCGGCGAAGGAGTACGCGGCCGAGACGGGTGCCGTCTTCATCCACCCGTTCGACCACCGGGACGTCGTGGCCGGGCAGGGCACGGTCGGGCTGGAGATCCTGGAGCAGTGCCCGGAGGTGCGCACGATCGTCGTGGGCGTCGGCGGTGGCGGGCTGATCGCGGGGGTCGCGCTCGCGGTGAAGGCGCTGCGGCCGGACGTGCGGATCGTGGGCGTGCAGGCGGAGGGGGCGGCGGCCTATCCGCCCTCGCTGGCCGCCGGTCGTCCGGTGGCGTTGGACTCCGTGTCCACGATGGCCGACGGCATCAAGGTCGGGCAGCCGGGGGAGGTGCCCTTCAAAATCGTTGGCGATCTGGTGGACGAGATCCGTACGGTTTCCGAGGACGCGCTCTCCAGCGCGCTGCTGCTGTGCCTGGAGCGGGCGAAGCTCGTCGTGGAACCGGCCGGGGCGAGCCCCCTCGCCGCGCTGCTCAGCGAGCCGGAGGCGTTCGACGGTCCGGTGGTGGCCGTGCTGTCGGGCGGGAACGTCGACCCGCTGGTGCTCCAGCGCACGCTGCGGCACGGCATGGCGGCGGCGGGCCGCTACCTCTCGCTGCGGCTGCGGCTGACCGACCGTCCCGGGGCGCTGGCGGCGCTCCTGGCGGAATTGTCAGTGGCCGACGCTAACGTCCTCGATGTGAGTCACGTCCGAACCGATCCGCGGCTCGGGCTCACCGAGGCAGAGGTGGAGTTGCATCTGGAGACGAAGGGCCCCGAGCACTGCGCCGACGTGACGCGGGCGCTGCGGGAGGCCGGTTACACGGTGCGTGCCTGAACCGGGGGAGGGGGAGATGTCGGTCCGCCGACGACGCCGCTCCACCGGAGTACAGACAAGTCGACATCCATGACGCGACAGTGACGCGATACATCGTGTTGCGTTAGCGTGGTCGTGGGAGCAGGTCCGAGGAGTCCCGCCCACGCAGGTGGGCCTGTGTCGTGCCGTGAACGCCCAGGCCCGGCCGCACCCGGCCGGAACCACTGCCCGAAGCCCGCCGGAGCAAGAGCCCGTGCACCGACGAACCATCCGTACAAGCCCCCATACCTTGGGAGAAACACAACATGCCAGGCGCCATTTACGCCGAGGGTCTCGTGAAGACGTTCGGCGACGTCAAGGCACTGGACGGCGTCGACCTTGACGTACCCGAAGGCACCGTCCTCGGCCTGCTCGGCCCGAACGGGGCGGGTAAGACGACGACCGTCCGCGTGCTCACCACCCTCCTCCGGCCGGACAGCGGCCGGGCGGTCGTCGCCGGCCTGGACGTCCTCAAGCAACCCAACGAGGTACGCCGCTCCATCGGTCTCTCCGGCCAGTTCGCCGCCGTCGACGAGTACCTGACCGGGCGGGAGAACCTCACCATGGTCGGGCAGCTGTACCAGATGTCCGCGAAGGCCGCGCGGCAGCGGGCCGACGAGCTGCTGGAGCGCTTCAACCTCTCCGAGGCGGCCGACCGCACCGCGAAGACCTACTCCGGCGGCATGCGCCGCAGGCTCGACCTCGCCGCCGCGCTCGTCGTCAGCCCGCCGGTGATGTTCATGGACGAGCCGACGACCGGCCTCGACCCCCGCAACCGGCAGGCCCTGTGGGACGTCATCCAGGAGCTCGTCGCCGGCGGCACCACGCTGCTGCTGACCACCCAGTACCTGGAGGAGGCCGACCGCCTCGCCGACGACATCGCCGTCGTCGACCACGGCAAGGTGATCGCCCGCGGCACCTCGGACCAGCTCAAGCAGCAGACGGGCGGGGAGCGCATCGAGGTCGTCGTGCAGGAGCGCGGCCGCATCGACGAGGCCCGCGGCATCCTCGCGGGCCACGGCACCACCCCGGCGGAGGTCAAGGTCGAGCCGCACACCCGCAAGCTGACCGTCCCGGTCAGCGGCGGCGCCAAGCTGCTCGCCGAGGTCATCCGGGACCTCGACGCCGACGGCATCGAGATCGACGACATCGGTCTGCGCCGACCCACCCTGGACGACGTGTTCATCTCCCTGACCGGCCACGCGGCCGAGCAGGACGGCACCGAAGCCGACGAGAGCCCGAAGGAGCAGCAGCAGTGAGCACCGTCGCCGACCAGGCCGGGAGCACCCGGCAGCCCGCGGCACCCAAACTGCGCGGCGGCGTCGCCCAGTCCCTGTCGGACTCGATGATCGTCGCCAAGCGCAACCTCATCCGGATGGCTCGCATCCCCGAGGTCGTCATCTTCGGGCTCGTCCAGCCGATCATGTTCGTCGTCCTGTTCAGCTACGTCTTCGGCGGCTCGATCAACGTCCCCGGAGCCGGGCTGGACCCGGACGCCTACCGGTCCTTCCTCATGGCCGGCATCTTCGCCCAGACGGTCACCTTCGCCACCGCGGGCGCCGGTGCGGGCATCGCCGAGGACATGCACAAGGGCCTCATCGACCGCTTCCGCTCGCTGCCCATGAGCCGGGGCGCGGTCCTCACCGGGCGGACGATCGCCGACGCCGTCCAGACGGCGCTCACGTTGATCGTCCTGGCCATCGTGGCGCTGCTCGTCGGCTGGCGGGCCCACGACGGCATACTCAACGCGCTCGCGGGCTTCGGCCTGCTGCTCCTGCTGGGCTATGCGTTCACCTGGGTCGGTGCCCTCATCGGCCTGTCCGTCCGCTCCCCGGAGGCGGCCACCTCGGGCGGCCTGGTGTGGCTGTTCCCGCTGACGTTCGTCTCGATCGCCTTCGTCCCCTCGGAGAACATGCCCGGCTGGCTCCAGCCCGTCGCCGAGTGGAACCCGTTCAGCGCCACCGTCATGGCCGCGCGTGACCTCTTCGGCAACCTGCCGCCGGGGTACGTGGCACCGGACGCCTGGCCCATGGAGCACCCGGTGATCGCGTCGGCCCTGTGGTCGCTCGCCATCATCGTGCTGTTCCGCACGCTGGCGGTGCGCAAGTACCGCTCGGCCACCGCCTGAGGCCCTACCAGGGCCCCGACACGACCGCGGCCCCCGGCCGCCCCTCGCGGGAGGGGCGGCCGGGGGCCGCGTCACATCCGTTCGCGTCCCGGGGTGACCCGGGCGCGGCTCAGCCCTGGTAGGGCTTGGCCTCCAGGATGCGCACCATGGCCATCTTGCCGTTGGGCAGCTCGTACTCGGCGTCCTGGCCGACCTTCTTGCCGTTCACGCCCTGGCCGAGCGGCGACTGCGGCGAGTACGTCTCGACGTCGGCGCTGGCGTACTCGCGCGAGGCGAGCAGGAAGGACAGCGTGTCGTCCTCGTCGCCGTCGAAGGCGATCGTGACGACCATGCCCGGGGCCACCACGCCGGTGTCCGCCGGAGCCTCGCCGACCTTGGCGTTCTCCAGCAACTGGGTGAGCTGGCGAATGCGCAGCTCCTGCTTGCCCTGCTCCTCCTTGGCCGCGTGGTAGCCGCCGTTCTCGCGCAGGTCACCCTCTTCGCGGGCCGCCTCGATCTTCTTGGCGATCTCGGTGCGTGCCGGACCCGACAGGTTCTCCAGCTCGGCCTTGAGCTGGTCGTACGCCTCCTGAGTGAGCCAGGTGACGTTGTCGCTGGTCTGGGTCACAGGTGCTCCTTGCAGGTACTCGGGGGAACTCGGAAAACAAGCAACGCCCTGCCCAGAGAGACGGCGCCTGACTGGGTGGGCGAAACATCGACCATAACAATTTCCACGGAAAACGGAAGACGCGCTGGCTCACGGTGGCGGAGCCCTCGCTCTGGGCGAACACCGCGGGTGTGCCGCTCGCGGACCGCTCGGGCGCCGTGCCCGCCCTCGGGCGAGCCGTGAGGTATGCCCTGGTCAGGGGCCCGCGGGCCCCGGCCCGTCAGCCCTCCGACGGGTGGCAGCCGACCAGCTGGGCGGCGTGCGCGCGCCGGGTGGTCTCCAGAGTCACTACCCGGTCGACGCGGGTCTCACCCGCCTCGAAGGTGAAGTCGGCCCGGCCGACCTCCGCCCGGTCGTAGTCGAGCGCCCGCAGCGAGCACACGCCGGTGACGTCGCTCTCCTTGCGGACCTCGAGATGGGCCTCCACCTCGGTGTCCGACACCGGCCGGGACTTGATCAACTCCCCGCTGACCGTGCTCGCCTCGGAGACGTAGGAGAATCCGAACCAGCACAGCAGCGCGATGAAGCCCACGCCGAGCACGGCTCCGGCGACGCGCAACTGGCGGTCCTTGCGGGCGTCGTCGCTCACGGACCGGCCGTAGCGTCCGGCGGGGGGCTGCGTCATGTCACGTCCGGGGAATACATCGGGTTGCTGTGTCAGTCACTATAAGAGCCGTGTTCCGACACCAGTGAACGAGGATCGAAGCCTTGAGTGAGCAGCTCCGACTGATGGCCGTGCACGCCCACCCCGACGACGAGTCGAGCAAGGGCGCGGCGACCATGGCGAAGTACGTGTCCGAGGGGGTGGACGTGCTGGTCGCGACCTGCACGGGCGGTGAGCGAGGCTCCATCCTCAACCCCAAGCTCCAGGGAGACGCCTACATCGAGGCGAACATCCACGAGGTCCGCCGCAAGGAGATGGACGAGGCCCGGGAGATCCTCGGCGTCAAGCAGGCCTGGCTGGGCTTCGTCGACTCGGGGCTCCCCGAGGGCGACCCGCTGCCGCCCCTGCCCGAGGGCTGCTTCGCCCTCCTGGACGTCGACGAGGCCGCCGGCGCCCTGGTCAAGCTCATCCGCGAGTTCCGCCCGCACGTGGTCACCACGTACGACGAGAACGGCGGCTACCCGCACCCCGACCACATCATGACCCACAAGATCTCCATGGTGGCCTTCGACGCCGCCGGGGACCCGAACCGCTACCCGGAGGCCGGCCCGGCCTGGCAGCCGCTGAAGCTCTACTACAACCAGGGCTTCAACCGCCCCCGCACCAAGGCGCTGCACGAGGCGATGCTGGAGCGCGGCCTGGAATCCCCCTACGGGGAGTGGCTCAAGCGCTGGGACGAGATCCAGCGGGTCGAGCGCGAGCTGACGACCTACGTCCCGTGCGGGGAGTTCTTCGAGATCCGCGACAAGGCGCTGATCGCCCACGCCACCCAGATCGACCCGGACGGCGGCTGGTTCCGCGTCCCGATGGACGTCCAACGCGCGGTCTGGCCGACGGAGGAGTACGAGCTCGCCAGGTCCCACGTGGACACCACCCTCCCCGAGGACGACCTCTTCGCGGGCATCCGGGACAATTGAGCCCATGAGCGCTACGCAGGCCCTGCTGACGTCCCCCCGCGCCACCGAGCTGGCGACCCTGGCCAAGGAGCTGGACGAGAACAAGGTGACGCCCGGCGTCCTCGGGTTCATCGTCTTCGCCGTGATGGGCCTGGCGGTCTGGTTCCTGATGAAGTCGCTGAGCCGGCGCATGGACAAGGTCGACTTCCAGGAAGAGCCCGAGGCCGACAAGTGAGCCTTCGCTGACGGCGTCCCCGCGCCCTTGAGGGGCGCGGGGAACTGCGCGACCGGCCACAGCGTACGCGCGGGTGGCGACGCGCGGGCAGGGGCATCCCGCCCGTGGCCAGGCGCCGCCCGGGGCCGGGGGGCTGCGCTTGGCCGCCCCGGGGCGCAGGGCTGCGCTTGCCAGCCCTGGCCTTCGGCGCAGACCTCCCAAGCGCGGGGCAGGCTCAGCGGTGCGCGCCGACGCCCATCGTGTCGCGGGAGGCCCGCGAGGGCACCATGCCGAGCTGCCAGACCCGCCAGCCCTCCTCCAGCTCCACGCCCCGCTCCAGCATCAGCGCGTAGGCCTCCGCGCAGTCCGCCAGGACGGGGTCGCGGTCGGGGTGCTGCTCGGCCGCCAGCTCGGCCAGCTCCTGCTGCGCCACCGCCGTGCCCACCACGGACCCGCCGGGCGAGGCGAACGGGAGCAGTGTGCAGCGCAGGAAGCGGGCCCAGTCGGCGCCGCGCCGGTCGGGCGCGGCGTCCGTGCCCGACCCGCCGTATCCGGCCGAGAAGCGGGCCAGCGCCTCGTCCGTCAGCTCCAGAGCCTGGGTGAGCTTGCCGTTGCCCGCGTCGATGACGGCCAGCTCCAGCGCGGACCACGCCTCCCCGTGGCCCACGCCGATGCGCTGGAAGTCGCTGCGGGCGTCCTGGAGGAGCTGGCGGGCGAAGCCGCTGTTGCGCAGGGAGCCGGAGGCCGCCGCCGCGCGCTGGTCGCGGGTGACCCGGCCCAGGTGGTGCCGGGCGCAGGCGAGCCCGTAGACGTCGCGCATGCGGCTGAACTCGGCCCGGGCCCGCTCCAGCTCCTGGACGGCGCCGTCCCGGTTGCCGCTCTCCTCCAGCGCCAGGCCCAGGTAGTAGCGGGTCCAGGCGGTGCCGCGCGGGTCCTCGCCCTCCCGGTGCCGCACCAGCGCGCCGTGCAGCTCCTCGACGGCCTCGGCGGTGCTGCCCGCGTCCCCGGCGTACAGCCGGGCGCGGGCCAGCTCCGTCAGCGCCCAGGCCTCGCCGCGCCCGTCCTGGCTGCGCCGGTACTCCTCCAGCGCGCGGTGCAGCTCGGCCTCCGCGGCCGCCACGTCACCGGTGCGCAGCAGGGTCTGGCCGAGCTGGAAGTGTGCCCACGCCTGGCCGTGGACGCTCTCGCTGTACCGGTGCCCCTCCAGCGACTCCCGGAGCAGCTCCAGCGCCTCGCCGACCCGGCCCAGGTCCCGCTCGACGGCGGCCAGCGCGTGCAGTGTCCAGGCCCGGTCGCCGCGCAGGGCCTCCCCGGTCTGGAGCTCCAGCGCCTCGCGCAGCTTCTCGGCGGCCTCTCCGAGCCGCCCCTGGTGGTGCAGGGTGATGCCCAGCTCCCGCAGCGTGCGAGCGGCCCCGGCGGTGTGCTCGGCCTCCAGATACAGGCCGACGACCGAGGTCAGCGTCGTGTGCGAGCGGTCCAGCTCGCCGAGCTGGCGGGCGGCGACACCCGTGCGCCACTGCACGGAACGCGTCAGCAGCCCCTGGTCGACGGCCTCGGCCAGCTCGCTGAGTTCGCCGAGCCGGTACAGGTCGCCGCGCAGCAGGCAGTAGTCGCACAGCGCGCCCAGCAGGTGCAGGACCGCCGAGCGGTCGACGGCGGCGTCCGCGTGCCGCAGCGCGGCGGTGATGAAGCTCGACTCCTCGTCCAGCCAGCGCAGGGCGGCGTCCAGGGAGGGGAAGCCGTGGCCGCCGAAGTGCCCGGCGGCGCGGGTCGAGGTCTTGCCGTCCACCATGCGGATGACGGTGTCGGCCAGCTCCGCGTAGGAGCGGATCAGCCGTTCCTGGGCGGCGGCCCGCTCGCCCGCCTCCTCCTCGTCCAGCAGCCGGGCGAGCGCGAAGCGCCGCACGAGGCCGTGCAGCCGGTACCGGTCGCCGCGCACGTGCTGGACGAGCCCGGCGCGGGCCAGGGCCGTCAGCTCCCGCGCCGCGGCCTGCTCGTCGGTGCCCAGGAGCGCGGCGCCGGCCGCGGCGCCGAGGCTGGCCCGCCCGGCGAGGGCGAGGCGGCGCAGCAGCC
>NZ_JABLSI010000110.1 GCF_019303475.1 Streptomyces sp. JJ38
GGCACCACCCTCGGCGACCCCATCGAAGCCCAAGCCCTCCAAGCCACCTACGGCACCGGCCGCGAGCCCGGCCAACCCCTGTGGCTCGGCTCGGTCAAGTCCAACATCGGCCACACCCAGGCCGCCGCGGGCGTCGCAGGCGTCATCAAGATGGTGCAGGCCATGCGGCACGGGCAACTGCCCAAAACCCTCCACATCGACCAACCCACCCCCCACATCGACTGGGACTCCTCAGCCGTATCCCTCCTCACCGAAACCATCGACTGGCCCGACACCGGCCGCCCCCGCCGCGCCGCCGTCTCCTCCTTCGGCATCAGCGGCACCAACGCCCACGTCATCCTCGAACAAGGCGACCCAACACCCCAGGCGCAGGAGCCGGAGGCCAACGGGCCACTGATGGTGCCGCTGTCCGCCAACAGCTCGCAGGCGTTGAACAGTCACGCTCGCCGTCTCCACGTCCACCTGGGCAAGCATCCTGAGCTTCAGCCCGGCCAGCTCCGGGATCAGCTCCACCGGCGCAGCCTCTTCGACCACCGGGCGGCCGTGGTGTGCTCCAGCCGGGACGAGCTCCTGGCCGGGCTGGAGGCTTTGGCCCAGGGTGTGCCTCACCCGGCCGTGATCGAGGGCACCGCCACCGGCGGGAAGATCGTGTTCGTCTACCCC
>NZ_JABLSI010000111.1 GCF_019303475.1 Streptomyces sp. JJ38
GTTGATGAAGTGCTGCGTCGAGGAGATCACCCCCGACGGGCGGCTCATCCCCTTCTGCGCGTACAACTCCGTCGGCTACCGCGAGGAGATTCGTGCCGAGCTGTCCGGGGTGCCCGTCGCCGACGTCGCCCCGAACGCGACCCCGCTGGCCGACCGCCTCACCGTCACACCGTACGGGTCCAAGACCGCCCGCACCACGGACCCGGAGGCCACCGCGTGNNGGCAGTCGAGCTGCCGGACGGCGAGGGGGTGAAGGCGTGCTGCGCCGCCGCGTACTCCTCCGACATCGTCAGCGCGCTGCTCGGCGACTCCTACCACCCCGGCGGCGCCACCCTGACCCGGCACCTCGCCGACGGCCTCGCCCTGCGCCCGGGCGGCCGCGTCCTCGACGTCGCCTCCGGGCGCGGCACGACGGCCCTGCTCCTCGCCGGCGTGCACGGGGTACGGGTGCACGGCGTGGACTTCGCCCCGGCCAACACGGCCCTCGCCCAGGGGGCCGCCCAGGCCGCGGGGCTCACCCACCGAGCCGAGTTCACCACCGGGGACGCCGAGCGACTGCCCTGCCCGGACGCC
>NZ_JABLSI010000112.1 GCF_019303475.1 Streptomyces sp. JJ38
CGAGCCGTTGGCGATCGTGGGGATGAGTTGCCGGTATCCCGGTGGGGTGGCGTCGCCGGAGGAGTTGTGGGAGCTGCTGGCTTCGGGTGGGGATGCCGTTTCGGAGCTGCCGGTGGACCGGGGCTGGGATGTGGAGGGTCTCTACGATCCTGATCCGGATCAGCCGGGGAGGTCGTATACGCGTAGTGGTGGCTTCCTGGAGGGGCCGGGTGGTTTTGATGCCGAGTTCTTCGGGATCAGTCCGCGTGAGGCCCTGGCGATGGATCCGCAGCAGCGGTTGGCGCTGGAGGCGGCGTGGGAGGCGTTCGAGGACGCGGGTATCGACCCGACGTCCCT
>NZ_JABLSI010000113.1 GCF_019303475.1 Streptomyces sp. JJ38
GGTGCCGCCGACGGTGCCGGCGACGTGGGTGCCGTGCCCGTTGCCGTCCTCACCGTTGCCGCCGAAGGCGTCGAAGCCGAAGCTGGCGCGGCCGCCGAAGTCGTTGTGGCTGTGGTTGATGCCGGTGTCGATGATGTACGCCGTCACGCCCGAACCGGCGGTGTCGGAGTACGTGTAGCTGTTGTCCAGCGGCAGGTCGGGCTGGTCGATGCGGTCCAGGCCCCAGGTGGGGTTGGTCTGGGTGTCCGCGAGCTGGACCTTGGCGTCCTGCTCGACCTTCGCGACGTGCGGGTTGGCCGCGAGCTTCTTCGCCTGCTTCTCACCCAGCTCGAC
>NZ_JABLSI010000114.1 GCF_019303475.1 Streptomyces sp. JJ38
CCCCCTGCCCCGGGAACACAAACACCGGCCTACCGGCAAACTGCCGACCCTCGAGAACGTGTCCAGCGGGCTCACCCAACGCGAGCGACTCCAGTCCGGACAGCAGCGCCCCACGGTCGGTGGCCACCACGGCGGCCCGGTGCTCCAGGTGCGCCCGCGACACCGCCGCCGAGAAGCCGACATCCACCAACGACAGCTCAGACCGGCCCGCGACATGCGCCCGCAAACGCTCGGCCTGGGCCCGCAACGCCGCCTCGCTCCGCGCCGACACCACCACCGGCACCACCGACGGCACCACCGGCTCGACCTCGGC
>NZ_JABLSI010000115.1 GCF_019303475.1 Streptomyces sp. JJ38
CCCAACGCGGAACCCGCACCGGCGTCTTCACCGGCCTCATGTACCACGACTACGGGAACGGCACGGATGCGGACGCGGAAGGCATCGCCGGTCACGTCCTGACCGGTACCCAGGCCAGCGTCGCTTCGGGCCGGTTGTCCTACACGTTCGGGTTCGAGGGACCTGCGGTGACCGTGGACACCGCCTGCTCCTCCTCCCTCGTCGCCCTCCACCTCGCCGCACAATCCCTACGCTCCGGCGAAAGCGACCTCGCCCTCGCCG
>NZ_JABLSI010000116.1 GCF_019303475.1 Streptomyces sp. JJ38
ACGCCTCACCCAACACCTCCACACCCACCCCGAACTGGCACCAGCCGACGTGGCCGGTGCGCTGGCCACGACGCGCGCGACCTTCGAGCACCGCGCCGTGATCGTGGGCGAGGGGCGGGACGATCTCCTCAGCGGCCTGGCGGCCGTGGCCGAAGGCACCCCGTCGGGCCGTGTCGTGCTGGGACGCGCCGCGCGTGCGGCATCGTCCGGTGGGCGGACGGCGTTTCTGTTCTCGGGTCAGGGGAGTCAGCGTCCGGGCAT
>NZ_JABLSI010000117.1 GCF_019303475.1 Streptomyces sp. JJ38
GCGACGCGCGTCCGACAACCGCTCGACCACCAGCATGCCCAGGCCGTCGGAGAAACCCGTGCCATCCGCCGACATGGCGAACGCCCTGCACCGGCCGTCCGGGGACAGGCCCCGCTGGCGGCTGAAGACCTGGAAGACGATCGGGCTCGCCATCACGGTGACCCCTCCGACGAGAGCCAGCGAGCAGTCTCCCGACCGCACCGCCTGGGCCGCCTGGTGCAGGGCCACCAGCGACGAGGAACACGCCGTGTCCACC
>NZ_JABLSI010000118.1 GCF_019303475.1 Streptomyces sp. JJ38
CTGGTCTCCGTCCGCGTCCTGGACGACAACGGGTCCGGCTCCTACTCGGGCGTCGTCGCCGGCGTCGACTGGGTGACGCAGAACGCGCAGCTTCCGGCCGTGGCCAACATGAGCCTCGGTGGCGGCGCCAACTCCAGTCTGGACGACGCGGTGCGCAACTCGATCGCCGCGGGCGTGACGTACGCGGTGGCGGCGGGCAACAGCAACGCCGACGCCGCCAACTACTCC
>NZ_JABLSI010000011.1 GCF_019303475.1 Streptomyces sp. JJ38
CCGGCGTCTGGCCCTCCTGCTGGCGGGGCGCGCCGAGCCGGGCGGGGGCGCGGGACGGCGCGGCGCCGGGCCGGACCTGGCCGAACTGCTGCCGCAGTGGCTCGCCGCGGCCAACGCCCGCGGCTACCGGGCCCCGGCCGCCCAGCTGCCGGCGCTGCTGGACGCCGCTCGGGCCCGCACGGACCTGCGCGCTGACGCGCTGGCTTTCGCCGGCCCCCGGGCGCTGTGGCTGGCCCGGCTGAATCCGGACTGGAGATTCGCCCTGCGCACCGGGACGGCGGCGGCTCCCGTGGCGCCCGAGAACGCCGAGGCCGTGCGCTCGCTGTGGGAGGAGGGGCTGTTCGCGGAGCGGGCGGCGCTGCTGGGCGCGCTGCGTCGGCACGATCCGGCAGCGGCCCGGAGCCTGCTGGCGAGCACCTGGTCCGCCGAGCGCGCCGAGGACCGGCTGATGTTCCTCGACACGCTGCGGGAGGGCCTGGCCCCGGCGGACGAGGAGTTCCTGGAGCGGACGCTGACGGACCGCAGCCGCACGGTGCGGTCGATGGCGGCGGAGTTGCTGTCGGCGCTGCCGGGCTCCGCGCTGGCAGGCCGGATGGCGGAGCGGGCCCGGGCCTGTGTGCATCTGGATCGCAGCGGGTGCTCCGGTTCCGGGGGCGGCCTCGCCGTCGAGGCGCCGCACGCGTGTGATGCGGCGATGCAGCGGGACGGGATCACGCCGAAGCCGCCCTCGGGCCGCGGGGAGCGGATGTGGTGGCTGAGCCAGGTGGTCGAGGCGGCGCCGCTCGCGTGCTGGTCGGCGCATCTGGGCGGGCTGCGGCCACAGGAGATCGTGGCGCTGCCGGTCGCGGACGGCTGGCGGGACGATCTGCACGCGGCCTGGGCGCGGGCGGCCGTGCGGCAGCGGGACGAGGCGTGGGCGCGGGCGCTCGTCGGAGCGCCGACGGCCCCGGCGGCCGAGGGGCCGGGCGATCCGGCCCGGCTGCTGACGGTGCTGCCGTCGTCCGAACGGGCCGACTGGTCGGCGGCTTTCATCGCGGCACACGGTCTGTCCGAGGCGTTCCGGCTGCTCGGCACGTGTGCCGTGCCGTGGTCGCCCGAGCTGGGCGGGGCGGTCGTCGACGCGCTGGAGATCGCGCGGGACGCCGGGAGTTACCCGTGGAGTTTCAGCGGGGTGATGGGGCTGGCCGAGCGCTGCCTCGATCCGGCCCAGGCCGACCGGATAGCCCCGCTGGCGGCGCTGCCGGAGGAGTCGGGCGCCGAGGCGCCGGGCGCGGGTGGCTACTGGGCCGAGGCGTTCCAGCGGCTGGTCTCGACGTTGACCGTCCGGGCGGCCATGCACGAGGAGCTGGTGGGCTGAGGGCGGCGGGCGGCCGCCCGCCGCCCTCAGCACCGCCGGGCTGCCGGGTGCTCAGGCGGCGACGGACCGGATGTTGGAGCGCACCCAGTCCACGATCTCCGACGTCGTGGCGCCGGGAGTGAAGACGGCCGCCACGCCCTTGGCCCTCAGCGGCTCGATGTCGTCCTCGGGGATGATGCCTCCGCCGAAGACCTTGATGTCCCCCGCATCCCGCTCGTCGAGCAGCTCCAGCACCTTGGCGAAGAGGGTGTTGTGGGCTCCGGAGAGGATGGACAGGCCGATGGCGTCCGCGTCCTCCTGGATCGCGGTGGCAACGATCTGCTCGGGCGTCTGGTGCAGCCCGGTGTAGATGACCTCCATGCCCGCGTCCCGCAGCGCGCGGGCGATGACCTTCGCGCCCCGGTCGTGGCCGTCGAGGCCCGGCTTGGCGACCACCACGCGGATCGGACCCGACACACCCATCACTGCCTCCATCGTCATTGATCGCGGCTCCGGCTCCGCCGCTCGGGGTGCCGGTGTGAACGAACGTTATCTCCCCAGCATCGCGCACCCGCTCGTTTCATGGTGCGGGGGGAGGGGGAAATCACACAATGGGAGAGCGACTCCACCACCACACCCGTCACAGGTCCGTGAGCGGGGAGACACAGAGCGTCGCACGGAGTCCGCGGCGGCGGCACCCGCCGGTACGCCGCACCGGCCGCGGGCCGGTCGGGCGGCCGCGGCGACGGGGGTGAGCCACGATGCGACGACCGATTCCGTCAGCACTTCCGGGCGCCTCCGCGCTGACCAGGCTCTCCCCCCTCTCCGGGATCTCCGCCCTCCGCGGGGTCTCCGGGCTGCCCGGCGTTTCCGGGCTGTCGGCCGTGTCCGGCCCGCTGCGTACGGCGGTCGTCGAGGCGGCTGTGCTGACCGGGCGCCTGGCGCTCTACCCCACCGGAGTGCGGCCCGAGCGCCCCGGCTCCGCCTCCGCCGGGCCCGCCGGACCGGAGCTCCCCGGGCCGCCTCCGGTGCTGCTGCTCCACGGCCTGATCGACAACCGCTCCGTCTTCACCCTGCTGCGGCGTGCGCTGCGGCGGCACGGCAGGCCGGAGGTCGCCTGCGTCAACTACTCGCCGCTGACGCGGGACGTCCGCGCCGCGGCGGAGACGCTCGGTGAGCGGATCGAGGAACTGCGGGCGCGGACCGGGCACCGGCGGGTGGACGTCGTCGGGCACAGCCTGGGTGGGCTGATCGCCCGGTACCACGTACAGCGGCAGGGCGGTGACGCCCGGGTGCGCACGCTCGTCACCCTGGGCACCCCGCATGCGGGCACGCGCGCGGTGCCGCCCGTGGCCGCGCCTCCGCTGATCCGGCAGCTGCGGCCGGGCTCGGAGGTCCTGACCGAGCTGGCCGGCCCGGCGCCGGGCTGCCGGACGCTGTTCGTCAGCTTCTGGAGCGACAGCGACCCCCTCATGGTGCCCCGCGAGACGGCCCGGCTGGACCACCCCGACCTGCGGTGCCGCGGTGTGCGGGTACGGGGGGTGGGCCATCTGGCGCTGCCGGTGCACCCGGCCGTCATCGCGCAGGTCCGTACCGAGCTGGCCGGGGTGGATGCCGATGCCGCGAAGCGGGCGGAATCGGTCGACGTCGCGTGAACCCGCGGTGGTGGTGGCGCCGAGAAAGGTGAAGAAACCGCGACCGTGAAGTGGCGTGAAACCGAACATGAGGCTCGAACGAGCCCCCCGTTACCGGTTCGTAGTACGCCAAACGGACGGACCGTTGCCCGTTCTTGGCCAGCTCAAAACCTGCCGAACATTGTCGACGTCACGACGCGCCCGGTACAGTCGCCGACACTGCTCTGGCAGCCCCCGTCTCCGAGGCGAAAGAGAAGTTGGTGGTGAACGACCGTCCCCCGTCGGATCTGACGACTCCCGTCGGCTCCGGGTTCTCCGAGCATTCACCCCACACCGGGTACGCCGGATACGAGGACCCCTACGGGCAGGCCGCCGACTACGGCGGCAGCGTCACCGACACCGCCTCCGGTTACCAGCAGGCCGACCCGCTCTTCGGCGCCCTGCCGGGCGACGGCCACGGGACCATGGGCTACCCCGGCTATGGCGAGCAGCCCGCCGGCCTCGCCGGCCACCATGGCTACGAGCAGGCCAACATCCCGTTCGGCGGCACCGCTTACGACGGCTCGGCCTACGGAACGGACGGCTACGGCACCGACTTCGCCACGGGCTACGGCACCGACGGCTACGGCGTCGGCATGGACGCGAGCAGCTTCCACTCTTCCGATCCCGGGAGCAACAGCTTTTCCCAGGCCGCCGGTTACGACACCGGCGGATTCTCCTCCGGCGCCTACGACACCGGCGGAACCTACGACGACTCCGGTGCCGCCCACGGCCTCGGAGCGGCCGACCCTTGGGGCGCGGTGGAGCATCCGCTGCACTCCGTGCCGTCCCAGCCGGACCACGGATGGGCCGACGGCGAGGGGGTGGCCTGGAACGCCTCCGGGTACTCCCCCGAGCCGGCGGACACCGGAACGGCCGAGGCGACGGCCGGACCCGAGGGAGACGAGGGGGTCCAGCGCCCCCACGACGCCTGGGACTCCACGGACTCCACGGACACCACGGACACCGCGGACACCGCGGAGGACCGCGATGACGACGGTGGGTACGCCGAGGACGTCGCGTACCCCGAAGGTGGCGGGTACCCCGAGGACACCGCGTACCCCGAGGACACGGCGTACGCCGAGGGCGACGGGTACTCCGAGGACACGGCGACGGTGCCGGAGGAGCCCGTGGCGTCCACCCGGGCCGGACGCCGCCGTGCGGCGAAGCCCAAGCGCTCGGCCCTGCTGACCGTCGCGGTGCCCTCCGTCGCCGTCATGGGCGTGGCCGGGATCTCCGCGGCCTCCGTCAGCGGCGTCGCCGACACCCCGGAGGAGAACCCGGCGCAGGCCGCCCCGGACACGGGCAGCGCGGAGGCCGTGGCCGTCAACAACAAGCTGGACACCCAGCTCGCCGGCCTCTCCGCCGAAGCCCGGGACTTCGGCGACCGCGCGAGCCGTACCCAGGAGCGCATCGACCTGAAGGCCCGGGAGGAGGCCGCGCGCAAGCGCAAGGCCGAGGAGGCCGCCCGGCGCGAGGCGCTGCGGCCCAAGTTCGCCCTGCCGGTGGACCAGCGCGGGCTGAGTGCGTACTTCGGCCAGGCGGGCCTCAACTGGATCTCCGTCCACACGGGTGTGGACTTCCCCGTCGGCTACGGCACTCCGGTCAAGGCGGCGACCGACGGGACGATCACCACCAAGTGGGATCTCGCCTACGGCAACATGATCATCCTGACGGCGCCGGACGGCACCGAGACGTGGTACTGCCACCTGAGCAGCACCCGTATCCGCTCCGGGCAGGTCAAGGCGGGCGACACCATCGGTTACGCGGGCAACTCCGGCAACTCCACCGGCCCGCACCTGCACTTCGAGGTGCGGCCAGGCGGCGGCTCGGCGGTGGACCCGGTGGCCTGGTTCCGCGCCAAGGGCCTCGACCCGACGTAGCCACGGCCTGGGCCCGGTCCGGCCCTTCCCGCCGGGGCCGCGCATGACCAGACTTGGGCCCAGAGCAGGTCCTAGAGCTTCTCCACCGGCGCGTAGCGCAGCAGCAGCCGCTTCGGCTTGGCGTCCCCGAAGTCGATCGTCGCCTGCGCGCGGTCTCCGCTGCCTTCGACGGACACCACGGTGCCGAGCCCGAAGCTGTCGTGCGTGACCCGGTCCCCCGCGGCCAGGGAGACGACCGGCCGTTCCTGGACGCGGCGGGTGGCGAAGCCGGAGCCGTCCCGCCGCGCCGAGGCGGCGGACGAGGACGAGGCCAGCCGCGCGACGCTCGCCGAGGCGGTGCCGCCGGGGCCGCCTCCGAGGCGCCGCCAGTCCAGGTGGTCGGCGGGGATCTCCTCCAGGAAGCGGGAGGGCGGGTTGTACGCGGGCTGCCCCCAAGCGCTGCGCATCGTGGCCCGGCTGACGTAGAGCCGCTCGCGGGCCCGGGTGATGCCGACGTAGGCCAGCCGCCGTTCCTCCTCCAGCTCCTTGACCTGGCCCAGAGCCCGCATGTGCGGGAAGACGCCGTCCTCCATCCCGGTGAGGAAGACGACGGGGAACTCCAGGCCCTTCGCCGTGTGCAGGGTCATCAGCGTGATGACGCCGTTGCCCTCCTCCCGCTCGTCCTCGTCGGGGATCTGGTCGGAGTCGGCGACGAGGGCGACCTGCTCCAGGAAGTCGGCCAGCGTCCCGGGCTCGTCCTCGCTGCGGGCCTGCTCGAACTCCAGCGCCACGGCGGCGAGTTCCTGGAGGTTCTCCACCCGCGTCTCGTCCTGCGGGTCGTTCGACGACTGCAACTCGGCCAGATAACCCGTCCGTTCGAGGACGGCCTCCAGCACGGTGGCCGGTCCGGCACCGGACTCGACGACGGTGTGCAGCTCCTCCATCAGCGTGTTGAAGCGCTTGACGGCGTTCACCGAGCGGGCCGCCATGCCGTACGCCTCGTCCACCCGGCGCAGGGCCTGCGGGAAGCCGATCCTCTCCCGGGAGGCCAGGGCCTCGATCATCGCCTCGGCGCGGTCGCCGATGCCGCGCTTGGGCACGTTGAGGATACGGCGCAGCGGGACGGAGTCCTCCGGGTTCGCCAGGACCCGCAGGTAGGCCAGGACGTCCCGGACCTCCTTGCGCTCATAGAAGCGCACCCCGCCGACGACCTTGTAGGGGAGCCCGACCCGGATGAAGACCTCTTCGAAGACCCGGGACTGGGCGTTGGTGCGGTAGAAGACGGCGACGTCGCCCGGGCTCGCCGTGCCCTCGTCCGTCAGCCGGTCGATCTCGTCGGCGACGAACTGGGCCTCGTCGTGCTCGCTGTCCGCGACGTAACCGGTGATGCGGGAGCCGGACCCGGCCTGCGTCCACAGGTTCTTCGGGCGACGGTTCTCGTTGCGCTCGATGACGGCGTTGGCGGCGGAGAGGATCGTCTGAGTGGAGCGGTAGTTCTGCTCCAGCAGGATCGTCGTCGCGTCCGGGTAGTCCTCCTCGAACTGGAGGATGTTGCGGATGGTGGCGCCCCGGAAGGCGTAGATCGACTGGTCGGCGTCGCCGACGACGCACAGCTCGCCACGCTCGACGGCCCGTGCCCCGTCCACGTCGCCGACCCCGTCCGCGCTCCCGTCCTCGCCCTCCCGGGCGGGCTCCGGGGCGCCGACCCCGACCAGCTCCCTGACCAGCGTGTACTGGGCGTGGTTGGTGTCCTGGTACTCGTCGACGAGGACGTGCCGGAAGCGCCTGCGGTAGTGCTCGGCGACGTCGGGGAACGCCTGGAGCAGGTGCACCGTCGTCATGATGATGTCGTCGAAGTCCAGCGCGTTGGCCTCGCGCAGCCGCGCCTGGTACAGCGTGTACGCCTCGGCGAGCGTCTTCTCGAAGTGGTCGGTCGCCTGCCCCGCGAAGTCCTCCTCGTCGATCAGCTCGTTCTTCAGGTTGGAGACCTTCGCGCTGAACGACTTGGGCGGGTACCGCTTCGGGTCGAGGTCGAGATCACGGCAGACGAGGGCCATGAGGCGCTTGGAGTCGGCGGCGTCGTAGATGGAGAAGGAGGAGGTGAAGCCGAGCTTCTTGCTCTCCCGGCGCAGGATGCGCACGCACGCGCTGTGGAACGTGGACACCCACATCGCCCCGGCGCGCGGCCCGACGAGCTCCTCGACCCGCTCCTTCATCTCGCCGGCGGCCTTGTTGGTGAAGGTGATGGCGAGGATCGAGCCCGGATGCACCTTGCGGGCCCCGAGCAGATAGGCGATGCGGTGGGTGAGCACCCGCGTCTTGCCGGAGCCGGCACCGGCGACGATGAGCAGCGGACCGCCGCTGTGCACGACCGCGGCGCGCTGCTGCTCGTTCAGCCCGGTCAGCAGCGCCTCGAGGTCGATGACGGGACGCGGCGCCCCGTCGCGGTAGTGCGCGTCGGGGCCGCGCCCGCCCGCGTAGGCACCGGTGAACAGGCCGTCCGGCACCTCCTCCGCCACCTCCCCGGTGACGTCGCCCGGCTGGCCGGGCACGCCGAAGCCGCCCTCGGCCGGGGGCGGCGGCTCGTCGTCCCGGGGCGGTTCGAGGTCGGCCAGGAAGCTGTCGTCGAAGAGGCTGCTCATCGCCTACCGAGTCTAGGGTCTGCCGCCGACGGCCAACGGCCGGTTCCCCACTCCTACACTGACCGGTATGACCGACGCCTCCCGAGCGCCCGTTCCCCGCCCCGACGGCTCCGGGGACGCACAGCAGCTGCGCGCCTCGGACGCGGACCGGGAGGCGGTCGCGGAGGTGCTGCGCGAGGCTGCCGGGGAGGGGCGCATCGACCTCCCGGAGCTGGAGGAGCGGCTGGAGCGGGCCTACACGGCGAAGACCTACGGCGAGCTGGCGCCGCTGACCGACGACCTCCCGGCGGACGGCCGCTTCCCCGGGGCGCCCGCCGAGCCCCTGGTCCTGCGGACGGGCGCGGGGGACATCGTCCACGCCGGGCACTGGGAGGTCCCACGGCAGATCTCCGCCGCCTCCAGGATGGGCAACATCCGCATCGACTTCAGCGAGGCCGTCTGCCGCGTCTCCGAAGTGTCCCTTGAGGTGAAGGCCGCCATGGGCAACGTCACGGTCGTCGTCCCCCGGGGCTGGTCGGTGCGCACGCAGGGGATGCGGGTGTACGTGGGGTCGCTGCGCAACCGCGCCGTGGACCCGCCCACGCCCGGGGCGCCGACCGTGGTGCTGACCGGCTCGACGGCGCTCGGCGACGTCCGGGTCCGCTACCCCAACCGCTGGGAGCTGTTCCGGCGCCGCGGGCGCGACGTGTAGGGGCTCAGGTCCAGAGGGTCGCGATGAAGATGTTGACCACGGTGAGCAGGCCGACGGTGCCCATGACGGACGCGGGCACCCTCGCGTCGTCGCGCTTGACGTAGACGAGGCCGAGGATCACGACGAGCAGCGCGAGCTTGATCCCGATCTTGAGGTTGTTCACCTCGTGGTCCTCGGCCTGGTTCAGGCCGACGAGGCAGATGCCGGTGACGAGCATGGTCAGGGCGCCGTGCAGCATGCCCGGCAGCATCCGCGCCTCGCCCGCGCGCATGGCCTTCGTCTGGAAGAGGAAGCCACCGAGCAGCGCGGCGATGCCGATGACGTGGAGGGCGACGAAGACATTGATCAGGACGTCCATGACCGGAGGGTAACCGGCGGCGCTTCGGGCGGCGGTGGGGAGGTCGGGCTCGGCACACAGGGCCGGAACCCTCGCCCCGGCGGAAACCGTCGGGCCCGCGGCCGTCGGGCCCGGAACGATCAGGGGCCGACGCGGAGCGGTGCCGTCCGCACGCTCCGTCGGCAGACTCGGTCGACAGTGAACCGAATGCGGACAGTGCCGGTCATCGCCGGGTCCGCGGGGGCCGTGGAGCCCTAGCGTCCGGGCCCATGGCAGCACATCGCAAGGACCGCAGTGCGTGGACCCGCTCGGTGCGGGGACCGGGAACGAGGGCGTGGGCGAGCCTCGCCCTGGCGGGCGCGGCGACGGCCACGGCCGCCGTGTCAGGCGCGGGCGGCGCGCTCGCCGCTCCCCGCCCCGACGCCCGCCAGGTGCGCGCCGAGGTGGACCGCCTACAGCGGGACGCGGAGGCGGCGGGCGAGTTGCACCACGCGGCGAAGGAACGTTCCCGCAAGGCGGAGCGGCGCCTCACCGCCCTCCAGGACCGGTCCGCCCGCACGGCGGCACGGGTGAACGCCGCCCGCGACACCCTCGGCTCCCACGCCACCACCCAGTACCGCAACGGCCAGGCCGCAACCCCGGCCCAACTGGCCCTGGCCAGTGACCCCGAGGACTTCCTACGCCACGCCGCCACCCGGGAGCGCGCCGGGCTGCGCCAGAGCCGGACCCTGCGGCAGTTGCGCGGACGGCTCCGGGAGAGCACACAGCTCCGGCGCGAGGGCGCCGAGCGGGCGGACGAGGTCCGCGCGGCCGAACGCGAGGCCCGTCGGCACAAGGAGACGGCGCGCGGGAAGCTGGCGAAGGCCGAACGGTTACTGAAGCAGCTCACCCCCGAGGAACGCGCCCCTGGGGAACGCACCGAGGGTGACCGGGGCGGCGAGGACGGCCGGGCCGACCGGGGCGCACGGCCCTCACCCGGGGCACCGGCCCCGGCGACCCCCGTCCCGGCAGCGAGCGGACGGGCTGCCCAGGCCATCGCGTTCGCCCGCGACGCGATCGGCAAGCCCTACGTCTGGGGTGCGACGGGCCCGGGCTCCTACGACTGCTCCGGCCTCACCCAGGCCGCCTGGCGGGCGGCGGGCGTCTCGCTGCCCCGCACGACGTACACCCAGGTCGACGCCGGCCGACGGGTGTCCCGCGCCGAACTGGCCCCGGGCGACCTCGTCTTCTTCTACCAGGGCCTCAGCCACGTCGGCCTCTACATCGGCAACGGCCAGATGATCCACGCGCCCCGCCCGGGATCGACGGTGACGGTCGCCCCCGTCGACTCGATGCCCTTCGCCGCCGCGACCCGCCCCGCCTGACCGACGACGGCCGCGACGGGGGGTGCGACGAGGGCGACGGCGCCGAGGACGCCGAGGACGCCGGAGCCTACGGGGCCTCGCGCAGGGCCTTCAGGGTGGCCTCCGCCCGGGTGCCGGGGACGGCGCGGCCGATGGCGTCGTCCCCCGCCTCCTCGACCAGTTCGCCCAGGGCCCGCAACGGCGACAGCCCCTTCGCCCGGCACTCCCTCAGCGCCTGCGCCCAGGCCACCGCGGCGTTGAACGCCACGTCCCCCGCGTCCCCAAGGGGCTCGAACCCGGCGGCGTCCTCGGCGTCGGACGCCCAGAGGTAGCCCAGCACGCCGTCCTCGGCGCCGATCGCGACATAGCTGACGGGCCCCTCCGCGACGTAGCCGTAGTCCTCCGAGCCGCCGACCAGATCCGGCCGGAGGTCCTCGCTCATGCGGGGTGTCAGATGACTCTCGCTGCCCATGTGTGTTCCACCAGCCCGATCGGTTACTTCCGCAGGATCTCTCCGTAAAGCTGCCATTGCCCATTGTGCATGACCACGCGGGTGACCCTGTAGCTCGTGCCGCGCCCGAGCAGCAGCTCACGCTCGCCCGCGCCGAACGCCGACACCTTCTCCACCCTCAGCGCCGGCGTGCCCTTCGGGACGCTCAGGTCCCAGCCCGTCATCAGCCGACACCGTCCACCGCGGCCTTGGCCCGCTGCAACGTCTGCGCCGCCGTCCCGTCGTTCTTCTCCAACGTCGACTTCAGCAACCGCACGATCGAACGCACCTCGCTCGCCGCCTTGTTCCACCGCTGCTCAGCACCGTGATACTGATCCGACACCCCATCCGCCTGGAAATCACGCACCCCCACGCCCGCCCCCGGAATCGGCCTCCACCGCGGCTGAACACGACGGCGGTGCCGCACGTATGGCCGGACAGAGGCTTGAGCAGGACAATCGGCGTCAAGCGGCCGGACCGCGGACGACGGCGTCCGCGAACAGGAGGGCAGGCGGCGCGATGGCCTTCGAGAATCGTCCAGGGATGCACGCGCGGGTCGCGGAGCCCGGGGGCCTGCGGGAGACGGCGGCGCGGTACGCCCTGCTGCCCTTGCGCGTCTTCCTCGGCGTGACCTTCGTCTACGCCGGGCTCGACAAACTGACCGATCCGGACTTCCCCGGGTCGATGGAACCGCTGTTGCTCTCCATCACCGACGCGGCGGCGCCCTGGCTGCTCGACATGGCGCTGGCGAGCCCGGAGGGCTTCGGCTACGCGATCGCCTTCGGCGAGCTGGCGGTGGGCCTCGGTACGCTCCTCGGGCTGCTGGGACGACTCGCGGCGCTGGGCGGCGCGCTGATCTCCCTCTCCTTCTGGCTGACCATCAGCTGGAGCGTGGGCCCCTACTACTACAGCCAGGACCTGCCCTACCTGATGGCCTGGGTGCCGCTGATCATGGCGGGGACCCCGACGTACTCGCTGGACGCCGCGCTGGCCAGGCGCCGCAGGCGCAACGGCGGCCAGCTCTTCGGGTGAGGCTCGGGCGGCCGAGGGCACCGGGAGAGGCGAGGGCCGTCACACGACCCGCCCCCTCCCGGCGCCCGGCCCTCCCGGGACCCGGCCGCTCTCCGCCCGTCACGGGGGTTCGGTGAACCGCCGCGGCGCTCAGGGAACGTCGTACCCCAGCGTGTAGGCGCCGGAGCCCGACGCGGCGCGGACGCGGTAGGCGTAGTAGCCCCGGGCGCCGGTGTGCTCCAGCCTGCCGTCGGCGTCGGCGGTGGCCACCGTCCGCCAGGCGCCGCCGTCCCAGCGCAGCAGGGACAGGGCGAACCGGCTGCTCTCGGGGGCGCGCAGGCACGCGCGGTGAGTACCCGCCGCCGCGCCGAAGTAGCCGCCGTCGGGCTGGTCGGCCGAGCCGCCGGCGGGCAGGCTGCCGGTCCGGGTGTGCGCGTGGCCGGTGCAGTCGGCGCCGGGGAGGCCGCTGATCTCGGCGCTGATGGCGCGGTCCATGACGTCGAGGCCGACGAGGTTGAACGGCTTGTTGATGTTGCGCATCAACGAGTCCTGCGAGGGCCGGTAGATGCCGTACTCGTGGTAATGGCCGCCCTGGAAGGCTCCGATCACGCCGCCGTCCGGCGTCGTCCGCCCGTGGTAGTCGGACCACTTCCCGCCGTTCGGGTTCCGGGTGACGTTGGGCGCGGACGGTTCGCCACCGGTGTAGGTCGTGCCGGGGGTGTAGTACTCGTCCGCCAGGCCACCCACGGAGTGGCCGAGTTCGTGGATGGCGATGCGCCCGGCCTGGTCGTTGCCGCCGGCGACGGTGGCGAGGCTCGGGTATCCGGCGCCGCCGTACTTGGTGGTGTTCCCGACGGCGATGACGGCGTCCGCCTCCGGCGCCTGCGCGGCGTACGCCTGGGCCTTCGACTCGTTCAGGCACAGCAGGCGTTCGATGCCGCCGCAGAAGAAGTGCATGTCGAGGGCGGTGTCGCGGTACACGCCCCACCGCGGGTCGTGATCGACACCCGACTCCCGGGAGACGACGTTCACCAACCACACGTTCACGCCGTCCTCGTACCGGTTCCAGGGGGCGGTCGCGGCGATCTCGGCCCACTTCTCCTCGGCGTGGCGCCGCAGCGTCGCCGATTCCGCGGCGGTGTAGCCGTCACCGACGACGACCACGTCGAAGCGGCGGTCGGAGGGCCCGGTCTCCCTGATGGGGATCACCTCGGCGGCGGCCGCCGCCTCCCGCTCGCGGGCGTCGGGCGCCTGCTCGGCCCGCACGGGTATGTGGACGCGGGTGATGGAACCGTCGGGCGAGAAGACCTCCCGCCACTCGCCGGGGGGTGGCGGACCGGCGACGGCCGCTCCGGAGGGCAGGGCGGTCAGGGACGCGGCGCAGAGGGCGGCCAGGGCAAGGAGTGCGGAACGGCGTCGACGCATGAACGTCTCCTCGTGGGGGGTGCGGTGTGGTGCGCGCCGGGCCGTACCGGAGGCGGGCGCGGTGGCACAGAGGCGAGTTAAATGCGGAGTTAACTAGACTCGCGTGGCCATTTAAGTTAGCGACGCGACGCGTCCCTGACAAGACATCAGCGCATGCTCAATCGGTCTCTCCGGCACGCCGCTTCGGCGCGGACGGTCAGAAGGGCCTGACCGGTGCCGGGCCCAGGGTCGTGGTTCCCGGCGCCGCCCGGTGGCCCAGGCCCGTCCGGTAGGCGTCCAGGGCCGCCTCGGGGCGGCCCGTGCGCCGGAACAGGTCCCCCAGCAGGCGGCAGACGTCCGCCAGGTCCCCGGCCGCGCCCGCGCGTTCCAGCAGACTCAGCGCGGTGACGTAGTGCCGCTCCGCCCCCTCGACGTCCTCCCGCCGCTCCGCGATGCGGCCGAGCAGCCGGTGCGCACCCGCCTCGTGCACGGCGCCCCGGCCCGTGCCGAAACCGGCGAGGAGCTCGTCCAGCAGCGCCTTGGCCTCCGCGTCCTTGCCCCGCCGGTGCAGCACGTCCGCCAGCTCGACGCCGACCTGGTGGGTGTAGAGCCCCGCCCGGCGCGAGGCGAGCATGTCGCGGGCCGTCCGATAGGCGTCCTCGGCCCGGGCGAGATCACCGGACTGCGCGAAGACGTAGCCGCGCATCCAGTGGCAGTGCGCCAGCTCCGGGCTGATCTGCAACTGCCGGTAGGCATCGGCGGCCTTCACCAGCGCGGCGTCGGCCTCCGCCACCCGCCCCTCAGCGAGGAACGTGCGGGCGACCGTCCGGTGCAACCGCGCCACCAGCGCCGGGTCCGAGACCTCCGAGGACAGCGCCAGGGCCAGCTCGGCGGCCTGCGCCGCCCGGGCGTGCGCCCCCAGGTCCATGTACGGCGCGATGATCGCGGAGTACAGCAGGACCAGCGCCTCGGGGTCGGTCAACCCCGAGGAGTTGAGCTCGTCGAGCGCCGTCTCCAGCAGGTAGCAGGCGTAGCGCAGTTCCCCGGCCAGCAGGTGCGTCAGGGCCCGGCCGCGCAGGGCGGGCACGCGCTGGGGGAGCGTGGCCCCCGACTCCACCAGGACCGTCTCGGCCTCCTCGAAGAAACCGCGCGCCAGGTCGAGTTCACCCGCCTCGACCGCGCACTGGCCCTGCCCCACCCGCGCCGCGGCCAACTCGGCCGCCAGCCCGTGCGCCCGGGCGTCCCGTTCGACGTCCGCGTACCGCTCCGCGGCCTCCCGCGGGTCCGCCGTGGCCAGAGCGCGCTGGGCCTCCGCGAGCCGCAGCCGCAGCTCCGTCGCCAGGTGGGCCGGGCGACCGCTGCTCAACTCCTCCGGTGTCGTGCCCAGCCGCTCCGCGATGTGGCGCAGCGCCTTCTCCGAGGGCTGCACCCTTCCCGACTCGACGGTGGAGATGTAGGCGGCCGTGTACACCGGCTCCGCCACCTGACGCTGCGTGAGCCCCCGTTCCGTGCGCAGGCGGTGTACCCGCCGCCCCACGGCCCCGGGCCCCTCCTCCACCGCGTCCACCCGCCCCTTCCCCCGGGCCGGACCGGACGTTCGCGCGTCTCCCATGCGCCCACGTTAGCGGCCCCGGCCGACGGGGGCGGGCCCCGGGCCGGGGGCGGCCACGGTTCGGTAGTGCACCGCCGCCGGGGCTACCCCGCGCCGCGTTGAGAAGGCCCCGGCGGGCGGCCTCCCGGGGACGGGAACCCGGCGGCGCAGCCGCTCGCTCCGACTGTCAGGCCGTGCGCCAGAGGGCGGGGACGTGGGGCGGTTCCCAGCCGGCCATCGCGGTGTGGGCCTGCAGGCAGACGTAGCCGGTGCCGCCATAGGTGACGCGGTCCCCCGCGCGGTACGCCGTGCCCGCCCGCCACGTCGTGCCGCCGGGCGGATCGGTCGGCGGATCCGTCGGGTCCGGGGACTGCGGAACGTCGAGGACGAAGTCGAAGTCGGCCGCCCTCGCTCCGCCTGTGTCCCGGACGGCCATCAGCAGCCGGGGATCGTACAGGGAGTCGGTCCGGTTGCGCGGCTCACCGGGAAAGTAGAGCTGCGTCGTCAAAATCGGGCGGCCCGGCGCCTGCACCTTCACGTGCAGGTGCCGCGTCCGCCCCGGGTAGAGGCCGGGCACGACCGTCGTCAGGGTGAAGGTGCCCCGGTCGTCGGTGAACTGGTGGCCCCGGAAGCGGTATCCCGCGTTGTCGTAGGCGCCGTTGGTGTCCGCCTGCCAGAAGTCGAGGAGGGCGCCCGGGACGGGCCGGCAGGCCAGCCCGAAGACGTAGCCCGTCACCGTGAGCCGGACCCCGGGCGTGCCCGGCTCCAGGAGCGAGGTACGGCGGGGCGAGTTCGGCCTGAAGTAGGGGCCCTCCATCTGCGGGGGCGTGGGATCGTCACCGTCATCGCACATCGGTGTCAGCTCGGGGTCGCCCTCGCCGGCGCTGAGGCTCCGGGCGAGCGCCGGGGCGCCCGCCAGCACCGCGGGTGCGGCCACGCCGACCGCCAGAGCGGCACGCAGCACCGTCTTCCGGCTCGGGTGGCCCGCGGTCCCGCGCGGTTCGGTGCGGTCTTCGCCGTCCATGTCAGCTCCAGTGGGTGGTGGGGGGTGCTGGTCCGGCAACGAAACTACGCAGGCCGTGCGGGGCGGGCGATGGACTCGATGCGGTGGTCGTGGTGAATATCGACGCCGCGCCGGAAGTCGCCCGGGCTGATCCCCGTCTCCCGCCGGAAGAAGCGGCAGAAGTACGCGGCGTCGGCCAGTCCCACCCGGGCCGCCACCTGCCGCACGGTCAGGTCCGTCCGGGCCAGTAGCCGCTTCGCCTCGTGGACGCGCGCCTCCCGCACGAGGCCGCCCGGCGTCCTGCCGGTGGCCGCCTTGACCACCTCGGCGAGATAGCCCGGCGTGACCCCGATCCGGTCCGCGCAGACGCCCACCGACCACAGCGCCGGCTCGTTGCGGCGCAGCAGCCGCAGGAACTCCTCGGCCACCGCGCGCGTACGGCCACCCCCGGCCGCCCGGCTCTCCCCCGCCCCGAGCCGGGCGGCCCGGACGACCAGTACGTGCAGCAGAGCGGCCAGCACGCTCGCGAACCCCTCGGCGCCGCGCCGGTACTCCTCGTCCAGCTCCGCCACCAGCCGTCCGACGCGCCGGTGTTCGTGTTCGTCCAGACGCAGCCACGGCCGCTCGCCCAGCCGGCGCAGGGCATCCGCGTCGCCGGGGTGGTCCAGCAGGAAGTCCTCGGTGAACAGGACGACCGCACCGTCCAGGCCGACGGCGTCCTCCCAGTGGTGCACCTGCCCCGGCACGATGACCCCCAGGTGGGGTGGCCGCAGCTCCCACGGGGTCAGGTCGATGACGTGCCGGCCCGTGCCGCCGGTGACGTGCAGGATCTCGTAGAACGTGTGGCGGTGCGGGAACACGGCCCGTGACATCGGCCCGATGGTGTCGAACGTGCCGACCGCGAAGGGCAGGACGTTCGGCATCGGAACGGCCAGCCGGTGCGTGGGGAACGCCGCCTCCTCCTCGTCCCCCGAGCCGGGTAACACCGTCGTTCCGCGCATGCCCACACCCTCCAACAAGGTCCAGACCAGTGCGCTCCACGGTCCCACAGCCCGCCCGCCGCCACACCCCCGTCGGCGGCCAGGCGTGGCCTCAGCCCTGCCGGCCCCCGGACCGGCCCCGGGCGTCCGCCCGGCGTCGTCGTGCGCGGCGCACGAGCAGGGCGAGCCCGGCGACCAGCAGGGTCAGCAGCAGCGCGCACGGCAGCAGGACGGCGAGCACCCGCGCGGAAACGTCCAGGCTGCCGTGTTCCCTCAGCAGGTAGCCCACGGCCAGCGCGAGCAGGGAGAGGCCGAGCACCAGTTTGGCCGGCTCGAAACGGCGCCGTTCGGCGGGATGGTCCGCGGAGGTGTTCGCGGAGGTGTTCGCGGGCTGGGCCGCAGGATGGTTCACAGCCTCGCTCCTTCCCTGTCGGTCCGTCCCAGGGCCTGGTCGGCGGGCTTCTCGGAGGGCTGCGGCGCGGGGGCGGGTTCGACGATCGCCTGGTCCACCACCACCTCGCCGAGCACCAGATCCACCCCCAGGTGGATGGTGCCTCTCGGCTCGGCGTCACCGCGCGGCTCCACGGTGACGGTCTCGGTGAGGCCGACGCCGCCGCCCTTCCCGCTGCCCCCGTCGCCGTCGAAGCTCCCGCCGGTCAGCCGGTACTCGCCCACCACGATGTCCAGGTCGAGCACCAGCCTGGCGTTCTCGGGCACGATGACGCGCAGCTCGCCCACCCCGGCGCTCAGCTCGCTGCTGACGGTCTGGTCCTCGGCGAGGTCCAGACCGGAGAGGTCCAGCACGCCCTCACCGCTGCCGAGGTCGTAGGCGGGCCGGACGTCGGCCGCCGTCGCCGGCGCCCACCGGGTACTGCTCCAGGACGTGGACAGGTCGTCCGGCAGGGCCGCGGAACCCGTCAGCAGACCGGCGGTCATGACGGCCACCATGACCGTGCCGGCGCCCACGCGCCCGACGAACGAGCCCACCGCGAGGCCGAGTCCCAGCACGGCGAGCGCGCAGGCCAGCCCCGTCACCAGCGCGGTGGACAGGGAGTCGCTGTCCCAGGCCGCGGCCACGCCGATCCAGCCCGCGAGTGCGGCGGCCGGGACGATCGCCCAGCCCAGCCGCCAGTCGCGCCACCCGCGCCGGACCGGCGGACCGGCGCCGGGCGGGCCGGAGCCGGGGGGAGCGAAGCCGGGGACAGGGCCGGGCCACGCGTGGTCGCCGTGCCCGGCGGTGGGGGCGCCGCCGACCGGGGCGGGCTCGCGGCCCTGCGGGTAGGCGTCGGCCGGGCCCCACAGATACCCGGAATCCTGCGCGTTCGGGTCCTTGGTGAGCGGTTCGCGCCACCACGAGGGGGCGTGTGGTACCGGCGGCGCCTGCGCCTCCGGTGGCGCCTGGGGTCCGACGTCGGCGTGGCCGGGCTCCGCCTCGCGCGGCGCGTCCTGCCGACGCCGCCGCTGCGACCAGTGGACCCCCGCCGCGACCGCCGCGAGCACCAGGATCGAGAACGACATGCTCCGCCCGTTGTTGCCCAGGGAGGAGAGCATCAAGCCGCTGCCGGCCAGGGTGAAGAGCACGGCCGCGAGGCCGGGGCCCTCGACCCGCCCGGACAGCAGCCGCTTCGCCTCGTTCTCGTCCTCCCCCTCCAGGGGCAGCAGCAGCCAAGCGAAGCCGTACAGCAGCAGGCCGAGGCCGCCGATGGCGGAGAGGACGGCGAGCGGCACCCGCAGGATCACCGGGTCGACGTCGTAGTGGCGGGCGATGCCCCCGCACACCCCGGCGACAACCTTCGTGCGCCTGCTCCGCTCCGGCCGTGTGGGCCTGCCACCGTCCGCGCCGGACGCGCCCGGGCCGCCCGTACGGACCTCGCCCGGGCCACCCGCCCCGGATCCCGGGCCGCCGGCCGTGCCGGACCCCGGGCCCGGCACGGACCGCGGCCCGGCCTGCCCGTCCTCGTCACTCACCATGCGCCCCATCGTCGCCCGTCGTCGCCGGGCGCGGCATCCGGGGCTGTCCCGGAGGTGCCCCTGAGATCACGGCTCGGGGGCACGGTCGGGGACAACCCTGATGCCCGCGTCCCGTGCCGCGTGTGACGATCGCACCATGACCAGCGTCGCGCCCGCCCCCGCCGAGGACCCTCCCCTGCGCAAGCTCTACCGCAGCTCGGAGGGGAACTGGCTGGGGGGCGTGGCACGCGGGCTGGCCGGGCACCTGGCGCTGCCCGTGCTGTGGGTGCGCATCGTCTTCCTGCTGCTGTTCTTCACCAGCGGGCTGGGCGCGCTGCTGTACGCGGTGTTCTGGTTCGTCGTCCCGCTCGGGGCGGGCGGAGTCGAGGCCGACAGACAGCCGGGCGTGCCCGGCGCGCGGCGGTGGCTGCGGCGTCCGGACCGGGGCCAGATCTCCGCCGTCCTGGTGATGTTCGCGGCGCTGCTGGCCCTCGGGGCGAACCTCCAGTTCGGCCGAGCCAACGCCTATCTGTGGCCGCTGGTCATCATGGGTATCGGTGTGGCCGTCGTGTGGCGGCAGGCCGACAACGCGCGACGGGCGCACTGGGAGGAGGTCGGCCGACGGCACCGGCTCCTGCCGATCGCGCGCAGCGCGGCGGGCATGGTGCTCGTCGGCGTCGGGGTGACGGGGTTCGTCGTCATCCAGGGGTCGGCCGAGCAGTTCGGTGCGGTGCTCCAGGCTTCGCTGGCCGTCCTGGTGGGTATCGCGCTGCTGGCCGGGCCCTACCTCGTCCGGATCACCCAGGACCTCTCGGAGGAGCGGACGATGCGCATCCGGGCGCAGGAGCGGGCCGAGGTCGCGGCCCACGTCCACGACTCGGTGCTGCACACCCTCACCCTGATCCAGCGCAACGCCGACAGCGCGCGCGAGGTCGCCCGGCTCGCCCGGGCCCAGGAGCGGGAGCTGCGGGAGTGGCTGTACCGGGGCGCGCCGCGGGCGGGCGCCGAGGAGGAGCCGGAGACGCCGCGGACCCTCGCCGAGGCGGTGAAGAAGACGGCGGCCGAGGTGGAGGACCACCACGGGGTCCCGGTCGAGGTCGTCTGCGTGGGCGACTGCCCCTGCGACGAGAAGCTGTCGGCGCTGGTGCAGGCCGCCCGCGAGGCGATGGTCAACGCGGCCAAGTACGGTGGCGAGGGCGGCGCGGTCCAGGTGTTCGCCGAGGTGGAGGGGCGCACCGTCTTCGTCTCCGTGCGGGACCGTGGCCCCGGGTTCGACCTGGACGCCGTACCCGCGGACCGGATGGGCGTGCGCGAGTCCGTCATCGGCCGTATGGAGCGCAACGGCGGCACGGCGCGCATCCGTACCGCGCCCGGCGAGGGCACCGAAGTGGAGCTGGAGATGGAGAGGGCGGAGACAGCATGAGCGGCGAGACGGCACCGGGGCAGGCGTCCGGCGAACCGGCGGAGGCGGAACGGCGCCGGGTGCGGGTCGTCCTCGTCGACGACCACCGCATGTTCCGCGCGGGCGTCCAGGCCGAGATCGGCGAGACGGCGACGACGGGCGTGGAGGTCGTCGGCGAGGCCGGTGACGTGGACCAGGCGGTCTCCGTCATCACCGCCACCCGCCCGGACGTCGTTCTGCTGGACGTCCACCTGCCCGGCGGCGGCGGGGTGGAGGTCCTGCGCCGCAGCGCCTCCCTCATGGGCGCGATCGACCAGCCGGTGCGCTTCCTCGCCCTGTCCGTGTCCGACGCCGCCGAGGACGTCATCGGCGTCATCCGGGGCGGTGCCCGCGGCTACGTCACGAAGACGATCACCGGTGCCGACCTGGTGAACGCGATCTTCCGGGTCGCCGACGGGGACGCCGTCTTCTCCCCACGGCTCGCCGGCTTCGTCCTCGACGCCTTCGCCTCCTCCGACGCCACGCCCGTCGACGAGGACCTCGACCGGCTCACCCAGCGCGAGCGCGAGGTCCTGCGGCTCATCGCCCGCGGCTACGCCTACAAGGAGATCGCCAAGCAGCTGTTCATCTCCATCAAGACCGTGGAGTCCCACGTCTCGGCGGTCCTGCGCAAGCTCCAGCTCTCCAACCGCCACGAACTCACCCGCTGGGCCACGGCCCGCCGCCTGGTCTGACGTCCGCCCCGCTCACCCCAGGGCGAGTTCGGCCCACACCGTCTTGCCCCCGGTGAGCGGGACGACGCCCCCCTTCGACGTACCGCACGTTCTTCGATCGCACCGCGAGGCAAGCACTCGCCCCAAGCGATTCCCTGTCCCTGATCGATGACATCCGTAAGGAGTTGTGAGCGCGTGTCCGACTTCGAGTTCCACAAGTCGAGCTACAGCGGCGGACAGCCGGACTCGCAGTGGGTGGACGTGGCCGTGAACATCCCGTCGGTGGTGGCCGTGCGGGACTCGAAGCGCGCGGACGGCCCGTCGGTCCACCTGACGCCGGCCGCCTGGACGGCGTTCCTCACCCACACCACGTGCCCCTCAGCCCGAGCCCGCCGCCCCTGAAGGGAGGGGTCACACGCCGAAGCCGGAGACGAGTCGGCAGCGAGGTCCGGCGAGGAGTCGGCCGACAGGGCTGGCGCACGTGAGTTCTGCGGGCAGATAGGCCGGAACGGAAGCCGGTGATCGTCGGCACGGGGTTTCGCCGGTGAGGGGCGGCCTGCGTAGGGCCGCCCCTCACCGGGTAACGCTGCTGTGCCCAGCCCCGGTCCGGGACCGTCGGAGGGCCGGGTGCTACCGGAGCGTCAGATGCCCAGGCGGACGCAGCTGCCGTAGCTCGTCTTCCACTTCATCGCCTTACGGGTCAGCGGACCGTAGGTCCCGTCGGCGGGGACGCCTTCGTAGTTCTGGACGTACGCCACGGCGTCGCGGGTGTTCTTGCCGTACTGGCTGTCGGCGGTGATGTTCCGGCCGTAGCAGTCCCGCAGGACGATCTGGAGGCGGGTGACGGCGATGGAGTCGTCGCCGACGCCCAGGACGCAGTTCCGGGAGCCGGTACCGGTGTAGTAGGGCTGGCGGACGTTTCCGTAACTCGTGTCCAGGTTCTTGTTGCTGTTGCACGTCGGGTACGCGGCGTGTGCGGTGCCGGCGGGGACGACGACGAGGGAGGCGGCGGCGACGGCCGCCGCCCCGAGGACGGACGCGGTCTTGGCGCGGAGGTTCATGGTTCTCCTGGTTCCGGGAGTCAGCCGTGCCGAGGGCGACGGCTTCTCGGACAGCTCGGCAACCAGGCTGCGGGGCCGGGACCGGGGGCCGCAACGATCTCCGGGGAAGTGAGGTACACGCGGGACGTCCCGGGCGCTGACCTGCCGGGACGCCGCGCCAGGGGACAGCCCTGCGGGACGTCCCCTGGCGCGGTTCCCGGGCTGAGGTGAGGGGCCCTCGGACCCCTCCCGCACCCGGTAGAGGTCCCGCCGGGAGCCGGGGACGTTCGCGCGGGGGATCAGCCCGATGCGCACGGGGCTCTGAACCGCCGTGGAGACGGTGCCGGAGCCGGGGGCTAACGCGGAGGGGCGGCGGGGGGAGGCGGGAGGTTCGGCGGGGCGGTCAGCAGCGCGCTCGGCGGCGTGGGCCCCGTGCCGGGTGCCGGCTGGGCGGGAGGGGCGGGCCACCGCGGCATCGCGCCCGGCGGGACGACCGCCTCCGTGCCGGCCCGGTCACGCTCCGGCGCACCCAGCACGAGGGCGATGACGACCGCCGCGAGCACGGCGCCGCCCACCATGGTGAGGATGCGCAGCCAGCCCTCCAGGTGGTCGGTCTGCATGCTCCACGTGGGATGCGGCCACTGCGCGTCGTCGAACAGGGACTCGGCGAACGTCGTGTTGACGACGAAGCGCAGCTGGAAGTAGAGCAGGGTGCCCGCCAGCGTCAGGGCCGCGCCGCGCACCACGGGCCGACGCAGCAGCGCGAGCAGGCCCGTGACGAGCAGGGCCACGGCGTAGGCGAACCCGAAGAACGCCCAACTGCCCGCGATCTGGTTGCCGTACGTGTCAACCGAGGCGTCCACCAGCCCCAGGAAGTAGTCCCCGGCATCGACACCGTCGGCGAGCGTCCTGATGATCCAGCCCACTTCGGCGAGGCACAGGACGATCAGCAGCACGCCGACGACGGTGTACCGGGCGGCTCCGGGCCCCCGGGCGGCGGCAGGCGCCCCTGGTGCCGGCCGGTCCCCGGCCCGCAGCATCAGGACCAGCACGCCGACGGCGATCAGCAGCGCCATCACCCAGGTGCCGATGATCTGCCCGGCCAGACCGTTGCTCCCCACGTACCAGTCGCGGAAACGCTCGTCGGTGGCGAGACCGACCAGCTCGCGCAGGGCGATGGCCGCCATGAGGAAGGCGAGCAGCAGCGCGCCGCCCCTGGCCACGCGCCGCCCGAGCAGGGCGAGGAGACCGACCACCAGCAGCGCCACGGTGAGCGCCCACTGGTGCTCGGCGAGCAGTTCCTGCTCCACCACGATGGAGCGGTCGAACAGCACCGCCTGGAGGAACTCGCCGACACTGGTGTCCACGAAGCCGAAGCCGAAAGCGATCCAGGTCACGATCAGGCGGCCGAACATGGTCAGCAGCAACCCCGCGGCCAGATAGGCGCCCAGCTGCCGACGCGGCACCCACCGCGACTGCGGGTGCGGATATGGGTGCGGGTGCCGTGTCGGCGTCGGCGTGCCCACCGGCCCGCCCGTTCCTGTCGGCGTCACGTGAACTGCCCCCTGGCGTTGAGTCGTACTCGTACGGTCGCTCCATACTGCGTCGCATCGGACGGGCAGGGGCGGTTTTATTGCGCACTCGTCACCAAGTCGATGTCCCCGGCCACCGCGGTCGGGCTCGCACCCTTGCCGGTCACCTCCGCCGTCACCGTGGTCCGGCGGGCGCGGTCACTTCCGGGGAAAGGCGCGGCGGTAGGCGCTCGGCGAGACGCCGAGACGGCGCAGGAAGTGGTGGCGCAGGTTGTTGGCCGTGCCCAGCCCGCTGAGCTCACCGATCCGTTCGACGGGCAGGTCGGTCGTCTCCAGCAGCGTCCGGGCGCGGTCCAGGCGCTGGGCCAGCAGCCACTGGTGCGGGGTGGTGCCGGTTGCCGCGAGCAGTCGGCGGTGGAGGGTGCGGGGGCTCGTCGCGGCACGCCGGGCCAGGTCCTTGGTGGTCAGCGGCGCGTCGAGGCGGGTGCGAGCCCACTCCAGTACGGGGGTGAGGCTGCCGTCGTCGGTCGGAGGCACGGCCTGCTCGACGAACTGGGCCTGCCCGCCCGCGCGGTGGGCGGGTACCACCATCCGCCGGGCCAGCTGGTTGGCGACCCGGGCGCCGAGGTCGCGGCGGACGAGGTGCAGGCAGAGGTCGAGGCCGGCGTTGACGCCCGCACTGGTGAGGATGTCGCCCTCGTCGACGTAGAGCACCGCGCCGTCCACCTCCACGTTCGGGTAGCGCTGGGCGAGTTGCGCCACGTGGGACCAGTGGGCGGTGGCGCGGCGGCCGTCGAGCAGCCCCGCCTCGGCGAGGGCGAAGGCACCGGTGCACAGCGACACGATCCGGGCGTCGGCGGCGTGGGCCGCGCGTAGGGCGGCGGTGAGCCGCTCCGGCAGGGGCTTGCCCTCCGCGACGCAGGCGTCGGGGACGGAGGGCACGATGACGGTGTCGGCTCCGGCCACGTCGTCCAACGTGTAGGGGGTGGACAGCGTCAGGCCCATCGGTGCGGGATCGCCGGACGCGGAGGGCTCGGTGGGTGCGATGGGGTCGCCGTCGGCGCAGAGTCTCAACGCGTACCAGGGGTCGGCGAGGTCGGCCTGCATGGGCCCGAAGACGGTGCAGGGGATGCTCACTTCGTACAGGTCCCAGGACGGGGCGCGCAGCCACGTGGGGACGATGACGGCGACCGAACCAGCAGCCATGGCAACGATGTTACGGAAGATCGCACGGAAGGCACGCGTCGCGAGCCCGGGGCGCCGAGCGGACCACTGAGCGCCGAACGGAGCCGGTTTTCGGTGGAGTTGGGCACGTCCGGCGGGTCGCGGGCCGCGAGAGGCGGCTGCGGGAGTCGGGGCAGGGGCAGGGTGCGGCAGGAAATTGGTGTTCGCCGTCAGCGCTGTCACTGTCCCGGTATGCGGGCGGGCTGCGAGCGTGAGGAGGTCAGCGACAACCGACCGACGACGGGGGAACAGCGCCATGAACGGACACGAGGACGAGCACAGGGACGAGCGTGGGGACGAGCGTGGGGACGGGCACGTGGACGGGCGGGGGAAGCAGGCTTCGACGGAGGCTCCCGCGGACTGGCCCCGGCTGCTGTCGGAAACCGCCGAGGCGTGCCTCGCCGTGCTGGAGCGAGGGACGGACGCCGACTGGTCCCGTCCCGCGGGCGGCCTGGAGTGGAGCTGCCGGGAGACCCTCGACCACCTCGCCCTCGGGCTGGTCGGCTACGCGGGCCTGCTGATCGCCCGGCCCACCGACCGTTTCATCACCCTGTTGGCCTCCCTCGACCCGCAGGCCCCCGTGAGTGGCTGTCTGGAGGGCATCGGCATCGCGTCGAAGCTGCTGACCACGACGGTCCGCGGCACGGGCCCGGAGGTGCGGGCCTGGCATCCGTGGGGGAACTCCGACCCGGCCGGTTTCGCCGCGATGGGGATCGTCGAACTCTCCATGCACACCCACGACATCACCCAGGGGCTCGGGCTGGACTGGACCCCGCCGGAGGCGGCGAGCGCGGCAGCCGTAGCGCGCCTGTTCCCGGAGGCGCCGGAGGGTCACACCGCCGCGGACACCCTGCTGTGGAGCACCGGCCGCACCAACCTCACGGGTCTGCCCCGCCGGACCTCGTGGCAGTGGTACGGCGCCCCGCGCTGAGGCCCGCGGCACGCGCTGACGCCCTTCACGAGCATCTGCCCGACCGCGTCCGGTGAGAGCCCCACTCGATGGGCAGGACGAGTCCGCTCTGCCCGGGGACGCCGGCCCGGAAGTCGGCGTACACGCTGACCCTGGGGAACGTGGCGGCGGCCCGTTCGGGGGCACGCCCTTGCGCGGGACGGGTCCGTGGGGCAGTTCGCCGCGGTCGATGACGGTGACACCGTCGAGGTGCCGCCGGAGCACGCGGGCCGCGAGCATTCCGGCGAGTCCGCCACCGAGCACCACGCCGTGAGTGGGCTTCGTCGACGCGGGTGGGGTCCTTCCCGTTGCCCGTCCCCGATGTGCCGCTCCTCGAAGGGGTGTTCCGCATCCGTGACGTGGTCCGATTCTGTTGAGCGGGCATCGGGCCACCAACCCCCAACCTCACGGCGCCCGCGTCCCCCCTGTCCGCGGCACGGCCGCCGCTCTGCCGGGGAGGGGGTCACCCGCCGTTGGGGGGTGTCGGAGGCGGACGTGTCGCCCGGAGTGGGCCCACCGGGCTTGTTGAGAGATGACGCCTTGTCAACTCCTGCCGGGCCGAACAGGGTCGGAATGGTGGATTCCTGGCGTGCTGCCGATCCGGAGACTGCCTCACTCCGGCAACGCAGCGGTACGGCTGCTGGAGAAAACCGGGCTGTAAGCTGTGCGCCGTTGGCGAGAATCCGACCCCGCGTTGTACCGGTGTGCCCGTGCGTCACGCACCGGAACGCCGAGGGACGACGAGTGTGGAGGTGGTCCTCGAGAGCGCGAACGCCTGGTGCGGGCGGTGCTTCCCGGAAGCGCCCCATGGCTCCCTCGGTCGTCCGACAGCCTTACACACCTGCCCTGTTCATCCATCGGCGCCCGTTCCGGACGATCACCGGAACACGCGGCATACTCCCGCCCCGCCGGGCGGGAACCACGACCAACCCGATGGACCCGATCGGCCCGACCGACGCGGACAGCCACGACAGCCGACATCACGGCCGGCCCGCAGGGGGCGGGCACGGGCCACCGTCGCGGCGCCGGAACACCGCCAGCACACCGGCCGGTACGCGCACCCGGCACGGAGGAAGCCGGAGCCGTGGCCCCGCCTTCCCACGCACCGCCTCGACCGGTGGGCCCGCGCCCCGTCCACCGTCGGTCCGTGCACAGCACCCACAGACCGGCGAGTACAGCCAGGCCAGAACAGCCCGACCGTAAGAGCCCGGCGAGAACAACTGCAGAGACAACTGAAAACGTTGGTTCATTCCATGTCATCGCGTTCAAGGGGGATAGACGCGAGTGGTTCTGATACAGCGGGAAGCGCAGCTTGCACAGTTGCGCACGGCATTCGACACCTGTACCGAGTCGCAGGGCGGCCGGGTATGCCTGATCAGCGGTGCCGTCGGCAGCGGGAAAACAGCCCTGCTGGAAGCCTTCGTCGCCCAGGTGACCGGCGGGCGAGGCCATCTGATGAGTGCGACCGGTTCGCAGGTCGAACGCCATCTGCCCTTCGGCGTGATGGACCAGCTCATCGACAGTTCCGGGCTGGAGCGGGCCTCGGCCCGCAAGGCCGCCACCGTCGTACGCCACCTCGCGCTCACCACCTCGCCCCCCGGGACTCCCGAGGACGACGCGCTCCACCCGCCCGCGCCCGGCTCCCCGCCGCCGACCGCCACCTCCGCCGCCTACGGCCTGTTCACCTCGCTGCTCGACCTCGCCCGGCCGCTGCCGCTCGTCGTCACGATCGACGACGTCCACCATGCCGACGCCGCTTCCCTGCGGTGCCTCCTGTACGCGATACGGCGGCTGCGGCACAAGCACATCATGGTCCTCCTGACCGAGTCGCCGATGCTGCGCACCCAGCACCCGCAGTTCCGGGCCGAGCTCCTCAGCCAACCGCACGTCTCCCGGATCAGCCTCGAACCGTTGACGGACGCCGCCCTGTCCCGACTGGCGCGGATCCACCCGGTTCCGTCCGAGGCACGTGACAGCGTCGTCCGGGAGGCACCGACGCTGACGGGCGGCAGCCCCCTGCTGATGCGTGCGCTCCTCGACGAGTCCTGCACCGCGCCGCCCCCGCCCTCGGAGGCGTCGGCCGTCTCCGACGTCCAGCCCCTCCCCGTTTCCGCCCTCCACGGCACGTTCGACCAGGCCGTCCTGCGCTGCCTGTACCGCCACGAGCCCGAAGTCCGCGGCGCCGCACAGGCCCTGGCCGTGCTGGGCAGGCCGACCCCGCTGCCCGTGCTCGGCAGGCTCCTCGGCCTCAGCCCCGAGTTCACCACCCAGTCCCTGCGGCTGCTGCGGCGCTCAGGTCTGGTCTCGTCCGACGGGTTAGGCCACCCGCGCATCGTCGACGCCGTCCTGGCCGACCTGTCGACGGAGGAGCGCCTCCGCCTGCACCGCCGCGCCGCCGAGGTCCTGCACGAGTACGGTGCCGAGCCCGGGGTCGTCGCCGCGCACCTCGTCAGCGCCGACTGGGCCGAACCCGCCTGGGCCGACGCGGCGTTGCACGAGACCGCCGCCCAGGCGCTGGACGCCGGGCGCCCCGATGTCACCGGTGCCTGCCTGCGGTTGGCCCGTGGCGCGGCGCGCCCGGGCTCCCGCTGGACGGAGGCCGACACGCTTCTGCTGCGCTCCCGGTGGCAGATCAACCCCCTCGCGGCCGCTACCGACCTGGGCGCCCTGACCGCACCCGGCCGGGACGCCGACGGCCCCGGTGACGACGCGGAGGCCACGGACACCGGCACGGGCACGGGCACGGGCACGGGCACGGGCACGGGCACGGGCACGGGCGCGGACACGGACACGGGCACGATGGCCGACCAGCGGTACGGGCCCGAGGCCGTCGGCGCCGTGCCAACGCTGCTGTGGCACGGTCGGCCGGACACCGCCTGCCGGATCGTGCGCGCCGTCGCGGCCCGGGCGCACCCCGCGCCCGACGTACGGGCCCGGCTCGACGCCGCCCGCCTGCTCATCTCGCTCGTCCACCCCGACCGCTACCCGCAGGCCCGCGCCGACGCCCGGCACGTGGCCGACGCCGGCACCGCGACCTCCACGACCGGCCGGCACCTGGACGCCATGACGCTGCTCGCCGACACGCTGACCCCCGACCGGGCCCGGCACGACACGGTGGGCAACGCCGAGGTGATGATCCAGCGCTACACGGCCGACGAGGGGGCGCTCGGCCCGCTCGCCGCGCCGCTGCTGGCCATGCTCTACGCCGGGCGCCCGGACCTCGTCGTCACCTGGACTCGGGTACTGCTGGGCCGCCCCTCCGTGGGCTACGCGCCCAGCTGGAAGGCCGTCCTGCACGCCATCCACGCCGAGGCGGAGCTGCGCCTGGGCGCTCTCGGGGACGCCGAGGAGCACGCCCGCACCGCGCTGACCGTGCTCACCCCGCAGGCGTGGGCGGTGGCCGTGGCCGGCCCCCTGAGCACCCTGATCGGAGCCGCGACGGAGGCGGGCCGCCACGGCGAGGCCGAACGCTGGCTGGCCAAGCCCGTACCGGCCGAGTCGTTCCGTACCCCGCTCGGCCTGCACTACCTCCTCGCCCGCGCGCGCTACCACCTGGCCACGGGACGCCGCCGGGCCGCCGCCGACGACCTGCACCGGTGCGGCAAGGAGGTCACGACCTGGCGGATGGACACCGCGACGCTCGTGCCGTGGCGGCTGGAACTGGCCCGGGTCCACCTGGCCTTCGGCGACCACTGCGCGGCCGTCCGGCTGCTGGAGGAGCAGCTCGACGTCCGGCAGAGCGTGGACGACCGCACCCGCGGCATGGCCCTGCGCGTGCTCGCCGGGCTGGTGCCGCCCGAGCGGGGCGGGGGGCTGCGCGCCCAGGCCGTCCAACTGCTGGAGGCCTGCGGCGACCGTATCGAGCTGGCCCGCGCCCTGGCCGACACCGGGCAGGCGCTCCGCGTGGCCGGGGACGACGCCGGGGCGCGCCCGTACTTCCAGCGAGCCGGCCAGCTGGCGCAGGGCACCGGTTCGCCCGCGCTCGCGCAGCGCACGGCCCGGGCCGCCGCCGACCTCCCCCTGTGCCCACGGCCCCGCGGCGGACGGCAGCACTCCGGCGACGACGCGAAGTCCCCCGGCGCCGGCAACACCAACAGCAGCGGCAACGCCAACAGCACCGGCACCGGTCTCAGCCGCGCCGAGCGGCGCGTCGCGGCGCTCGCCGCGCAGGGACACACCAACCGGCAGATCTCCAGCAAGCTGTTCATCACCGTCAGCACCGTCGAACAGCATCTGACGCGGGTGTACCGGAAGTTGGACGTCAAGCAGCGCACGGAGCTGGCCACCCGGCTGTCCTCCGTGCGGTCGGGTGTGCCCAGGCTGGACGGCTGACCCGGTCCGCCGGCACCAGCGGCCGACCCCGGCTCGGGTTCGGGCGGGGCCCGGCGGTGGCGGGGCGTGCCGTCCGCCGGGCTCCCGCCCCTGGGGGTCCGGGGGCGTGACCCCCAGAGGTGGCAGGGCGCGGCGGGGAAGGGGCCGCTGCCCTGCGCTCAGGGGTGGTATCTGCCGTCCGGCGCTGGACGGCGCCGGACGCTGTGGGCCTGCCTCGCGGTCGAGTTCCGCGTGACGGGTCGCCTTCGGCTCACCGGACGAGTGCGCTCACGCGTCCGGCGGCCGGGTCCACCCTGTTCGGCCCGCCCTCGTCAGTGCTTGGCCGACGCGGCGGCCAGGCGGAAGGCGGCGACGCTCTCCCGGATGGCCTCCGTGACGGCCGCCTGCTGGCTGTTGAGGTAGAAGTGCCCGCCGGGGAAGGAGCGGAACTGGAAGGGACCGCTGGTCAACTCCCCCCAGGCGCGGGCCTCTTCCAGCGTCACCCGGGTGTCGCTCTCGCCGGTCAGCGTGCTGATCGGCGCTCGCAGCGGCTCGCCCGGCTGGTAGCGGTAGGTCTCGACTGCCCGGTAGTCGGCGCGCAGGGCGGGCAGCACCATGCGCAGCAGCTCCTCGTCGTCGAACACGCCCGGGTCGGTGCCGCTGAGTTCGCGGATCTCGGCGACGAGACCGTCGTCGTCGCGCAGATGAACCGTCTCCTCGCGGTGCCGGCACGGGGCTCGGCGTCCGGAGGCGATGACACCGAGCAGCTCGCCACCCCCGTCGCGCTCGACGCGCCGACCCAGCTCGAAGGCGAGGATGGCGCCCATGCTGTGCCCGAACAGCACGAGTTGCTGGGGCGGTTCGGCCGTCAGCGCCTCGTAGAGCTGGTCGGCGAGGGAGTCGAGACTCTCCACGAGCGGCTCGCGGTAGCGGTCCTGGCGGCCCGGGTACTGCGCGCACAGGACGTCCAGCTCCGGCGCCAGCGCGCGGGCCAGCGGCAGGAAGTACGGGGCGGAACCACCGGCGTGGGGCAGCGCGACCAGCTTCACGGCGCCCGAGGACGCCGACTGGAACCTGCGGAACCAGGTGTCGTGCTTACCGGATGCGGCCGACATGACGGAGCCCTTTCTCCTGCTGATCACCGGGCGTGCTGCCCTTGAGCGTGATCACCACAGTACGGCTCGGGCCCGGCCCGGCAGAACCCCCTAAGACCCCTACTCGTGCGCGCCTCGTCCCCGCCACGACCCCGCCACGACCGTCGGCGGCCGGCTCCGCCGGGCACCCACGCGACGACCCGGGGCCGCGGCGAACAGGCCGCCACCCCGGGTCGTGACCGGGTGAGAGTCCGGGACGGCTCAGGCGGTCAGCCAGCCGTGGCCGCGGGCCAGCCGCTCCAGCCGCTGCCGCACGGCGAGGATCTGTCCGCCGGTCAGCGTCGGCGCCGCGTCCAGCAGCGCCTCGGTCAGCTCCTGTCGGAACTCGGTCGGCGACAGCACGTCGCACATGACGTCGTCGTCGGCCTCGGCCGCGTAGGCGGCCTGGGCGACCCGGTCGGAGGCGGGCTGGCCGACGGCGCTCCGCGGCCCCCCGTCGGACTCGACGATGCTCACCATGGACGCCTTCGGCCCCCGGTCTCCGTGCCCGAGGCGGAACTCCACGACCGTACCCGGCTTGTACAGGTGCTTCTCGTCCTGAAGGTCGTTCGCGTGCATGAAGATGTCCTCGCCACCCTCATCCGGAACGATGAACCCGTACCCGCGCACGTCGTCGAAACGAACCACTCGACCCAGCGACACCGCACACCTCACCACAACAGCCAGTAACTACTTATCGATTGACCCGGGAACGATACACCAGCGAAAACGCCGTCGCCGCCGCCCGCTCGGCGGGCGACGGCGACGGCCAACACGTCCCCGGCGGGGACGGTGCGAAGCGGCCCCGGGGCCGCCCCGCTCACTCCCACTCGATGGTGCCCGGCGGCTTGCTCGTCACGTCCAGGACGACGCGGTTGACGTCCGGCACCTCGTTCGTGATCCGGGTCGAGATCCTCGCCAGGACGTCGTAGGGCAGCCGCGACCAGTCCGCCGTCATGGCGTCCTCCGAGGACACCGGGCGCAGAACGACCGGGTGGCCGTAGGAGCGGCCGTCACCCTGGACACCCACCGAACGCACGTCCGCGAGCAGCACCACCGGGCACTGCCAGATCTCCCGGTCCAGCCCCGCCGCCGTCAGCTCCTCGCGGGCGATGGCGTCCGCGGCGCGCAGCAGGTCGAGGCGCTCCTTGGTGACCTCGCCGACGATGCGGATGCCCAGCCCGGGGCCGGGGAACGGCTGCCGCTGGACGATCTCCTCCGGCAGCCCCAGCTCCTGGCCGACCATCCGGACCTCGTCCTTGAAGAGCTGCCGCAGCGGCTCCACCAGTTCGAACTCCAGGTCCTCCGGGAGCCCGCCCACGTTGTGGTGGGACTTGATGTTGGCCGTGCCGGTGCCGCCGCCGGACTCCACGATGTCCGGGTAGAGGGTGCCCTGCACCAGGAAGGCGACCTCCGCGCCCTCCTCACCGGCCTCCGCGACCAGCTCCGCCTGCGCCTGCTCGAAGACCCGGATGAACTCCCGGCCGATGATCTTGCGCTTCTGCTCCGGGTCGCTGACGCCCGCCAGCGCGTCCAGGAACCGCTTCTCCGCGTCCACGACCTTGAGCTGCACACCCGTGGCCGCGACGAAGTCCTTCTCCACCTGCTCCGTCTCCCCCTGGCGCATCAGGCCGTGGTCGACGTACACGCAGGTGAGCTGGTCACCGATGGCCCGCTGCACCAAGGCCGCGGCCACCGCCGAGTCCACCCCGCCGGACAGCCCGCAGATGGCACGCTTGCCGCCCACCTGCGCCCTGATCGCGGCGACCTGCTCCTCCACGATGCTCCCGGCCGTCCAGCTCGGAGCCAGCCCCGCGCCCCGGTACAGGAAGTGCTCCAGCACCTGCTGCCCGTGCGTGGAGTGCATCACCTCGGGGTGGTACTGGACGGCGTAGAGCCTGCGCTCGTCGTTCTCGAACGCGGCGACGGGCACGCCGTCGGTGGACGCCGTCACCGTGAAGCCCTCCGGCGCCGCCGAGCAGGCGTCACCGTGGGACATCCACACGCTCTGCTCCACCGGCGTGCCCTCGAAGAGCGTCGACCCGGGCTTGGAGACGGTCAGCGGCGTGCGCCCGTACTCCCGCGCCCCGGTGTTGTCCACCGTGCCACCCAGCACCTCCGCCATGAGCTGGAAGCCGTAGCACATGCCGAAGACCGGCACCCCGGCCTCGAACAGCGCCCGGTCGATCCGCGGCGCGTCCTGCGCGTACACCGACGAGGGGCCGCCGGACAGGATGATCGCCTTCGGGTTCTTCGCGAGCATCTCGTCGACCGGCATCGTCGACGGCACGACCTCGCTGTAGACGCGGGCCTCGCGCACGCGGCGGGCGATGAGCTGGGCGTACTGCGCGCCGAAGTCGACGACGAGAACGACGTCCGGCGGGGTGGGCACTGAAGCCACGAGACGGCCTTTCGGCGGTGGAGCAGGGAGGAATGTTCCCCCATTCTACCGACGCCGCACGGCACCCACCGTGGCATACTGGCCGCATGCCTATGCACCCGCGCTTCTGGTTTACCTATGGCACCGGCCCGTCCGGCTGCCCTCAGGTCGACCGTCGTCGCGCGTAGGCGACACCACAGACCCCAACAGGCGCCCCGGGCCGATCAAGGCCCGGGGCGCCTGTGCGTTCCCCACCCACCCGGGCCGAGGACGGGCCGGGGCTCCCCAGCACGAAGGAGCCCTTCCATGAGCACCGCGACCACCGTGAGCGACACCACAGCCCCCGCCTCCCCCGAGGCCGAGATCGCGGCGTCCCGCGAACGCATCGACAGCCTCGACGCCGAGATCATCGCCCTCGTCCGGGAACGCATGGCCGTCTCCGCCGCCATCCAGGAGGCCCGCATCGCCGGCGGCGGCCGCCGCGTCCACCTCTCCCGCGAGATGGAGATCCTCGCCCGCTTCCGCGCCGAGCTCGGCGGCCACGGCACGACCCTCGCGATGACCCTGCTCGAACTGAGCCGCGGCCGCGTCTGAGCCCTGCCCGCCCCATCACCCGTACGGTGCGTGACCCGCCCCGCCGGGCCTTCGTTGTCCGAGGTGTCCCCGATGCCCGCCGGGCGCCCGGCGGCTCGCGGGACGGCCCACACCGGAGCGTGCGGCGTGCCCGCCCCACGAGGGCGGCCCGCCATGGGACCGCGCTCCGGCCCGGGTGACCGGACGGCAGGGGACAGCAGCCCGGTCACTCCTCCCGCGGTCGGCCCCCGGCCCCCCAGGGGCCGACCGCGCCCCGGGCGCCCGGACCGCCCGCCCCGCAGCCCCGTAACCGAGCCCCACACCCGCCTGGGCGGGGGCAAAGGTCAGCCGTTCGGGTGGAGGTGCGCACTGGCGCGGCGGTCCGCGTCGTTGTCACCGGAGAGACGGGGGAATTCGCGTAGCACGGCGTTGAGAGGACGAAGACGGCCATGAAGATCTCCAAGCAGGGCACATTCGCCGCACTGTCGATGTGCGCGGCGAGCGCACTCACGCCCGCCGCCCAGGCGGCGGCCGCCGACAACAGCAGCGTGCCGGTACCCGTCAACGTCCCCCTGGAGTCGGTCGAGACGGCGCTGCCCGTGGCGGAGGCCCCCACGGTCTTCGCGACCGTCCCGTCCTCCCCCCTGACCACGCCCACGTTGCCGCCGCTCATGCAGGACGAGCGCGTCACCGTCCCGGCCGTCCCCGAGCTCGGCGCCATCCTGGACTCCCCCGCCCTCACCGCCGAGGCCCCCGTACCCGGCCTCGACGGCACGGCGGCCCAACTGTCCACCGGCAGCGAGGCCCTGCGCACCACCACCCCGGCCCTGAGCGCGGACCTCCCCCTGACCAACCCCGCCACCAGCGACACCGGCTTCACCGACCTCACCACCCCCGGTGCCCGCCTCACCACCCCCACCGTGCAGGGCGAACGCAGCGCCCTCGTCGACCTCGTCAACGAGGACGGCGACTCCCAGCTCCCCAACGCCCTCGGCACCGCCACCAACCTGCTCGGCACCGCCATGCCGACGCTCTGACCACCCCAGGGAGCCGGGCCGGGGCAGGCCTCGGAGAGCGCCTGCCCCACGTCTCTCCGGAAGAGCCGCCCGGACGCGCCGACCGCACGCGCCGACCGGACGGCTTGAGCGCCGGGGCAGCTGACCCGCCGAGCCGGCCGAGGCAGGCCGTAAGGTTCTGCCTCGTGCACTTGCTCGAGATATCCGACCTGATCACGGCGGTGGATCCCCACAGCGGCGACCGGCTCCCGGTCCGGCGCACAGCCGTAGTTCAGCAGCTCCGCGAGAGCGGAGACGAGCGCGCGGCCCGGCTGGTCGCCGGGCTGCCCACAGATCAGGCCGGAGTACTCGACCCCCACGCCGTGGACCGCCTGCTCATCGGTGTGCACACCGAGCTCCAGCGCCTGAGCGAGGAGCTTCGGATCGGCGAGCGCCTGGTCCACATCCTCGGCCCGCTTTTCACCGCGATCCGGGAGACCACCGGGCAGCCCGGGCCGTACCGCCTGGTCGACGTCGGCTGTGGCCTGGGCTACCTGGTCCGCTGGCTGGCGGCGACGCGGGCCCTCGGCGCGGACGTCGAGCTGGTCGGGGTCGACCTCGACGCCGCGCTCGTCGGCGAAGCGGACCGTCTCGCCCGTGAAGAGCGGCTCGGCTGCCGCTTCGTCCACGGCAACGCCTTCGACCTCCCCGAGGCCGCGACCGTCTACGTCTCCACCGGCGTGCTGCACCACTTCCGTGGTTCCGCTCTGACCGACTTCTTCCACGCGCAGGCCGTCTCAGAGGCGCACGCCTTCTGCCACTTCGACATCGCCGCAACCCGTCTCGCACCCGTCGGCGCCTGGGTGTTCCATCGGGCCCGGATGCGCCACCCTCTCGGCCGACACGACGGCGTCGTTTCCGCACGGCGCGCCCACAGCGACGAATCGCTGCTGAACGCGGCCGCGGTACCGGGCATCCGCGCACTGCTGTACGAGCCCCGCGGCTCGGCCAATCCGTTCTGCACCACGCTGCGCCCGATCATCGGGGTGCGCCCACGGCTGGAGGAACCGTTCCGCCGGGCCCTCGGACGGAACGCCCGCCGTCTCGTCGGTGGGGAACACCTCGCCGAGGCCGGCCGATGACACCCGCCATACCGCTTCTGATCCTCGGTCTGGTCGATGCGGCGTTCAGCGGATTTCGTGCCTACACGGGCAGCGACGCCCGCATCCGCAAGCGGCGGGCCAGCACCCGAGCCGCCCTGCGCGGGCTCGGCGTCGGGGCGGTCCTGTTGCTCGCCCCCACGCTGACCGCCACCCTTCTGCTGCTGACCGCGGGAGACCAGGAGCAGACGTACAGCCTTCTGACCGCCGGCGGCCTCGGCTACCTGCTCCCGCTCACCGTGTACGCCACCGCCGTGCTGTTGGCGCTCGCCGCCTACTTCACCCTGCCGTTCCGCGCCAGCACGCTCGCCATGGTGATCGGCCTCGGTCCGCTGACCCTGCTGCGGCCACTCGTTCTCGCCGCAGCCTGCCTCGGTGCGCTCATCAACGGTGGCGGGCCCGCCCTTCTGGTCGGCGCGGTCGCAGGCGCCGCCGTACTGTGCGTCGAACCAGCGGTGCACCGACGCTGGTACCGCCACCCCTGGTAGAGCAGACGGCCGGGCGAAGGCCGACAACAGCCTCCCGAACGCCGTAGCCGACAGTCGGCCGCCTGACCTCTGCGTCGTCGACGCTACTTGGGGGCCGCCGCCCCGAAGAGGGCGACCACGAGGAACAACACAACAACTGCCACGAAGACGACCAGGCACAACAGAACGGCGAAGACGGCGATCACGATCCACGCCGCTATCTCCGCTCTCCGCGCCCGGCGCTCATAGAGCTCAAGTTCCTCTTCCATACGCCCCCGCATCCCACTCCTCGCAGTTACTCAAACCCCCGTCGGCAGGCGGTGAACTCCAGTCAGGAGCTTGGCGAGCTCCCATGCAGCCCTCTCGACGTTGCGTTCACCTCGAAGGGAACGCCCGGCCCCGCGCCCCGCCCCGCTCGCGCGTCGGTGCCCCGGTGATGCTGCGCCTACAGGTCGAGGCGTCCCTGCCGTACGGCAGGGAGGAGCGCGGCGAACCGCTCGCGCGAGGTGTGGAGCATGCGCGCCCCCTCCGCGGACTCCCGCACGACGACGCGTCCGTCAGTGCCGTCCCCTATTTCGACGCAGTTGTTGCCCTCCGCGCAGTAGGACGACTTCTGCCAGGTCACCTCGTTCACGTTGTCCCCCCCTCAGAGACTCTTCATGATGTCGTGGATGACGTCCCGGGACTTACGGGCGTCCAGGCCGATGGACTCCATGCGGTCGAGCAGTTGGCGGTACTTGCTCAGCTGAGCCTCAGCGTCGAGCAGTACAGGCCCATCGCCCTTCGCGACGTGCGCTCCGGCTTCCCTCCCTCGGAAACGATCCGCACGTCCCCTCTGGGAACTTCGCGTCGAACTTCCGCCTCTTCTCGCCACGACGCCCAACTTCTCCCGCGGCCACGGTCCCTACGCCACGAAGGGATGGTCAAGTAGAGTCTCCCCTCTCTGGAAAGTCTCGAGCCGCCGCACCAAGTAGGCCACCTATCGACATGGGGATCAAAATCTCAGCAAACGGCGGCAGCGGCTTGCACGCAATATATGCCACTATTATCGAAATTGCCATTACGCAAATCCGAGTAGCACGCGGAAGCTTCAAGTACTTCGCAATCAAGATATCACCTAACTCCGCACCGTCGAGCACTATTCAACAATCCCCTGCTTTCGCGCATACTCCACCATCCTCACAGTGGTCAGCTCCATTTGCGTCACCTCGAGCTGGAGCTGAATGTGACGCCCCTCGAGGGAAGTGACGCGCGCAGCAGAGACAGTCTTGCCATTCTTCACCAGAGACACAAGGTAGGCACCCGCGCCATTCGTAGCCCCGCCAGCTACCCCGTAGATGACAAACTTTCCGGTACTCCAATTCTCTGTTCCAGCACTCGTGGCCGCATAGGCACCGGCACCCGAGACGGCACCTGCCGCAATCGGACAAGTCATACCCGCCGTTGCTGGACAGAAAGCGGCAGCTACCCCGCCAGCGACGAGGATTCCGCCGGCCACCAAGTCACGCTTATGCCTCTTGATGAAGCTATCCCCAGCGAAAGCTTCGACCATATCAGCCTGGCAACTCAAGGGATCCCTGCCTTGCATTCTACAGAGGGTTGTATAGGCGGTACCCGAGTCTTCCGAGAGAGCCAACTCCGCCGCTTCCGCGATAGTGAAGGAACGCGAACCCTTGTAGCCCATATCCCGCAAAAATTCATAGGTGTCGTCGTCTAGCGATTCACCAAAGAATTTTTCCTTGGTTACGTCCACGACAGACCCCTCGGGGTGCGTACCTCTACCCCCACCACCGCAATTACTATTGCACGGATGCGGAGGAATCGGCTTGCTGTAGTCGACGGCTTCGTTCGGACGACCATTCCCTCGACTTCCGTCAGGGCGGGTCGGACAGGCTGGCAGTCCGTTGAAACCACAAGCAAGTCCTTCACCAGTTGGGTCGGAGAAGGTAAGCGGGTTGTTGATGCTATAGCTGTAGCCGTTGAGTGTCTGCGGCTTATCGATTTCCAAAAGGGGATCTACCGATATGAACATGCCTGTGTTCACATCGTATTCACGAGCTTCCACGTGCGTCAGGCCGGTGCTCTTGTCGGTCGTCTTGCCCAGGAAGCCCTTGTCGTCGATCCAGGCGCCTACCGCGCCGCCGGTTCGTTCCGCGCCGAAGGGGGTCATGTACCGCTTGGCGAAGTCCTGGGTCTCGGAGTCGATGGCGAGACTGGAGGTGCCGTGGTGATCACCTGCGAGGTACGAGACCTTCTGCTCCCCCGACTCATTGCTGCGGACAGCCACAGTGAGGTCGCCGGCTCGGTAGTAGCGCTGAGCCCAGGTGTCACCGTTCGCCCGGAGGTGGAGCTCCGTGGCACCCGCGTAGAGGACGCGCTCGCCGTTCTCGGTGTCACGGACCAAGAGCGTGCCATCGGCGTCGTAGATGTAGTCCGTGGAGGTATCGCCCTCGGTCAGTTTCGTCAGCTGGCCTTCCTCGGACCAGCTCAGCTCCTGTGCGGCGGTCTCTCCCGGGCGGCCGGTGGTGTTGCCGGTGACGTCGTAGGCGTAGCTGCGCTCTGGGGTTGAGCAGTCCGCTGTGGTGCTCGTACCGGACAGCGCGTGCGGCTGGTCTCCCTCGTAGCAGTACGTCGTCTTCTCCGAGCCGCCTACCTTGTGCTGGGTTTCGGAGGTGCGGAGGCCGGCGTCGTTGTACGTGTAGCTGGTCCAGTACGGCGCGGGACCGGTGAGGCTTGTGGCACTGCGCTCTGCCTGACAGTCCTGGGACGTCGGCGTCCAGGCGTGGGTCAGACGACGGTAGCCGTCGTAGGCGAAGCACTGGGTTTCCGCTGCGCTGGTGTTGCCGAGGTGCGTGGGGTCGGCGATCGATGTGACGTTACCGGCGTCATCGAAACGGTAGTTGAGATCCTGGAGCATGTACGGGTGGGTCTGGTCCGTCACGTGGCTTCGTAGGAGTCGGCCCGTCCCCTCCTCGTACGTGTTGGTGACGTAGGCCTTCTTGTGTGCCTCCGTGTTGGCTGTGCCCAGCGTCAGTTGCTGTAGCTGACCCTTCGCCGAGTAGTCGGCGTGGAGAAGGTAGCCGGTTGCTCCGCCGACGCCCTGGACCTGCCCGAGGTCCGTGTAGTCGTATTCGACGGACTCAGCGGCAAGGCCGCCGAGGGCGGGTTCGGTCGCGCTCTTGAGATTCCCGTCAATGCTGTAGTGGGACTCGAAGGTCAGAGTGGATGGGGAGCCCGCCATGACCAGGGGGTCGGATGTCGGGAGGTGGAGTTGCCGAGTGATTGGTCGGTTCAAGCTGTCGTATTCGGTGACCTCCTTTGTGTACGCCTGCCCGTTCTTCCCCCCGAGGTAGCGGGTCGATGCGCTGATGTGGCCCTTGAGCACCGTGTCGTACGTCTGTGACGTCAGTTGGTTCGCATCGGTCTTCGTACCCGACCAGGTGCCGGTCGCACGCCCGAGTTCGTCGTAGGCGGTGTGGATGACGTCGCCGCGGGCGTCCGTGACCTTGATCGCCTGGTCGAGAGCGTCGAACTCGGTCTTCACCTCGCCCTTGTCCGGGTCGTTCGAGACCGTCTGACGGCCGAAGAGGTCATAGAAGTACGTCCACGTCGCGCCATCGGGGCCGGTGATGGTGGCCTGCTGACCGTCGAGGAAGTGAATGAACTTCGTCGACGTGTAGGCGACGCCGGGCCCAGTTCCGTATGCGCTGTCCGCGGGACTCTCACTCGAGTATTCGCGAATCTCCGTTGTGCGGCCGAGGGCATCGGTGATCGTGCGACGAGCAGAGCCCCCGTCAAGGGCTGTCGTCGCCGAGGAGTCGCCGGTGTACGTCGTCACGGTCGACCAACGCTTTTCACCGTAGGTGTACAGAGAGGAGCTCGTCTCCCTGCCTGCTCCGTCGAAGGCGACGGCGGTCTGCTTCGGCGCCTCCCCGTACTCGGCTCGCGTATACGTCTGGTTCGGGGTGGCGGTGCTGTCGAATATGTCTGCGTATGTCTCGTAGGCCAGCCCCCTGCTGTCGTAGCGCGTGTCGGTGAGCAGGCGACCACCCACGGGGGTCGGCTTCTGCGTCTGGAGAGGCCGCAGCAGAGCGTCGTAGATCTCGTAGCTGGTGGTGTAAGAGCTCCCGTCAGCCTGAAGCGACGAAGTGGAGATGGCAGACGGCTGAGTACTGCTGAGGTGGTACCCGAACTTGAGATTGGCGCTGTACCCGGCTCCCTTGCTGCGGTTCGGAAGCCAGACGGCGGTGAGCCGACCGAGAGCGTCGTACGTCTGCTCGGTCTTCTTCATGTTCGCGTCGTATGTCCGCAACGGCAGCCCACGCCGTGGGTCCAGGAACACGTACTCCTTGTGTCCCTTGGCGTTCGTCGTGACGGTGCGAGTCAGCGGGCCCGAGCTGGTTGGCGTGTAGGCCGTGGTCCCCGTGTTTCCTGCGGCGTCGGTAGCAGAGACAACACGACCCAGGGCATCGTGAGTGACACGCTTGGTCGTCTGCCATCCCGTGACATCCCGCTCACCGTCGAGGCCGATGATTGCTGAGTATCCGGTTGCCCGCCCAGTCCACGTCACGGCGCCCTTGGTCGGCTTTTGACCGGGCGCCCAAGCTGTCGCTTCGGGGTCGTCGTAGACCATAGCCACGTCGGCGAGTACGTCCCCGCGGGTAGCGGTGGTCAAGGGGAGGCTCAGCCCCGTCTCGGAGACCGAGCATGCCTTCCCCACGGTACGGGTGCGGGAAGGCAGCGACGTGATGCCGCGGCTGGCGTTGCGTGCGTACCAGGTTCGCGTGCAGGTCTCGTCTCCGGACTTGCCCACCTCGCCCGAGTCGCTGACCTTCACGGGCATGCCGTGGTCATCGAAGGATGTCGTCTGGGCTCGCTCCCACCAGGACTGCGCAGCGGTGAGGTGCGTGTGAGTCGCTGTGCGCTCGGTCCGCACATAGCGAGCAACCTGGTCAGCAGCAGACGGTACGTCCTGCCGTGCGGTTTCCCTGCTCCATGGGTCGTTCACCACGACGGAGATCGGTGTCGATCCGTTGTAGGTCACCTGCTGGCGCAGACGCCCGACATAGGCTGCGCTGTCGGCGACAGTCGGGATGCCGAGAGCCGGAGATGCCAGGGGCGGTAGGTCGACGGATCGGGTCGAGCCGTCGGCTCTCTTGTCTCCGTCCTTGCCTTGGTAGTACACGGAGGTAACCCGGGAGCGAGTGGTGCTCTCAGCTCCGGTGTAGGCCGTGACCTGTCGGTATCCGCGCCAGTTCGACCACGTCCGCTCGTCGGCTGAGATGAGCGGGTCATCGTTGTGACGCCATGCTGCCCCGGAGTAGGAGTACGCGTGCTCGACTGCCTCATTGTGCCCCGTGGGGTCGGAAACAGTGACTGCGAGTACACGGTACTTGTGGAACCAGTCGACTGACGCTTCCTGCGCACCGTTGATGTGCCAGTACTGCGGATAGCAGTTGCGGGTGTTGGTGTCCTCGGCGGCGTCGATGACCTCGCTACGTCGGCACTCAGGATTCGACAGCGTCACCGTGGTGATCGCGCCGGTTTCCGAGGTCACTGTGGAGACGCGCGGCCGGGTGAGCGGAAGGATGTCGTCTGTTGCGTCCACACGGTTCGGGCGCATCTGGTAGGTGAAGGTGACCGGGTTCACCGAGACGGCTGTGCCAGTCTTGCCCGTACGCTCCAGCGACTTCAGCACGAGGACGTGGTCCGTCGTGTCCCCGATGTCGCCGCCATCGAGGTAGTCCTGCTTCAACGTCCATGAGTCCACGGGGTCGTAGGAGCCGTCAGGTGCCGACCACGAGAACGTCGAGATGCCCGTTACGCGCTTGCGGCTGAAGAAGGCCGGCCCCGTCGCGCTGCAGTCGGTGGAGCTGTCACCGCTGGAGCACATGGCATCGAACGGAACGTCCGGCCAGTTCTTCGCCGTATCTTCTGTCAGCTCCGCGCAGTCCCCCACCGTGCAACGTTCCGCATGCGAGAAGGTGACCTTGGCGTCGGGATCATCGGTGAAGAGCGCACCCGCGCGCTGGCCGTACCGGATCTCCTTCAGGTACCCGCCGCGGACGTAGGATGCGTTGGCCGTCTCTGCCTTGTTCTTTCTGTAGTGGTTCGTCTCCTTGGCATACCAGTACGTCATGGCGTTTCCGTGGGTGTCCTCGACATAGTCGAGGTTCCAGCGCCACGCCTGGGTCAAGGAACGATCCTTGAAGGCACCGCCGTTCGAGTATCCCGGCTCTCCGGCATCGTCCCCGAAGACAGGCACGGTCCAGGTCGAATTGGTGCGTTGCTCCCCGGCGCCGTCAAGCTTGTGCAGTCCGAACACGTACTTGGTGCCGTCCCCGGTGACAACGGTCCAGTACTCACCATTGTCGTCGCCGTTGTCAGCCCCGGTGTGTCGGGTGACCTTGGAGGCATCGTCGTTGGCCAGGTGCCATGCACCGCTGTCGTCGTCCTTCACCAGGCGGTTCGCCTGGCCGTTGAGCACAAGTTGCGCGTTGTCGTACTTCCAGCAGCGGTCGTAGACATCGTCGTGGCCGTCATCGTCGCAAGCCACGTAGGAGCGCTCGATGTACGACTCCGTGAGGGAGAAGCCTTCGCCTACCGCTGTGCCCTGGTTATTGGTCGTCGCCGTCCGGCCGTCCACGCTGCCCGAGTCGTAGGCCAGCGAGAGCGCTGGAGTCGGTCCAGCCGCTGCCGGCGGCATGGTGAAGTCGTACGACCAGGTGAAGGCACCGGAGCTACTCCCCGCCTCCCAGGAGGCGGACTCTGCAAGCGGTGTCGCTGAGTAGTCCCCACTGCCTGCGGGTGACTCGCCTGAAGCGGATGTGGAGGTCGCGCTCGATGTAAGGGCCAGGACGGTGACGTCGCCACTGCCGCCGAGCTGCGCTACCTGGCCCTGCTTGCTTGCGTCCAGCGATACGTCGGCGGATACCGATCGCTCCGAGACGTTGTTCCGGGAGTCGAGCTCGGTGATCTTCCGGCACTGCTCCTTCTCCGGTGTCGTGAGCACGCAGGATGGCAACGTGACGAGCCGGAGTCGATTGGGCCACCCACCGCCGTAAGCCCCGGCGAACTCGCCATAGTCGATCTCGATCCTGGCGGTGCCGGCATCGGCAACCTCTGCGGTCAGCAGCACGCCGTCAACGCCGACCTGCTCCGCCTTCTTACGGCTCAGGACGGTGATCCGTCCGCTTTCGGGATCTCCCTTGGCCACGTCAATCGTGACGGGCAATCCCCCCGGCTTGACGGAATCCTTGCCCGACGTGTCGAAGTTCAAGGTGCCCTGTCCCGCTCTTGGCCAGGCCACATTCTGTTCTGCTTTCGCCTTCGCAGCCTGCTTCTCGTTGGCCTTTCGGTCCTTCGAGACCTGGGCGCGGGCTTGCTCCGCAGCAAGGCCCTCCACAGCCTTGACGTTGCTGACCCGATGCTCCGGCAGATCAGGGCGACCGAGCCCACCGTTCTTCCCCTGAGCCTCGGCCGTGGCGACAGTCGGTGCGAGCAACGACATTGCCATCACTGCTACGAGAGTCGGCTTTGACGCACGTCGGACTATTCGCATGGCTTCGGTTCCCCACCCATGACCGTAGAAGAAAAGAACAGTGCAGTGGTGGCGGCGCGGTCCACGCCGCCACCACAAGAGGAAGGCCGTTAGTCGCCTACCGTCGTACGGACCTGCTCGACACCTGCCATAGCGCCCACCCAGATGCGGACATCCGAGACACGGGCCGGCAGGTGGTGCTTCCAGACGCCGTCGCTGAAACCGCGGCCGATGGCGAGATCCGCGGATCCCAGCTTTGCTGTGAACCCCTTGTCGTCACCGTTCTGGTTATGACCGAGGTACAGGCTGATCGTGCCGGCCTGGGCATCGTAGGTACCGGTGAGCCGTGTCGTGGCGTTCATCTCCGCGACTTGGTCCGATTTCACGGAGCTGAACGTGCCGTCGCTGTTGAGTCGGCCGAAATGCCAGACACCGACAGGAACGGTACTTTCGTTTCCGTTGTCGTCGAGCACCGTCTCTTTTCCGGTCATCTCGAACCAGAAGCCCCAGGCGGAACCGTCGGCCGTGCGCTGGCCCAGCACCTGGCCGGTGAAGCCGGTGGACTTGGCACTCAGCCTCTCCGCGTCCAAGGCCACCGCGGTGGTGACCGTGAAAGAGCCGGTGCTGTCGACCAATGGTCCCGGGCTGGACGCAGCGTCGTCCACACCGTCCAGGACGATCGACTCCCCATCCAGAGATGCTCCTCCGGAGAGAGTGAGCGTGTGTCCGTAACCGGACTGCGTGTCGGACACCGCGGTTCCGGTGGCATTGGCAGGGTTCCATGCTGCGACGAGCTCAGCCCCGGCGTACTGATCGGAGGTCAGCAGGCGGGCCTCGTCGGCGATCTCCTGACTGGTGAGCGCACGCTGCCACACCGCCACCTCATCGATGGAACCGTTGAAGTAACCGCGGTGCCCGCCCCCGGAAAGGTAACGGCCGATCTGGAGAGCGCCTTCCGCTGACCAAGACCCCGCTGCCGTGTTGGTGCCCTGCAGGACACCGTTCACATAGAAGCTGACCTTCCCGGTGCCTGCGTCGTACGTGGCAGCCAGGTGCGTCCACACGCCGGTCCTCGCCGGGTAGTCCGACGCCACACCCCAGTAGTCGCCCTCCTGGCTTGGTGCGTCGGCCTCTCGAACACCGAACAACCAGTGGCCGTGACCGTCGTCAAAGGCGAGGACGAATGGGCTGTACGACGTTCCGTCCTGCGATAGGACTGCGGCGTCCTCGGCGGTCGACTCCAAGCGAGCCCATGCCGACACGGTGTACGCCGACCTGGTCTCCAGCACCGGGCCGTCGGTGGCCGCATAAGCTGTGGTGCCGTTCAGGTCCAACCCTCGGTCGGTCACCGGAACATCCAGCGGCGTTCCCGAGGAATCGTGCGTCAACGTTCCGCGCCGCCCACGGTCGTTCCGGACGGCTCCGCCTTGGAGGGTGGCGTCATGGGTGCCGGCGCTCGTCGAGTTCTGCGCGGCGCCTTGTCCTTCGCTGAGGTGCCACCGAGCTACGGGCCCCTCTCCTGCGGCCACCAAGAAGTCAAGAACGGCATGCTCACCCCATCGCCCCAGCGAGTCCCTCTGTCGAAAATAGACACGCTGCGTTCCAGAGCGCTCCGGTGTGACTATCGCCCCCGGGCGACAATACGTGAAGCCGCTGACACTGCACACCTTCTCAGAGGAATTCCAAGAGTCACTCCCACTAACTTTATACTGATAGGCCGAGTAATCAACGTCAGGAGGAAAGAATGCGCTGATCATGATTCGAGCTGGGATACCTGGCCCACCATGTGCTTCGCACTCGTTGGTGTCACACTCGGTATACGGACTTCTCAGCGAAAGAGACGGAGCTTCCGGTGCTGTCGGGTCGACTTCGAAGTAACACCACCCAGTGCCGGATGCGTTGGAAGGTCCATCTAGGTGTCCACCCGCGTAGTAGGACCTGGTCCATGCCCTGTATCGGTATAGAGGGCCTTCGGCGAGGGTGGGCCAAGACATGGTGACCTTCGCGTTGTCTCCCACGTATCCGCTGGACGGCCGCAGGTCGCCGTTAGAAGCTGGCGAGTCGGACCATGAGCCGTCGCTGTTGCGCTGATCAACGTCGAAATAAACACGAAGCTGCGCTTCTTCTTCACCGCCCCGCTCGGTCTGCGGCGTCGCTGTCAAGGTCGGAGACGGGTCAGCGGAAATGGCGGGTTCCGTCAGTTCCGTTTCGCACACTGTGCCAGCACCCGTGACAAGGCCGATGTTCGTTGGCCGGGCCGGCTTGCCGACGTAGTCAACGGCCAGGACTGCGTCGTTCCTGAAGCGCTTCCAAGCCCCCGTGTTGGACTCGTCTGCGGCCTTCAACATCAAGGTGAAGCGAGAGAACTTTCCGCTGGCGAAGTCTCGCACCGTAGGCGTCAGGTTCTCGTTGGTCTCGCTCGGGTTGTCGTGGAACTCGGTGGGCGCATCGGGCTGAGAGGGGCTGCACAGGCTTTCCCGACCGGCCGACACGGAACGGTCGCCCATCATGTCCAGGTGCTTGGGCCCCGGCCAGGTGCTGGAGGACGAGATGTTGTTCGTGCGCCAGAGCTGGACCGTGTGCGCTGTGCAGGTGAACGACCACGGTTGGGTCACCCGGAACGTGGCGTCGAGGATGTGCTTTCCAGCCAACTCCGAGGGAGAGAACTCGAAGTAGAGACGCTGCCGGTACCCGGGGCCGCAGTAGTACCCGTTGTAGGTACCGCACTTGCCCACGCCTTCGCCGTGGTTGTTGCTCCCGTTACCCCAGGCGTAGTCCTCGTAGCCGTCGGATCGAAGCAGCGTGCGCTCGGACTCTCCCCACGTCACAGTCGGGTCGATGTACAGAGGGAATGCGGCTTCGTCTGTTTCCCGCAGCATGGAGCTGTCCGGGATGACGGAGAGTTTCTTCGAGTGGACCTTGACCTTCATCCGGGCGACCTTGTCGCCCGGTCCAGGGTCTGTGGCTGGGTCTTGTTCCGGATCGTTGCCGGAACCCTTCCGCTTCGGCTCGGCGGCGTTCGCAGCTCCAGGCGCTTTGGCCTCCTGCGCCTTGGCCGAGGCTTCGCCTGAGGAGTCCCACATCTGGGCGGGCGGCGCGCGGAACACGGCCTTTCCTTCTGCGTCCACAGCGTCGAGACTGCCGCCCTTGTCGGCGCGCACCTCGAGGCCCCGCGCCCGTAGGCCGAAGTCCAGTTGCTTGAGCTCCGGGAGCTGTGCGGCCTTCGGCGTCTTGACTACCAAGACGTGCTGGAATCCCTCAACGGTCGCGGTGACTTGGAGGTCGACGTCGGGTAGGACCTCGCGGTACAACGCGCTGGGGCCGGCCAGTTCAGGGGTGGGCAGTTTGCCCTGCCAGTCGAAGGAGAGGGAGCGTCCATCCTCGGAGATGCTCACGAGATCGGAACCATCGCCACCGTTGGCGAAGGACATCTCCACCGCCGCGGCCTTCGGGGCGATCGTTCCGTCGGATCGTTTCTCCAGCGTCGGGTCCGGCTTCTGCCAGCCGCCGCCCGAAGCCTCGACCCGCACCGGAACGGCCGACTCCTCCAGTGTGAAGGTCATGCCGTCCGGGTTGGCGAACACCGTTGTGTGTTCAGTGCGCTGTCCGGTGACCTCCACACGCTTGCCGGCCTTCTTGGCTTCCGAGAGTGCCTTTTGCTCCTCGGTGGGTGGCTGCGATGCCGTCTCCGTGGCCGTCGGGATTGCTGCGGCCGCATGGGGAACAGCGGGGGCCAAGCCTCCCAGCAGTACCCCGACGACTGCGGCTCCGATGGTTCTTCGTGAGCGAACCCGTCGCCCCGCGCGAGACATGTGTCCCCCCAGTAAAGAAGTGGTCAGTACTGCGTCGTGGGGGGACGCTCGGTAGCCCATCAGTCACGGATGGACATGTCAACAGTTCCCTACAAGTGAGTAGTTGCGTTCCGGACAGCCCGGCCGGCCCACGGACCGTCCCAGTCAGACGAACACCGACCCCCCTTCACCGCTCGTATGCCGACGCCTTCGGCACTGGCTGGCTACGCGCCGAGGCGGCCCTGCCGCACGGCTGCGAGCAGCACGCGGAACCGCTCACGGGAGGTGTGGAGCACGCGCTCGCCCTTCGTGGACTCCCGTACGACGATGTGTCCGTCCTCCCCGCCTCCTACCTCTACGCAGTTGCTTGCCTCGGCACAGAAGGAAGACTTCCGCCAAGCCACCTCGGACATGTGTGCACCATCGCGCGCAGCAGCCACGTGCGCACGACGTTGAGCACGTACGGCCTTGACGAACTCGCCGACCCGGCAGAGCTGTTGACCAGCGAGGTCGTGACCAACGCACACCGGTACACCAAGGGGCCGATCACCGTACGGGCACAATGGGAGCCCGCACGCCGGTGCCTGCGGGTCAGCACGTGCGACGTCAGCAGCACCGACCCCCGCGTCGCCACCGGGGGCGGGGAGGGCGAGGGCGGGCGAGGACTGCGCATCCTCGACCTGTGCGCGGCGGCCTGGGGCTGGCCACTCCACGACCCGCACCGGCGCCTCGGCGGCAAGGTGGTCTGGTTCGAACTCGGGGAGCGAGCGGACGGCGACACCCCGCGCGTAGTCGCACTCGGAAAAGGTTGTACGGCGCTCGATAACGGTAGGGACACGGCTTCTCGACTCGCACACGTGAGATGAGTCACACAGAAAAGCCAGCCGCGTGGGCAACTGCCCCGGCGTGTCGCTTTTGCCTACACCTACCCGCCCCAGCCGCCGCCCGGAACAGGGAATTACCTGCTGACAGGCAGTTTGGGCGGCTCTACTGTCGTCCTGCCCGAGCAGCGCGGTCACGTATCACCGGCGCGCCGGCACCCATTGACGCTTTCTTTGCGACGACCATCGAAGAGGTCACACATGCGTATTCGCCGTGCAGTAGCGGCTGCCGCCGCCACGGCTGTCATTGCTCCCGCCGCGCTTCTGGCAGCGTCGCCCGCCTACGCCGACGAGAACACCGGCGGCACGGGCGAGGGCACCTCGCAGACCGAGACGGACCCGGCAGCGGACGAGACCGAGGAGACCACGACCGAGGGCTCGGAGGGCGAGGGCACCTCGGGCGACGAGGGCGGCGCCTCGGACGAGGACAAGAACGCCTCGGACGAGGACGAGAACACCACCTCGGACGAGGACACCACCTCGGACGAGGACGAGAACACGTCCGACGACGAGAACACCTCGGACGAGGACGAGAACGACACCTCCGACGACGAGAACGCGTCGGATGACGAGGACGAGTCCAAGGACGAGGAAGAGTCCAAGGACGAGGACGAGGACGCCCTCCCCGGCGGGGAGCTGGAGTGGTGCGAGCTCGTCGACGAGGAGTACGTCGACACCGCGCTGGAGACGACGATCAGCGGCCTGCCGGGCACGATCGTCGCCGGCAGCGGTTGGCACAACTTCTCCATGCAGATCGCCAACACCACCGACGTCGAGATCAAGGACGTCGCCTTCTGGGCCGAGGTCGAGAACTACGAGCTGGACGAGGACAAGTTCCTCAGCCCGCACGTCACGCTCCAGTACAAGACGCCGGACGACGGTCAGTGGAAGAACCTGGGCGACGACGTGTTCGCCGGGGGTTACTTCGGTGGCACCGAGGTGCTGCCCGGCAACAGCTTCGTCGAGGCCGAGCTGCGCGTCATGATCGACAAGGACGCCCCGGCCGGCATGAGCTACGCGCTCAGCGTCGGTGACTACGTCACCGAGGTCAACGGCCAGGAGTGCATCAGCTCCTCGTACGCCTGGTACGACTTCGATGTCGTCACGCCCGGCACGGAGGTCAAGGACCCGGGCGAGGCCAAGGAGAACAAGGACAAGGACAAGGAGCCCAAGAACCGTCCCGCCCCGCAGGGCGGCGTGGAGGAGCTGCCGACCGGCAAGCTCGCCGAGACGGGGTCGGACTCCAACCTGCCGATGTTCGCCATCGCGGGTGCCGCGGCCATCGCCCTCGGTGGCGGTGCCATGTTCGTCGTCCGTCGCCGCAAGGACGCCGACGCCGCCGCCTGAGCCTCAGGCGAGCATCAGGCCGCAGCAGACGGCCGCTGGGCCCCGGTTCTCCGTCGTTGGGAGGCCGGGGCCCAGCGCGTTCCGGGGTTGGGGTCGAGGGGTGGACAGTGCGGGCAGGCGGCGCGGTTGCCGTGCTCCGGGCGTGAACTCCGCACGCCGCACCCCCTTCACGAGGCGAGCGCCTGCCGTGCCTAGGCTTGGCCGTACCCCTGAGCAGGGGAGTTCCGGCCACATGGCCGGAATGTGCGAGCACGGGGAGGCGAAGCATGGCGCAGGACAACACGTACGTACGCATAAACGGTGAGGTGTCCGAAGGCAGGTTCGAGTGGGCGCACCACCCGCGGACCGTGTGGCTGCAAGCGGGGCCGCTGGGCCTGTTCGGCGGTGCGGCGTTCGGCGGCATCGGAGGCGCGATGGCCGACGCCGAGGGCGGCTCGGTCTGGCTGTGGGCAGTGCTGGCGGGTTTGCTGGGCGTCCTGTTCGTCGGGGGCATCGCCTACTACATGGCCGCCGCGCGGATGGAGCTGAAGGACGGCGTGCTGCGGGTCTCGACCGGACAGAAGAAGGTCAACGTCCCCGTGGGTGCCATCGCCTACATCGGCAAGGCGGAGTTCAGCCGGTCGAACCGGTGGCGGATGTCGCGGAAGAACATCGTCGTCGAGCCCGGCCCGGGCATCGAGATGGTCAGCCGGGACGGGCAGTACATCACCGTCAGCACCACGCACGCCGACGCCGTGTTCCAGGAACTCCTCCGGCAGGGCATGCGCCAGGACGCCCTGCGCGTCCCGTTCCCTGAGCAGGCCGTCTCCGCGAAGCCGCCGGTCAGCCGTGAGCAGCGGCTCCCGCAACGGTAGGACTCCGCGTCGGACGCGGCCCCGGCACCCGAGGCCGCGTGCGACGCCGCGTCAGTCGGTGCCGGAGGCGGGGGCCTTCGGGGGCACCGTGGGGACGGGCAGGACGGGCAGGCGCAGGGCCGCGAACGCGGAGTCGGGGACGGCGGGGGCCTGGGGGGCTACGGGGGTGATCCGGGTGTAGGCGGCGCCCTGTTCGGGGCGCGGGTCGGCCTCGCCCTTGTTGGGCCACAGGGACATGGCGCGTTCCGCCTGCGCGGTGATGGTGAGCGACGGGTTGACGCCGAGGTTGGCCGAGACGGCGGCGCCGTCGACGACGGAGATGCCGGGGTGGCCGTAGAGGCGGTGGTAGGGGTCGATGACGCCGTGGTCGGCGTCCTCCCCGATGGGGCAGCCGCCGAGGAAGTGGGCGGTGAGCGGTGTGCCCATGACCTCGCCGACGTTGGTACCGGCGAAGCCGTTGATCTCGTCGGCCAGGAGGCGGCAGGCTTCGGCGCCTTCGGGGATGTGGAGGGGGTTGGGCGCGCCGTGGCCCTGCCGGGCGGTGAGCAGACCCTTCCCGAGGCCCTTCTTCTTCCGGTACGTCGTCAGGGAGTTGTCCAGGGACTGCATGACGAGGCCGATGATCACCCGCTCGGACCACTTGTAGTTGGACAGCGAGCGCACGGCCTGCGAGGGGTGCTTGAGGTACGTCAGGACGTGCCCGAGCGCGCGCGGCAGCCGGGAGTTGTGCCGGACGGCCAGGGTCGTCATGAAGCCCATGGCGTTGGAGCCCTTGCCGTAGCGGACGGGCTCGATGTGGGTGTTGGCGTCGGGGTGGACGGAGGAGGTGATGGCGACGCCGCGGGTGAAGTCGAGGGTGGCGTCCTTGCCCCACTTCCTGCGGTAGCGCATGCCGGCGGTCTGGGCGCCGACGAGCCCCTCGGAGTTGGTGCGGGTGAGTTCGCCGAGGCGGTGCGAGAGGCGGGGCAGGAGGCCCTCGTCGCGCATGCGGTGGAGCAGGGTCTGGGTGCCGTAGGTACCGGCGGCGATGACGACCTGGCGGGCGCGCAGGACGCGCGGCTTGGCCTTGCGGCGGCGACGCTGGTCGGTGGGGACGACGGTGACGGCGTGGCCGCCCTCCCCGTCCTCGGTGACGGCGGTGACGGTCGTCATGGGGTGGACGACGGCTCCGGCCCGCTGCGCGAGGTGGAGGTAGTTCTCGTTGAGGGTGTTCTTGGCGCCGTGTCGGCAGCCCGTCATGCACTCGCCGCACTCGGTGCAGGCCGTGCGGGAGGGGCCGACGCCGCCGAAGTAGGGGTCGGGGACGGTCTCGCCGGGCTTGGCCTTGGCGGCGCCGTCGGCGTCCTCGCCGTCACCGAAGAAGACGCCGACGGGGGCCATGTGGAAGGTGTCGCCGCAGCCCATGCGGTCGGCGGCGGCCTTGAGGTGGACGTCGGACGGCGTCATGGTCGGGTTGAGCCGGACGCCGAGCATGCGCTTGGCCTGGTCGTAGTAGGGCTTCAGCTCGTCCTGCCAGTCGGTGATGTGGCCCCACTGGCGGTCCTGGAAGAAGGCGGGCGGCGGCACGTAGAGGGTGTTGGCGTAGTTGAGGGAGCCGCCGCCGACCCCGGCTCCGGCCAGGATCATGACGTTGCTGAGCAGGTGGATGCGCTGGATGCCGTACAGCCCGAGGGCCGGGGCCCACAGGTAGTTCTTCATGTCCCAGGAGTTCTTCGGGAGCGTCTCCCGGTCGAAGCGGCGTCCGGCTTCGAGGACGCCGACGCGGTAGCCCTTCTCGGAGAGCCGCAGCGCGGTGACGGAGCCGCCGAAGCCGGAGCCGACGACGATGACGTCGTAGTCGTAACCGTCGTCGGCGGACGACGAGGACGGGGACGGCGTGCGGACGGACTCGTCCTGGGACACGGGTACCTCCGAGGCGGAAGAGGCGGAAGAGGGGGGACGACGGCTCGGGAACGGGGGCTCAGCGGAAGCGGAGCGCCTTGAGGGCCTTCAGGGAGCGGGACATGAAGGCCGCGTACTGGGCGTCGGACATGCCCAGGGAGGGCGCCATCGGGAGCAGACGCTGCTGGGAGATGGTCTGGGCCTCGGTGAACTTGAGGATGCCCTCGGAGCCGTGGCGGCGGCCGAGCCCGGAGTCGCCCATGCCGCCCATCGGTGCCTGCACGCTGCCGTAGGCGGGGGCGAACCCCTCGTTGATGTTGACGGTGCCGGTACGCAGCCGGGCGGCGACGTCCCAGGCCGAGCGGGCGCTGCGGGACCAGACGCTGGAGTTCAGGCCGTACGGGGTGGCGTTGGCCTGGGCGACCGCCTCGTCCGGATCGGAGTAGCGGTAGATGGAGACGACGGGGCCGAAGGTCTCCTCGGTGCAGACGCTCATGGGCTCCTGGACGCCCTCGAGGATGGTCGGCTCGTAGAACAGCGGGCCGATGTCCGGGCGGGCGGTCCCGCCGGCGAGGACGGTGGCGCCCTTGGCCACGGCCTCGTCGACGTGCCGGGAGACGGTCCCCAGCTGCGCCTCGGAGACGAGCGAGCCCATGTCGGCGCCGAAGGAGAGGGAGGCGCCGAGCCGCATGGCCCGGGTGCGGGCGACGAACTTCTCCACGAAGGAGTCGGCTACGGAGGCGTGCACGTAGAGGCGCTCGATCGAGATGCACAGCTGGCCGGCCGAGGAGAAGCAGGCGCGGGTGGCCCCGGCGGCGGCCTTGTCGAGGTCGGCGTCGGGCAGGACGATCATGGCGTTCTTGCCGCCCAGCTCCAGCGTGCTGCCCACGAGCCGGGCCGCGGCGCGCTGGGCGACCTCGCGGCCGGTGCGGGTGGAGCCGGTGAAGGAGACGTAGTCGGCGCGCTCGACGACGGCGGGGCCGACGACGGGTCCCTCGCCGATCACGATCTGCCAGACGTCGGCGGGCATGCCGGCCTCGACCATGAGGTCCCGGGCCCACAGGGCCGTGAGCGCGGTCTCGGTGTCCGGTTTCATGACGACCGCGTTGCCCGCGGCGAAGGCGGGCAACGCGTCGCCGACGCTCAGCTCCAGCGGGTAGTTCCACGGCGAGATCATGCCGACGACACCGCGCGGCTGGCGCAGCTGCCGGGTCCGGGTCAGCAGCGGGACGGCGCCGGCGTGGCGCTTGGGCGCCAGGTAGGCGGGGGCCTTGCGGCCGTAGTGCCGGGCGGCCAGGCAGACGGCCTGGATCTCCTCGTGGGCGTGCAGCCGCGCCTTGCCCGTCTCCAGCTGGATGAGGTCGAGGACCTCGGCCTGGCGGCGGAGGAGGGAGTCGTGGAAGCGGAGCAGCACGGCCGCGCGCTCACGGGCGGGCCGGGCCGCCCAGGCGCGCTGGGCCGCGCGGGCCCGCTCGAAGGCGGTGGCGACGTCCTCGGGGGTGGACTCCGGCAGCTCGGCCAGGCGGTCGCCGGTGAGCGGGGTGTGCGACGCGGTGCGGCCGGAGCCGCGGACGTCGCGGGTGAGGCGGGCGAGGAGTTCCGGGGTGACGACGTCGGCGGCGCCACGGGCGCCGGCGGGCGCAGCGGCGACCGGGTTCCTGTGCTGGGAGTCCGTCATAGAGGGGAGGGTACGGCCCGGGAAAGCGATTGGGTACCCGGCGGTAACACTGTTTTTGCAAAATCTGCCAGTAATCACTGGCGTGAATCGTTCACCCGTCCGAGCGAGGCCGGACGCGCCGTCCCGGCGGGGCGAGTGCCGCGTCACGGCGGCCTGGCCGACCGGCGACCAAGGGCGTCGGCGGCCCAGCGCCCAAGGGCGTCGGCGGCCCGGCGGCCAAGGGCGTCGCAGCCGGTCAGCCCGTGGCGCGGTACGTGTCGACGACCTGGGAGAAGTGCGCGTCGATCTCGGCCCGGCGGTCCTCGGGGCCCCGCACCAGCACGACGTGGTACTTGGACCCCAGCAGCATCGCCCGGTTGCGCACGAGCGTCCGCCGCCCGCCCGACTCCCAGACGAACTCGCCCTCCGCCATCGCCGTGTCGCCTACGGTGATGCTGCGGACCCCACTCACCGTCTTCCAGGCGGTGGACTCGCGGTAGTCGGCGAGCTCGGGCTCATCGGCGAGCTGGTACTCGCGCGGGTCCGTCCCGTACGTCCCCGTCCCGTCCCGGCCGGGCACGACGACCAGTTGCAGCGCGCCCTGGCTGAACCGGACCTGCCCGTTGCTCGTACGCCCCCGCGTCCATCCCTCCGGCACGGCGATCTGGAACCCGGCCGGATCGCGGTGGAGGACGTAGCCGTCCGGCACGGCCTGCTCCTCGCCGTCCGGCTCCCCGGACTGCGGCGTCTCCGACGACTGCCCCGGCTCGGGCTCCTCCTCCGGCGGCTCGGCGTCCTCCGAGGCGCCCGGCTCCGGCGAGCCCGGCGGCGGGTCCTGCTCCTCCCGGGGCCGCTCGCCCGGCACCTCGCCGACCGAGCCGGGCCGGTTCCGGTCGGACGGGTCGGCGGGCGGCATCAGCAGCGCCGCCGCGGTGACGGCCGAGACCAGCCCCAGCAGCACGGCACCGAGCAGCAGCAGCCCCAGCCGACGCGGGCTGCGGGGCCGCCGGGACCGGCCGCCCCGGTGGCGCGACCTCGGCACCGGCACCGGCCGCTTCTCCGTCCGCCTGCGCCGCACCAACTCCCCCCGCAGCCGCAGGATGGGCAGCCGCCGCGGGTCCGTGCGGCGCCCGGAGGTGAGCGACGGGTGCGCCGTGACGAGGTTACGGCCGGCGTCCGGCTCGGGCGCCGAGCGGATAAGCGAACGCAGCCAGCCGCACAGCTCCTCGAACTGCGGCCTCTCCGTCGGGTCCTGACGCAGCAGCGACTCGATGACGGGACGCAGCGGGCCGCACTCCTCGGCGAACGCGGGCGGTTCCGCGCACACCATCTGCACGAGCTCCGGCACGCTGTCCTCGGGATAGGGGGCGTGCCCCTGCACCGCACGGTAGAGCAGGGCGCCGACGGCCCACAGGTCCGCCGCCGGGCCGACGGGCGGCGCCAGCCGCCAGTTCTCGTGGACGGGGCCGGCCTGCTCCGGCGCCCAGCGCTCGGTCACCGGGCCGACCGTCGTCATCCGGGCCTGCCGGGCCCGTTCGGCGGCCAGTGCCGTCTCCGGGCCCCGGTAGCGGCCCGGCGTCACCGGCTCGGACCAGGGCTCCGGCTCCGGCTCGCCCCAGACGTCCGGCGCGGTGTCGGCGTCCCCGTACGGCACGCCGTACGCGTCGTGTTCGGCGTACGCGTCGTGCGGCACGTCGTCATGGCCCGCGTCCCGTCCGGCTTCGGCGTAGGTGTACTCGGGCGGCAGCGGCGGGAGTGGGGAGCGATGGGCGGCCGGCCCGGGCTTGTCACCGCCCCAGGGACCGTACTGCGCGCGCCGACGCTCCGGCTCCGGCTCGGGCTCCGGCCGGGGCCGCTCCTCGGGCTCGAAGCCGGGGCCGGGGCCGGGGCCACTGTCCCGGGCGGGCTGTTCGGGCGACGGCTCGTCGACGTCCGGCGCCATCGGGCCTTCCGTCGGCAGCGGGTCGTACCCGCACAGGGCCTCCTCCGCCGCTCCGGAGGCGAGGCCGGTGAGCAGGGCGCGCCCGTCGTCGCAGACGAGCACGGACCGTGCGGTGATGTTCCGGTGCGTCCAGCCGTAGGTGTGCACGGCGCTGAGGCCCGCCAGCAGGTCGGCCGCGATCTCGGCGGCCCGGTGCGGGGTCAGGGGGCCGTCCGCGATGACGGCGGCGAGCGTCCGGCCCGCGACGAGTTCGCTGACGATCCACAGGCCGTCGTCCTCGACGAAGACGTCGAAGACCTGGTCCAGCCGGGGGTGGTCGGGTATCCGGGCGGCGGCCAGGGCCGCGTCCACGGCGCGGCGCACCGCCGGGTCGCCCGGCTCCCGCGTCGCCCGCGACCGCGGCCAGCCTGCGGTGCCCGGCTCCCCGAGCACCTCCGCGTCCACCACCTCCGGCAGCGGCACCTGGCGGACGAGGACCTCCTGACCGCTGGCCGTGTCGTAGGCGACGGCCTCGCACAGCTCGTGGTCCTCCGGCGACGGCCGGGGCAGGCGGTAGCGGCCGGCCAGCAGCCGACCCGCGAACTCGTCCACGACGCCTCCCCACCAGGCGGACCACACCGCGCCGAGACCGTCAGAAGCGCTCCGTGGCGGCCCGATTGCGGATGCTTACGGTCTCCGGCCTTTCACGATACGTGCTGTCGGGGCGCCGCGGGACACCTCGGCGCACTCGGCGGAGCATGCGACCGCGCAACCGGCGCACACCCGGGCCCTCGCGTCCCACGCTTGTCCACCCCCGTACACTTCCCCGTCCCCTCTACTTCTCCTCGGGTTTGAAGGTCGCGAACGCCGTCTCGCGCAGCGTCCGGCACTCCTCTCCGTCCCAGGCGTCGGCCCGGCAGGTGATGAGGATGGCGTGCCCGCGTCCGGCGTCCACGCGGAAGCCGCGGTTGAGCGAGCGCAGCCGCTGGCCGTCGCGGGTGTGCTCGTACGTCCAGTCGGCGACCGTCGGGTAGTCCCGCCACGTGACGGGCTCGATGCCGACGAGCGAGTAGTCGCGGAAGTTGCCCTTGACCGCCTTCTCCAGCAGCTCCCACGCCGACATGGCGCTGTCCGTCGGGCTGCTGGTGTAGTCGACCTGGACGCTGGGAACGCCGCCCTTCTCGGCCGCGTAGATCCCGCCGGAGTTCCGGCCGGCTATGCCGACGCGGCTCCAGCCCTCGGGCATGGCCATGGAGAAGTGGAAGCGGTCGTCGGTGACCATGGTGTAGCCGTCGGGCAGCCCGTTGCCGGGCTCTTCGTCGTTGCCGCCCCCGTCCTCGCCGCTGCCCGGATCGCCGGTGCCGCCCGCGTCCTCGCCGCCGTTCGCACCGTCGTCCCCGGCGCCTCCCTCGGAACCGCTCTCGCCGTCGGTGTTGCCGTCCCCTCCGCCGGTGCCACCGTCGCCGGAGCCGCCGCCGTCGCCGCCGGAGGTGACGCCGCTCGACGACGCGTCGTCCTTGCCGGACGGGTCGTCACCGTCGCCGCTGTTGAGCGTGAAGGCGAGCACCGCGCCGAGCACCCCGACCAGGACGACGACGATCGCCGCGATGACGGCACCGGACGGCCGCCGCCGTGAGCCGCCGTCACCCGCGCCCTCCCCCGAGCGGCCGGCCGTGGTGACGAACGCGGCGAGCGGCTGGCGCTTCGGCTCGCCCTTCCCGGCCGAGGCGGCGCTCGTCTCCTCGCGCCCGGCGGCGGCAGGGGCGCCGGAGGCGGCGGCACCGGAGGCCCGCTCGCCCTTCGTCAGCTTGGCCGCGGGCAGCGCGACCGTCCGCGTCCCGCCCGGCCCCGCGGGGCCGGGCTCCTCGGGGGCGTCCAGCACGGCCTGGAGCAGCGCGCGGGCCCCCGCCTCGTCCAGCCGCTTGGCCGGGTCCTTCAGCAGCAGCCCGTAGATGACCTCCTCCAGCTCACCGGCGTTGCGCGGCGGTTCCAGCGGATCGGTCATGACGGCGGTGAGCGTGGCGATCGCCGAGCCCTTGTCGTAGGGCGGCGTGCCCTCGACGGCCGCGTAGAGGAGGCCGCCCAGCGACCACATGTCGGCGGGCGGGCCGGGGCGCCCGCCGCGCGCCCGCTCCGGGGAGATGTAGGAGGGCGCGCCGACGAGCATGCCGGTGGAGGTCACCGATGGGTCGCCCTCGACCTTGGCGATGCCGAAGTCCGTCAGCACGACGCGGCCGGTGTCCTGCTCGATGAGCACGTTGGACGGCTTCACGTCCCGGTGGACGATGCCCTCCCGGTGCGCGGCGCGCAGGACGCCCAGGACGGCCAGGCCGATCTCGGCCGCCCGACGCGGCGTCACCGGGCCCTCCTCGCGGATGACGTCGGCCAGGGAGCGGCCCTCGACCAGCTCCATGACGATCCACGGGCGGTCGTCCTCGTCGACGACGTCGAAGACGGTGACCGCACTGCCGCTGCGGATGCGGGCGATGGCCTTCGCCTCGCGCAGGGTGCGGGTGATGAGGCGGCGCTTCTCGTCCTCGTCGATGTCGGAGGGGAAGCGCAGCTCCTTCACCGCGACGGTGCGGCCCAGGATCTCGTCCCGCGCCCGCCACACGGTGCCCATGCCGCCGCGGCCCTGCACGCCGCCGAGGCGGTAGCGGCCCGCGAGCAGCCGGCCCGTCTCCCGCCCCGGCGCGGCGGTGACCGGCTTGGCCGCCTCCGGCTCCCGGCCCGACGGGGCGTCGGACCCCGGCGCCTCGTCGGCGGCCTCGGGCCGGGCGTCGGGCTCGGCGTCGTCGGCGGCCTCCGTCGTCTCCGGTGCCGCGGCCTCCGGTTTGGCGGGCGTCGCGGCGTCGTCCGCGCCCGAGGCGTCGTCAGCGCCCGCCGCGTCCTCGGCGCCCCCGGCGTCCTCAGCACGCGCGGTGTCCGACGCGTCGCTCACCCGGCCCGGGGCGGGCGGGGGGTGGGCGGGGGCCGCCGCCGACTCTCCGTCAGCGCCGTTGGCCGTGCCCCTGGCTGCCGTGCCCCTGGCCGCGGGCTCCGCGCTCCGGGCAACCTGCCGGGCGTCGACGGCGTCGTTACGCTCGGAGCCCTCCCCACGGGTGGCGGCGCCCGCGGCCGTGTCCCCGGTGGCGGCGTCGGCCCTGGCCGTCCTGCCGTCGTCCTCGCCCATGCTTCCCCTCGCGATCGCCCGCCCAGCAAGTCGCCTCATTGTCCCCCATGCCCGGGGAGGGAACGGAACAGCCCCGACGGGAAAGGGTGGTGGTGACCGAGGACCGGAGCGAGGCCGTCGCGGGCCGCCGCGAGGGGGCGGGCCGCCGCGAGGGGACGGGCCGCCGCAAGGGGCCGAGCGCAGGCCGACGCAGGGGCCCGTGCCGTGGGCGCCGCGGGGCCGCCCGTCAGCCGTCCACGATCTCCGGGGCGCCGAGCCGCGCCGCGTCCGCCGTCTGGTCGTCGGGCTGGAGCTGGGACTCGCGTTCGGCCTCCACCCGCTTCTCGTAGTGCCGGACTTCGCGCTCCACGTGCTCCGCGTCCCAGCCCAGAACCTCGGCCATCAGCTCCGCGCACTCCCGCGCGCTGCGCGTGCCCCGGTCGAAGGTCTCGATGGAGATGCGCGTGCGCCGCGTGAGCACGTCGTCCAGGTGCCGGGCGCCCTCGTGCGAACAGGCGTAGACGATCTCGGCCTTGAGGTAGTCGTCGGCGGCGGGCAGCGGTTCGCCCAGCCGGGGGTCCGCCGCGATCAGGTCGAGGACTTCTTCCGCCAGCGTTCCGTATCTGTTCAGCAGATGCTCGACCCGGGCCACGTGCAGCCCGGCCCGGGCGGCCATCCGGGCGCGGGCGTTCCACCGCGCGTGGTAGCCCTCGGCCCCGGCGAGCGGGACGTCCTCGGTGCAGCAGTCGGCCACCCGGTGGTCCAGCCCGCGCACGGCCTCGTCCACCGCGTCCTTGGCCATCACCCGGTACGTCGTGTACTTGCCGCCCGCGATGACCACCATGCCCGGCACCGGGTGGGCGACGGTGTGTTCCCGCGACAGCTTGCTCGTCGCCTCCGACTCGCCCGCGAGCAGCGGCCGCAGGCCGGCGTACACGCCCTCCACGTCGTCCCGCGTGAGCGGCGTCGACAACACGGTGTTGACGTGCTCCAGCAGGTAGTCGATGTCGGCGCTGGACGCGGCCGGATGCGCCTTGTCCAGCTCCCAGCGGGTGTCCGTCGTACCGATGATCCAGTGCCGCCCCCAGGGGATGACGAACAGCACGCTCTTCTCTGTGCGCAGGATCAGCCCTGTCGAGGAGTTCACCCGGTCCCGCGGAACGACCAGGTGGATGCCCTTGGACGCCCGCACGTGGAACTGGCCGCGCTCCGCGATCAGGCCCTGGGTGTCGTCCGTCCACACCCCGGTGGCGTTGATGACCTGCTGTGCCCGTACCTCGAACTCCCCGCCCAGCTCGGCGTCCCTGACCCGGGCTCCGACAACGCGTTCCCCCTCGCGCAGGAAGCCGACGACGCGTGCCCGGTTCGCCGCGAGGGCGCCGTAGGACGCCGCCGTCCGCACCAGCTCCGCCACGTACCGCGCGTCGTCCACCTGGGCGTCGTAGTACTGCAACGCGCCCACCAGCACGTCCTTGCGCAGGCACGGGGCCACCCGCAGCGCCCGGCGCCGGCTGAGGTGCCGGTGGAGGGGCAGCCCGCGACCGTGCCCGGACGACACCGACATCGCGTCGTACAGGGCCACGCCCGATCCCGCGTACCACCGCTCCCAGCCCTTGTGCTGCAACGGGTACAGGAACGGTACGGGCTTCACCAGGTGCGGCGCGATGCGCTCCAGCAGCAGCCCCCGCTCCTTCAGCGCCTCTCTGACCAGCGCGAAGTCCAGCATCTCCAGATATCTCAGGCCGCCGTGGATGAGCTTGCTGGACCGGCTGGACGTGCCCGAGGCCCAGTCCCTCGCCTCGACGATGCCGGTGGACAGCCCGCGCGTGGCGGCGTCCAGGGCCGCACCCGCGCCGACGATGCCGCCGCCCACCACCAGAACGTCCAGCTCTCGTTCGGCCATCCGGGCGAGGGACTCCGCCCTCTCGACCGGCCCAAGCGTCGCTGTCCTCACCGCTGCCTCCCGTGGTGTCGCACCGTCCCGGGGCCTACACGTCGATGTTCCCCCATGGCACCGACGCTGACCCTCGCACTGTCCACAGCCCGCGCAATCCACCATATCTGTCATATATGCGCTTAACCTGACGTAACGGCTCATCATGCAGAGTCATGCAGACCGCCAGGGGACACACATCAGGGGAAGGGACTCGTCGCCATGCCCGCAGATCTCGCCGTTCTCGGCCTCGGCCATCTCGGCCTCCCCGCAGCCCAGGCGGCCACAGCGGCGTCCATCGGAACCCTCGGCTACGACCCCGACCCCGCCGTCGTCGCCGACCTGGCCGCGGGCCGTCCACCGCACCCCGGTGTCCTCACCGCCGCCGACATCCGCCGCATGCTCTCCACCGGCTTCCGGCCCACCGGCGACCCGGCCGCCCTCGGCCGCGTCCGCACCGCCCTCCTGTGCGCCCCGACACCACTGGGCGGCGACGGCGTGCTCGACCTGGGCGCCGTCCGCGCCGCCGCCACGACGCTCTCCGCGCACCTGCGCCCCCGCACCACGGTCGTCGTCGAGTCGGCCGTCTACCCGGGCACGACCGAGACGGAGATCCGCGCCCTGCTCGAGGAGGGCTCCGGCCTCCGCGCGGGGCGGGACTTCCACCTGGCCGTCTGCCCGGCCCGCCTGGACCCCGGCAACCGCGCGTTCCGCTACGCGGCCGTCCCCCGCGTCATCGGCGGCTACACCCCCGCCTGCACCGAGGCCGCCGCCGCCGTCTACAGCCGCCTCACCGACAAGGTCGTCCGCGCACGGGGGCTGCGCGAGGCCGAGACGACGCACCTCCTGGAGGTCAACTACCGCCACCTCAACATCGCCCTCGCCAACGAGATGGCGATCCTCTGCCACGACCTGGACGTCGACCTGTGGGACGTCATCCGCTGCGCCGAGACGAAGCCCTTCGGCTTCGCACCCTTCCGGCCCGGCCCCGGCGTCGGCGGCCACACCGCCCCCATCGACCCCAACTACCTGGCCCGCCAAGGCCGCACCCTCGGCCACCCGCTGCGCCTCGTCGAGCTGGCCCGCGAGGTCAACGAACGCATGCCCCGGTACGTCATCCAGCGGGCCACGACGCTGCTGAACGAGCACGGCAAGTCGGCCCGCGGCGCCCGCGTCCTCCTCCTCGGCGTCACCTACAAGCCCGACCTCCCCGACGAGACGGGCTCCCCCGCCCGCGAGATCGCCACCCGGCTCCTCGAACTCGGCGCCCAACTCAGCTACCACGACCCGCACGTCCACCAGTGGCGCGTCGCCGGCCGCCCCATCCCCCGCGCCGACAGCCTCTACGACACCGCGGGGGCCGCCGACCTCACCCTCCTGCTCCAGCCGCACCGCACCTACGACCTGGCCGGGCTCGCCGCCAAGGCCCAGCTCCTCCTGGACACCCGGGGCACCACGCCCACCGGCACGGCCCATCGCCTCTGACCACCCCGAACCGGGCCAGCGGGCCCCGCCAACACGAACAACCAGCCCCAGATTCAGGGGAATTGAGCATTCAACTGGCTGGACAGCACAGCCCGTCTCCATATGCTGGCGGCATGTCGCCTGCCGTCCCGCCGCCCGCAGTCGCCTCCCGGCTCGCCAACGTCGCCTCCTCCCCCGTCCGGGACCTCCTCGCGCTCACCGCACGCCCCGAGGTCATCTCCTTCGCCGGAGGGCTGCCCGCCCCGGAACTGTTCGACGTCGACGGCCTCCGGGCCGCCTTCGACCGCGTTCTCACCGAACAGCCCCGCCGCGCCCTCCAGTACTCCACCTCCGAGGGCGACGCCGACCTGCGCGAGGTCATAGCCGGGCGCCTCACCGCCCGCGCGCTGCCCACCGGCGCGGACGAGATCGTGGTCACGACGGGCTCCCAGCAGGCCCTGAACGTCGTCACCACCGCCACCCTCGAACCCGGTGACGTCGTCCTCGTCGAAGACCCGTGTTACGTGGCCGCCCTCCAGACCTTCGACTTCGCCGAGGCCCGCGTCGTCCCCGTCCCCACCGACGACGACGGCATCATCCCCGAGGCGCTGGAGGAGATCGCCGCCCGCGAGCCGGCCAGGCTGCTCTACCTCGTCCCCACCTTCTCGAACCCCACCGGACGCACGCTCCCCGCCGCGCGCCGCACCGCCGTCGCCGAGACCGCCGCCCGGCACGGCCTCTGGATCGTCGAGGACGACCCCTACGGCGAACTCCGCTACGACGGCGAGCCGGTGCCCTGGATCGCCGCCTCCCCGGCCGCGTCCGACCGCGTCATCCTCCTCGGCTCCTTCTCCAAGCTCATGGCCCCCGGACTGCGCCTGGGCTATCTCCGCGCCCCCGCTCCGCTGCGCCAGCCCTGCGTCATCGCCAAGCAGGCGGCCGACCTCCACACCTCCACCGTCGACCAGGCCGTGGCCGCCCGCTATCTGCGCGACAACGACCTGGACGCGCACGTCCGGACCGTCCGCGACGCCTACCGGGCCCGCCGCGACGCCCTCCTCGACGGACTGCCCGCCGCGCTCCCGGCGGGCAGCCGGTGGAACCGGCCCGCTGGCGGCATGTTCGTGTGGGCGACCCTGCCCGATGACCGCGACGCCGCCGAACTCCTGCACACCGCGATCGAGTACGAGGTCGCCTACGTGCCCGGCGCCCCGTTCTTCACCGGCCCGCCCGACCCGAGCGCCCTGCGCCTGTCCTTCACCACCCACTCCCCCGAGGAGATCGAGGAGGGCCTCCGCCGCCTGGCCAAGGCCCTCTCCTGACACCCGTCGACCCTTCCTCCCCCGCCCGGTGTCCGGCCATGGGCCGCCGCCTCGTCCAGGGCTGGCGCGGGTGAGGCCGGGCCAGCCCTGGACGCCCAGGCGCTACAGCGGACGCCCCAGGGCTTCCCCGGCCTCCCGCACGAGGCGGTCCAGATACGCCGCCGCACCACCGCCGGTGGCCAGCGCCGCGGCCTGTCCCGCCCACAGGCTCATGAGCTCCGGCCGCCCGCGCTCCGCCGCCGCCCGTCGCAGTGGCTGCATGAGTTCGCTCTGCACCGGGTAAGCGGGAACCGCGTCCTCGGCGTCGGCCAGTTCCCGCACGACGCGGTTGGGGATGCCCCGCGCGTGACGGCCGGAGAACAGCCGTGTGAGCACCGTCGAGCGGGCCTCGGGCGTGCCCAGGAGCCGACGGTGCGCGGCCGCCGCCCCGCCCTCGTCGGTCGCGAGGAAGCCGGTGCCGATCTGGACGGCGCTCGCCCCGAGGGTGAGGGCCGCCGCGACACCGCGTCCGTCGCCGATGCCACCGGCCGCGATCACCGGCAGCGACACGGCGTCGACCACCTGCGGGACCAGGGCCAGCGTGCCGACCAGAGACTCCCGCAGCGGCCTGAGGAACGCACCGCGGTGTCCACCGGCGTCGGCCCCGGAGGCGACGACGACGTCCACCCCGCCGGCCTCCAGCGCCTCGGCCTCCGCCACCGTCGTGGCGGTGCCGATCACGACGGTGCCCTGTCGCCGCGCGCGGTCCACCGCCTCTCTCGGCGGCACGCCCATCACGAAGCTGACCGCCGGCGGCGAGGCGGCCAGCAGGGCGTCGAGCTGCTCGGCGAACCCCGGCACCGGTGGCCCGCTCTCCGGCCCGAGATCCGGTTCGGGTATGCCGAGTTCCCGGTAGTAGGGGCGGAGCCGCTCCAGGTGGCGGGCGGTCTCGGCGGCGGACGGCCGGGTCTCCTCGCCCTCCTGCGGCACCCACAGGTTGACGGCGAAGGGGCCGTCGGTGGCGGCGTGGAGGGCCTTGACGGTGGCGGTGATGTCGTCCGGCGTGAGGATGTGGGCGCCATAGCCGCCCAGCCCCCCGGCGTCCGCGACCGCGGCGGCGAGGGCGACGGTGGACAGCCCGCCCCCGAAGGGCCCCTGCACGATGGGGTACCGCAGCCGCAGTCCTTCCGGGAGCGGCACCGGTCGTGCGGCGGTCACGCGGGCACCCGCTCGGCGAGGGCGGCGCGACCGTGGACGAGCGTGAGCGCGGCGCGGGCGACGCGGGCGCCGAGGTGCTCGGCGGTGCGCAGGTCACCGGGGCGGGGGGCGTCCTCGGGCCCGGCGTCGGACGGTGACTGGGCCATGGCACCGGTGAAGCCGGCGAGCCGGTTGAGGTCGTCGGGCGTCCCGGCGGCCGAGTACTCACCGCCGGGCAGCAGGCCGAGCGGGACCCAGGTCATACCGTGCTGGGCGGCGAAGACGGCGAGGGCCATCAGGGTGTTGTCCTTGTTGCCGTTCACGCCGGCGGAGTTCGTGAAGCCGGCGGCGAGCTTGCCGGACCAGCGTTGCTCCTGCCAGCGGGACGCGGTCGCCTCGGCGAAGCGCTGGAAGACGGCGGAGGTGCTGCCCATGTAGGTGGGCGAGCCGAAGATCACCGCGTCGGCGGTGTCCAGGGAGGCGAGCAGCGCGTCATCAGGGTCGCTCACGTCGTGCCGGAGGGCGGTGACGCCCTCGACCGAAGCGGCTCCGGCTGCGACGGCCTCGGCTTGCCGGGCGGTGTGGCCGTAGCCGCTGTGGTAGGCGACGGCGACCGTGGCCGGGGCGGAAACGGCGGGGACAGGTACGGACATGCTGAAGAAGCTCCCTTGTGAGCGGGTGGCCGGAGCCCGGCGGGGCCCCGGTCAAGAACATAGACGACCGGTCAACTATTTGCCAGCCCGGTTCACCCATCGGGAAAGTTGACCGGCCATATACTGATCTCCATGGGACGAACCAGCACCGCGCGGGAACGGCTCCTGGAGACCGCGGGAGAGCTGCTGCGCGAGCGCGGATACGGCGCCCTGGGCGTGGCGGAGATCTGCGCCCACGCGGAGGTGAAGAAGGGAAGCTTCTACCACTTCTTCGCCTCCAAACAGGAGCTGACCCTGGCCGCGGTGGACGCCACCTGGGAGGACGAGCGCGTGGCCTGGCGGGCCGCGCTGGCCCCCGACGCCGAACTCGCCGAGCAGCTGTCCCGGCTGTTCGACGTCATGCGTGAGGCGCAGGAGGACGCCAAGCGGCGGACGGGCTCGGTGCGCGGTTGCCTGTTCGGCAACCTCGCGCTGGAGCTCAGCGGACGGGAGGCGGAGGTCCGCGAGCGGCTGAACGAGATCTTCGAGGAGCAGGCCGGGCTCGTGGCCGCGGCCCTGGACGCGGACGACCCGGCCGCCGCCCTCCCCACGGCCCGCGCCATCGTGGCCCAGCTGGAGGGCACCGTCCTCCTGGCCAAACTCGCCAACGACCCGGAGCTGCTGCGCGGTCTGCCGAAGCTGGCCCTGCGCCTGTGCGCCGACGGCTCCGCCCCCGCGGGGCGCTGAGGGCCCGGGCGGGCCGGACGGCCGGACGACCCCGGTGCCGCGTGGCGGGGCGGAACACCGGGGCCCGGCCCGCCGAACCGGTGAGGAGTCCGGCGGTTCGAGGCCGAGAGCCGGAGTGCCGCCGTGGTCGCGTGTCAGCCTCGCTACGTCCCGCGCCGGCCGGGCGGAGGAGCGCCCCGGCCGGGGAACCGCTCCGGGACGGAGAGGATCACCTGACCATGCGTCGAAGTGCCGTCGCGCTGCTCGGAGCGCTGCTGGCCACCCTGCCGGCCACCGCCGCCTCGGCCGAACTGAGTGCCACCGGACAGGGCCACCCCGGGAAACTGCTGCAACGCGGGACCGTGAGCACCGGGTCCTCCCCGGTGCCCTTCGCCCGGGTGACCCTGTACCAGGCCGGAGACCACCGAGGCGGTGAGGCGAAGGCGCTGGGACGTGCGGAGAGCGACGCCGAGGGCCGGTTCGCCGTCCGCTACCGGCGTCCGAAGGACGAGGACGCGGTGCTGTACCTCGTCGCGGACGCCGAGCCCGTGCGCGGGAGCGGCGGGGCGCAGGGGCGCACGGGCGGCGAGGGACGCCGTCCCGTCCGGCTGACGTCGGTGCTGCTGCCGGAACCGCAGCCCACCCCGACCGTCGTCAACGAGCGGACGACGGTGGCGACGGCGTACGCCATGGCGCAGTTCGCCGAGGGCTCCGACATCGCCGGGACCCATCCGGGCCTGCAGAACGCGGCGGGCACCTCACACAACCTCGCCGACGTCAAGACCGGGCGGGTCTCGCCGGTGCTCGCGGCACCGCCGAACGGCTCGGAGACCTCGACCCTGCGGGCCTTCAACTCGCTGGCGAACCTCCTCGCCGGGTGCGTGGCGGGCGAGACCTGCGGCGAGCTCTTCCGCCTGGCCCGGCCGACCGGGGGTCAACTCCCCCGGGACACCTTCCAGGCCGCCCTGGACATCGCGCACCACCCCGGGGACGACGTAGCCGGACTCTTCGCCCTGTCCCGCACGCGGCAGCCCTACACCCCCGCGCTCGGCGCGGCCCCGGACGCGTGGACGCTGGCGCTGCGCTACGACGGCAACGGACACGAGCTGGACGGCCCGGGAACCGTCGCGTTCGACGCCGAGGGCAACGCCTGGATCGGGAACAACTACCACTTCGGCCGCGACCCCCGGAGAACGGTGTGCGGGGGCGAGCAGCTCTCGAAGCTGACGCCGACGGGTGAGAGCGCGCAGGGCTCCCCCTTCCGGGGCGGCGGCCTGTACGGCGCGGGGTTCGGCACCGTGGTGGACACCCGCGGCGACGTCTGGGTGGGCAACTTCGGCTTCCAGGGCCGGGGCTGCGACTACGACCAGGACAGACTGAACCACAGTGTCTCCCAGTTCCGACAGGACGGGATGCCGCTGTCCCCGGTCGACGGGTGGCAGCAGGGCGGCATCGACCAGCCGCAGGGCATGGCCTCGGACCGGGCCGGAAACATCTGGGTCGCCAACTGCGGCGGACGCAGCGTCACCCGGATCCCCGACGGTCAGCCGTGGCGCGCCCGGCGCATCGCGCCCGAGGACGGTTCGTTCGTGAAGCCCTTCGACGTCACCGTCGACGCCCGGGGCCGGGCCTGGGCCACGGGGAACCGCACGGACAACGTGCTGCTGATGGCCCCCGACGGCCGCCCCCTGCGGACGATCGAGGGCGGTGGGATCACCGCGCCCATGGGGATCGCCTCCGACAGCCTGGGGAACGTGTGGGTCGCCAACTCCGGTCTGGTCGACCCGCCCTGCGAGGGCACGCGCTGGGACGGTCCGCCCACCGAGGGCGTGGACCCGCGGGACGGTGCGGACGCGGCGTCCGTCACGCTGATCCGGCCCGACGGCTCGACGCCGGAGCAGCCGTTCTCCAACGGCGGTCTGTTCCTGCCCTGGGGCATCGCCGTGGACGGCGACGACACGGTGTGGGTGGCCAACTTCGGCGGGCACCGGGTGGCCCAGCTCTGCGGGGCACGGCGTTCCGCCTGCCCGCCCGGACACCGGACCGGTCAGGCGATCTCCCCGGCCGACACCGGCTACACCAGTGACGGCCTCTCCCGGGTGACGGGCCTTCAGATCGACCCGTCGGGCAACCTCTGGCTGGCGAACAACTGGGAGACGGTGCCGCTGCAGACGAACCCCGGGGGCCATGAGATGGTCGTCTTCGTCGGCCTCGCCGCCCCCGTGCGGGCGCCGCTGCTGGGCGCCCCCCAGCAGCCCTGACGTCACCTCACGTCGCCTGACGTCTCCTCGCCCGCGGGCGGCGTCCGCAAAGGTTCCCGGACGTCCCCGGAGCGCCTTCCGACCACGACGCCACAGCCCCCGGAGCCCTGGGCCCCGGGGGCTGTGCGCCGCGCCGGGTCCGGGCCCGGCGCAGCGGGCCCGGACCCGGTTCGTCCGGCGCGGCGCGGGGCCCGCCCGGCGGCGGTGCGGACGGGCGGGCCCCGGAGGTGTTCAGCGGCTGGGGGCGATGGTGACCTCGACGCGCTGGAACTCCTTGAGGTCCGAGTAGCCGGTGGTGGCCATCGCGCGGCGGAGGGCGCCGAAGAAGTTCATCGAACCGTCGGGGGTGTGGGAGGGCCCGGTGAGGATCTCCTCGGTGGTGCCGACGGTGCCGAGGTGGACCTTCTTGCCCCGCGGCACGTCCTCGTGCACGGCCTCCATGCCCCAGTGGTGGCCCCGGCCCGGGGCGTCGGTGGCGCGGGCGAGGGGGGAGCCCATCATGACGGCGTCGGCGCCGCAGGCGACGGCCTTGGGCAGATCGCCGGACCAGCCGACGCCGCCGTCGGCGATGACGTGGACGTACCGGCCGCCGGACTCGTCGAGGTAGTCCCGGCGGGCGGCGGCGACGTCGGCGACGGCGGTGGCCATCGGGACCTGGATACCGAGCACGTTGCGCGTGGTGTGGGCGGCGCCGCCACCGAAGCCGACGAGGACGCCGGCCGCGCCGGTGCGCATCAGGTGGAGGGCGGCGGTGTAGGTGGCGCAGCCGCCGACGATGACGGGGACGTCGAGCTCGTAGATGAACTGCTTGAGGTTCAGCGGCTCGGCGGCCGAGGAGACGTGCTCGGCGGAGACGGTCGTGCCGCGGATGACGAAGATGTCGACCCCGGCGTCCACGACGGCCTTGGAGAACTGCGCGGTGCGCTGCGGGGAGAGCGCTGCGGCGGTGATGACGCCGGCGTCCCGCACCTCCTTGATCCGGCGGCCGATCAGCTCTTCCTTGATCGGCTCGGCGTAGATCTCCTGGAGGCGGCGGCCCGCGGCCTCCTCGGGGAGTTCGGCGATCTCCGCGAGCAGCGGCTCCGGGTCCTCGTAGCGCGTCCACAGGCCCTCGAGGTTGAGGACGCCGAGGCCGCCGAGCTCGCCGATGCGGATGGCCGTCCGCGGCGAGACGACGGAGTCCATGGGCGCGGAGAGGAAGGGCAGCTCGAAGCGGTAGGCGTCGATCTGCCAGGCGATGGAGACCTCCTTCGGGTCTCGCGTGCGGCGGCTCGGCACGACGGCGATGTCGTCGAAGGCGTATGCCTGGCGCCCGCGCTTGCCGCGCCCGATCTCGATCTCTGTCACTGCTGCTGCCCTTCCCTACGGCTGTGCGGCCCCCAGTATCCCGCACGGGGGCGTGGGGGCCGCATCGCGTCTCGTACGGCGGGCGGCGGAGGCACCCGGGGGGTGGTTCAGCCCCGCGAGTAGTTGGGGGCCTCGACGGTCATCTGGACGTCGTGCGGGTGGCTCTCCTTGAGCCCGGCGGCGGTGATCCGCACGAACCGGCCGTGCTCCTTGAGCTCGGGGACGGTGCGTCCGCCGACGTAGAACATGGACTGGCGCAGCCCGCCGACGAGCTGGTGGACGACGGCGGCGAGGGGGCCGCGGTAGGGCACCTGGCCCTCGACGCCTTCGGGGATCAGCTTGTCGTCGCCGCTGACGTTCTCCTGGAAGTAGCGGTCCTTGGAGAAGGAGCGCTGCTCGCCGCGGGACTGCATGGCACCGAGCGAGCCCATGCCGCGGTAGGACTTGAACTGCTTGCCGTTGATGAACAGCAGCTCGCCCGGGGACTCCTCGCAGCCCGCGAGCAGGCTGCCGAGCATGACCGTGTCGGCGCCGGCGACGAGGGCCTTGGCGATGTCGCCGCTGTACTGGAGGCCGCCGTCGCCGATGACGGGGATGCCGGCCTCGCGGGCGGCGAGCGCGGCCTCGTAGATGGCGGTGACCTGCGGGACGCCGATGCCGGCGACGACGCGGGTGGTGCAGATGGAGCCGGGGCCGACGCCGACCTTGATGCCGTCGCAGCCGGCGTCCACGAGGGCCTTGGCGCCGTCGCGGGTGGCGATGTTGCCGCCGATGACGTCCACTCCGGCGTGGTTGGACTTGATCTTGGCGACCATGTCCCCGACGAGCCGGGAGTGGCCGTGCGCGGTGTCGACGACGACGAAGTCGACGCCGTTCTCGATGAGGGCCTGGGCGCGCTCGTAGGCGTCACCGGCGACGCCGACGGCGGCGCCGACGAGCAGGCGGCCCTCGGCGTCCTTGGCGGCGTTGGGGTACTTCTCGGCCTTGACGAAGTCCTTGACGGTGATGAGGCCCTTGATGCGGCCCTCGTCGTCCACCAGGGGGAGCTTCTCGATCTTGTGGCGGCGCAGCAGCTCCATGGCGTCGGAGCGCGCGATGCCGACCTTCCCGGTGACCAGCGGCATCGGCGTCATGACGTCGCGCACCTCGCGGGTGCGGTCCAGCTCGAAGGCCATGTCGCGGTTGGTGACGATGCCGAGGAGCTTGCCCGCCGCGTCGGTCACGGGGACGCCGCTGATGCGGAACCGGCCGCACAGCTCGTCGGCCTCGCGCAGGGTGGCGTCGGGCCGGATGGTGATGGGGTCGGTGACCATGCCGGACTCGGAGCGCTTGACCCGGTCGACCTGGGCGGCCTGCTCCTCGATGGACAGGTTCCGGTGGAGGACGCCGACGCCGCCCTGCCGCGCCATGGCGATGGCCATGCGCGCCTCGGTGACCTTGTCCATGGCGGCGGACAGCAGCGGGATGTTCACCCGGACGTTGCGGGAGACATGCGAGGCGGTGTCGATGTCCTGGGGGGCCATGTCCGACTCACCGGGCAGCAGCAGGACGTCGTCGTAGGTCAGCCCGAGCCGCGCGAATTTCTCAGGCACTCCGTCGACGTTGTCAGTCATGACACCTTCCCTGGTGGTCTTGCCCGTGCACGTGCCCCCATGCTAACGGCCAATCGGGGGACCCCGTGTTCATGTGAAAGTACGGCTGGATGACGCTGGTCACCCGACTGCCCGGATCACTGCCCGGCGAGGGCGCGCAGCCGGGACAGGGCGCGGTGCTGTGCGACGCGGACGGCCCCCGGGGACATGCCGAGCACCTGGCCCGTCTCCTCGGCGGTGAGGCCGACGGCGACGCGCAGGAGGATGAGCTCGCGCTGGTGCTCCGGGAGGTTGGCGAGGAGTTTCTTGGCCCACTCGGTGTCGCTGCTCAGCAGGGCGCGCTCTTCGGGCCCCAGGCTGTCGTCGGGCTGCTCGGGCATCTCGTCCGAGGGCACGGCCGTCGATCCCGGGTGGCGCATGGCGGCGCGCTGGAGGTCGGCGACCTTGTGCTGGGCGATGGCGACGACGAACGCCTCGAAGGGCTTGCCGGTGTCCCGGTAGCGCGGCAGGGCGCACAGCACGGCGAGGCAGACCTCCTGCGCGAGGTCGTCCACGAAGTGCCGGGCGTCCCCGGGAAGTCTGCTCAGCCTCGTGCGGCAGTAGCGCAGGGCGAGGGGGTGGACGTGGGCCAGGAGGTCGTGGGTGGCTTGTTCGTCCCCCTCGACGGCGCGCCGCACGACGGCTCCGATGCCCGAACCACGGTCCGGGGGCCCGACGGCGGGGCCCGCTGTGGTGTCGTCGCGCATCGGTCCATGGTGCACCGAGCCCGAGGCGTCCGCCGCACCGCGGCCCTGGTTGTGCCCTGAAGCGTTATGTCGGAGTGCGCCCGTGGCCATCCCGCCTGCCCTCCCCCTTTCGGGTTGCTTCGCACCGTGCCGGCCGACTGCCGCCGGCCCGTCTCCGGCGCCGGCCGGAGAGGAGTCACCTACCAAGGATGCGGCATCGCGCGCGTTGGTGCGGAGCCCGGGCGGGGAGGACGGGGACCGGCGGGGGCGGGGCGGACCCGGACGAGCGGGTGGCCGCGCCCCCGGACCACGGTGCGGCGGACGGTCAGCGGACGAGGCCCCAGCGGAAGCCCAGGGCGACGGCGTGGGCGCGGTCGGAGGCGCCCAGCTTCTTGAACAGACGCCGGGCGTGGGTCTTGACGGTGTCCTCGGAGAGGAACAGCTCACGGCCGATCTCGGCGTTGGACCGCCCGTGGCTCATGCCCTCGAGAACCTGGATCTCCCGGGCGGTCAGGGTCGGCGCGGCACCCATCTCCGCGGAGCGCAGCCGCCGCGGGGCGAGCCGCCACGTCGGGTCGGCGAGGGCCTGCGTCACGGTGGCCCGCAGCTCGGCGCGCGAGGCGTCCTTGTGCAGGTAGCCGCGGGCGCCGGCGGCGACGGCGAGGGCGACACCGTCGAGATCCTCCGCGACGGTGAGCATGATGATGCGCGCGCCGGGGTCGGCGGAGAGCAGCCGGCGGACCGTCTCCACACCGCCCAGGCCGGGCATCCTGACGTCCATCAGGACGAGGTCGGAGCGGTCGGCTCCCCAGCGGCGGAGGACTTCCTCGCCGTTGGCCGCCGTCGTCACGCGCTCGACGCCGGGAACGGTCGCGACCGCACGGCGCAGCGCTTCCCGGGCGAGCGGAGAGTCGTCGCAAACGAGGACGGAAGTCATGGCCGCCCCCCGCTGCTGATGCGCATCACCTTGTGCCTCCAGGCTGTTACGAATCGTCACCTGTGCGGTTGATCGCCTTCCGCCCCTCCTTGCGGGGCGTCTCCCCGGCGGCGTGCCGGGGTTCTCGCTGTTCTGCCAACCGCCTCCGCACTCTCAACGACGGTCACCCGAAAGAGTTACGGGCTACTCCACCCGCATCCAGCACTCTACGTGTGGGCGTGAACACCCAGAAGGACGCGCGCGGCACCGGACCGGAGCGCCCTCAGGGCGCACCCCGTCGTGCAGCGCGCCTTGGACCACTGTGCCCTATTTGGGCGCTTTTGCTTCCACTTTGTGGCGTCCGTGGCTAAATTCGCAAAGAGTCATATTTACAGCTACTCACACGACTACTCGATGGATGGACGGTCGGCGGACCGTCCTCCCACCCGACCCACAGAGCGCGGGCACCCGGCGGCCGTTCCGGCCGGCGCCCGGGCCACGGGCCGCCGGAGACCACGCCGACCAGCCCGTCCAGCAGCCACAGCAACGCTCCGAGAGGACGAGCAATGGCAGATTTCTCCCGCCTTCCGGGCCCCAACGCCGACCTGTGGGACTGGCAGCTCCTGGCCGCCTGTCGCGGTGTCGACAGCTCCCTCTTCTTCCACCCGGAAGGGGAACGCGGAGCGGCCCGCAGCGCGCGTGAGGCGGCGGCGAAGGAGGTGTGCATGCGCTGCCCGGTCCGGGCGCAGTGCGCCGCCCACGCACTGTCCGTGCGGGAGCCGTACGGCGTCTGGGGAGGACTCACGGAGGACGAACGCGAGGAGTTGATGGGACGGGCCCGGCACCGCCTGGTGTCGACGAACCGTCCGGCGCCGTCCGCGCAGGCTTCCGAGCAGTCCGAGGCGGCGGCGGGCACCTAGCACCGACCCGAACCGCGGCGAGGCACACCTTCGCAGAAACGTATTTGCGAGGGTGGGCCTCGCTGTGCTTTCCGCCCCGGTGGGCGTGTCGCCTCGGCCGTACGGCGTGTTCCGGGCCAGACCGCCGTCCCCCGTTTGGGTCAGCCGGGCGCGTCGCCCGGGCGGGCCGGGCGCGTCAGCCGGGGGTGGGGGGCTCGGCCGGGCCGCCGGCCGCGACCGACGCGAGGTGCTCCAGCGTGGCGGCCACGACGGGGACGCGGGCGAGATCGGGGAGGGTGAGGGCCACGACCTCCCGCCGCACCTCGGGCGTGACGGCGACCGTGCGGGCACCCCGGGGCCGTACCGATTCCACGGCCAGCTCCGGCAGCACGGCGACGCCGAGCCCGGCGCCCACCAGGCCCACCACGGCGGGGTAGTCGTCCGTCGCGAAGTCGATGCGCGGCGTGAAGCCCGCCGCCTCGCAGACCTCCTCCAGGTGGCGGCGGCAGCGCGGGCACCCGGCGATCCACGGCTCCCCGGCCAACTGGGCGAAGGGGACGGACGGTGCGCCGGCCAGGGAGTGGCCGTCGGGCACGAGCCCCACGAGCCGGTCCGTGAGCAGCGGCCGGACGACGAGGTCGGCCCACTCGGCGGCGTCCGGCGCGGCGGTGTCCGGGTAGCGGAAGGCCAGGGCGACGTCGCACTCCCCCGCCCGCAGCAGCTCGACGGAGCGCGGCGGCTCGGCCTCGACGAGCGACACCCGGGTGCCGGGGTGCTCGGCGCGCAGCGCCGCCACCGCTCCGGGCACCAGCGTGGAACTGGCGCTGGGGAAGGAGACGAGCCGCACGCGTCCGGCACGCAGGCCGGCGATGGCCGCGACCTCCTCCTCGGCGGCGGTGAGCGAGGCGAGGACGGTGGCGCCGTGCCGGACGAGGGCCTCCCCCGCCTCGGTCAGCCGGGTCTCGCGTCCGGCCCGGTAGAGCAGCGGGGTGCCGGCCGACTGCTCCAGCGAACGCATCTGCTGGCTCACGGCGGGCTGCGTGCAGCCCAGCTCCCGGGCCGCGGCGGAGTAGGAGCCCGTCGTGGCGACGGCACGCAGCACCCTCAGGTGGCGGGCTTCGAGCATGACTCAACCATAAGGCCGCCTTTGACATCGCCCACCGGACAGCGGCTCAGCGGGTACGGGCCCGCGATCTACTCTGGCCGCATGCGCGTACTCTCGGTGAATCTCGGCTCCCTGCTCACGTCCGACCACACCTCCGCCCCGGGCGGGCTGACGGGGATCGGCAAGGTGCCGGTGCCGGGCCCCGTGCGGGTCGCGGCGCCGGGTCCGCGGGGGACGGGCGGCAGCGGGCTCGCCGGAGACGCCATCGGGGACCTGCGGCACCACGGCGGGGACGACCAGGCGGTGTACGCCTTCGCCCGGGAGGACCTGGACGCCTGGGGGCGCGAGCTGGGCCGCGAGCTGCCCTCCGGCGCGTTCGGGGAGAACCTGACGACGTCCGGCTACGACCTGAACGAGGCGCTGGTCGGCGAGCGCTGGCGCATCGGCGACGGCGCGCTGCTGGAGGTGTCCTCGGTGCGCGTCCCCTGCCGGACGTTCGCCGGGCACCTCGACGAGCGGGGCTGGGTCAGGCGTTTCACCCAGGCCGGGCGCCCCGGTCCGTACCTGCGCGTGATCGAGGAGGGCGAGGTCCGCGCGGGGGACACGCTCGACGTCGTGCACCGCCCCGACCACAAGGTGACCGTCTCGTTCATGTTCCGGGCGATGACCACCGAGCAGGCACTGCTCCCCGAGCTGCTCGCCGCCGGCGACGCGCTGCCCGAGTCCGTACGGCGCAAGGCGCTCGACCGGTGAGCCGGTTCGAGGAGTTCCGCGCCCTGCACCGACCCGGAAGACCCCTGGTGCTGCCCAACGCGTGGGACCACGCCTCCGCCGCCGCGCTCGTGACCGCCGGGTTCGCCGCCGTCGGGACGACGAGCCTCGGCGTGGCCGGTGCCGCGGGCCTGCCGGACGCCGCGGGTGCCGCGCGGGAGGAGACGCTGCGGCTCGCCGGGAGCCTGGCCCGGCTGCCCGTCCCGGTGACCGTCGACATCGAGAACGGCTTCGGCACGGACCCGCAGGACGTGGCCGCCCTGGCCGCGCGGCTCGAACGCGCCGGGATCGCGGGTGTGAACATCGAGGACGGACGCCCGGACGGCACGCTCACCGACGTCTCCCACCAGTGCGCCGTGCTGCAGGCCGTGCTCCGCTCGGCACCCTCGCTCTTCGTGAACGCCCGCACCGACACGTACTGGCTGCCCGGCCACGAGGGCGAGACGGAGGCCCGGCTGCGCGCCTACCAGGAGGCGGGGGCGCACGGCCTCTTCGTCCCCGGGCTGCGGGGGGAGCGGGCCGTGCGCTCGGTGACGGGGACGTGCGCGGCTCCGCTCAACCTGCTGTTCACACCCGGTGGACCGAGCGTGTCCGAGCTCGCCGCCTGGGGGGTGGCCCGGGTGAGCACGGGCTCACTGCTCTTCCGCGCGGCCGTCCACCAGGCGGTCGAGGTGGCGCGCGGCGTCCTGGACGACGACGCCACGCGGGCGGCGGACCTCGGTGGCGTGCCCTCCTACGGGCAGGCCCAGGCCTGGTCGGAGCCGTTCACCGGCACCCGCGCGGGAGCGCGTCCGAAAGACGGGAGCCCGCCGGGGCGTTGACGGCCTCGGCCGTTTACGGTTCGCGGTATGACGACTGCACTCATCACAGGAGCGACGGCCGGTCTCGGCGCCGCGTTCGCACGGCGGCTGGCGCGGGACGGGCACGACGTGGTCCTGGTCGCCCGGGACGGCGAGCGGCTGGCCCGGCAGGCGACCGAGCTGCACGACCGGCACGGCGTCGAGGCCTCCACCCTGCGGGCGGACCTGAGCACCGAGGAGGGCATCGCCGCGGTCGCCGAGCGGCTCTCGGACCGGCGCCACCCGGTCGACCTGCTCGTCAACAACGCCGGATTCGGCTCCAAGGGCCGCTACCTGGAGGTGTCGGAGGAGGACGAGCTGCGCATGCTGCGCCTGCACGTCGAGGCGGTGCTGCGGCTGACCTCGGCCGCGGCCGAGGCGATGCGCGGGCGTGGGCGCGGGGGCGTGGTGAACGTGGCCTCGGTCGCCGCGTTCGTGCCACGTGGCACCTACGGGGCCAGCAAGGCCTGGGTCGTGCAGTTCACCCAGGGCGCGGCCCAGGACCTGGCGGGCTCGGGGGTGCGGCTGATGGCCCTGTGCCCGGGGTTCGTGCGCACCGAGTTCCACGAGCGGGCCGGGATGTCGACGTCGAACGTGCCGGGGTGGATGTGGCTGGAGGCCGACCGCGTGGTGGACGCCGCCCTGCGGGACCTGGCCCGGGGCCGCACGCTCTCGGTCCCGGACGCGCGCTACAAGACGCTGCTCGGCGCGAGCAAGCTGGTGCCGCGCGGGCTGATGGGCCGGGTCTCATCCACGTCGGGGCGCAAGTACGGGCCGAAGTAGCGCCGCCGGCTCCGGTCCGGCGCCGGGCGTGGGGAAGGTTTCGCGCGGGGGCGGTGCGCGAGGGCCGCGGAACCGGCCCTCTCCGTCCCGCGGCTGGGCAGGAAACCCGACCGGGACGGACATAGCCTGGAATGGTCCGACTGTTTCGATGATGGGCCAATAGGGGGCCGTCATGACATTCGTCCAGCTCATCGACTGTAAGACCAACCGAGTCGATGACATGAACAGGCTCTTGGACTCCTGGGTCGAGGCGACCCGGGGCAAGCGCACCGCGACGCACGCGATGGTGGGCAAGGACCGCTCCAGCTCCACGCACCTCGTGGAGATCGTCGAGTTCCCCTCCTACGAGGAGGCCATGCGGAACTCGAACCTGCCCGAGACGGACCGGATCTTCCAGGAGATGGTCGCGCTCTGCGACGAGATGCCGCAGTTCACGGACCTCGACGTCGTGCGCGACGAGCAGCTGAACAAGGGGACGGCGCGGCAGCTCTTCGAGGAGCTGCTGAACCAGCGCGACTTCGCCTCCCTGGAGGAGTACTTCCACGAGGACTACACCGAGCACGATCCGGCCAACCCGGAGGGCGTCGTGCACGGGCTCCAGCAGCTCCGGCAGAACCTGAACCGGGAGATCGTCCCGTTCGAGCCCCGGTTCACCGTGGACAGCGCCGCCGCCGACGGCGACCTGGTCTGCGTGCGGTTCACCGCCACCGGACGGCACGTCGGCGAGTTCATGGGCCTGGCGCCCACCGGCAAGGAGTTCAGCCTCACCGGCCAGGTGACGTTCCGATTCCGCGACGGCAAGATCGCGGAAGGCTGGTTCAACTGGGACAACGCCCGACTGCTCGCCGAGCTCGGGCTGGTGGAGATGCCCGGCTAGACGCGGCTCGGGCGCGGCGCGCACCGGGCGCACGGCCCGGCACGGGGTGCGGAGAGCCGACAGGCCCCCACCCGGGCAGCGGGTGAGGGCCTGTCGTGAGCCGGACGGCGCGAGCGCGCGCCGGCCCGGTGAGCGGGTGGCTCAGTGGGCGTGGCCGTGGCCGTGGCCCGCGGCGGCCTCGTCCTCCTCGGCCGGCTTCTCGACGACCAGGGTCTCGGTCGTCAGCAGCAGGGAGGCGATCGAGGCGGCGTTCTCCAGCGCGGAGCGGGTCACCTTGACCGGGTCGATGACGCCGGCCTTGACCAGGTCGCCGTACTCGCCGGTGGAGGCGTTGAAGCCCTGGCCCTTGTCCAGCTCGGCGACCTTGGAGGTGATGACGTAGCCCTCCAGGCCCGCGTTCTCGGCGATCCAGCGCAGCGGCTCGACGACGGCGCGGCGGACGACGGCGACACCGGTGGCCTCGTCGTCGGTCTTGCCCAGGTTGTCGGCCAGCACCTTCGAGGAGTGGACGAGCGCGGAGCCACCACCGGAGACGATGCCCTCCTCGACCGCGGCGCGGGTCGCGGAGATGGCGTCCTCCAGACGGTGCTTCTTCTCCTTCAGCTCGACCTCGGTGGCGGCGCCGACGCGGATGACGCACACGCCGCCGGCCAGCTTGGCGAGGCGCTCCTGGAGCTTCTCGCGGTCCCAGTCGGAGTCGGTGGCCTCGATCTCGGCCTTGATCTGGCCGACGCGGCCCTCGACGTCCTCGCTCTTGCCGGCGCCGTCGACGATGGTGGTGTCGTCCTTGGTGACGGTGACGCGGCGGGCGGAGCCCAGGACGTCCAGGCCGACCTGGTCGAGCTTGAGGCCGACCTCCTCGGCGACGACGGTGCCGCCGGTGAGGGTGGCCATGTCGCCCAGCATCGCCTTGCGGCGGTCACCGAAGCCGGGCGCCTTGACGGCGACGGCGTTGAAGGTGCCGCGGATCTTGTTGACGACGAGGGTGGACAGGGCCTCGCCCTCGACGTCCTCGGCGATGATCAGCAGCGGGCGGGAGCCGCCGGCCTGCATGATCTTCTCCAGCAGCGGCAGCAGGTCGGCGATGGCCGAGATCTTGCCCTGGGTGATCAGGATGTAGGGGTCGTCGAGGACGGCCTCCATGCGCTCCTGGTCGGTGACCATGTAGGGCGACAGGTAGCCCTTGTCGAAGGCCATGCCCTCGGTGAAGTCCAGCTCCAGGCCGAAGGTCTGCGACTCCTCGACGGTGATGACACCGTCCTTGCCGACCTTGTCCATGGCCTCGGCGATCAGCTCACCGACCTGCTTGTCCTGGGCGGACAGCGCGGCGACGGAAGCGATGTCGGCCTTGGAGTCGATCGGGCTGGCGGAGGAGACCAGGTCCGCGGACATGGCCTGGACGGCGGCGTCGATGCCCTTCTTCAGGGCGGCCGGGGAGGCGCCGGCGGCGACGTTGCGCAGCCCCTCGCGCACGAGGGCCTGGGCCAGCACGGTGGCGGTGGTGGTGCCGTCACCCGCGATGTCGTTGGTCTTGGTCGCCACCTCCTTCACGAGCTGGGCACCGAGGTTCTCGTACGGGTCCTCGACCTCGACCTCGCGGGCGATGGTGACGCCGTCGTTGGTGATGGTCGGCGCACCGAACTTCTTGTCGATGACGACGTTGCGACCCTTGGGGCCGATCGTCACCTTGACGGTGTCGGCCAGCTTGTTGACGCCGCGCTCCAGGGCGCGACGGGCGTCCTCGTCGAACTTCAGGATCTTCGCCATGGCGTAGAGAGGTCCTCTCAGGGCTTCTTGGGCGTATGACAAGCGAACCGCGCCCTGGCTGCCCCGGCTGTCTGTGACGGGGAACCAGGGCGCGGATCAGCACGCGGACGTGCGGGGTGCCTTACTTCTCGATGATCGCGAGCACGTCGCGAGCCGAGAGGACGAGGTACTCCTCGTTGTTGTACTTCACCTCGGTGCCGCCGTACTTGCTGTACAGGACGATGTCGCCGACCTTGACGTCGAGCGGCAGGCGGTTTCCGTCCTCGAAGCGGCCCGGGCCCACGGCCAGGACGGTGCCCTCCTGGGGCTTCTCCTTCGCGGTGTCCGGAATGACCAGGCCCGAGGCCGTGGTCTGCTCGGCGTCGAGCGGCTGGACCACGATGCGGTCCTCAAGCGGCTTGATGGCAACCTTGGAGCTGGCGGTCGTCACGATCCGACCTCCCCCTTCGGAGATCTCACGGGGTCTTATGTCTAGAGGTGGCGACCTGGTCGATCCGTCGTCGCGGGTGCCGGACCTTCCCGTCGCGCCTGGCACTCCCCTGCGGAGAGTGCCAACGGTGAGACTATGCCTCGGTTAGCACTCGGTCAAGCGGAGTGCCAATTCCCGGCGCGCGTCGCGCTCCGTCCGCTTGGCGAAGCGCTGCCGGGGCGGGCCGCTACAGGCGCTTGGCGCTCCGGAAAGCCGTGGCGTAGTAACCGTTGCCGTCCAGCCGCGCGGTTCCGCCCTTGTCCCCGATCGTCGGACCGTTCAGCTCCTCCCGGCTGGACACGAAGACCTTGTGCCCGTCCGTGTCCACTCCGAGATAGAGGCCGACGTGGTCCAGCCGCTTGCCGGTGCGGCTGTCCAGCCAGAAGAAGACCAGGTCACCGGGTTGCAGGACGCTGGTGGAGTCGGGCCGCTCGTAGAGCGGGGGCTCGCCGCTCAGCTCGATGACATCTGTGCCGAGGTCGGACCTCGCCATCGCGTCCGCGGTACGCGGCAGGCCGTCGCCGACCCCGTCCTTCGCGGCGAGGGGGTAGCGGGCCCGGTAGCCGAGCACCAGCCGCATGTAGCCGGAGCAGTCGACGGCGCGGGCCCGGCCGGCTTCGGGATACTGCGTGGTCCCGTCCCGGAACGTGTACGGGATGCCGAGGTAGTCGTAGAAGTCCGAGTCCTCCAGCCGGAGATCGGCCCCACCCCGGCTCTCGGGGTTGAGCGGGCCGAACTGCGCGTCGCCCGCGTACGCGATGCCCTCGCCGTCTTCCTTGACGGGCGCCCCTTCCACGTACTGGAAGGCCAGCGCGAAGAGGTCGTCCTCCTCGCTGCCGAAGTACTCGGCGAACCAGTCCTTGAACCACTGCTCCTTCTCGGCACCCTTGCGCCAGTGCTCGGGCATCAGCCGTACCCAGTTCTCGGTGACCACCTGGCTCCGGGTGTTGGCCGGTTCACCGAAGGTGCGGCTCGGTCCGGTGAGCGTCGCCGTGCGGGAGCCGTCGGTGAACGTGGCGAGCACCCGCCCGTCCTCGCCCCGGAGCACGCTGCGGTCCGGGTTCTTCAGCCGCTCCCAGGTCCGCTCGCCGGGGGCGTCGCCCAGCCCGGCCTTCTTGAGCTCGGGGGAGTCGGTGACCGCCTGCACGGTGGGCACTTTCGCCTGCTCCTCGGCGCGCAGCGCCACGGTCAGGTAGCCGCTGGCGGCCAGCAGGGAGACAACCGTGATCGCGTGTAGGACGGGGCGGGAGGTTCGCTTGGCTTTGGTGGCCATGGGATCGATCAGCTCCGGGGAAAGAACGCGGTGGTGGTCGGCGCCGTCACGCCGTCGGCATGAAGCCGAGCAGGATTCCGGCGGTCAGGACGACGTACGTCATCAACGTCACCGAGCCGGTGGCGAGGAGCGTCGCGCCCTTGGGCTGGCGTACGAGTTGGTAGGCGATGAGACCGGGCACGATGAAGCCCAGGGTCTGGTTGGAGTACATCAGCGGGAACTCGCGCGTGAGGACGATGGTGAGCCCGCCCTGGAGAACCACGCCGATCAGCACGACGGCGGCGAACAGCCGCTTGCCGTAGAGGATCACGTACCGCTGCACCAGCAGGGTGCAGACGTAGGTGAGAACCGTGACGCCGACGACCATCGCCGCGTGCTGGAGGTCCTCGACCAGGGTCAGCGCGAGCCAGCCGGGCGTGATCATGCCGCCGGGGGAAAGGTTCGTCGTCAGGTAGCAGAGCAGCGAGAACATCAGCCCGAGCGCGATGCCGATCGCGGCGATCTCGGGGGTGAGCACGGCGGGGATCAACGGGTCTCTCCTGGACGGTAGCCCGGTTCGGGGTACGGGGCGGGTGCCGGTTCCGGCACCCCGGGCATCGGCGGCTGCCGCTGGTATCGGGCTTCGTAGGGCCCCGAGTAGGCGGCGTACGGATCGAGGTGCGGCGGGAAGGGCGCCTGGTCCGGCTCCGCGGCCAGCGCCGAGGGGTCCGGGCCGTCGTCCGGCTCGTCGTCCGGGGGCAGGTCCGCGAGCTCCTCCAGCAGCACCTCGCCCTGTCCGTGGATGTTGCCGATGGCGACGAGGGAGGCGCGCGGGCCGAGCCGGTCGAGCAGCCCGGACATGAGATCGGCGGCCTCGCGCCGGTCACCACCGAGGTCGACGGCTCGCCCGCGCCACTCGGCCGGCATCGCGTCGAGCGCGCTCCTGGTCGGGTGGCCGATGAGGAACACGGTCTCGGGGGCGAGGTCGGGGATGATCTGCCCCATCTGGCCGTTGCGCTCGACCCGGTCCGGGCGGCAGTTGATCACCACGTGCAGCGGCCGCTCGATGGCCCCGAGGTCGAGGAGCTGGTTGATGTTCATCAGCGTCGACTCGGGGTCGTTGGCGGCGAAGACGTTCGCGAAGCGCAGCCGCTTGCCGTCGGTGGTGCGGTAGCGCTCCACCGACAGCACACCGGGGTCCGGGGGCGCGTCGTACATGCCCTGGAGTGCGGTGGCGCGCTCCACGCCGAGGAGTTCGGCGACCGTCAGCGCGATGGCCACGTTCTCCTTGAACGTGAACCAGGTGAAACCGCGCAGCTCCTCGTCGGTGACCGAGTCGGGGTCCGCGTAGACCAGCCGGCAGTCGCGGGCGGCGGCTTCCTCCTGGAGGATGGCGAAACGGTCCTTCTCCGCGGTGACGCAGATGCCGCCCTCGGGCATGGACCGGCTCAGCGAGCGGGCGACGTCGTCCAGGGTCGGGCCCATCTCGTCCAGGTGGTCCTCGCGGACGTTGCAGAGCACGCCGATCGTCGAGCGGATCAGCTTGCTCTGGTTGATCTCCTGGAGCGCGGGCATGACCGCCATGCACTCGATCACCAGCGCGTCGGGGCGGTAGGTGGCGGCCCGGCGCACGATGCCGATCTGCTCCACGACGTTGGCGATCCCGAACTTGCGGTAGACGGGCTCCTCGGTGGCGTCGGGATGGATGAACCGGGCCGCGGTGCCCGTCGTCTTGGCGACCGTCACCAGGTCTCCGCCCCGCAGGGCGCCGGCGCACAGCCGGGTGATGGAGCTCTTGCCGCGGATGCCGTTGACCAGGACCCGGGTGGGGATGAGATCGAGGTTGGTGTAGTGGCGGCGTTGCTCGACGACCCCGGCGACCAGCAGGGCCGCGCAGAAGAGCACCAGCACGATGTAGAGGAAGAGCACGGCTGATCAGTTCCTTCCGGCCCGGACGGCTTCGCTGTCCCTGCGCTGTTCGAGCAGCCGCTGCCGGATCAGTTCGAGACTGCGGGTCACGGCGCCCACCTCGTCGTGGTGGCGGGGGTAGAGCACGGTGCGCCGGTCGCCGTCGGCGAGCCGCTCCGCCTGGGCCGCGAGTTCGCGCAGCGGCCGGGCCACGATGATGTACAGCCAGCCGACGCAGGCGATCGTGGCGGTGAGGACGAGCATTCCCGCGAGGATCGTGCGGTTCTCCAGCTTGTACTCGGGAATGGCCAGGTGGTCGGCCTCCTGCCAGCTCACGACCGTCCAGCCCAGGTCACCGACCGCCCCTCCCCCGACGAAGGGCGCCGCCGCCGCCAGCTCGGCGCCGTCGCCGTCGCGGTAGAGCACGCCTCCGGGCCGGGGGTTCAGGCCCACCCGCTGCCCGGTGCCCACGACGAGGGTGTCGAGGCGGTCGCCGGGCAGGGAGGCGAAGGCGACGAAGCCGCCGTTACCGGCCAGCGTCCGGCGCTCGGCGTCCACCACCCGCACCTCGCCCAGCCCGGGCCGCTTGACCAGTGCGTTGAGGAAGTCGGAACGGAACTCGCCCACCACCGACGCACCCGCGCGCCCCGGCACCTCGGCGTAACCGATGACGACGGGTCTCTTGCCGTCGTCGATGACGTCGATCGGGACGTCGGCCGGCCCGCGGCCTTCCGGATGACGCGGCTTCCCGCCGGTACGGGCCAACACCGAGCCGTCCGGCGCCAGGACGTAGAGCGACGCGTAGCGACCGTGCTCGAACACCGTGCGTTCCAGAACGGTCGTCATGTCCTCCGGTGAGGTCTCGTCACCTATGAGCGTGGCCACGGAGGTGAGGTCGGCGTGTCCCTCGTTGAGGGACCGGCGCACCCGGTCGCTGAGCGTCTCGGTCCGCTCCCGCTGGTCGGCCACGAGCTGGTGCGGGACGACGGCCGTGGTGTCGGCCTGGTTCAGCACCAGCATGATCGGCGCCACCCAGGCGAGCAGCAGTGCGGCGCAGACGAGCAGGATGGCGCGGGTGCCGATCCGGCTCAGCGGCCCGGCCCCTCCCGCCGCCCCGGGCTGTCCGGCGTCCCGCGGGTCGAGCAACTGGTGGCGGATTCTCTCCAGGGCCGCCCCGATGCGCGCCGCCTCACCCGAGCGGGGTACGCGCACGGGCCGTTGCAGGTCTCCGCGGGCCAGCCGTCGGCTCTCCAGGAACATCCGCAGGACGGGACGCTGGACGACGCCGAGGAGCACCCCGACCGCCACGGCCCCGATCAGCAGCAACGCGGCGGCGGCCACGGCACCGGCCAGCGGCTCGGTGGTGCGGGTGGGGTCCACGCCGACCTCCACGGCGGCGACGACCGTCAGACCGAGGCTCGACGCGAGGGTCGGCTCGCCGGGGGCGGCCGGGGCGAGGGTGGCGTATCCGGCCACGGAACGCTCCCCGCCGCGGACGTCGCCGAGCAGGCTGCCGCTCACCCCGGCGAAGCCGCCGGAGCCGGGTTCCTTGGATGTCACCGGATGCTGGCCGGCCGCTCGGTGCGCCTCCCCGGCGAAGTCGGCGAGCTGCTCGCGGCGAGCCTCGACATCCGCGCGCTGGCTCTCGCCGACCTGTTCGGGCGCCGGTATGCCGTCCTGGCTCAGCACCTCGCCCTCGGCGTCGATCACGGCGACGGCCCGGAAGTCGCCCAGGCTGACGCCCGGGACGCTCAGGGTGCTGGAGGCGATCAGGAGCTGCTGCGGCTTCCCCTCGGGCGTCAGCAGCGCGAACGTGAGCAGTCGCGTTCCACCGCCCGCGAGCCGCACCATCCTGGCCCGCGGGCCGTCCTTCCCGGCGAGCTCCGAGGCGTCGACGACGGTCAGCGGCAGCGTCTCACCCCGGGCGGCGAGCAGTTTCCCGGAGCCGACCTCGATGATCGCCGTTCCCCGCCACTTCTGGTAGACGTTGCCGATCTTGTCCAGGACGGCGTCGGGGGAAACGGGTTCCGCGGAGGAGTTGAAGAGTCCGGCGGACCGCTTCAGGTCGGTGGCACTCTCGTCGAGGGAGGCCCGCAGTGCGATGGCACCGTCCTCGGCGAAGTGCTGCTGGGAGGTGAGCACCGCCTCGGAGAGCTTGTCCTTGGTCACCGAGCCGAGGCTCAGCGCGGTGACGGCGACGAGTGAGAGGAGCATCACCGAGAAGACGGCGATGGGGGGCCGGATGCCACCCAGCAGCGACATGTCCGCTCTTCGGCGGACTTTGTGCCGCCGCTTCGGCCGCGAAGCGGGCACCGGAGGAACTCCTCTTCTGTTCGTGGACATGGGTCAGGGGCCGTACGGGAGAGGGGAGGCACGAGGTGCGTGGCACAACGCATCCACCCGGGCCGAGTCATTGGACGGGCGCACCGGACGGAAAGTTGTACGCCTCAGCGATAACAGTTCGATGAAGCATCCGTCCCGCCGGTGCGACGCCGTCAGGGCGTCAGGGCGATGAGGAGGGGTTCACCCAGCGGGCACCTCGCGGAGAGGTGCGAGCCCGTCGTCGGCGGCGCCGCGGTTCAGCAGGGTGCCTTTGGTGCGCTCGAAGGCCAGTCGGTACCGGGCCCGCCGCACTTCGCCGAGCCCGTCCGGGTCGTCCAGCTCCCGGGCCACGTCCACCAGACGGTGATCGGTCACCCCGCCCGTCAGCTCCTGGGGCTCCCCGTCGGCGGCGTCGGTCTCCGGGGCCGGGGGGATGTCCACCAGCGTGGGGACGAAGCGTGCCTCGACATGCCACTCGCCGTCCCGCTCGGAGAACTCGAACCAGCCGATGGCGCCTTCCTCCGTCAGCCCGGTGGGCACGTCGTGACGGGCCACCTGGTTGCCCAGGCCGTAGGCGATCCAGGTCCCGTCCACCTTCTCCATCGGCTGGACGACGTGCGCGTGGTGCCCGATGACCAGGTCGATGCCCGTCTCCTCGGCAATCCGACGCCCCAGCGCGAGCTGTCCGGCGCTGGGGTCGGGCCGGTGCTCCTGACCCCAGTGGATGCTGAGCAGCACCACGTCGGCACCCGCGTCACGGGCTCGCTCCTCCGCCCGGGCGATGGCCTCGAACGAGGTCCTGTTCGCGAGCCAGGGCTTGTCCTCGGGCAGCTCCCGGCCGTTGAACCCGTAGGCGAAGGAGAGCTGCGCCACCTTCACCCCCTTCACGTCCATGATGAGCGGGGTGTCGGCCTCCTTCCGGCTGCGGGCGGAACCCGTGTGCTGGAGTCCCGCTTCGTCCAGGACGTCGAGGGTGCGCTCGACTCCGGCCGGACCGTGATCGAGTACGTGGTTGGAGGCCGTGGAGCAGGTGTCGTAGCCGACGCCCTTGATGCTGTCGGCCAACTGCGGCGGCACCAGGAAGTCGGGAAAGCTCCGGAAGGGTCCCTCGGGCTCGCCGAGCACCGGTTCGAGGTGGCAGACGGCAAGGTCCGCCTTGCTGATGACCGGCTGGACACCGGCCATGACGGCGTCGAAGTCGTAACCGTCACCGCCCTTGGCGAGGGCGTCGTCGCGGGCCTGTTCGACGAGTGGGGTGTGGATCAGGATGTCCCCCGCGGCCGCGACGGTGAACGACTTCCCGCTCGGCGCCTGCGACCCCTCGGAACCCAGCAGTCCACATCCGGCGACGAGCGAGGATGCCAGGAGTGCGGAGGCGAGAGCGGCCGTGCGCGACGAGAGGAGGGAGCGTCTATTCACTCCGATATTGTCGTATGAACATGAGTTCCCACCGCACCTCAGGGATAACGATTTCACGAACAGTCGTCGTTTCGGCGGTTATCACGGCGCTCGCGGCATTCGTGGCGTTGACCACACTGTGGCAGCCCTGGGAGGCCGACAGGGCGTCAGGTGACGACGCCGGGCCAGCGGCGGGGGTCGACCTGCGGGACCGGGTCGCCGACCTGACGGCGGGCTTCCACGACGGCACCGGGTACCACCGGCCCTCCCGAGAACACCGGGAGACGGTCGCAGCGGGCGTCGGCCTCGTGATCGACGGAGACGTGGACGGCGCGGCGCGACGTCTGGCGGAGGTTGATTTCGTCGTACGCACCTTCACCGACAGTGCCACCGGGCGCCGCACCGCGGAGATCGCGGACGCCGCCGGAGGCGCCGAACGGCGACGGGGCTGGGGGCGCGTGTACCTGGACCTGAGTACCCGGGCCCACTGGTCGGTACAGATCCCGCACCCCGTGGCCGATCTGGACACCGAGCTCCTCGGCGTCGACGTGCTGCGCGCGCGCCCAGGTGGCGTTCTGATCCTGGCCGGGGCCCATCGCAGGGCGGGCGAGGACGGCGTGGCCGACGTGGCCCATCAGCGGACCTCCGTCTTCCACGCCGTCCACGAGGAGCTCGTCCGACGCGATCTGCCGGGTGTGCAGATGCACGGCTTCGCGGACGACTCGGTACCGGGCGAGGACGTCGTCGTATCCACCGGAAGAGGCGACGCCGCACAGCCGTCCGCCCGCGGGCTCGCCGACAGGCTGGACGCGGACGGGTTCGCCGTCTGCCGCGGCTGGGCGCGGCGGTGTGTGCTGGAGGGCCGCGGCAACGTCCAGGGGCGGGCGTCGGCGGAGCGGGGCGTGCCGTTCCTCCACGTCGAACTCAGCCGAACGGTGCGCGAGGACGCCGACCGGACTCGTGCCGTGGTGGCCGCGACCGCCGCGGTCGTGGACGACTGGCGGTAGCGGCCCGGCCGTCAGACGTAGTCCTCCAGGCGGGCCAGGGCGAAGCCCTGCTCGGTGGCCGTCCTCAGCGTGCGGCGCAGCATGTCGTTCATCGTGCCGCCCCACTGCTCGGGGCCGCGGAAGTGGGTGAGGATGATGTCGCCGGGGTGGAACTCGCGGTCGAGGCGGGCCCAGTCGAAGCGCTTGGCCCAGGCCTCCTCCGCCCACAGGGGCACGGCCTCGACGCCGCAGGAGGCGGCGGCGCGCAGGGTCTCGCGGTCGTAGGCGCCGTAGGGCGGGCGGAACAGCCGCGAGGGTGCGCCGAACTCCGTCTTCAGCACCTTCTGCATGCCGCAGATCTCCTCGCGCTGCCGCTCGTAGGACAGCGTGGGCAGTTCCTTGTGGTTCAGGGTGTGGTTGTGGACGCCCGCGCCGTCGCGCTGCATGCGGCGGAAGTAGTCGTAGTCCTCGGCGGCCACGTAGTCGGAGAGGAAGGCGCTGTAGGGGATGCGTAGTTCGCGGAGCATCCGGACGAAGCGCGGGTCCTTGTGCCAGCCGTCGTCGATCGTGAGGAAGACGACCTTCTGGTCGGTGGGCACCCGGACGAAAACGGGCGGGAGCCCCGTGCCGGAGACGAGGCCGGGGGTGCTGGTGAGTTCCGGCTTCGTGGCCGGCGGCGGGGGCGGGAGCAGGGGCGGCTCGGCCAGACCCCAGCGCGTGGCCGCCGCGACGCGGCGGGTCTCCGCGCGGGCGAGTCCGTCGGCGTAGGCGGTGAGGGAGGCGGCGGCGTACTCGGCGCCGACGCGCTGGGCGGCTCCGAGTGGCAGGCCCTCGACGGCCGCGGCGAGCGGTTTGTCCAGGAGCGAGCCGCCGTCGTCGTCGGGGAGGTGTCCGATTCCGGCGACGGCGGCGCAGGAGACGGCGAGCGCGGCGAGGGCTCCGGCTCCGACGCCGCGCCGGAGATGCCGCCAGGTCCGTGGAGACTCTCGATCATTTTGTGTTACTTGTCTGATGATCGACATAACTCCGGATGGTGCCAACCCACCGCGCCCGAAGGGCGACGGCACTCCGGCGAGCAGGCCAGAATGGGCCGGGTGGCCGTACCCGCATCACCCGACACACCGAACGACACCGGCGCAGAGGCAGAGACAGAGGCCGTCGACGCGTTCCGGGCCCTCCTGACCGAGGAGGGCGCCGAGCTGCTCCACCGGCTGCGCGACCACGACCCGGCCGACGAGCTGACGCTCGCGACCCGGCTCCGCCGCAGCCATCCGCCCGCGCTGGTCTCCGCCGCGCTCGGCCAGGCGCGGCTGCGGCAGCGGGCCGTGGCCAAGTTCGGCGCCGAGGACGCCGCGCGCATGTTCTTCACCCCGGACGGCGTCGAGCAGGCGACCCGCTCCTCGGTGGCCGCCTACCGGGCGCGGCGGCTGGCCGGACGCGGTGTGCGGCGGCTCGCCGACCTGTGCTGCGGCATCGGTGGAGACGCCATCGAGCTGGCCCGCGCCGGGGTGGAGGTGCTGGCCGTCGACCGTTCCCCGCTGACCTGCGCCGTCATCGAGGCCAACGCGGCGGCGCTCGGACTGGCCGACCGCGTCACCGTGCGCCGGGCCGACGTCACGACGGTCGACGTCGAGGGCTACGACGCCGTGTTCGTGGACCCGGCGCGGCGCGGCGGCCGGGGCCGGGTCTTCGACCCCGAGGCGTACTCGCCACCCCTGTCCTGGGCGCTGGAGACGGCCCGCGGGGTGCCGCACGCCGCCCTGAAGATCGCGCCGGGCGTACCGCACGAGGCGTTGCCCGAGGACGCGGAGGCGGAGTGGATCTCGGTCGCCGGTGAGGTGAAGGAGGCGGTGCTGTGGTTCGGCGAGGGCGCGGCGCCGACGCGCTTCCGGGCCACCCTCCTGCCCGGCGGGGACGGCCGGTCCAGGGAGCACTCGCTGCTCGGCGCCGGGCTGCCCGACCCGGAGCCGGGGCCCGTCGGCCGCTACCTGTACGAGCCGGACGGAGCGGTGATCCGCGCGCACCTCGTCGCGGACGTCGCCCGGGACGTGGCCGGGCGGCTGATCAGCCCCGGGATCGCCTACGTGACGTCCGACGTCCACGCGCCGACACCGTACGCGCGGGCCTACGAGGTGACGGACGTGCTGCCGTTCAACGTGAAGCGACTGCGGGCGCTGCTGCGGGAACGGCGGGTCGGCGTCCTCACCGTCAAGAAGCGGGGCTCGGCGGTGGAGCCGGAGGAGCTGCGGCGCAAGGTGAAGCCGTCGGGTCCGCACTCGGCGACGGTGTTCCTCACCCGGGTGGCGGGGGCGCCGTCCATGCTGCTCGGCCACCCCGTGTAGGGCCCCAGGCGGTCGCCGTCCCGGGCCGGCGCGGTCCGGCTCCCGCGCGGGCGGTCGCCCTCGTGTGGCGTTCCCGGCTCCACGGTCGGAAGGTGGAAGCGGGACATGCAAGGGCGGCGGCACAGAGTGAGGTGAGCGGAGTGCCCGACACTCCGGGGTCCGTGCACGGCGCGCCGTGCTGGGTGGCTCTCATGACGCGTGACCTGGAGGGTGCTCAGGAGTTCTACGCGCGGGCGCTGGGCTGGGAGTACCGGCCCGGCTTCCGGGACCACGAGAAGGGCTACCAGCTCGCCCTGGCGGACGGGCAGCCCGTGGCCGGTCTGGGGGTGAGCTCACAGGGACGGGGCGGCTTCGCCCCGTCGTGGACCGCGTACTTCCGCGCGGAGAACGCCAACGTCATGGCGAGCCGCATCCAGGAGCGCGGCGGGACGGTGGCCGTGGGGCCGCTGGCCTTCGGCACGGGCAGGGTGCTGTGGGCGGCGGACCTGCAGGACGCCCGCTTCGGGGTGTGGGAGGGCGAGCCCGTGCGCGGCTGGTGGGTGCGGCGGCAGGCGGGCGCGCCCGCCCGGCTCCAGCTCCGCACGGGGGACGCCTTCGGGGCGGCCATGTTCTACGGCGGGGTGTTCGCCTGGGACACCCACGCGCCCGACCGGCTGAGCGTCCGTTTCGAGGCCGATCACGTGGTGGTGTCCGTGGACGGCCACCACGTCGCCGACCTGTGGGGCGGAGCCGTGGAGGAGGCCCCGGACCCCACGATCCGGCCGCAGTGGCACGTCTATTTCTGCGTGGACGACGTCGACGAGGTGGCGAGGCGGACGGACGCGGCCGGGGGCAGCATCGTGACGCCGCCCGCGATGTCCCACTTCGGGCGGGTGGCCACCCTGCGCGACGCGGAGGGCGCGCTGTTCCACGTCACCTCGGAGCACGACTGACGGACGGCGGGCCGACGCGCTGCGCGCCGACAAACGGCCCGGCTACTCCACCCGCGTGAACCGCCAGCGGTGCACCGGCCGGTACAGCAACTCCCCCGGCGGGTCGGGTAGCTCACCGGGCTCTCCGGCCTCGGGCCAGTGGGTGATGACGAGGACGCGGTCGCCGGGCGCCGTGTACGTCTCGCGGCGCGCGGGCTCGGGGACGAGCGGCTGGGCGCGGACCCAGGCCAGCAGCTCCGCGCCCCGCCCGTCGGCCGCGCGCGCCTCCCACATCAGCGCCGTCGTCCCGTCGCTCCCGCTCGTCCTGCCCGTCACGCCCGTCTCGCCCGTCTCGCCCGTCATGCTTCGTAGAGGTTCTTCCTGCTCAGCTCGTGCACGTGATCGTGCGTGTGCGCGTGACCGTGGGAGTGGGAGTGGGAGTGGCCGGGTGCCTCGGGGGTCGCCGGGACGTGAGGCTCGGTGACGGGAAGCGAGGAGTCGGCCGGCAGGTCCCAGCCGGAGGCGTCCCGGCCGCGGGCCACCATCTCCGCTCCCAGCGCCGCGACCATCGCACCGTTGTCCGTGCACAGCTTCGGCCTCGGGACGCGCAGGGTGATCCCCGCGTCTGCGCACCGCTCCTCGGCCATGGCCCGCAGACGGGAGTTGGCCGCGACGCCGCCGCCGATCATCAGATGTTCGACGCCCTCGTCCCGGCAGGCCCGGATCGCCTTGCGGGTCAGGACGTCGGTGACGGCCTCCTGGAACGAGGCGGCGACGTCGGCGACGGGCACCTCCTCGCCCGCCCGCCGCCGGGCCTCGATCCAGCGGGCGACGGCGGTCTTGAGACCGGAGAAGGAGAAGTCGTAGGGGGCGTCCCGTGGGCCGGTGAGGCCGCGCGGGAACGCGATGGCGCCCGGGTCGCCCTCGCGGGCGTAGCGGTCGATGACCGGGCCGCCGGGGAAGCCGAGGCCGAGCACCCGGGCCACCTTGTCGAAGGCCTCCCCCGCCGCGTCGTCGATGGTCGAGCCCAGCGGCCGGACGTCGGCCGTGATGTCCGGGGCGAGCAGCAGCGAGGAGTGCCCGCCGCTGACCAGGAGCGCCATCGTGGGCTCCGGCAGCGCGCCGTGCTCGAGCTGGTCGACGCAGATGTGCGAGGCGAGGTGGTTGACGCCGTAGAGGGGCTTGCCGAGGGCGTAGGCGTACGCCTTGGCCGCCGAGACGCCGACGAGCAGCGCGCCGGCGAGGCCCGGGCCCGCGGTGACGGCGATGCCGTCGAGGTCGGAGGCGGCGACCCCGGCCTGGTCCAGGGCCCGCTGGATGGTCGGGACCATGGCCTCCAGGTGCGCCCGGCTGGCGATCTCGGGGACGACGCCGCCGTAGCGGGCGTGATCGTCGACGCTGGAGGCGACGGCGTCGGCCAGCAGCGTGTGGCCGCGGACGACGCCGACACCGGTCTCGTCGCAGGAGGTCTCGATGCCGAGGACAAGGGGCTCGTCGGGGGTCATCTGCAGTCGTTCCTAGCTCGGGTCGCTGGAGGCGCTCGGGGCGCCGGGGTCGGTGGGTGTCGTCGGGGCGCCGTGCTCACGCCGCATGACCAGGGCGTCCACGTTGCCGGGCTGGTAGTACCCGCGCCGGACGCCCACCGGGACGAAGCCGTACCGCTCGTAGAGGCGCTGGGCGCGCAGGTTGTCCACGCGCACCTCCAGGAGCACCTGGTGGCACTCGAAGGCCGTGGCGGCGGCCAGCAGATCGGCGAGGAGACGGGCGCCCAGACCGGTGCCCTGCTGGTCGGGGGCGACGGCGATGGTCTGGACGTCCCCGGTGCCGTCGACGGTCGTGGCCAGCCCCGCATAGCCCACGAGGCGGCCGTCGGCCGCCTCGGCGACGGTGTAGTGGTGAGTGGCGCCCGGGCCGCGGGCGTGCGCCAGCTCGGACCAGAACATCCCCGTCGACCAGGCGTCCTCGGGGAACAGCTCCTGTTCGAGTGCCAGCACCGGCTCGACGTGCCACCAGCGCATCTCCCGCAGGGTGACGGCGTCGGAGGCGGGCGGGGCGTCCGGCACGGGGCTCACGTCGGCGTGACCACCTTGTACCCGGCGGGCACCTTGGCGTCCGGGCGGCGCAGGTACATCGGGAGCGGGGGCAGGAACGGCTCGCCCGCGGCCAGCTTCTCGGCGGCGAGGGCGGCCAGGGCCGCGGCGGACTGGTGCTCGGGGCCGTCCGTGCGGACACCGGTGAAGGTGTCGGGGTAGAGGAGGGCGCCCGCGCCGACGGACGGCACGTCGGTGACCTGCTCGACGATGTCGGCGGGCCGGTCGACGCTCGGCTCCGTCGCACGGGTCCTGGCGTCGGCGTAGCGGGCCCAGTAGACCTCCTTGCGGCGGGCGTCGGTCGCGACGACGAACGGGCCGCCGACCCCCGCGGCTCCGGCGGCGTAGGCGATGCCGTCCAGGGTGCACAGGCCGTGCACGGGGATGCCGAGGGCGGCGCCGAACCCGGCGGCCGTCACCAGGCCGACCCGCAGCCCCGTGTAGGGGCCGGGGCCGACGCCGACGACGAGCCCGGTGACGTCGTGCAGCGTCCGGCCGGCCTCGGACAGCGTGGCGTGTACGGCGGGCAGGAGGAGCTCACCGTGGCGGCGGGCGTCGACCTGGTGGCGGGAGGCGAGCACGGCCTCGCCGTCGTGGAGGGCGACGGTGATGGCGGGGGTCGCGGTGTCGAGAGCGAGCAACAGCACGGGGCAAGCCTACGGCGCGCCCGGGGGTGCGGTGTCCGGGCTGTCCTGATGGGGCACGGTCGGGCTGCTACCGTCAGCCTGACGATCAGTGCGCGTGCGTCGGCGAAGCGAACTCGGCGAAGACCGAACGCGAACGGACGCGCGGCGGCACGAGGCAGCGAGAAGGCGTCGAGGGGTGAACCCGGTGGCACGGAACAGCGCGGGAACGTTCGTGACCGGGTTGACCGCGGTGGCCATGGCCGTCATCGGGTTCTTCGCCTACCAGGCCTCCGCCGCGCAGAACGAGGCCCCGAGGGGCCGGCAGGCCGAGCCGGCCGCGTCCCCCTCCCCCAGCGCCGGACCGGAGCAGGAGGCCCCGGGCCTCCCCGCGGAGTCGGGCGAGGGCCGGCGGGTGGTCTACTCGCTCGCGGACGACCGGGTGTGGCTGGTCGGCGCCGACGGATCGGTCCTGCGGACGTACGGGGTCACCCCGGGCACGCTCGACCCCGTGGCCGGCGTCTACACGGTGACGTCGCGGGACGAGCGCGTGACCGGCACGGACGGCGTACCGGTGCAGCACGTCGTCCGCTTCACCACCCTCGCGGGCACGGGCATCGGCTTCAGCGCCCCGGTGGAGGACGGACGGCAGCCCGTGGCGGAACCGGGGAAGAAGACGGGCGGCATCCGGGAGAGCCGCGCCGACGGCGCGGCGATGTGGGAGTTCGCGACGCTCGACACCCCGGTCGTCGTCGTCCGGTAGCCCGCGCCCGGACGGCGCACAGGGCGACGGAGACGCGGGCAGAGCGGCGGAGACGGCTCAGCGGACGTCGTCCTCGGCGGCGCGGGGCGCGCCCGCGGGCGGCTCCTCGCGTGGCGGGCGGCAGATGGCCCGCGCCGCGGCACAGGAGGCCAGGAGCTCGCCGAACGGCGGCGCCTGTGGGGCGGTTCGTGGTGTGGTCTCGCGTTCCGGCATGGTCCCCTCCTCACGCCCGACGACTTAGGCGTACCTAACCACGCCCCGGCGACGGGCGCAACACGTTGCCGACAGCCTGTCGGAAAGTCATCCCGACGTGACGCCCGACATGACCCCCGACGTGACGGCCGACATGACGCCCGACATGACTCGACGGAGTGACACACCCGCGTCACTCCGTCGTGGCATCGTCCGCGTGCGCCGCTTTACAGCGTCACCCGAGCGTGGAGAGGTCCACGTCCGTCCAGCGCGGGCCCACCCCGGTCACCGTGACCACGCGCTCGTCGTCCTCGCCCGCCGCCGCCTGTTCCTCCGCGTCCGGCCCGGCCCCGAGCCTGCGCTCGATGACCACGTGCAGCCGGTCCTCGGTCAGCTCCTCGACCTTGCCCTCGCCCCACTCCACGACCACCACCGACTCGGGCAGCGTGACATCGAGGTCGAGGTCCTCCATCTCCTCGAGACCGCCGCCCAGCCGGTAGGCGTCCACGTGGACGAGCGGCGGCCCGCCGGAGCGCGAGGGGTGGACACGGGCGATGACGAAGGTGGGTGAGGTGACGGCTCCGCGCACGCCGAGGCCCTCGCCCAGGCCGCGGGTCAGCGTCGTCTTGCCGGCTCCCAGCTCGCCCGTCAGCAGCACCAGGTCACCGGCGCGCACGAGGGTGGCGAGCACGCGGCCCAGCTCCCGCATGCGCTCGGGCGTGCTGACCGTGATCCGGGACTGTGTGATGGCCGTCGTCATGGCCCCGATGGTAGGCGGTCCGCCCGACGCGCGACGGCCTCACACGGGTGCGACGCGTCAGCCCTCGGCGGTCTCGTGCAGATAGACCCGGGGCACCCGGGCGCCGACCCGGGTGACGATCTCGTACCCGATCGTGCCGACCGCGCGGGCCCAGTCCTCCGCGGTCGGTTCGCCCTCGTCCCCGGGGCCGAACAGCACGGCCTCGTCGCCCGCCTCGGCGGTGTCCCCGCCGAGGTCCACCACGAACTGGTCCATCGCCACCCGTCCGGCGACCGTGCGCAGCTTCCCCGCGACGAGGACGGGCCCCACGTTGGACGCGTGCCGGGGGATGCCGTCCGCGTAACCGGCCGGGACGAGCGCGAGGGTCGTGGGCCCCGGCGTCTGGTAGGTGTGACCGTAGGAGACGCCGTGGTCGCCGGGCACCCGCTTGACGACGGCGAGGTCGGCGCTGAGCCGCATCACCGGGCGGAGCCCGAAGTCCTCCGGGGCGCCCACCTCGGGCGAGGGCGAGAGCCCGTAGACCGAGACGCCGGGGCGCACGAGGTCGAAGTGGGACGCGGGCAGGGTGAGGGTGGCCGGTGAGTTGGCCAGGTGCCGGACCTCGGGGCGCAGCCCGGCCCGCTCGGCGACCGACAGCGCCTCCTCGAACGCCGCGAGCTGGGCGGCGGTCGCGGGGTGGCCCGGTTCGTCGGCGCAGGCGAAGTGCGACCACAGCCCGGTGACGCGCACGGTGCCCTCGGCCTCGGCGGCCCGGGCGGCGGCCACCAGCTCGGGCCAGTCGGCGGGCTGGCAGCCGTTGCGACCGAGCCCGGTGTCGGCCTTGAGGTGCACCCGGGCGGTGCGGCCCGTGGCGCGGGCGGCGGTCACGATCTCCGCCAGCGCCCAGCCGGCGCTGGCCGAGACGTCGACGTCCGCCTCGATGGCCCGGGCCCAGGGCCCGCCCGGCGTCCACAGCCAGGACAGGATGCGGCCGGTGTCACCGGCCGCGCGCAGCTCCAGTGCCTCCTCGGGGGTGGCGGTGCCCAGCCAGTCGGCCCCGGCCTGCCGCGCGGCGCGGGCGCAGGGCACCATCCCGTGCCCGTAGGCGTCCGCCTTCACCACCGCCATCAACCCGGCGCCGCCGGCCGCCCGGGCCCGCAGAGCGCGTACGTTGGAGCGCAGGGCGGCCAGATCGACCTCGGCGCGCACACGGGGAGGACGGGCGGCGGTGGTGCTGTTCACCGCACCAGTGTCTCAGGCGTCACCGTGCCGCGGACGTGCGCACCTCGTGCGGGGATGTGCGGACCTCGTGCACGGACGTGCGGACCTCGTGCCAGGCGGCGGGCAGGGCAGCGGCGACGTCGGACGCGGCGGGCGGGACGGCGGCCAGGCGCCCGGCGACACCGTGCAGGTAGGCACCCGCGCAGGCGGCGTCACGGGCGGGCAGGCCGGCGGCGAGGAGGGCACCGATCAGCCCGGAGAGCACGTCACCGCTGCCCGCGGTGGCGAGCCAGCCGGTGCCGGTCGGGTTGACGCGCACGGGCCCGCTCCCGGGCCCGGCGACGAGCGTGGCGGCGCCCTTGAGCAACACGGTGGCCTGGTAGCGGTCGGCGAGGGCCCGCACGGCGTGCAGCGTCCCGGCCTCGACGGCGTCCCGGGAGGTGTCCAGCAGCGCGGCGGCCTCGCCCGCGTGCGGGGTGAGGACCGTCGGGGCCCGGCGCGCCCGCACCAGGTCGGGGTCGGCGAGCCGCAGGCCGTCGGCGTCGACCAGCACCGGCACCTCGGACTCCAGTACCTCCCGCGCCGCGCGCTCGGCCTGCTCCCCGGCGCCCAGCCCCGGGCCGACGACCCAGGACTGCACGCGCCCGGCCGCCTTCGGCGCCCCGCCGGTGACCAGCGTCTCGGGGTGCCGGGCGATGACCTCGGCGGCGGCCGATCCCACGTACCGCACGGCCCCGGCCCCGCCGCGCAGCGCCCCGGAGACGGCCAGCACGGCCGCGCCCGGGTACCGGGCCGAGCCGGCGGCGACGCCGACGACGCCGCGACGGTACTTGTCCGTGTCCGCCCCGGGCACGGGGAGCAGGGCGGCGACGTCGGCGTGCTGGAGCGCCTGCGCGTCGGGCGTGTCCGGCAGGTGCGGCGCCAGGCCGATGTCCACGAGCCGCGCGGCGCCCACGTGGCCGCGGGCCGGTTCGATGAGCAGGCCGGGCTTCCAGGCCCCGAAGGTGACGGTGGCGGACGCCCGCACCGCCTCGCCGTCCACCTCGCCGGTGTCGGCGTCGACGCCGCTGGGCAGGTCGACGGCGAGGACGGGTGCGGTGATCCGGCGCACCAGCCGGGCGGCCGCCGGACGCAGGCCGCCCCTGCCGCCGATGCCGGTGATGCCGTCCAGGACGAGCTCGGCGCCGGCGAGCGCGGCGTCGGCCTCGTGCCCGGGGCGCGCCTCATCGCCGGGCTGTTCGCCGGGCTCTCCGCGAGGCGCGGGCCGGGCTCCCGCGCCGTCGTCGTGCGCGGCCACGGCGCGCCCGCCGGC
>NZ_JABLSI010000012.1 GCF_019303475.1 Streptomyces sp. JJ38
TGCGGCGGGAGGAGCTGCGTCTCGTCCGCGGGGGCTACGCCGGGCCCGGACGGCAGCCCCTGCGCCGCCTGCGCGGGTGGCGCCGGCGGGGGGTAGGTCGGCTGAGCCTGAGGCGGCGGAGCGGCGGGCGCGGGCGGGGCCTGCGGCGGTGCGACGGCGGGAGGCGGCGGCGGTGCGACAGCCGGAGGCTGTGGGGCCGAGGCCCCGAAGGCCGGAGGCTGGGCTGCCGGAGGCTGGGCACCCGGGAACTGCGCGGCCGGAGGCTGCGCGGCCGGAGGCTGCTGCGGGGCGGCCGTCGGCGGCTGGGAGGCGGCGGCCGGCCCCCAGGGCTGGCCCCAGGGCTGGCCACCGGCCGGCGGCGCGGACTGCTGCGCCTCCTCGGGCCGCTGCTCCCACGGCTCTCCGTTCGACGGCAGTACAACACCCTCGCGGGGCTCGTCGCCCTGCCCGCTGTGCGCTGTCACCGACGGACTCCTCACACCTCATGGACCGTGCACCGAAAGCGCCACCCGGCCGAGGCGGATGGCCTGTTGACCGTCATCCGCGCGCGGGACGGCAGCGGGCTCACGCTACCCGGTGCCCCGCTCGCCCGGCCACGACGTCCCCCGTTACCACCCGCGGCCCTGATCAGCCCTCGTCCGGACGGTCGGGGCGGTCCGGGCGGTCCAGCCGCTCGGTGAACGTCCGCACACACGGTTCGGTGGCGAAGGGCTCGATCCGCTCCCGGAAGGCGGACAGGTACTCCTGGCCCCGCCGGGAGCGGATCGTGTCGAGCAGTTCGACGGCCCGGGTGGCGGTGTGGCAGGCCGCCTCGGCGTCCCGCTGCCCGGCCAGAGCGTCGGCGAGGAGCAGGAGGTCGATCGCCCGTCGCCGGGTCCGGCCCTCCGGGTGCAGGGCGAGGGCCTCCTCGGCGTGCCGCCGGGCGGCGTCCGCCTGCCCCAGGTCCCGCTGGCAGTGGGCCAGTTCGTCGGCGAGGTAGGCGGCGTCGAAGTGCGCGACCCAGGGCGGGTCGTCGCCGCTCCCGGCCCCCGACTCGGCCCGTTCGAACGCGCTGAGCGCCCGGCCGGCCGAGAGCCGGCAGGCCACCCGGTCGCCCTGGAGCGCGTGGCCGCGGGCCTCGGCGGCGTGGAACAGGGACTCGGCGCGCGGGGTGGCCCGCCCCCGGGCGCCCTCCTGCGCCGCCCGGGCGAGCTGGGCGACCTCGCGGGGGCTGCCCAGGGAGGCGGCCAGGTGGCTCATGCCGGCGGCCAGCACGTAGCCCCCGTAGGCGCGGTCGCCCGCGGCCTGCGCCAGCCGCAGGGCCTGCACGTAGTGCCGCTGGGCCAGTGCCCGCTGCCCGGTGTCGACGGCGGTGTACCCGGCCAGTTCGGCCAGGCGGGCGGCGGCGGCGAACAGCGCGCGCCCGACCTCGTCCCGGTAGGAGCCGCCGAGCAGCCCGGACACGACGCCGGTGAGATAGTGCACGAGGACGGGCCGGACGTGACCGCTGCCGAACCGGTGGTCGAGCTCGGTCAGGGCCCGGGTGGTGGCCCGCACCGCCTCCACGTCCGCCATGCCGACCCGCGGCCCGGCGGTGCGCGCGATCACCTCGTCGGGCGGGCTGATCAGCCAGTCGCGGCTGGGTTCGACGAGCGCCGCCGCGGTGACCGGGCGCCCGGCGAAGGCCTCGCGCCCCGCCGCGTCGCAGCGCCACAGCTCACCGGTCTGCTCCACGGCGTCGGCGACGTGCGGTTCGTAGCGCAGGCCGAGGTCGGCGGAGGGGCTGCGGGCGGCGGACATCCCGACGTCGTCCAGACTGACGGGGTGTCCCAGCTTCCGGGCCAGCGCCTCCGCGATGAGGGCGGGGGCACGGCCCCGGGGTTGCTGGCCGCGGAGCCAGCGGGCCACCGAGGTCTTGTCGTAGCGCAGGTCGAGGCCGTGTTCGGCACCGATGTCGTTGACCCGGCGGGCGAGCCCGGCGTTGGAGCAGCCGGCTTCCTCGATGAGCACGGCGAGCCGGTCGTTGGGGCGGCGCGGGGTCAGGTTGCGTGGGGAGTGCGGTGCGGCGGCTGCCATGGCGGTCCCCTCGGTCCGACGGCGGGCACCGCTGGTGGCTACCCAGAACCCGGGCCGGACCCGGCGTTGCGCCCCCGTCCGTGCTTCGGTGCGCCCGCGGTACCGCCGCGTGCTCCGACCGGGCGGGCCGCTGTAACGATGCGCCGGCCGCAAGCGGACGACGAACCGTAACCGTTGCCGGACGGTGAAGTTGTGAACTGCGTGGAAGAGACGATCGCAGTGCCCTCGGCGGGTGAGAAGACCCCGCAGCCGTCCCGGCAGGTCCCCCGACAGTCGGCGCCGTCGAGCGGCGGCACGCTACTCGACCACGCGGTTCGCTATGCCGGGGAGCGGCACTGGGACGTCCTGCCGGGCACCTGGCTGGAGATCGTCGACGGGGTGCCGCGCTGCACGTGCGGCACCCCGGGCTGCCCCTCCCCCGGCGCGCACCCCCGGGAGCCGGGCTGGGCGGCGCACGCCACCGGGAGCGGCACCGCGGCCCGACGGCTGTGGGAGCGCTCGCCGTTCGCCTCGGTACTGCTGCCCACGGGGCGGACGTTCGACGCGATCGACGTGCCGGAGGTCGCCGGCTGCCTGGCGCTGGCCCGCATGGAGCGGATGGACGTCCCGCTCGGCCCGGTGACGTGCACCCCGCAGGGTCGGATGGTCTTCTTCGTGCTCCCGGGCGCGGCGGCGAAGGCCCCGGACCTCATCCGGCGGCTCGGCTGGTCGCCCGGCGCGCTCGACCTGACGACGCACTCCGTCGGCTCCTGGGTGGCCGCCCCGCCCACCCGGATCGGGGTGCGCGGCTCGGTCCAGTGGGTGCGGCGTCCGACGCCCGTCAACCGATGGCTGCCCGACGCCGACGAGCTGCTCCCGCAGTTGGCGTACTGCTGCGGCCAGGAGGCCGCCGCGGCCCGCCAGCGCTGAGAGGGCCCGCGCCGTCTGCGGCGCCCGCCTGACGGCACGTCCGGAGTCCCCGGTGCGGGGGCGCGCCCCCGCCCTCCGGCGGCGGCCTCAGGGGAGGGCCGAGGCGAGGAAGGGCTCGACGGCGGCGCGCCAGGCCTCGGGCTGGTCGTAGTGGACGAGGTGGCCGGCGTCGGTGACCTCGGCGTACTGGCCGTTGGGGAGCACCCGCACCATCTCCTGCGCCTCCGCGCGCCCCAGTTCGCCGTCGATGCCGCGCACGACGAGGGCCGGGCAGCGCACCTGTGCCAGCTCCTCCCAGTGCGCGTCGTGCACCCACGCCTCACGGGCCAGGAGCATCTGGCGGCGGGAGAAGACGGGCCGCCAGCCGTCGGCCCGCTCGGCCATGACCTCGGCGTAGAACTCGCCACGGGAGCGGCTCGGCCGCTCCTGCGTCGGGTCGCCCTCGCTGAACCACGCGCGGACGTCCGCGAGGGTGGCGAAGGGCAGCGGCCACGAGCGGTACCAGGACTCCCACTCGCGCTGCGACTGCTCGCCGAGGGCGGACGCCCGCATGTCGCAGATGACGAGCGCGCGGACGAGGTCGGGGCGGCGGGCGGCCAGCTGCCACCCGGTGAGGGCCCCCATCGCGTGCCCGACGACGGCGACGGGTCCGAGGCCCAACTGCTCGATGGCGGCGGCCGCGTCGGCCACGTACGCGTCCCGGTCGTACGGGCCGTCGGCGGGCTTCTCGCTGCGGCCGTGGCCACGCTGGTCGAGCCCGACGGCGCGGTAGCGGCCGGAGAGCCAGCGGGCGGTGGTCGCCCAGTGCGAGGCGCGGCCCATCAGCCCGTGGAGCAGCAACACCCCTGGCGGCGGTGCGACTCCGGGCGGAACGGCTCCGTCCGACGCGGCTCCGGGCGCCGGGGCCGGGTGCGCGTCCGGGCCGCCGGGCGGGGGCTTGGGCCCGTCGGCGAACTCCCAGGCCGCGAGTCTGAGCCCGCCCGTACCGGTGACGTCGATGCGTCGCACCATGTGACCCGACCCCCACATCCGGAAACTGGCTGGAAATCCGCTCTGTGTCGTGTGTCGCCTGCCGTGGCACCGCGCCGCGCCGCCGATTGGACCGCCGGCCGCCCCGCGGGCCGCCCCGCGGGCCGCGGCCCCTGCCCGCCCTCGGCGGCCTGGCGGCCGAGGCGGTGCCGCCCTGGCCCCGCCCGACCGTGACCGGCTGATCTCCGCCGCCGAGGACCGATGGCCGATCCACCTCCACGGTATCGAACGACCATTCGGACAAGCGGAGTTCCAGTCCAACTTCCCTCAATCGAGTGACGGCCGATCATGGTTGACGTTCTGCCTGCTGGGGAGAGTCGTACCGGGAGGCGGGCGCCGCACAGAAACGGGAGGTATCGGGCGCCCGCGGAGCGCGGCCCGGAACGCTCGGGGATCCGGGCCGCACCACCCAGGGGGGCACGGGAATGCAGGGCCCCGGTCGCACATGCCACCGGGGCCCTCGCGATGAGCCGATCCCGCACGGCGGCACCCCCTTCGACGCGACAGCGTCAGCCCAGAGTGTCACGCCCCGCACCCGGTCGGATGCATTCCGGTCAACTCGGGGGCGAGAAAACCTTGTCGACGCCGCGTCGACAACCGTGCGGCGAACCGTCACCGGGAGGCTCGCCGTGACCGGACCCGCTCGGCCGCGACGGCACGCGACCACGACGGTGAGCGTCCGGCCACGGCCTCGGCGGCCTCGGCGGCTGCGACGGGGCCTCGGCGGCTGCGACGGACCCCGGCGGCCCCGGCGGTCCCGAGCCGCACGTTCGGCGCAACCGGGCGCCAGCCCTCAGCGCTTGGCGACGAAGACGTGCGCCGCGATATCCTGCTGCAGCTCGGCCGCCTCACCGCCGCTGCCCACGTGGATGCCGCCGCCCGAACCCGGCGTCACCGTCACCACGGAGCCGGGCTGCACCCCGGCGCGGCGCAGCGTGTACATCAACTGGGCATCCTTCTGGATGGGTTCGCCGATGCGGCGGACGACGACCGTCTTGCCGTCCGGGCCCGGCGCGAGGTCGGCCAGGCTCACCATCGCGTCGGCCAGGAACGGCTCGCCGTCGCCCGCGTCCCCCAGCTCGTCCAGGCCCGGGATCGGGTTCCCGTACGGAGACTCGGTGGGGTGGCGCAGCAGCTCCAGCACCCGCCGCTCCACGGCCTCGCTCATCACGTGCTCCCAGCGGCAGGCCTCGGCGTGCACCTGCTCCCACTCCAGGCCGATGACGTCCACCAGCAGGCACTCGGCCAGCCGGTGCTTGCGCATGACCCGGGTCGCGAGCCTGCGCCCGTCGGCCGTCAGCTCCAGGTGGCGGTCCCCCGCGACGGTCAGCAGCCCGTCGCGCTCCATCCGGGCCACGGTCTGGCTGACCGTCGGCCCGCTCTGGTCCAGGCGCTCGGCGATGCGGGCACGCATGGGCACGACGCCCTCTTCCTCCAGCTCCAGAATGGTGCGGAGATACATCTCGGTGGTGTCGATGAGTCCTGACATCTGGTGTACGTGCCCCTCGTCAGCTGTGCGGTGGCCCTGCACCCAATTCTGACCCATCCCGAGGACAACCGTCGCACGCCGGGTTGACCCGGGCTTTACCCAGGGCCACCGCGAACGCCCTCTGGTCCAGACCACTCCTCTTCCTCTAGCGTGAGCGCCATGAGCGCGAGCGATCTTGCACAGCGGTTCCTCGACGGCGCGATCGGCCTGCTGGAGCAGGTCAGGGAGGGGGAGGCCGAGTCGATCACGGCGGCGGGCACGCTGCTGGCCGACGCCGTGGCCGGGGGCCGCCGGCTCTTCGCGTTCGGCGCCGGCCACTCCGCTCTCGTCGCCCAGGACGTGGTCTACCGGGCCGGCGGACTCGCGGTGGTCAACCTGCTGGCCGTGCCCGGGCTCGTCGGCGTCGACGTCCACCCCGCGCCGCTCGGCAGCGCCCTGGAGCGCGTGGACGGGCTGGCCACCGCCGCCCTGGACGCCTCACCCGCCCGCGCGGGGGACGTCCTCGTCGTCGTCTCGCTCTCCGGGCGCAACCCGCTGCCCGTCGAGATGGCCCGGCACGCCCGCGCCCTCGGGCTCGGCGTCATCGGGCTGACCTCGACGGCCTACGCCCGCGAGACGACCCCCCGGAACGCCTCCGGCACCTTCCTCAAGGACCACTGCGACGTCGTCCTCGACAACCGCGTCCCCGTGGGCGACACGACCCTCACCCACCCCGACGTCCCGGCGCCCTTCGCCCCCGCCTCGACCGTCGTCTCCTGCGCCCTCATCCAGGCCGCCGTCGCGACCGCCGCGGGCGTCCTGGCCGACCGCGGGCTCACCCCGCCGCTCCTGCGCTCCGGCAACGTCGACGGCGGGCACGCCTGGAACGAGCGCGTCATGACCGAGTACGCGGACCGGATCTTCTACCGCCGCTGAGGGCCGCCCACACGGGCTCTCGGAGCCGCCCCACCCGGAGCGCGCTCCCGCGGCGGGCCTACCGGCCCGTCGCGGGCGGCACCCCGCGACGGCGCTCCCCGCGCACCGTCTGCGCCAGGTCCACGGCGGCGGCGATCCGCACCGCGACGTCCTGGGCGTACACGGTGTCCGCCCGGTCGAAGTTTCGCCGCACCGGGCCTCGCAGGAACGTCACGACGCCCAGCGTGCGGCCCCGGCTGCGCAGCGCGGCGCACAACCCGTACGCCGTCCCCTCCGGCCAGGAGCGCGCCGCCGCCCACTCCGGGGACGTGCTCCCGCCCGCCCCCGCGCGCACCGGTCCGCCGTGCTCGAACGCCTGCAACGCCGGATGGTTCGCCATGTACGGCACCGGCAGCCCGCTCTCCGGCGCCGGGTGCCAGGCCGAACCCCCCGGCGCGTGCCCGGCCCGCACCAGCCGGGCGCCCGCGGCCAGGTCCAGCAACGCGTGGTCCGCGAACCCGGCGAGCGCGAAGTCCAGATGGGCGGCGGCGGCCTCCATCGGGTCGTCGCACTCGGCCGCCGCCCGCGCCGCCCGGTGCAGCTGGCTGTCCCGGAACCGCAGCCGGGCCGCCTGCTGCTCGGTCAGCTTCGCGTCCGTGACGTCGTGGAAGACCCAGGCCACTCCCAGCGGCACCGGCTCCTCGGCCATCGGCGAGGACAGGCGCAGGAACCCGCTGCGCCAGCACCGCCGCAGCGGCGGGTCCACCGGGCCGTCCCCGCTGGGCCGCAGCGTCACCCACAGGTCGGCCGGGGCGGGCGGCGTGCCCTCGGCCAGCACGTGCTGCAGCGCGCTCTCCAGCTCCTCCAGGCCGTTGCTGATCACATCGCCCAGCGGGCGCCCCAGCAGCGTCGACCGCCGCACCCCGAGCGCCCGTGCCGCGTGCCGGTTGACGACGGCGGGGCGCAGGTCCGCGTCGATCAGCACGACACCCCACGAGGCGTCCTCGAACAGCGCCTCGCTGAGCGCGATCGAACGCTCCAGGTCGATCTGGGCGTGCACCTCGCTGAACGCGCAGTACACGCCGGCCGGCTCCCCGGCCGCGTCCCGCACCACCGAGGACTGCGTGCGCACCAGCACCCGGCCGCCGTCCTTCGTCACGAGCGCGAACTCGTGCACCTGACGCCCCGGCCCGGTCATCGCCCCCAGCAGCCGGCCCTGCACGTCCTCGGCGTCCGCCGCGCGCACCGCCCAGCCCGCCAGCCCCCGGCGCCCGACGGCCTCCCGCGGGCTCCAGCCGAGCATGCGCTCCGCCTCGCGGTTCCAGTGGGTGACGACGCCGTCCGCGTCCAGGGCGAAGAGCGCGGCGTCCATGCCGTCCAGCAGCGCCGCCAGCAGCGACTCGCCGCCGGGACGGGATGCGGCCTGGGCTTCGCCCTCACCGCCGTCGGCCGTGGCTTCGGAGTGGGTATCGGGTTGAGCGGACATCTGCACCCCCGGGCGGCCGGGCTCGTGACCGTGCCGCTCTCTGCTGCGTCGAAGCGGTGTGTGCGCGTACGCACGCGATCCGTACATTTACGTGCACGGTGCATGCACGCCTATTCAACTCCAGCGTGACGCAACGCACAGGAGCTTTGGCGAAATCGTTGCGGCCCCGAAATTTCGTTGCCCCGCCCCCGGGGGCGGAGTTAGCGTGCGAGCACACGAGAGAGGAGGTGATCCGGAGCATGTACGACCACCGGACGCGTGAGGTGACTGCGGCCTGACCAGGCCAGTCGTCGCTCAGCGAAGGCCGGTCTGACCGGCTCATATCCACGCAGTCACCCGGCCCGCGGGTCGCCGGTTCGTCCGACCGGCTGCCTCTCCGCCGCCGCGGAGGGGAAGACCCGCGGGCCGTTCCGCTGCCCGGCCCCTCGGCCACCACGGCCCCGGGTGCGGTTTTCGGCCCTCACGGCCCCGGGGGCGGCACGGTGGCGCTCACGGGCAGAGGCGGTCCACCGCCCAGCCCTCCGCCGTCCGCCGGTAGCGAAGCCGGTCGTGCAGCCGGTTCTCCCGGCCCTGCCAGAACTCCACCGTCTCCGGGACGACCCGGAAGCCGCCCCACTGCGGCGGCACCGGAACGTCCTCGCCCTCCGGGTAGCGCGCGGCCAGCTCCGCGTAGAGCGCGTCCAGCTCCTCCCGGGTGGCGAGCGTCGAGGACTGCTCGCTGGCCCAGGCCCCCAGCTGGGAGCCGTGCGGGCGGGTCCGGAAGTACGCCGCCGTCTCCGCCCGTCCCATCCGCTCCGCCCGCCCCTCGACGATCACCTGGCGGGCGACACCGTGCCACGGAAAGAGCAGCGACACCCGCGGGTTCCCCGCGATCTCCCGGCCCTTGCGCGAGCCGTAGTTCGTGTAGAAGACAAAGCCCTCCGCGTCGTACCCCTTGAGCAGCACCGTGCGCGAGCTCGGCCGGCCCTCGGCGTCCACCGTGGAGAGGACCATCGCGTTGGGCTCGTGCAGCCCGGCCTCCTCGGCCGCGTGGAACCAGCGGTCGAACTGCTCCACCGGGCCCTGTGCCAGGTCCTTCTCGGCCAGCCCCGCCTGCCGGTAGTGGGCACGCATGACCGCCGGGTCCAGCGCGCGGCGAGCCCGGGAGGCGGCGGCCTCGGCGGCGTTCGCCGCGGCCTCGGCCGCGCTCGCGGCGGCCTGCGCGGCGAAGGCGGCCTCGATGGACGGGTCGGCGCTGTGCGGGTGATCCTGGGCGTCAGTCACGCCTCCATCTTGCAGCAGCGCCCCGCCGGTGGTGGACGAGTGTTCCCCCTCATCGGCCTTCGTACACCTGCGGGAACCCGATCGCGCCATGTGCCACTTCTCACGCGTGTCCCGGAGGTGACGAACCGGCGGAAATCACCGACTGTGAAGGTGTCGCGCGCGTACAGCGCGGCTAAGGTGATCGATCGCGCCCGAGGCGGGGGGACCGCCCGCCCGCGCACCATCCTGATCTCGGCGACGGACCGCCGCCCCACGGGACAGTGGGCGACCCAGCCGTCCCGACCCATCACGAGGAGCCGCCTGATGTCCGATTTCGTTCCTGGGCTCGAAGGAGTCGTCGCGTTCGAAACGGAGATCGCCGAACCCGACAAGGAGGGCGGCGCTCTCCGCTACCGCGGGGTCGACATCGAAGACCTGGTGGGGAACGTGTCCTTCGGCAAGGTCTGGGGCCTGCTGGTGGACGGCAGCTTCGCCCCCGGCCTGCCTCCGGCCGAGCCCTTCCCCATCCCCGTGCACTCCGGCGACATCCGGGTCGACGTCCAGTCCGCCCTGGCCATGCTCGCCCCCGTGTGGGGTCTGAAACCGCTGCTGGACATCGACGCCGAGCAGGCCCGCGAGGACCTCGCCCGCGCCGCCGTCATGGCGCTGTCCTACGTCGCCCAGTCCGCCCGCGGCCAGGGCCTGCCCATGGTGCCGCAGCGCGAGATCGACAAGGCCGACACCGTCGTCGAGCGGTTCATGCGCCGCTGGCGCGGCGAGCCCGACCCCAAGCACGTCGCCGCCGTCGACGCCTACTGGACGTCCGCCGCCGAGCACGGCATGAACGCCTCCACCTTCACCGCCCGCGTCATCGCCTCCACCGGCGCCGACGTCGCCGCCGCCCTCTCCGGAGCCGTCGGCGCCATGTCCGGCCCCCTCCACGGCGGCGCCCCCTCCCGCGTCCTCGGCATGATCGAGGAGATCGAGCGCACCGGAGACGCCACCGCGTACGTCAAGCAGCAGCTCGACAAGGGCGAGCGCCTCATGGGCTTCGGCCACCGCGTCTACCGCGCCGAGGACCCCCGCGCCCGCGTCCTGCGCCGCACGGCCAAGGAGCTCGGCGCCCCCCGCTTCGAGGTCGCCGAGGCCCTGGAGAACGCCGCCCTGGCCGAGCTCAAGGCCCGCCGCCCCGACCGCGTCCTCGCGACCAACGTCGAGTTCTGGGCCGCCATCGTCCTGGACTTCGCCGAGGTCCCGGCGCACATGTTCACCTCGATGTTCACCTGCGCCCGCACCGCCGGCTGGTCCGCGCACATCCTGGAGCAGAAGCGCACCGGCCGCCTCGTGCGCCCCTCGGCCCGCTACACCGGCCCCGGCCGCCGCGGCGTCGAGGAGATCCCCGGCTTCTGACCGCTCCCGGTGGGGAGGAGCCCCGCTCCTCCCCACCCGCCGCCGGACGACTCCGGCCTCAGCTCCCGGCGGCGCCCGGCACCGTCCGGTGCGTCCCGCCTACGCGTCGTCGGAAGGCTTGGGCTCAGGCGGACGAGGAGCCTCGGGCGGCATCGGCCCCCCGTCGTGCCTCCCACCATCCGCCGTCGTCACCGGGAACGCGAACGGCACACCTCGCCATCCGTCGCTGTCCGGCCTGCGTGACGCATACGTCTCGACCGCCATCTCGATCACGTGCATCTCCCTCTCTCCTCGCGAAGCCTGCCCCGTCCGAGCCCGGACGGGTTGCCTACAGGCCGCTCGGCACCGCACGGCCGCCGCGACCTTGCTGTTCTGACGTCCAGTCAACTCACGCCGGAGAGTTCCCTCGACCAACTTGCATGGATTTGCATGCCAATGAATCAGCAGGTGGTCTTGACTCCTGGCGAGCCAGCGGGAAGATGACTGCGCAAGTCCAGGCAAACACCCTGCGGTGAGGGGCCGTCATGGCGCTTCGGTTTGCAGGAATCGACCCGGATACGGATCTCGACCACTGCCCCACGGTCTGGGCCGACACGGAGTCGCGAGAGCTGGTAATCCAGGGCTGGAAGGCCGACATCGAACTCCGTAACGCCTGCCAGACGCTCACCCCGGCCAGCGGCCCCGTCCCGAACAGCGAAGAGATCGTCAGGGTTCCGGCACGACAAGAACAAGGCGTTCGGCGGGAACGTCCAGTTCCTCGCAGCACCCGACGGCACCCCGCTGTGGGTCTCCGACGCCGAGCCAGGGTCCACCCCCGACATCACCGCCGCCCGCATCCACGCTCTGCCCGCGCTGTACAGGGCGGCAGCCGACGGCCTGCCCACGCTCGCCGACAAGGGCTACCTCGGCTCCGGAATCGGCGTCCTCGTTCCGGGTCCGGTGCCCGAAGGGCCGGTCCGAACAGGCCCTGGGCGCCGACACGCGCACCACGAACAGCCTGATCACAGGCGTCCGAGCCCTCGGCGAACGCGCCGCAGCCGAACTCAAGCAACGCTGGCGCAGCCTGCAACACGTCACCATCAGCCCCAGCCGAATTGGCGACATCGCCCGCGCCGCCCTCGTCCTCAACAAGATCTGGAGATGATCAACGCTGAGAAAACGTCATACGCTCGTCGCTGGCGAGAATCTGCGTGTAGCGCGTCGGCCCGCGGGGCTCCTCCGTGCACGCGACGTTACGTCAGGCGACGGACACCTGGTTCTGCGGATGGCATCCACAATGGACCCGCAGATTCACCCGATACGCTTTAACATCTGGAAAGTGCCTGACAGTCGCGAGGACAAGGATCTCAGTAATCCACATTCTCGCGTGTCGGAGGCACTTTCACTGACGCAGTCACCAGCCGGTCAGCCAGCTTCGTGAAAGCTCGCGGCTAGGACCCCATGGCCGTCCAGGCGATCGCTCCAAAGATGAGGGCGGCGACAATGGCGACAATAACCGCCCCGATGATGACCCGTCCGGACATGTGAACTCCCCTTTTTGGTGCCGGTCAGATGTTCTTCAGGTAGTGGTACCTGAATCCGGTCTCGTCACACCGGATATGGTGCCGCTTGTCGAGCTGTGCCGTGTACCCGGAGACTGTCATCTTCCCCTCCCAGGTCACATAGGCGAGAGCGTTGCCAGCAGCAGAGATCCACTGTTCCTCCGGCAGGGAGCTGATGGCGACGCCGATGTTGAAGTTCCGCTTGCTCGCGGCCGCGTTGTAGACCTTGTCGACCTTCGTCGTTGTGGAGTGGTACCACTGCTCCAGCTTGAGCCTGGTCATGTCGATGCCGAGAAGCGTCTGCGTGAACTGAGACCAGCAGCTCCAGTCACCGGCGGTCCCCCGGGTGCCGATCCCGGTCGGTGCCGCACCGTTGTTCACCTCGATGACAACGTCCCCGCCCTCGAGGACCCTGGTCTGCGGGACAGGTGCGGCCATGGTCTCGACGAACGCCTTGAGTACATCGGCGTCCACCAGGTACCCGAGGAACTTCTCCTTGTCCGCTTCGGACAGGTCCTTGAACTGGCTCGCCACTTGATCCGCTCCGGGGTCGTCCTGAGCGTCAAGCCAGGCGAGGTACTGCTGCACCGTCGGCGGTTTCGACTCCTCCGCCGCTGCAGCCGGCGTCACCGAGGACATCAGGCTGGCGGCGAGTGCGGCAGCAACGAGAGCTGCCTTGCCTCTGGCGCGGGGTCGTGCGATCGTACCCTTGCTCACTATTGCCCCTTCCCAAGGGAGTGAGTTCCCGCCCCGTGGCGGTCGGACGCCACGGGGCCTTCTCTTGCCCGCACGACGGGAAAGGAGAGAAAAGGAGGCCTGCGCAGGAAGAAATGGACGCACTCCTTCCCCCCACCCCCATGACTGAAACCCCCACTGTCCACTGGTCGCGACGGACGAGTGAAGATTACTTCACGGGCAACAAGCTGTGAAGTCCTCGGGGAAGCCAGGGACTTGGTGCGCTACAGCTCATAGGCGGGGACTGTAAACGTTCGACTCTGTCTCACTTCCGGTGGCGACGCAGGGCCATGCCAAAGATGCCTGATCGCGCCGCTCGAGTACCCCACCGGGGGTCGTCGTCCCTGTCTGAGGCCCACTCATGATCCAGCACACTCACTTCCGTCGTGACTTGGGCGAATGAGGTTTTCTCAGCGGTGATCACTTCCAGATTTTGTTGAGGACGAGGGCGGCTCGGGCGATGTCCCCGATCCGGCTCGGGCTGAGCGTGACGTGTTGCAGAGCCCGCCATCGCTGCTTGAGCTCGGCGGCGGTGCGCTCGCCCAGTGCCCGTACGTGCCGCACGAGGGCGTTGAACGTGCGGGTGTCAGTGTGAAACGCCTGTTCTGACTTGCCTTTTGGGCGCCGGACAGGGATGCGGATGCCGATGCCCGCGCCGATGTAGCCCTTGTCCGCGAACGTCGGCAGGCCGTCGGCCGCCACCTTGTACAGGGCGGGCAGCACGTGGGTGCGGGCAGCGGTGATGTCGGGGGTGGAGCCGGGTTCCGGCGTCAGAGACCCACAGCGGGCTCCCGTCCGGGGCGGACAGGAACTGGATGTTGCCGCCGAATCTCCTATGTTTCTGGCTGAACCACAGGTCGTTGCCGTTCGCGCGGACACCGGCCACGCGGTCGCATGCGATGAGCGTCCCGTCCAGGATCACGTGCGTCATGCCTTCGCGTCGACAGCGGCGAAGGACTTCGTGCAGGTCCGGGGCCTTCTCGGCGAGGATGTCGATGCCCTCGTGGAGGTAGCGGTGGCCGGTGGCCTGCGAGATGCCCGCGTCGCGGGCCAGGCAGTGCACGCAGCCACGCTCGCGGAACCAGCGCAGGACCAGCACGGCCTGGCGGAACGGGCCGAGCACCCGACTGCCGCGCGGAGTGCCGATACGCCGTCCGTGCGCGGCAAGCAGCCGGGCACCCGAGGCCGCGGCGGCCCGGAGCTGCGTGGGGAGGAGTCCCGCCCCTCCCCACGCCCCGCCGCTTCCGGGCTGCTCCTACTGCCCGACCCGGCCGTCGACGCACTCGCGCAGCAGATCGGCGTGCCCGCAGTGCCGCGCGTACTCCTCGATCATGTGCACCCACAGCTCCCGGATCGACGTACCGTCCTTCCCCACCCGCACACCCAGGTCCGCGTACTCCGCCAGCACCGCGTCCGTCGCCGCCTGCTCCCGCTCGAGATCGGCGAACGCGCCCGCTGCCACCGCCTGATCGGCCACGGCTCCCTCGAAGTCGGTGTCCCGCGGTCCGTACAGCTTCGGTGCCGGGGGCTCCGGTACCACCCAGTTGCGCCAGTCCCGTTCGACCTCGGCCAGATGCCGGACCAGCCCCAGCAGCGACATGGTCGACGGCGGAACCGACCGGCGCGCCAGTTGCTCCGGATCCAGCCCCTCACACTTCATGCGCAGGGTGAGCCGATAGTTCGTCAGGAAGTCCTGGAGCGTAGCCAACTCACCGTCCGGGGTGGCTCCGTCGCTCTCACGCGGGTCCTCGTCCGGATCCGCCCACATGTCGGGATAGGTGCTCGCCTGGGTCCACCGCTCGGGTACGTCGTTCATCCCGCGCACACTGCTGGCCCTGCGGCCCCGAGCACAAGCGAATAATCCGGTCAGCCCGGCAGGCCACCCGCTACGCACACCGTTCAGGTGTGGCGGCTGTGGACACGGCCACATGAACGGCCCGGGCCAGACGAGCCCCCCACAGCGAGCGGGGTCCGGCGAACGCGTGAGGCGCCTCACCCCGGCGCGGGGTGGACGCGGCGACGCAGACGGCGTCGGTGGGCGTGCCCGAGCAGTCGAGCCCGACGTCGAGCAGGGCCTGCACCTTGGCCTCGGTGGCGGTGGCGACCGCGTTGACCAGGGCCGCGTCGGTCAGCGCCACCGGGAGAGCGACGACGACGTTGATCGTGCCCGGCGCCGCCGCCTGGTCCGTACCCGGCGCGGCGGAGGCGGCCCAGCCGCGTACGCCGAGCCCTGCCGTGGCGACCGCATCCACACCACTGTCATACGCGCGGCCATGGGCCCGGACGTCGGCGGCGGTCATGAGGCCGACCCCCGGCCCGCGCGCACCGGCGTCACGAGCGAGGTCCGCCAGGTGTCGGTCCGGGTCGGTGCGGCGGTAGCCGTGGGAGACCTGGGCGTTCAGCACCCAGGCCCGCTCGCCGACACCGCCGCCCAGGACGGCGCTGCTGATCATCCGCCAACCCGGCCCGGCACGCCACAGCAGCGCGTGCAGCCGCTCACCGTCCTCCGCACGGGTCAGCAACTGAAGCGGCGACACTCCGCTCGTGGGGCGGGGCGGCGGTACGACGGTCACCGGGCAGAACACCTCGCGGTAGGGGAATCCGGTGATCGTACACACGTCCGCCGGGTGAACCGCCCCGGTCCCCCGAAGGCCCGGGACCGGACACGACCAGCGCACCGCACCGGCGGCCGTCCACGATGGCCCGCCGCCCTCAGCTACGGCACGTCGCCGGTGCCGTGGTGGCCCGCCCCGCTCACGTCCCGGGTGAGGCCCGGTCCGACGACGCGATTCCGGGGGCGTCAGGTCCGGGCCCGAAGCCGCCGCCTCAGCGGGACGCAGAACCCAAGCCCGGCGGGGAGCGCGAGAACCGAGTACAGCATCATCGGCACCGTCGGCTCACCGCCGGTGTCCGTTCAGCCTCCCCGACCGCGAACACGTGGTCCCCGATCCACGGGTCCTCCACCAGCCGCGCCGGGTCGAAGACCCGCCCCTCGGCGCAAGGCCCCGCGGCCGCCACGACCCCCGTCCGTGCACCTCTGCGGCTACCGCCCGGCCCAGCCGGTGGCAGCCAGCACCTCTTGAGCGATGTCCACGACCGTCCGGGCATCCGTTGTCACGCGTACGGTGTCCTCAGAGACACACGCGTCAAGGAGCCGGGCTTTGCGAACACTGCTCGACAGCTCCTGCTCCAGCTCCGAGCCGAGCTCCCGGCGTGCCAGCCGCTCGCCCGCGGTGGCATCCGAGGCCGTCAGCAGACACCGGCCGATGCGCAGCCACCGCCCCATGACGCGCTCGAACATCCCGGTCGCCTAAGGCAGCACACTCAGCGGGCTCGTGTAGATCAACCGGCGGTAACCAAGCCGGGCGTAGTTGGCCCACACAGCCGTCAGGTTGCTCTCCGTGACCTCCGACCGTCGAGGGTCTCCCTCAGGAGCGGGATGCACCTGGCCCATGGCGTCACCGTCCATCACCGCGTGGGAGACCCCGGTAGCCCGCAGCAACGCCGAAACCTCCCACACCACCGTCGTCTTGCCGACGCCGGCCCGCCCCCCGACGAGCAACACTTCGGTGTGGTCCATGCGGGAAGCCTGCCAGCACGCATCCTGCCCGCGGAACCGCTCCGCCCGGTATCGGACCGTCCAACGGACCGGCCCTCCGAGACTCCGGGTCCGGTTCAACGCCGGTGCTGCGCGACGAGGTCTCCGTCCCCCAGCGACAGCACCGCAGGGAGCTGACGCACGGTTGGCGACGACCAAGCGGCTCACAGTCGTGGCCTCTTCAGCATGATGTGGATTCCCCGAACCCGCCCTCGTCGTCGTGGATCTGCACGTGGTGATGTGCTGTGCGCTGTGCACGGTTACCTGTACGCATTACTGAGCTGCACTGTTTGAGGGGAGTCGAACCCCCGCGCTGCTCCTCACGCGCCAGGAGTGAGCCGGAAACCGCCGACCCTCGGTGTGTGCACGCCTCCACGACGACTACCTGCTCCACATCTCGGCACCTGCCGGGCGCTCAGTCCAGGAGATCGGTCTCCCAGTTCGTTCGCTGAATGCGCATGTCGATCTCTCGGATCTCCCGCGCGAGCGCGTCAGCCTGCTCCCGCAGTTCCGCGACCGGAAGTGCGGGCAGCATCAGAAGCTCGGAGCGAAGCTGCCGACCGTACCCCCGCTCGCCCTTCCCCGCTGCCGCGTCTGCCGCCGCACTGATCACCGAGTGTCGTTGGCGCAGCACGTCTCGGCGCGCGAGCGCGTCGGTGAGTGTTCCGTCCTGACCCATGTCCGTGGCCGAGTTGGTCCGGTTGATCCGCTGAATCAGCGGCTCGAGGGTGCCCAGCACCTCACCAACCTCTGCCAGCAACTGACCCGCGTCCTCGGCGGGCGTCTCGCCCTCCTGGTAGCGCGCGCTGCTGACAATCCGCGCCCGCAGTTGCTCCACGCGACGCGACGCGTCAACCCGCTCCGCCAGCGCCTCGGCGAGCTTCACTGTTCCATCGTCCGATCCGTCGTGAACATCGCACGAGCATACGAGTTGAGCAGAAGTCCACGCATCAGGTTTTCGACTGCGCGTGAGCTGGACACACGTGAGGGCGCGGGGCCGCCCATGGACCTGCCCGCCCGGGGCCTTGTGCGGCACGGTCTGCTCGGCAGAGCGGCTTCGACGCGGCTCCCGCACGACATGGGCCGCTCCGGCAACTCGAACCCGTCACTGTCAGAACTCGTATTGCAGCTCGTACAGATGCCCGGCCTTGGCCATGACCGTCGCCTCGATGGGGCGACGACGACCACCTGACTCGCTGTAGACGACGCGGAAGGTACGCAGGATCGGCAGACTGCCGGGAAGCCGCAGCGCCTCGAACTGAGCTTGCGTGGGCACCCGCGCGGAGACCCGATCCACCGTCTGGTGCGGCGGATAGCCCAGTTCCGCCAGCAGCGTCGGCGTGCCGCCTCGAATGCGACGAGCCTCGACGAGCGCGGTCCCGGCCGCAAGTTCCATCGGGTAGTAGCACTCGGCCAACTCGACGGGCTCACCGTCATGCTGGAGAAGCTGGCGCCGGAGCACAGCGGTTCCCGTGCTGCCCAGCTCCAGCGCCTCCGCCACCTCGACCGGCGGGCGCACCTCGACCACGTCCAGCAGGGTGATCCGGCCCCGCTTGCCCTGCCGCTCCGCGACCGTCAGCCACCGGTACGACTCACCCGGCCCGACCGGCGCCCCACTGTCCGCGGGACGCACGGTCTCCTGCCGGTGTGCCCGCACCGTCGCGCGTGCCCCGTCGGACCCGACCCACACGAGCCCATCGGCCGCCACCAGCTCAAGCGCCTCCAGCACGATCCCCTTCGGGGCCCCGTAGCGTTCGCACATCTCCGGCAACGGGGGAAGTACCGCCCCCGGGGCCGGCACCCCGGACAGGATGTCGTCGCGCAGTGCGGCAGCCACGCGCACGGCCGCCGGGCGCGGATCGCCGGTGGTGTCGTCGTTCACCGGGAATGCGGACACCTGCGTCTCCATCCTGCTCGCGGCTCGTCGGCGGGGCACACGCGCTTCAGGCCATGCCCCCTCACATTTCAGGTGCCCGGCCTACGGCCAGGAGATGCGAGCTCGCCGCCAGGAGCTCGGGGTACGGCTCCGCCAGTCGCGCGGCGGTCAGCACCGAGTTGAACAGGTCGTCGGAAGGCTCCGCCCCCGACTGCTGCTCCACTGCCTTGAGGGCGGACCATGCGGGCCCCTCGATGCCGTAGACATGAACGTCCACGAGACCGGCTCCCCGAAGCTCCATCGCCAGCTCCTCCGCCCGGTGGAAGTACGCCAACGTGAAGCCGCGCTTGCCGTCGTACACAGCGGTGCGCAGAATCGACGCGATCGAGTCTCGGAGTCGGTCGGTGTGCAGATGCGCGTAGGTGACGTGCTCGAAGAGCGATGCGTACCGGTTGATCGCCGCTGCGGCCACCAGCCCACCGGGCTTCACCACCCGCCGCGCCTCGGACAGCGCCTCCTGCCGATCTTTGGCGTCGGGCAGGTGATAAAGGGGGCCGAGGACCTGCACCACGTCATACGTGGAGTCCGGCGCAGCGAGTTGCCGAGCGTCCCCGAGCGAGGCCGCGCACACCTCTGCCGCCTGCTCCACGTGCCGGGCCACCGGGTCGATCAGCTCCACGTCGTAGCCGTCCGCTACCAGCCACCGCGCGTGCACGCCGGTACCGCCGCCCACGTCCAGGACACGCGCGGGCGGCGCCGGAAGGTGGCGCCGCAGGAGCTCCTGCGTGCGCAGCAGCTCAAGGCGTCCGTCCGCCGAGGAGCTGAGCCGGGCGTTCTCGTCGATGACGTTGGCGTAGAAGTGCTCGACCTCGGGCGCGAACGGTGGCTTCAACATGACGAAAAGTATCCTGCGTGCCGGTGGACCAGTCCAGCAACAGTGATCGAGAGCGGGGAGCCATGGCTCTACTCAAGTACGAGGAGATTGCCGAACATCTGCGCTCAAGGATCGCAGCGGGCGAGTTCGGGCCCGGAGAACTCCTCCCTTCCGGCCGGGACCTTGCCGAACGATGGTCGGTTTCGCGCGCCACTGCGATCAAGGCCATGGATGTTCTTCGCGCCGACGGCGTGGTGGAGGCCCGTCAGGGCACAGGCTTCGTGGTTACGGAGACTCCCGTCGCCAGACCTGCGGGTGGACGCCAAGCAGGGACGACACGCGTCACCGGCGGCATGCCCTTCCTACGCGTGGGAACACCCGAGTGGACAACCCCACCAAAGCATGTTGCCGAGACGCTGAGAATGGACGCCGAGACCACGGCCCTGCGACGGGCGCGGCTTCTACAACTTCCTGACGGCAGCCCGCACAGCTACGTAGTCGCCTGGTTCCCGCCCGACGTAGCAGAAACGTCGCCTCGGCTGGCCCAGACAGCTCCGATCGTTGAGGGAACAACCCGTTACGTCCGTCGGCAGACTGGCCGCTTCCCAGCGGAAGGGGTTGACGTCACGACCGTGCGCACGGCAACGGCCGCTGAATCAGACCGCCTGGGCCTACCAGCGAACACGCCGGTCGTCGTCGTTCTCCACACCGCGTTCGACCAGGAAGGACGCCCCCTGGTGTGTGAGGAAGGCGTCACTCCCAGCACAGTGTACGAGCGGGTAGACACCTACGCCATGTAGTGCCGAACGTCGCCCCTGGCGGCCGACTTTCCAGTTATCAGCCCGACATAACCCATAGATCCTCAGCCAACCCGGGATCACCATCAGTCAGCAACTGATGACTTTATGGGTTGACTGGACCGGTCCACCGGTCCAGTATGAAGCGAAGGCAGATCGCGCCTTCGGGGGCGAACCACGGTCGAGTCGGCGCCGGACCAGGTGCGCGTGCGCGGCAATAGGTCGTCTCCAACGCCGTTCAAAAACCAGGAGTTGCCATGAGCGGGTGTGTGGAGTGTGTGCGGTGGCGGAGGGATGAGGAGGAGGCGCGGCGGCGGGGTGATCACTCGCGGGCGGCGGACTGCCGGGTGCTGCTGCGGCGTCACCGCGCCGCCGGGTGCCCCGGGGCGCGGGGCGCCGAGGGGTGGAGGGGTGACCGGTGAGGGGGGTCGGGGCGGGCGCGGCGCCCTCCCGGGGCGGCGTCCACGGAAGCGCTTACGCCTGGGAGTTCACGGCGGCGGCACGGGGTATCGCGCGGTGGCGGGGTGAGGTGGCGCGGGCCGTGCGGGCGTTGGGCGGTGACGTGGAGGCCGTGGCGGTGGCCCGGCTGGGGGTGTCGGAGCTGCTGAGCAACGTGGTGCGGCACGTGCCGGACACGCGGTGCCGGATGGAGGTCGAGCGAGTCGACGGTGACGTGTGCGTGCGGGTCGTCGACCGTTCCGCCGCGCCGCCCGTCATCTTCGAGCCGGACTGGGACACCGAACGGGGCCGGGGACTGTGGCTGTTGCGGGAGATGGTCACGGGGTTCGGGCACATGCGGGTGGAGGGCGGCAAGGCGGTGTGGTTCCGGTGCCCGGTGGAGTGGGGCGAGGCGTGAGGGCGGTGCGGGCGTACCGGGCGGAGCTGGTGGCGTACCAGAGCGGGCCGGAGGCGCGGATGTACCACCTCGGGGACGCGTTCGGGCTGTGCCCCGACGAGGTGCAGGGCTGGGCGCGCGAGCGTGCCCTGTGCGTCGCGGAGATCCTCGGTACGGATGACGACGCCGAGGTGTTCCGGACCTGGAGCGGTGAGGCGGCGCGGCGGGAGACGCGGCGCCGGCTGGAGCGCGGCGAGCCGCTGTTCCACCACCACGTCGGCCGGGACTGTGCCTGGGAGTTGACCCTCCGGCCGGTACCGGTCACCGCGTACGAGAGCGACACGACACGACGAGAGGAGCCCGGCGATGGCCTGGGGAACGGGTAAGGGTGGCAGTGGCGGCGAGGGGAGGCACGCGGGAGGCAGGGACCCGGGGACGGCGAAGCCGTCGTCCGACACCAAGGCCCCCAAGGGCGAGCCCAAGCACAAGGGGAAGCGGGGCGACGGGTAGGTGACGAGGGAGACCGGGGCCGCTGAGCGGGCCGCCGCGCGCGGCCTGCTCGGCAGGCTCAACGCGACGCGGCCGCTTGCCCCCGAGTGGGAGGCGGCGTCCCACGGCGTGCCCCGGCACGCGTTCCTGCCGGACACGGTCTGGCTCGGGGACGAGCTGACGCCGTGCGACCGGGCGCGGGAGCCGGAGGCGTGGCTGCGGGCGGCCTACGCGGACGCGCCGGTGGTCACGCAGGTCAACGACGGCGAGGAGCCGGGGCCGGACGGCGAGCGGTGGCCCTCGTCCTCCGCGTCCGAGCCCGGCGTCGTCTTCCGCATGCTCGACATGCTGGAGCTGTCGGGTGGCGAGCGGGTGGTGGAGGTCGGCACCGGGACGGGCTGGAACGCGGGGCTGCTGGCGCACCGGCTGGGCTCGGCGCTGGTCACGTCGGTGGAGGTGGACGCGGGGCTGGCGGTGCGAGCGCGGGCCAACCTGGCGTCCGTCGGGGTGGAGCCGCGGATTGTCGCCGGGGACGGCGCCGCCGCTGTCGTGGCGGACGGCGTGGACCGGCTGGTGGCCACGTGTGCGGTGCGGCGGGTGCCGGGGCGCTGGGTGGCGAGCGTGGCGCCGGGCGGGGTTGTTCTGGTGCCCTGGGAGTCGCCGTGGCTGTGCTTCGGGCTGCTGCGGCTCACCGTGCGGCGGGACGGTTCGGCCGACGGCCGCTTCCACCCGCACGCGGCGTTCATGCTGATGCGCGGCCAGCGGACGGACCTGCGGATCTTCCGGGACGTCGTCCGCGACGCGCACGTCCCCGAGGAGTCCACGACCGCCCTGTCGCCCTGGGACGTGGCCGGGGAGGACTGGGCGGCGCGGTTCGCCGTCGGGCTCCAGCTTCCGGACGTGTGGTGCGCGTGGCACCTCGGCCCGGACGTGGCCGGGGTGCGCTCCCGCCTGTGGGTCGCGACGACGGACGCCGCGTCCTGGGCCGCGATCGACGACGTCGGCGCGGAGGACGGCGCGTTCACCGTCTGGGAGCACGGCCCGCGACGTCTGTGGCGGGAGGTGGAGGCCGCGTTCGGCTGGTGGACGGACGTGGGCGGGCCCGGGCCCGGCGACTTCGGCATGACGGTGACCACCGACGGCCGGCACACCGCCTGGCTGCGCCGCCCCGGCCGGCCCGTTCCCCGCCACGCGTGACGGGCGACCGGGGCGGGCCGTTGACCGGTGTGGGGCGATCCGGTGACGGAAGGAGCGGCGTGGTGGACGAGGAGCCGTTGAAGGACTGGGCGGAACGCAGGGACCGGCGCATCGGCCGCCTGCGCGCCGTGCACGCCGTCACCGGAGAGGGCCCTCGCGGGACACACGTGGACCCGGAGGCGCCGCGCGTCATCGAGCGGTGGAACGGCTACGCGTGGGAGCCGCACCTGTTCGCGGCGAGCCTGGCCGAGGCGAAGGCCGTCCTGTATCCGCAGCCGGAGGAGCCGCCCTCCGGGCAGCCGGGGCCGGAGTCGGGGCCGCTGCGGCCGGGGCGCGGGAGGCACCGGAAGCCCCGGGCCGGGGAGACGGACGGGTGATGAGCGGCGGAGGGCGTCAGTAGGTCTTGATCGTCTTCATGGGCAGGTGGGACTCGAGGCGGAGGACGGCGGGGAGGCCGCTCAGCTTGCCGGTGAGGAAGGCCTCGTAGGCGGCGTGGTCGGCGACGGTGACGCGGATGAAGTAGTCCGGGCGGCCGTACATGCGGCGGAACTCGATGACCTCCTCGTACGCGGCGACCGTCTCCTCGAACTCCTCGACCGTCTTGCGGTCGTTGGCGTAGATCTCGACGTCGATGAGGACCTCGAGCCCGCGCCCCATGGCGGCGGGGTCGATGACGGCGCGGTAGCCGGTGATCACGCCGCTCTCCTCCAGGCGCTTGACGCGGCGCAGACAGGGCGGGGGCGTCAGACCGACGCGCTTGGCCAGCTCGACGTTGGTCAGACGGCCGTCCTGGCGGAGCTGGAAGATAATTTCTCGATCAATGGCATCGATGCTGATTTCATTGCTCACAGGCGCATCCTACGAGCATTTTCGGTAACCACATAAGGCGCGATTCCTTCTAACGTGTCGGCATGGGAGTAAGCACTGCTGTTGTCGATCCGCAGGCCGGGCTCAGCCCCGCGCCGCCCGAGTCCCGGGGACGGTCGGAGGCACGGGGCGCGTTCGAGGAGTCCGCCGCCGTCGGCCTCGGGTTCATCCCGCTCGGGCTGGCTTTCGGGGCGCTCGTGACGCAGTCCGGGCTCGACTGGTGGTGGGCCGGCCTGTCGGCCGCGCTGATCTACGGAGGCTCGTTCGAGTTCCTGCTCATCGGCCTGGTCGGTGCCGCCGCGCCGCTGGCGACGGTCGCCGTCACCGCGTTCCTGGTGAACGTCCGGCACGTCTTCTACGCGCTCTCGTTCCCGCTGCACCGGGTGCGCGGCCGCCTGGGCAAGGCGTACAGCACGTTCGCGCTCACCGACGAGGCGTACGCGCTCACCGGCACGGCGGGCGCCCGGGCGTGGACGGGGAAGCGGGTGCTGTGCGTGCAGGTGTTCCTTCACCTGTACTGGGTCGGGGGCGCCACGGCGGGCGCGCTGCTCGGGGCGCTCATCCCGGACGGCGTCGTCGGGCTGGAGTTCGCGCTGACGGCGCTGTTCACCGTGCTGGCCCTGGACGCCCTGCGCGAGCGGCGCCACGATCTGCCGACGCCGCTGCTCGCGCTCTTCAGCGCGCTGCTCGCGTGGCTCGTCGCGCCGGACCAACTGCTGCTCGTGGCCTTCGGGTTGTTCACCGGTGGGCTGCTGGTCCGACGGGGCGCGACGCGCCGGGAGGAGGTCGGCCGTGCCTGACACGGGCTACGCCGTCGCGGCGGTGCTCGTCGCCGCCGCCGTCACCTGGGCGCTGCGGGCCCTGCCGTTCGCGGCCCTCGCCCCGCTGCGGGCGAGCGGCACCGTGCGGTACCTCAGCACCCGGATGCCCGCCGGCGTCATGGTGATCCTCGTCGTCTACTGCCTGCACGACGTCGAGGTGACCCAGGCCCGCGCCCTCGCACCACTGGTGGCGCTGGCCGCGACGGTCGCGCTGCACGTGCGGTGGCGCAACGCCATGCTGAGCATCCTGGGCGGCACGGTCGTCCACGTCGCCCTGGCCAGCACGCTGTTCGGCGCCTGAGCTCCGTTGCCGGTCAGGGGTTGTGGAGCTGCCGGGGCGTGATCACGCCGAGCCGGTGGAGGCGTCCGTCCAGACCGGTCCCGACCCCATCGGCTTCACTCACCGGCGAGGCCGGACTGCGGCAACGCTCCCCGTAAAGCGGTACTCCGCGACGTCGTCGAGCCCTGTGCCGGAGACTCCGTGTCCGATGAGGGTCAGAGGGGGTTGAGGCGGGCCTTGAGGAGACAGAACTCGTTGCCCTCGGGGTCGGTCAGGACGTGCCACTGCTCCTCCCCCGTCTGGCCGATGTCGGCCGGGCGCGCACCGAGCTTCAGCAGGCGCTCGAGCTCGGCGTCCTGATCGCGGTCGGTGGCGTTGACGTCGATGTGCAGCCGGGACTTCCCGGGCTCCGGCTCCTCCCTGCGGCTGAGGATGATCGTCGGCTGCGGCCCGCCGAAGCCCTCACGCGGCCCGATCTCCAACGTCCCGTCGTCCTCGCGGTCGAGCACGACGAAGTCCAGGACCTCGCACCAGAACCGCGCCAGCACCTCGGGCTCGCGGCAACCGAGTACGAGCTCACTGATGCGACACGCCATGAACGAAACCCACTTCCAGTCCGGGAAACCGCCGGGCAGGCCACGCGCGAACGCCACGGGCCCCCGACCAGGGAGAACGACCGGGCGAGCGTACCGGACGAGAGCGGCACGGTCGACGTGATTCTCCGGGCCCGCCGCGCCCCCTGTCGGAGCGGCCGGGCGGCCGGCGATGACGTTGACCGGGCGGAAGGAGAACTGACTCCGCGACACGCCCCGGCGGAGGTACGGCCGAACTCGCCGTGGACCCGCCCACATCAGCGCCCGAATCGCCCAGATCGCTAACATGGGGCACATGGCAGACAACCCGCCGGAAGAGCCCCGACTCCTGTCAGGCGGTAACCCGCAGATCCCGAAGGGCGACGGGGACGAGCCCGTGCAGAGCTATATCGAGGCGATGCCGGGCTGGAAGCGCGGGGTCGGCCGCCGTCTGGACGAGCTCATCGTGCGCACCGTTCCGGACGTGCGCAAGGCGGTCCGATGGAACTCGCCGTTCTACGGCATCGACGGCAACGGATGGTTCCTCAGCTACCACTGCTTCACCCGCTATGTGAAGGTCACCTGGCTCAACGGCTCGTCGCTGGAGCCGCTGCCCGCGGGCAAATCCAAGCATGAGCACGTGCGTTACCTGGATATCCACGAGGACAGCGAGGTGGACGAGGACCTCCTGGCGAGCTGGATCCGCCAGGCCGCCGACCTGCCCGGCGACGATCTCTTCTGAGGCGGCCGACTCACCCGCGTTCGCCGCGAAACCGTCCGTACGGGGCCTCGCGGCCGAGGCGGACCTCCGGGTAGGCCCCTCGGGCCGGCCGACGGCGTGGAGCTCCGGCGGCCGCGCACGGCCCGGCGATCAAAAGCGCTGGTGCGGCCGCTTCCCGGGCCGGTACGGTCCCGCCATGGCACCATCAGCCGACACCGGCTCACCCTCCGTCCCCGTCACCGCGGACGACGTCGATCTCGCCGTGCGTCTGGCCGTGGCCGTGCTCGGCGAGGCGCCCCGAACCGCCTGGGACGCCAAAGCCGGTCCGCTGGAGTGGGACTGCTGGGAGACCATCGAGCACCTCAGCGACGACCTCTTCGCCTACGCCGTCCAACTCGGCCCCAGGACACCGCCGCTGGACGGCGAGGTGCCCATCGTGTGGGAGAGCCGGCGGCCCGGCGGCCCGGAGACGACGATCCGCGTCGACCGGACGGCGGGGCCCGCGGGCCTGTTGCAGGCGTTGGAGGCGAGCGGCGCGCTGCTGGTCGCCATGGTGCGCACCGCGCCGCCGCGCACCCGGGCGTACCACGTCTTCGGGGTGTCCGACCCCGAGGGCTTCGCCGCCATGGGCGTCGTGGAGACCCTGGTCCACACGCACGACCTGGCGCAGGGGCTCGGGTTGCCCTGGAGCCCACCGGCCGAGCTGTGCGCCCGTGTGCTCACCCGCCTGTTTCCCCAGGCGCCGGAGGGCACGGAACCCTGGCCCACCCTGCTGTGGGCCACCGGACGGGCCGAGCTGCCCGGACACCCCCGGCTGACCACCTGGCGCTGGGACGGGACGCCCCGGCACCCAGCCGTGGCCTGACACAGGGTGAGCGACGCGCGGCACGGGCAGGAAGGCACACATGACCGCATACACCCTGCGTCCGATCGGACATGTCGAGTCGACGCTCACAGACCGGGCGTCGGCGCCGCGTCAGCCCGATGAGGGCGCCCCCGACGCCTGGCTGGTCTTCGACGACCCCTACCTCCCCGCGCTGGACGGCCTCGTCCCCGGAACGGACGTCCTGTTGCTCACGTGGCTGCACGGCGCCGACCGCCGCACGCTCACGGTCCGGCCCCGTGGCGACGCCACCCGCCCGCTCACCGGAGTCTTCGCCACCCGCTCCCCCGACCGCCCCAACCCGATCGGCCTGCACCGCGTCCACATCCTGTCCCTCGCGGGCCCACGCGTCCACGTCCGCAACCTCGAAGCGATCGACGCGACGCCGATCCTGGACGTCAAACCCCTGCTCACCCGAGACCGCTGAGTCGTGCCCCAGGGGCTCATGACGCCGAGGACGGACATACGGCGTACCGGCCGGTAGAAGGGCCAGACGGCTCCGGCGGCTCGGACTCCGGGCGCTCGTCCGGCTCTGGCGGGGGGGGCGGCGTGTATCACGAGAGCTACTCGGCCGCCCGAGCCGCGGGCGCGGCACCGGTGTACACGGGACAGCCCGGGTACGGCGTCACCTGGACCGGGACGGCGACGGCGTGGGCTGCGAGTAGCCGCCCGGGCCGCCACGTCGGCGCGGGACGGGAGCCGGGGCCCAGGGGCGCGGCTCCCGTCAGCGCGCGGCCGGTTCGGCGGCCAGGGCCTCGTCGAGGAGGGTGGCCCACTGGGCGACGACGCGGGCGCGGCGGGGGCTGTCGTCGGTCAGGAGGTTGGCGAGGCCGAGGCCGCGGGCCATGTCGAGGAACCCTTGGACGGTCTCGCGGACGCCGGGTACGGACTCGTCGGCGCCGAGGACGTGCAGGGCCATGCGGTGCGTCTCGCGGCCGATGCGGGCCTCCAGGTCGGTGACCCGGGGGCGGAGCTGGGGTTCGTTGGACGCGGCGACCCACAGATGGAGGGCGGCGCGGAAGAGGGGGCCGGTGTAGAGGCCGACGAGGGCGTCGACGGCGGCGTGGGTACCGCCGCGCTCGCCGCCCCGGCCGCCGCCCTCGCCCGTCAGGGCCCGCAGCTCGGCGGAGCGCTGTTCGGCGACGTACTCGACGGCGGCGGTGAAGAGGTCCTCGCGGGTGGGGAAGTGGTGCTGGGCGGCGCCCCGGGAGACGCCGGCGTGCTCGGCGACGACGGTGACCGTGCTGCCCGACCAGCCGTGCTCGGCCAGGCAGGTCACGGCCGACTCCAGCAGGCGCTGCCGGGTGGCCCGGCTGCGGTCCTGCTTGGGTGTCGTCACTGCGCCCATTCCGGGTCCCGTCGTTCGAGGAATGCCGTCATGCCCTCGCGGGCCTCGGCCGAGCCGAACAGCCGCGCGGACAGTGCTGTGAGGCTACCGGCATCCCGGTCGAAGGCACGCAGCACCTCGGCGGTGACCAGCTGCTTGGCGGCGGCGAGGCCCTGCGGGGAGCAGCGGCGCAGGGAGTCGAGGACGGGGGTGAGGGCGGCGTCGACGTCGTCGGCCGCCTGGGTGATCAGGCCCATCCGGGCGGCCTCGGCGGCGTCGAAGCGTTCCCCGGTGAGGTAGTAGCGGGTGGCGGCGCGGGGTTCGAGGCGGGGCAGGAGCGGGAGGGAGATGACGGCGGGGGCGACGCCGATACGCACCTCGCTGAAGGCGAAGGAGGACGACGGGGCCGCGGCGCAGGAGATGTCACAGGCGCCGAGGAGGCCGAGCCCGCCGCCGCGTACGTGTCCGGTGACGCGGCCGAGGACGGGCTTGGGCAGCTCGACCAGGGCGCGGAGCAGTGCGACGAGGTCCTCGGGGGTGCCGCCCCGGCCGCTGAGGTCGGCGCCGGAGCAGAAGGTGTTGCCGGTGTGGGTGAGGAGGACGGCGCGGACGGTGGCGTCGGCGGCGGCCCGCTCAAGGGCCTGGCGCAGCTCGGTCATCAGGGGGAGCGAGAGCGCGTTGCGGTTGTGGGGTGAGTCGAGGGTGAGGGTGCGGACCCCGCGCTCGTCGGTGCTGAGCACGAGGTCCTTCTCGTCGGCCCGGGCGTTCATGGAAAGGAGGCTCCTCAGTAGGACTTGGGCAGGCCGAGGGACTGGTGGGAGACGTAGTTGAGGATCATCTCCCGGCTGACGGGCGCGATGCGGGCGACGCGGGCGGCGTTGAGGAGCGCGGCGAGGCCGAACTCGGTGCTGAGCCCGTTGCCGCCGAGGGTGTGGACGGCCTGGTCGACGGCCTTGATGTTGGCCTCGGCGGCGGCGTACTTGGCCATGTTGGCGGCCTCGCCGGCCCCGACGTCGTCGCCCGCGTCGTAGAGGGCGGCGGCCTTGGTCGTCATGAGGCGGGCGAGTTCGAGCTCGATGTGGGCCTGGGCGAGGGGGTGGGCGATGGCCTGGTGGGCGCCGATGGGCTGCTTCCAGACGCTGCGGCTCCGGGCGTACTCGACGGCCTGGTCGAGGGCGAAGCGGCCCATGCCGAGGGCGAAGGCGGCGGTCATGATGCGCTCGGGGTTGAGCCCGGCGAAGAGCTGGAGGAGCCCGGCGTCCTCGTCGCCGACGAGCGCGTGGGCGGGCAGCCGGACGTCGTCGAGGACGAGTTCGAACTGTTCCTCAGGCGCCTGGAGGTCCATGGGGATGAGGTTGCGCTGGAAGCCGGGGGTGTCGCGGGGGACGACGAAGAGGCAGGGCTTGAGCTTGCCGGTGCGGGCGTCCTCGGTGCGGCCGACGATGAGGGTGGACTCGGCGATGTCCACACCGGAGACGAAGACCTTGCGGCCGGTGAGCAGCCAGTCGCCGGTGGCCTCGTCGCGGCGGGCGGTGGTGGTGATGCGGTGGCTGTTGGAGCCGGCGTCGGGCTCGGTGATGCCGAAGGCCATCTTGGCGCTGCCGTCGGCGAGTCCGGGCAGCCAGCGGCGTTTCTGCTCCTCGGTGCCGAAGCGGGCGATGACGGTGCCGCAGATGGCGGGCGAGACGACCATCATGAGCAGCGGGCAGCCCGCCGCCCCCAGTTCCTCCAGGACCGCCCACAGCTCGCGCATGCCGCGGCCCCCGCCGCCGTACTCCTCGGGGAGGTTGACACCGAGGAATCCCAGCTTGGCGGCCTCGGACCACAGTTCGTCGGTGTGCCTGCCCTCGCGCGTGACGGTCTCGAAGTACGTCCGGCCGTAGTTCCGTCCCAGGGCGGCTACGGCGGCTCGGAGATCGGCCAGCTCCTGCGACTCGACCAGTGCGGTGTCCATCAGGGCTTCTCCTCGGGCTCGTTGGGTGACGCGGGCTCCGGTGCGTGGCGCTGTTCCTGGGGGTCCTGTGCGACGACGGCGAGCAGCGCGCCGACGTCGACCTGGCGGCCGGGCTCGGCGTGCAGGGCGGTGAGCGTGCCGGGGGCGGGGGCGGTGACGAGGTGCTCCATCTTCATGGCCTCCAGCCACAACAGCGGCTGCCCCTCGGCGACGGCGTCCCCGACGGCCAGGCCCTCGGCGACACGGACGACGGTGCCGGGCATGGGGGCGAGGAGCGAGCCGGGCTCGGTGTGGGCCGCGGGCTCGGGGAAGCGGGGCAGGGCGGTGAAGGCATGGGCCCCGAGCGGGGAGTCGACGTGGACGGTGTCCCCGTCGGTGCCGGGGTAGACGGCGACGTCGAAGGGGCGCCGGACGCCGTCGACGTCGAGCACGACCCGCCCGGGTTCGGCGTGCAGCAGCCGGACGCCGGGGAAGCCCTCGGCGCGCGGCCCCTCCCGGGTGGGCAGGTAGGCGACCTCGTGCTCGGTGCCGTCCACCCGGGCGCGGTAGGTTTTGCGCTGCGGCTGCGAGGGGACGTTGCGCCAGCCGCCGATGCCGAAGCGGCCGCCGGTGCCGGACCGGCGCCCGGTGCTGTCGGCCAGGGCGGCGGCGAGCGCGGCGAGGGCCTGGTTGGTGCCCTCGTCCTCGGGGGCCGTGAGCTCGGCGAGGTTGCGCTCGTAGAAGCCGGTGTCGAGGTGCCCGGCGGTGAACTCGGGGTGGCGCAGGGAGCGGACGAGCAGCTCCCTGTTGGTGACCGGGCCGTGGACGCGGGCGCGGCCGAGGGCGTGCGCGAGGGCGCGGACGGCCTCGGCGCGGGTGGGCGCCCAGGCGATGACCTTGGCGAGCATGGGGTCGTAGTGCGGACTGACGGTGTCGCCGTCGCGCACCCCGGTGTCGAGGCGTACCCCCGCCTCGCGGGAGACGCCGACGGGGACGGCGAGGCGGTGCAGGGTGCCGGTCTGGGGCTGCCAGCCGCGGGCGGGGTCCTCGGCGTAGAGGCGGGCCTCGACGGCGTGGCCGCGCGGCGCCGGGGGCTCCGGCTCCAGCGCGTGCCCTTCGGCGACGCGGAGCTGGAGGGCGACGAGGTCGACGCCGTGGACGGCCTCGGTGACGGGGTGCTCGACCTGGAGGCGGGTGTTCATCTCCAGGAAGCAGGGCCGCCCGTCGGGCGAGAGCAGGAACTCGACGGTGCCCGCGCCCACGTAGGCGACGGCACGGGCGGCTTCGACGGCGGCGGTGTGGAGGACGTCGCGCAGCTCCTCGGTGAGGCCGGGTGCCGGGGCCTCCTCGATGACCTTCTGGTGGCGGCGCTGGAGCGAGCAGTCGCGGGTGCCCAGCGCCCAGACGGTGCCGTGGGTGTCGGCGAGGATCTGGACCTCCACGTGCCGGCCGCGTTCGACGTACGGCTCGACGAAGACCTCGCCGTCCCCGAAGGCGGCCGCGGCCTCGGCGCGGGCGGCGGCGATCTCGTCGGGCAGGGCGCCGAGTTCGCGGACGACGCGCATGCCGCGGCCGCCGCCGCCCGCCGCGGCCTTGACGAGGACGGGGAGGTCCGCGGCGGTGACGGCTTCCGGGTCGAGGGGCTCCAGCAGCGGCACTGCGGCGGCCCGCATCAACTCCTTGGCACGGGTCTTGGAGGCCATGGCCTCGACGGCCTCCGGTGGCGGCCCGACCCACACGAGCCCGGCGTCGGTGACGGCGCGGGCGAAGTCGGCGTTCTCGGAGAGGAATCCGTAGCCGGGGTGGACGGCGTCGGCCCCGGCGGCGAGGGCGGCCTTCACCACCAGGTCGCCCCGCAGATACGTCTCCGCCGGGGTGTTGCCGGGCAGCCGGACGGCGGCGTCGGCCTCGCTGACGTGCAGGGCCCCGGCGTCGGCGTCGGAGTGCACGGCGACGGTGGCGACGCCCAGCTCGCGGCAGGTGCGGAAGATCCGGCAGGCGATCTCGCCGCGGTTGGCGGCCAGCAGTGACGTGATGGTCATCGTCTTCTCCACAGCCCTCACACCCCTCACATCCGGAAGACGCCGAAGCCGCCGCGCGCGCCCTCGACGGGAGCGGTGTGGATGGCGGACAGGCACAGCCCGAGGACGGTGCGGGTGTCCCGGGGGTCGATGACGCCGTCGTCGTAGAGGCGTCCGGACAGGAACATCGGCAGCGACTCGGACTCGATCTGCTGCTCGACCATGGCGCGCAGGGCCGCGTCGCCCTCCTCGTCGTACGGCTTGCCCTTGGCCGCCGCCGACTCGCGCATGACGATCGACAGCACCCCGGCGAGCTGCTGTGGCCCCATGACGGCGGACTTGGCGCTGGGCCAGGCGAACAGGAACCGGGGATCGTAGGCGCGGCCGCACATGCCGTAGTGCCCGGCGCCGTAGCTCGCCCCGAGGAGCACGGAGAGGTGTGGGACCCGCGAGTTGGACACCGCGTTGATCATCATGGCGCCGTGCTTGATGATCCCGCCCTGTTCGTACGCACTGCCGACCATGTAGCCGGTGGTGTTGTGGAGGAACAGCAGCGGGACGTCGCGCTGGTTGGCCAGCTGGATGAACTGGGCGGCCTTCTGGGACTCCTCGCTGAACAGCACGCCGCGCGCGTTGGCGAGGATGCCGACGGGGTAGCCGTGCACCCGCGCCCAGCCGGTGACGAGGCTCGGCCCGTAGCGGGGCTTGAACGCGTCGAAGTCGGAGCCGTCGACGACGCGGGCGATGACCTCGTGCGGGTCGAACGGCGCCTTGAGGTCGGCCGGGACGAGGCCGAGCAGCTCCTCCTCGGCGTACTTCGGCGGCTCGGCGGGCGGTGGGTCGGCGTGTGCCTTGCGATGGTTGAGGCGGGCGACGACGCGCCGGGCCTGGCGCAGGGCGTCCGGCTCGTCCTCGGCGAAGTGGTCGGCGAGGCCGGAGACGCGGGCGTGCATGTCGGCGCCGCCCAGCTCCTCGTCGTCCGCGACCTCGCCGGTGGCCATCTTGACCAGCGGCGGCCCGCCGAGGAAGACCTTCGCCCTCTCCTTGACCATGATGACGTGGTCCGACATGCCGGGGATGTAGGCCCCGCCCGCCGTCGAGTTGCCGAACACGACGGCGACGGTGGGGATTCCGGCGGCGGACAGCCGGGTGAGGTCCCGGAACAGGGCGCCGCCGGGGATGAAGATCTCCTTCTGGCTGGGCAGGTCCGCGCCGCCGGACTCGACGAGGCTCACGCATGGCAGCCGGTTGGCGCGGGCGATCTCGTTGGCCCGCAGCGCCTTCTTCAGCGTCCACGGGTTACTGGCCCCGCCGCGTACCGTCGGGTCGTTGGCGGTGATCAGGCACTCGACGCCCTCGATGACGCCGATGCCGGTGACGAGGGAGGCGCCCACGGTGTGGTCGCTGCCCCAGGCGGCCAGCGGAGAGAGTTCGAGGAACGGGGTGTCGGGGTCGATGAGCAGCTCGATGCGCTCGCGGGCCGTCAGCTTGCCGCGCTCGCGGTGCCGGGCGACGTACTTCTCGCCACCGCCCGCGACGGCCTTCGCGTGTTCGGCGTCCAGCTCCGCCAGCTTCTCCAGCATCGCCGCGCGGCGGGCGGCGTACTCGGGCGCGGCGGTGTCGAGCGCGGTGGGCAGGACGGTCACAGCAGCACCTCGGGTATCTCCAGATGGCGGGCGCGCAGCCACTCCCCCACGGCCTTCGCCTGCGGGTCGAAGCGGGCCTGCGCGGCCACGCCCTCCCCCAGCAGACCGTCGACGACGAAGTTGAGCGCCCGGAGGTTGGGCAGGACATGCCGGGTGACGGGCAGGCCGGCCGTCTCGGGCAGCAGGGCCCGGAGGCGTTCGACGGTCAGGGTGTGGGCGAGCCAGCGCCAGGCGTCCTCGTCCCGGGCCCACACGCCGACGTTGGCGCTGCCGCCCTTGTCGCCGCTGCGGGCTCCGGCCACGTGCCCGAGCGGGGCCCGGCGGGTGGGAAGCCCGGGCGGCAGCGGCTCGGGGAGCGCGGGCTGCTCCGCGACGGCGGCCCGGTCCTCGCGCTCCGGTGGCGGGGGGATCGCGACGCGGGAGCCGTCCGGCAGGACGGCGGTGTGCGGCACCTCGGCGGCGGGCAGGAAAGCGGCCTCGAAGACTCCGTAGGGCGCGCCCCTGCCGGGTGGGGCCGTCAGATGGAACCCGGGGACGCTGGCGAGGGCCAGTTCCACGGCCGCCCCGCTCACGGCCCGCCCGACCGCCTCCGCGCCGCGGTCCCGGACCACCAGGCGCAGCAGCGCGCTCGCCTCCTCCTGGACGTCGGCGTCGGCACGGTCCGTGCGGGCCAGGGTCCAGCTCACGTGCTCGGGGCGGACCTTGGCACCGTCGGGCCCGGCCCGGTCGAGTGCGGCCTCCAACTGCTCGCGGACGGCGGCGGCCTTGGCCTCCACGTCGAGCCCGGTGAGCACGAAGACGACCTCGTTGCGGTGCCCACCCAACCGCGTCAGGCCCACCTTGACGGTGTCGGGCGGCGCCTCGCCCCGCACCCCGTCGATGCGTACCCGGTCGGGGCCCTCGGACGTGAGCCGTACCGTGTCGAGCCGCGCCGTGACGTCCGGGCCGAGGTAGCGCGGGCCCGCCGTCTCGTAGAGCAGCTGCGCGGTGACGGTGCCCACGGTGACGCCGCCCCCGGTGCCGGGGTGCTTGGTGATGACGCTGCTGCCGTCCGCCGCCACCTCGGCCAACGGGAAGCCGTAGGGCGGGCCGCCCGGCAACTCGCGCCAGAACGCGTAGTTGCCCCCGGTGGCCTGGGTGCCGCACTCCAGCACATGTCCGGCGACGACGGCTCCGGCCAGCGCGTCCAGCTCCTCCGGGCCCCAGCCGTGGTACCAGGCCGCCGACCCGCTGACCAGGGCCGCGTCCGTCACCCTCCCGGTGACGACGACGTCCGCCCCGCCGTTCAGGCACGCGGTGATCCCGGAGCCGCCCAGGTAGGCGTTGGCGGTGAGCACGCCCTCGCCCCACCCCCGGCCCAGGACGTCGTCCCCCTCGACGTGGGCGACCCGCGCGGGCACCCCGACCCGTTCCGCCAACTCCCGGACGGCACCGGCCAGTCCGGCCGGGTTGAGGCCGCCCGCGTTGACCACCAGCCTGACCCCGCGCTCCCGGGCGAGCCCGAGCCCGTTCTCCAACTGCCGCAGGAACGTCCGGGCGTAGCCCCGCTCCGGGTCCCCCAGCCGGTCCCGGCCGAGGATCAGCATCGTCAGCTCGGCCAGGTAGTCACCGGTGAGGACGTCGAGCGGGCCCCCGGTGAGCATCTCCTCGACCGCGTCGAACCGGTCCCCGTAGAAGCCCGAAGCATTGCCGATCCGCACCACGCGGCTCTCCCTCCCTGAAGGCATCGCCAGCGTGGCAGTCCGCAGAGAAACAAGCAAGCGTGCTTGCTGGATTTTTTGGCCGGGGACAAGGCCCGGTTGGACGTCCTGGCGCCACCCCGAGCCCCTCTCCAACTCGCCCCGCCGGATAATCCGGTTGCCACCCGGCCCGCCGACCGGATAGAACGTGCGTCCGGATCTCCGCCAGGCCAGCAGGGCCGCGGGACCACGACAGCGAGAGGAGGGGCGAACCGATGACCGTCATGACCATCGCGCCTGTCTCTTTCCGGGGCGTACGCCACAGCTGACACCCCGAGCGGACGGGCGCCTCCTCACCGGAGCATGCCTCACCGTGGAACAGAACGAACCGATCCTGCGCCCGATCACCGGGCGCGAAGAGCTCGACGTCTTCAACCGGCTGCCCTACGCCCTCAACGGCGAACTGGCGGACGACCTCACCCAGGGGCGCCGACGGCCGGAGTGGATGTGGGTCGCCCAGCGCGGCGGCCGACTGCTCGCCAGGCTCGCCTGGTGGAGCCGCCCCGGGGACGCCAAGCCGTTCCTGATGGACGTCCTCGACGTCGACGACACCCTGCCCGGCCCCGAACGCGTCGCCCTCGCCACGAGGTTGCTGCGCACCGCGATGGCCGCAACGCTTCCCGAAGGGGCCACACCGCCCCCGTACACGCGCTTCGTGCCGCCCGGTTGGCAGGACGAGGCCGACACCCGGCAGACCGTCCGGGACCGCATGGCGGCCGTGGAGGAGACGGGCGCCCGACTGTTCGTCGAGCGCATCCGCCTGGAGTGGCGCCCGGGCACCCCGCTCGGCGAACCGCGTGGACGCCTCACGTTCCGGCCGCCCCAGGACACCGAGGAGCTGCTGACGCTGATGACCTCGGCACTGGAGGGCACGCTGGACGCCCACAGCCTCGACGACCTGAGCCGGATGTCCCTCCGCGAGGCCGCCGTCAGCCACTACGAGGACGAGCTCGCGCGCTACAAGAGCCCGCGGGACTGGTGGCGCGTGGCCACCCTGCCCGACGGCACCCCCGTCGGCTTCGTCCTCCCGGCCCACAACGGCTACAACCCGATCATCGCCTACCTCGCCGTGCTGCCCGAGCACCGCGGCAACGGCTACATCGACGACGTCCTCGCCGAGGGCACCCGCGTCCTCGCCGGGCAGGACGTCCCCCGCGTCAGGGCGTCCACCGACCTGGGCAACGTACCCATGGCGCGGGCCTTCCAGCGCGCCGGGTACGTCAGCTTCGAGCACGAGATCAACATGACCTGGCGCTGACGCCCCGGGTGGGGGCGCCATCCCGGCGCCCCCACCCCGACGGAGTGAGGCCCTGGGCCGCCGACCGTCGACGCCCTGCCGCGCGACGTGCCCACGGTGCCGGCCGGAGCGCGGACGTGACGAGAGGCGGTCAGGGTTCGCCGCGCACGGAGCCGCCGGGCGACCCGCCGGGGTTCCGGCCTAGGGTGCGGACGCCGGGCCGGGCGTGGGGGGCTCATCACCGGGCGGGGCGGAGCGGTCGCCGAACTGCCGGGCGGAAGCGTCCACCTGCGCGATGCGGCGCAGCGCGGTGAGCACCGCGTCGCCCAGGAGCGTACCGATGACGGCACGCTCGACGAGGTCGTCGCGCCGCGCCTGGCCCGCCACGAAGGCCAGGTCCACCTCGGCGACGCGTTCCGCGGCGTCGGCGTAGGGCTCCAGCGCGTGTCCGACGAAGTCGCCGTGGCCGACGCGGGCCAGCGCCGCGGCGGCGGCGACCAGGGACTCCACATGGCGGCTGCGGGGTGAGACCTGCCAGCCGCGCCGGGCGATGAGGGCCTCCACGGCGGCCCGCGCCCACGCCGTCTCGTCGTCGTCCTCGGCCGCCGGGCCCTCCGGCCTCTCCGTGGCAGGTGCCGCGATGCTGTCGGACGCGGAGCCGAGCGCCTTGTGGAGGGGGAGGGAGGGGTCGTCGATGGCCGCGATCACGTCGGCGGCGGCGGCGACGGAGAGCCTGCCGACGCCGATCAGCGCGCGGATCAGCCGCAGCCGCCGCTCGTGCTCCTCTCCGTAGTGCGCCTGGTTGGGGCTGGACAGCCTGCCCGGCGGCAGCAGCCCTTCGCGTACGTAGAACTTGACGGTCGGCACCGGAACCCCGGTCCTGCGGCTCAGCTCACCAATGCGCACAGCGCGTTCTCCCATCGCGGCCCTGCGGGGGCCTTGCCAACTCACGTCCGTTCATAGATAGTCTCACTATCGGCAATCGATAGTGCCACTTTCCACTATCCATTCGGGGGTACCTCATGCTCACGTGGCGTTCCGCCATGACCTGGCACCGACCGCTCATGGTCTTCGCCGTGGCCATGGCCGCGCTCGTCCCGGTCTCGGTGACCGGCCTGGTGATCGACGACCGCATGCTGGCGGGCGCGCCGATCTGGCTCAAACCACTCAAGTTCTCCGTCTCGTTCGCCGTCTACGCCCTCACGCTGGCGTGGATGCTCTCGCTCCTGCCCCGCCGTCGGCGCGCCGGCTGGTGGGCCGGAACGGTCGTGGCGGCGGCGGGCGCGGTCGAGATGGTCATCATCACGACCCAGGCCGTACGCGGAAAGGGAAGTCACTTCAACGTCGCGACCACCTTCGATGAGCGGTTGTTCATGCTCATGGGCCTCACGGTCGTGCTGCTCTGGACCGGCACCCTGGTGATCGCCCTGCTGCTCTTCCGCACCCGCACGCTCGACCGGGCCGCCGTCTGGGCGGTACGGCTGGGGGCGGCCGTCTCCCTCCTCGGGCTCGCCGTCGGCGGTCTCATGCTCCGTCCGACACCGGAGCAGCGGGCCGCCGACCGACAGGGTGTCGCCGAGGTGATCGGCGCCCACAGCGTCGGTGTGCCGGACGGCGGCCCCACCATGCCGGTCACCGGCTGGTCCACGACGGGCGGGGACCTGCGCATCCCGCACTTCGTCGGCATGCACGCCCTACAGGCGCTCCCACTGCTGCTCGTGGTGCTCCTCGCCCTGGCGCCCAGGCTGCCGCGGCTGCGGAACGAGTGCGTCCGCCTGCGGCTCGTCGTCGTCGGAGCGGGCGTCCACACGGCGGCACTCGCCCTGACCACATGGCAGGCCCTGCGCGGGCAGCCGCTGACGAGCCCCGACGGTCTCACGCTCGGCGCCGCGGCGGGTATCGCCGTCCTCGGCGCCGCCGCGACCTGGCTGGCCGTCCGGGTGCCTCCCGCCGCCCCGGCGTTCCCCACCGGGGCGACGCCGTCGGCCCGGACGAAGGAGCCCGTGGCTTGACATCCTCCCCCTCCTACAGGAGGGGGGCTCCCGCCTGGCTGCCGGTGGTCACCGGCTGGGCCTTCGGGTGGGTTCCCCGTTCAACGGGCCGTGCCTGGCGTGGGATTTCCACTCCAGGACTCACCGGCCCTCCAGGGGCGTTCAGCCTCTCCGCCTGCCCGGCGGCGAGGATCACACGCGACGCATTGAGGTCACGATCATGCTCGGTACCGCAGCTCTCGCACCGCCAGGTGCGCACGTGCAGCGGCTTCTTCCCATCCACGGCCCAGCACACGTGGCACGTCTGGGACGACGGCAGCCAGCGCGAGACGACGCCGACATGGCGGCCGTACCGGGCCGCCTTCTCCTCCAGAACGTGCCGGAACATGCCCCACGCGGCATCGTGGACGGACTTGGCCGGGCGGGTGCGTGCCAGGCCGGAGACCGCCAGGTCCTCGAGGTAGACCGCTTGGTTGTCGCGGGACAGCCTCGAAGCGGTCTGATGGCACCAGTCCCTGCGCGCGTCAGCCACCTTCACATGGGCGCGGGCGACCATGATCCGGGCCCTGGCCCGATTCTTCGACCCCTTCGCCTTCCAGGCTGCCTTCCGTGCGGCCAGCGCATCGTTGTAGACCACCCGGGCGCAGCCGAACGTACGGGCCAACGCGACGCGCTGACCCGGCGTGGGCTCGATCCGGAAGGAGTACCGCAAATGCACGTGAACAACCTCACGGCCACCACCGACAACGCCCCTCCGCCCAGGAAGCGAACCGGCTTCGCCTCCCCTGCTCCGCAGGGGCTTCGCTTCCTCCCCCGGCTGAAGCCGGGAGCATCCACGAAGGAGGAGCCCCGATGACCGATCTCCTCTTCAGCCTGTCGTTCTGGCTGGCGGCTCCGGTCTGGCTGCTGATGATCTTCGCTCCCGGCTGGCGCCGCACCCGCCGCGTGGCGGCGTCACCCCTCACCGTCGTGCCGGTCCTGGCCGTCTACCTGGCGCTCGCCCTGCCGATCCTTCCGGAGCTGTGGGCGGCGGTCAGCAGCCCCTCGCGCGCCGGGTTCCAGGAGCTCCTGGTCCTCGACGCGGGCGCGGGTGCCATCTGGGCCCAGGTGATCGCCTGGGACCTCCTCGTCGGCCAGTGGATGTACCTGGAGGGGCGGCGGCTCTCCGTGCACCCCCTCCTCATGGGCCCGCTGCTGACCCTGACCATCCTGCTCTCGCCCATCGGGGTGCTGCTCTTCCTGGGCCTGCGCGCACTGCGGACGGACCGTGGCCGGCGCACGGCCGTCGGACGGTCGTCCTGACCCGGCCACGGAACCCGGTCGGGGTCGGGAACCGGCTTCCGGCCGGTGCTGGGAGTGGCGGCGCGCGGGGTGGCGTCAGGCACGCCTGCCGCCGCGGAGGGCGGGCGCGGGGCTACTCGCGCGGGCGGACGCCGAGGACGTCGAGGAGGGCGCGGGTGGCGGGGGTGGGGTTGAAGCGGCTCCAGGCCAGGCACTCGACGCGGCGCGGACCGTCGACGACGGGGACGAGCGCCAGCTCCGGGTCGTCGGCGGCGAGCGGGCGGATGAACGCCGAGGGCAGGAGGCCGACGCCGAGCCCGCGGGCGATCAGCCGGGTGATGAGCTCGGCGACGCCCGCCTCGTAGGCGACGTCGCGGGTCAGACCGGCGGCGGTGAAGGCCCGGTCGGACTGGGCGCGGGCGGGGGTTCCGTCCATGAAGTCCACGAACGTCTCCTCCGCGATCTCCTCCAGCGCGACCCGGGGCGCGCCCGCGAGCCGGTGGCCGGCGGGGACGACGAGGACGTGCTGGTCGTGGTCGAGGGCGAGGGTCTCCACCCCGGTCGGCAGCTCGCCCTCGGGCAGGCCGAGGAAGGCGATGTCCAGTTCGCCCTTGCGGATCGCCGCGACGAGCTCGTAGCTGCCCCCGGCGCGCAGGAGGACGCGGACGTCCGGGTAGCGGGCGCGGTAGCGCTGGAGCAGCTCGGGGACGTCGACGGCGGCCGTGGTGACGATGACGCCGACGGCGAGCCGGCCGCGGACGACGCCGGTCGCGGCGGCCGCGTCGGCGACCGCGCGGTCCGCGGCGGCCAGGCACTCCCGCGCGCCGGTGAGGAACGCCTCACCCGCGTCGGTGAGTTCGACACGGCGGCTGGAGCGGGCGAACAGCTTGACGCCCAGTTCGCGTTCGAGCGCGGCGATGCGGTGGCTGAGCGACGACTGCACGACGAAGCAGCGCTCCGCCGCGCGCGTGAAGTTGCGCGTCTCGGCGACGGCGACGACGTAGCGGAGCTGTTGGAGGTCCATCCATCCATGATCCTGGCTCATTGCTTGCATCGCAAACATGTGTTGGATTCATGGCCGCCTCTCGCCCAGACTTCACCCCATGCAGACCTTGACCACGCGGCACGGGGCCACCGTCGCGCTGACCGCGATCGCTCCCGCGGCCTGGGGCACCACCTACGCCGTGACCACCGAACTGCTGCCGCCCGGGCACCCGTTGTTCGCCGGGCTGATGCGGGCCCTGCCCGCCGGGCTGCTCGCCCTGGCCATCACCCGCGTGCTGCCGCGCGGGGACTGGTGGTGGAAGGCCGCGGTGCTCGGCACGCTCAACATCGCCGCCTTCTTCCCGCTGCTGTTCCTCGCGGCCGAGCGGCTTCCGGGCGGTGTCGCGGCGACGCTCGGCGCCGCCCAGCCCCTGTTGGTCGCGGGGCTGGCCATGGCGGTCCTCCACGACCGGCCGACCTCCTGGCGGTGGGCCTGGGGCGTGCTCGGCGTGGTCGGCGTCGGGCTCGTCGTCCTCGGGCCGGGGGCCGGGCTGGACGCCGTCGGCGTGCTCGCCGGGCTCGCCGGTACGGCCACCATGGCGACGGGACTCGTCCTCACCAAGCGCTGGGGCCGCCCCTGCGGGGTCGGTCCACTGACCCTGGCCGGCTGGCAACTGACCGCGGGCGGGCTGCTCCTGCTGCCGTTCACGCTCGCCGTGGAGGGCGTGCCGCAACGGCTCGACGCCGGGGCGGTCGGCGGCTACCTGTGGCTCGGCAGCGTCGGCGGGCTGATCGCGTACGCGCTGTGGTTCCGCGGGATAGGCCGACTGCCGGTCGGTGCGTCGGCGCCGCTGGTCCTGCTGTCGCCGCTGGTCGCGGCCGTCGTCGGGATCGTGCTCGGCGAGTCGCTGAGCCTGCCGCAGGCCCTCGGCTTCGCCCTGGCCCTGGCGGCCATGCTCGCCGCGCAGCTCGACCCCCCGAGCCCCTTCGGCCGCCTCGCCCGCAGCCGCGCCGCCTGACCACCGACATGCCGATGTCCAGGGAGGACACTCAGTTGACGACGCAGACAACCACGCGGATGACCATCGCCGTGCTCGGTGCCACCGGGATGGTGGGCAGCCGGGTGGTCACCGAGGCGGCCGGACGAGGACACCGGGTGCTCGCCCTGGCGCGCAGGCCCGCGAGCGACGTGCCGGGCGTGACGCCGGTCGGCGTCGACGCGACGGACGCCGACGCCCTGCGCCGGGCCCTGTCCGGCACCGCGCCGGACGCCTTCGTCCTGGCGGTGCGTTCGTTCCCCGCCGACCGGGAGTTCCTCGTCGGCGCGACCCGTACCGTGCTGGACGTCGCCGACGAGGCGGGGGCCCGGGTCCTCGTCGTCGGTGGGGCCGGAGCGCTGCGCAGCCCCGGGGACGGTGAGCTCCTGGTCGCCGACGACCCCGCGTACGTGCCCGCCGAGTGGCGGGACGTGGCCGCCGCCGGGGTCGCCCAGCTGCGGACGTGCGAGGCCCACCCCGCCGCCGACTGGGCCTATCTGAGCCCGCCCGCGCTGCTGACGCCCGGCGACCGGACCGGCCGCTACCGGCGCGGCACCGACACCCTGCTGACCGCCGCCGACGGCCGCTCGTGGATCAGCGCCGAGGACCTGGCCGTCGCCACGGTCGACGCGCTGGAGGCGCCGGGCCCCGACCGCCACTTCACGGTCGCCCACGCCGACGGGACCCCGTCGGCGTGACGGGGCGGGCCGGGCCGTCGGTGCGGGCCGGTGACGGCAGGTGCGCGGCCAGGACCTCGGCCAGGTGGTGGCCGCGGACGCCGGCGAGCTGGGTGAGCTGGGTGCGGCAGCTGTAGCCGTCGGCCAGGATCGCGGCGTCGGCGGGGGCCCGGCGGACGGCGGGGAGGAGCTGGTCCTCGGCGCAGGCGACGGAGACATCGTGGTGGCCCGCCTCGAAGCCGAAGTTGCCGGCGAGGCCGCAGCAGCCGCCGGAGAGTTCGCCGGTGAGCCCGGCCCTGGCGCGCAGGCGCCGGTCGGCGGCGTCGCCGAGGACGGCGTGCTGGTGGCAGTGGGTCTGCCCGGCGACGGGCTTGCCGACCGTGGGCGGGGTCCAGGTGGGGGCGAGCTCCTCCAGGGTTTCGGCGAAGGTGCGGACGAGCCCGGCGAGCCGGGCGGCGCGCGGGTCGCCGGGCAGGAGCTCGGGGAGGTCGGTGCGCAGGGCGGCGGCGCAGGGGGGTTCGAGGACGGTGACGGGCAGCCCGGCGTCCAGGGCGGGGGCGACGACGTCGAGGGTGCGGCGCAGGACGGCGCGGGCCTGGTCGAGTTGGCCGGTGGAGACGTAGGTGAGGCCGCAGCACACGGGCCTGGGCGGGACGGCGAGCCGTAGCCCGGCGTCGTGGAGGACGGCGACGGCGGCGGTGCCGGCGGCCGGGGAGAGGTGGTTGGTGAAGGTGTCGGGCCACAGGATGGCGGTGGGGCCGGAGGGCTGGGCCGTGCGGTCCTGGCGGCGCCACCAGCGGGTGAAGGGCTCGGGGGCCAGCGGCGGGATGTCGCGCTCGGGGGCGATCCCGGCGAGCCGTGCCGCGGCCCGCGCCAACGGGCGGACGGAGGCCGCCGCGTTGAGCAGGGGCGCGGTGCGGGTGAGGGCGGCGAGGTGCAGCCACCGCGGGAGGCGGCCCATGGCGTAGTGGGCGGCGGGGCGGCGGCGTCCGGCGTAGTGGTGGTGGAGGAACTCGGCCTTGTAGGTGGCCATGTCGACGCCGACGGGGCAGTCGGTCTTGCAGCCCTTGCAGGACAGGCACAGGTCGAGCGCCTCGTGCACCTCCTCGGACTGCCAGCCGTCGGTGACGAGTTCACCGGCGAGCATCTCGTGCAGGAGGCGTGCCCGGCCCCGGGTGGAGTGCTGTTCCTGGCCGGTGGCGCGGTAGGAGGGGCACATGACGGTGGCGCCGGAGGCGGTGGTGTCGCGGCACTTGGCGACGCCGACGCAGCGGCGGACGGCGGCGCCGAAGTCGCCGTCGTCGTGCGGGTAGGCGAAGGCGGTGGGCACGGGTTCGCGGGGCAGGACGGCGAAGCGGAGGTTCTCGTCGAGCCGGTGTGGGCGGGCGAGCACGCCCGGGTTGAGGGCGCCGTCCGGGTCCCAGGCGTCCTTGAACCGCTCGAAGAGGGCGACAAGCTCGGGCCCGTACATGGCGGGGAGGAGCTCCGCGCGGGCCTGGCCGTCACCGTGTTCGCCGGAGAGCGAGCCGCCGTGCTGGACGACGAGGTGGGCGAGGTCCTCGGAGAAGGCGCGGAAGCGGGCGATGCCGGGCGGGGTGAGGAGGTCGAAGTCGATGCGGACGTGGATACAGCCGTCGCCGAAGTGGCCGTAGGGCAGGCCGCGCAGGCCGTGGGTGCGCAGGAGGGCGCGGAAGTCGGCGAGGTAGGCGCCGAGGCGGGCGGGCGGGACGGCGCAGTCCTCCCAGCCGGGCCAGGCCTCGCTGCCGTCGGGGAGGCGGGTGGCGGTGCCTGAGGCGTCCTCGCGGACCCGCCACAGGGCGCGCTGGGCGGCGGGGTCGACGAGGAGGAGGTGATCGGTGGTGCCCGGGGCCGCGGCCCGGCACAGCCGCCGGGCGGCGGCCTCGGCCTCGGCCGGGGTGTCGCCGCCCAGTTCGGCGAAGAGCCAGGCCGCGCCGCGGGGCAGTGAGGCGCGGGCGGCGGGGGTGACGAGGTCGGCGGCCATGCCCTCGACGGTGAGGGGCCCGTGCGGCAGGAGGCCGACGGCGGCCTCGGCGGCGGCGCTCTCGTCGGGGTAGCCGAGGACGGCGAGCACCCGGGCGCCGGGGGCGGGGACGAGCCGGACGGTGGCCTGGGTGAGCACGCCGAGGGTGCCCTCGCCGCCGGTGAAGGCGCGGGCCCAGTCCTCGCCGTGCTCGGGCAGGAGGGCGTCGAGCGCGTAGCCGGAGATGCGCCGGGGCAGTTCGGGGAAGCCGGTGCGCAGGCGGGCCAGCTCGCCGTGGACGAGGGCGCGCACCGAACTGCGCAGCGGCTCGGGGACCTCGTGGCCGCCGGGGGCGAGGCGGACGGGATCGCCGCGGTAGGTGAGCACGTCGAGGGCGTGGACGTTGTCGGCGGTGGTGCCCCAGGCGACGGAGTGGGAACCGCAGGAGTTGTTGCCGATCATGCCGCCGAGGGTGCAGCGGCTGTGCGTCGAGGGGTCGGGCCCGAAGGTCAGCCCGTGCGGGGCGGCGTGGGCGCGGAGGGTGTCGCAGATGACGCCGGGCTGGACGACGGCGGTGCGGGCCTCGGGATCGATGTCGAGCACGGCGTTCATGTGCCGCGTGAAGTCCAGGACGACACCGGTGCCGGTGGCCTGCCCGGCGATGCTCGTGCCCGCGCCCCGGGGGACGACGGGGACGCCGTGCTCACGGCAGACGGCGAGCGCCGCGGCGACGTCCTCGGTGTCCTCGGGCGCGACGACGCCCACGGGCACGCGGCGGTAGTTGGACGCGTCCATCGTGGTCAACGCCCTGCTCGCGGCGTCGAACTCGACGTCCCCCCGTACGGCTTTCCGAAGCTGCGCTGCCAGTCCCATGCACCCCAGCGTGCACCCTCGGGGCGCCGCGGGGCGACGGTGTGGCGACGGCGCGTTGCGGCGCGGCGCACTGTCGGGGGCTTGCTCGCCGGCCCCGGGAGGGGGCGGCCGTTACGCGTCGGGCCCGGACGGCTCCGGCCCGTCCGCCCCGGACGGCCCGGGAGAACCGGACGGCCCGGAGCCCTCCGGGCCGGACGGCCGCGCGGCACGGCGGATGGCGGCGTCCCGGGCGCGGACGTAGAGCAGGCCGACGAGGCCGAGACCGCCCCCGGCGAGACAGCTCCACAGCCACCACGTGTGGCCGTGGTCGGCGAACCAGCCGTAGAAGGGGAGCTGCGCGAGGAAGAGCACGAACCAGGCAGCCGTGCCGACGGCGACGGTCAGCACGACGTTGCCCTCCAGCGGCTCCGGTGCCTCCCGGTCGTCGTCCAGCCAGGTCCTCAGACGCATCACGCGGCCAGCCTATCGGTCGCCCGGACGGCGGCGTGATGTGAGGCGCACCGCAGTACGGGAGGGGGATTCGCGCTCACCGGAATCATTTGTTCATACTGCAACCACCCCCGTTGAGACGACGCACGTCGTAGCTTCCTCCAAGAGGTATGTGCCTGATGTCCGCTCCGGCTGCCGCCGCCACGGCCGACGGTTCCCCCACGCCGCCCCCCGCCGGCCCGCTCGACCGCTTCTTCGGCGTCACCCGACGCGGCTCGACCTACGGTCGCGAGATACGCGGCGGACTGGCCACGTTCTTCGCGATGGCCTACATCATCGTGCTGAACCCGATCATCCTCGGCGCCGGAACGGACAAGTACGAGCAGCAGCTCGACAACGCCCAACTCGTCACCGCCACGGCCCTCATGGCCGGACTGACGACGATCCTCATGGGGGTGATCGGCAACGTCCCGATCGCCCTCGCGGCGGGGCTCGGCATCAACGCCGTCGTCTCGCTCCAGCTCGCCCCGCAGATGAGCTGGCCGGACGCCATGGGCATGGTGTGCCTGGCCGGGCTGGCGCTGCTCGTCCTGGTGGCCTCGGGGCTGCGGGAACGGGTCATGGACGCCATCCCCGGCGGCCTGCGGCGGGCCATCGCCATCGGCATCGGGCTGTTCATCACGCTCATCGGGCTGGTGGACTCCGGCTTCGTCACCCGCAACCCCGACGACGCGCACACCACCGTGCCGCTCGCCCTCGGACAGGGCGGGCAGCTCCAGGGCTGGCCCGTCGTCGTCTTCGTCGCCGGACTGGCGCTGATGGCCGTGCTCGTGGTGCGCAGGGCCCGCGGCGCGATCCTGCTGAGCATCGCCGTGACGACGGTCCTGGCCGTGGCCCTCAACTCGGTGGCGACGATCCCCGACGAGGCGTGGGGCCTGGCCGTGCCGAGCCTGCCCGACCAGGTCGTGAGCATGCCGGACTTCGGGCTCATCGGCGAGGTCAGCCTCTTCGGCGGCTTCGCCGAGGTCGGCGTCCTCACCGGCTGCCTGTTCGTCTTCACCGTCCTGCTGTCCGGGTTCTTCGACGCGATGGGCACGATCATCGGCGTCGGCGAGGAGGCGAAGCTGACGGACGAGGGCGGCCGGCTGCCGGGCATGGGCCGCATCCTCATGGCGGACGGCATCGGGGTCGTCGGCGGCGGTTTCGGCTCCTGCTCGGCCAACACCTGCTTCGTGGAGTCCACGGCGGGCGTCGGCGAGGGGGCCAGGACGGGCATGGCCAACCTGGTCACCGGCGGACTGTTCCTGCTGGCCCTGGTCTTCACACCACTGGCCACGGTGGTGCCCTCGCAGGCGGCGACCCCGGCCCTCGTCGTCGTCGGCGTCCTGATCATGGCGGCGAACGTCAGGGAGATCGACTGGAACGACCTGACGGTCGCCGTCCCGGCCTTCCTGACCATGATCGCGATGCCGTTCACCTACAGCATCACCAACGGCATCGGCATCGGCGTCCTGGCCTTCATCCTGCTGCGCGCCGGAACCGGGCGGCTACGGGAGGTCCCGTGGCTGCTGAACGCCGTCGGCGCCTGCTTCCTCGTCTACTTCCTCCTCGACCCGATCGAACAGCTCCTCGGCCTCCGCTGAGCCCGGCCCGCGGGCGCGGTCAGCGCAGCAGGTGCCGGCGGGCGAGGCGCATGACCTCGTCGCGGCTGCGGCCCCGGTGCTCGGCGGCGATGAAGTACGTGCCGATCCGCAGGGAGAACGTGATGAGGGAGCGCACCTCGGCCTCGACCTCGTCGTCGCAGATCGCGTCGAACAGCGAGCGCAGGTAGTCCATGCGCCGGTTGTCGACGCGGCGCAGCCGTTCGGCGACACTCTCGTCACGCCGGGCCCAGTCGCGGATCGCGAGTTCGACGGGTGCGCCCTTCGTCGGGGCGTCGGCGGCCTCGGCGTTCTCGACGTAGGAGAAGAGCCGGTCCAGCTTCTCCCGGGCGTCCCCGCCCCCGCTCTCGACCGCGTCGATCACCTCCTCGGTGACCTCGCGTTCCCAGGTGTCGAGCATGTCCTCGAGCAGGGCGCCGCGGTTGCGGAAGAAGCCGTAGAAGCCGCCCTTGCTCACGCCGAGCGCCTGGGCCAGCGGCTCGATCCGGACGGCGTCGACCCCGCCCGCCGCCAGCGCGCGCAGCCCCTCCTCGATCCACCTGCGCCGAGGCGTGCGGATCGCGCCCATGACGGTGCCTCCTCCCACGTCCGGACCCCGTCCATACGGTGCCGTATAGATCAGTGCTAGCCTCGATGTATACGGCATCGTATAGATAGGGGCCCGTGCATGAGACTCCCCCGCACCGCGCACACCGCCCGCCCGTGGCGCATCCACCAGATCGCCGACGACTTCCACCTCGAGGACGTGTGGGCCCTGCCCACCCCCGGCGGCCCGGACGACCTCGACCGCCTGGTCCGCCAGATCTCCGGCGGCGTCCCGCGGCGCCCGGGCCGCCGCGAGTCGACGTACCCGTCGCCCGTCGAGGGCTTCCTGCCACGCCTGCTCTTCGCGGTCCGCTGGCGGCTGGGCGCCCTGCTCGGCTGGGACGACCGCGAGGCCGGCCCGGGCCACCGCGTCCCGAGCCTGCGGGACCGGCTCCCCACCGACCTCCGCGAGGGCCCCCGGGGCCCCGACCTCGCCAACGCCCCCTTCACCTCGGTCTTCCAGACCCACGACGAGTGGGCGGCCGAGATGGCCAACCGCACCTGCCACGCCGTCATGCACATCGGCTGGGTCCCGGACGGCCGGGGCGGTCACCGCGGCCAGATGGCCGTCCTCGTCAGGCCCAACGGACGGCTCGGCCGTCTCTACATGGCCGCGATCAAGCCCTTCCGCTACCTCGGCGTCTACCAGGCACTGCTACGCCAGATGGGGCGCGAGTGGCAGGCCGGCTCCCCCCGGACGGCGGCGGGCTGACGCCGGGTCGGCCTTCCGGACGGGTGCGCTGACCACCCCGCGCGCGACACCGGCGAAGGTGTTCGCATGGGAACCCTAGAAGCCTTCCAGAAGCTGGCCCCGGTACTGCTGGCCTTCGGCTGCGGCGTCGTGCTGGCGCGACGGAAGGTGATACCGGCGGAGAGCTCCAAACAGTTCGCCGACTACGCCTTCCTCTTCGCCGTCCCCTGCTACCTGTTCGGCAACATCCACAGCTCCGACCTCGCCCGCCTCTTCGACTGGCGGGCGATCACCGGGTACGCGGCCGCGGCCTGCGCCGCCCTCGTCCTGGCCGGGCTCCTCGCCCGGTCGTTCGGGGTCCGCACGCCGCGCGGCGTGGCGCTGCGCCTCATGGCGGCCGTCCAGGTGAACACCGCGTACTTCGCCGTGCCCGTGTTCATCATGCTGTTCGGAGATGCCGCACCGATCTTCCCGGTGTTGCTCTTCCAGGTGTGCGTCCTGTCGCTCGTCGTCCTATCCGTCATGGAGATGGGCCGCCCGGGCCGGGTCGGCGGCCCCGGCGCGCGACTCCTGACCTCGGTCCGGGCCTCCCTGCTCACGCCCGTGGTCATCGCCTGCAACGCGGGCATACTCCTCAATCTGCTCGCCGTGCGGATGCCGGAGGTCGTGCTCGACTCCTTCGCCTTCGTCGGTGACAGCGCCTCGCCGGTGGCGCTGTTCGCGCTGGGGCTGCACCTGGGCGGCAGCGGGATCGCGCTGAGGGGCACCACGCGTGAGGAGCTGGGGCTCATCGCCTTCAAGTGCGTGGCCTTCCCGCTGCTCACGTACACCGTGTGCCGCTACGGCTTCGGTGTCGACGGGGAGTGGCTGGGCTACCTCGTGCTGATCGCCGCCATGCCCGCCCCGCAGAACCTGTTCATCTTCGCCCAGCGCTACGGCGTCGACGTCCACCTGTCGGCCGCCGTCGTCGTCAAGAGTTCGATGCTCTCCCTCCTGCTGCTGCCGCTGTGGGCGCAGTGGGTGACGCGCTGAGCCCGGCTCGCTCAGGTGCCGTAGAAACGTTCCGTCTTCTCGACGCAGGCCCGGAAGCGCTGGTCGAAGTCGTCGCGGGCGAGGGTGCGCAGGACGTAGTCCTGGAGGGTCATGCGGCGTCGGGCGGCGTGCTGGGTGAGGCGACCCAGGAGCTCGTCGTCAATGCGGAGGGTCAGGACGCGTGACGTCATGCCGACCACGGTCGGGGTTCGACCGATGTGATCGTCCGGCTTTCCCCGGCATCTCACCCGTTCGTGTGATGAAGGGAACGGTAAACCCACTACTTGTTAGTTCAGGTAATGAGTTAACCTAAACACCATGCCGGATCTGTCCAGCGGTGCTGACGCCGCAGCCGTGAACGCACTCCGTTCCTCGGTCATGCGGCTCTCGCGCCGCCTGAAGCACCAGCGGGTCGACGAGTCGCTGAGCCCCACCGAGATGGCCGTCCTGGGCACCCTGGCCCGCTGCGGCTCGGCCAGCCCGGGCGAGCTGGCCCGCCGCGAGCACGTCCAGCCACCGTCCATGACCCGCATCGTGGCCATGCTGGAGGCCAAGGGCCTCGTCCGGCTGGACCCGCACCCGGAGGACCGGCGACAGAAGATCGTCACCCAGACCGAGCGGGCGGAGTCCATGCTGGAGGACGCCCGCACCCAGCGGAACCGCTGGCTGGCCGAACTGGCCGGCGGGCTCGACGAAGACGACTGGGCGAAGCTGCGCGAGGCCGCGCCCGCGCTGGAGAAGCTCGCACACCTGTAGGACGCACACCCAGCGAGGAGGCGAAACACTCTTGAGTACGGGACCCGGAGCAGACTCCGCACCCGCACCGAACGAACTCCACCACCACACCACCACCGGCGCCGCTCCCGCCACCGCCGCCGACGCCACCACCGGTCACACCCCGAGAAGCGGGCCGACCGGGGCGACGAGGCCGACGCGGGACGCCCACACCGCGGCCGAGGCCGGCCGCGCCGCGGGAGCCGACCGCACCGCGAAGGCCGACCGCACGGCGGCCGGGGCCCGTGCCGGTGCGGCGCCCCGCTCCGGCGCCGACGCCGAGCCCGGCGCCAAGCCCTCGATGTTCAGCTCCCTGCGGGTACGCAACTACCGCCTGTTCGCCTCCGGCCAGCTCGTCTCCAACACCGGCACCTGGATGCAGCGCATCGCCCAGGACTGGCTGGTGCACAGCCTCACCGGCTCCGCCACGGCCGTCGGTCTCACCGTCGCCCTGCAGTTCCTGCCCATGCTGCTCTTCGGCCTCTACGGCGGTGTCATCGCCGACCGGTGCGCCAAGCGTCGGCTGCTGCTCCTCACCCAGGCGACGATGGCCCTCACCGGGCTCGCGCTGGCCGTGCTCACGCTAAGCGGCTCGGTGCAGGTCTGGCACGTGTACGCGCTCGCCTTCGCCCTCGGCCTCGTCACCGTCGTCGACAACCCGGCCCGGCAGACGTTCGTCGCCGAGATGGTCGGTCCCGGCCAGCTGCGCAACGCCGTCTCCCTGAACTCCGCGAACTTCCAGTCCGCGCGGCTCGTCGGGCCCGCCGTCGCCGGCGTCATGATCACCGCCGTCGGCAGCGGCTGGGCGTTCCTGATCAACGGCCTCTCCTTCCTCGCGCCCATCGCCGCCCTGCTGCTCATGCGCCAGGCCGAGCTGAGCCCCGTCGAGCCCGTCCCGCGGGCCCGGGGGCAGCTCCGCGAGGGACTGCGCTACGTCCGCGGCCGACCGGAGCTGCTCTGGCCGATCATCCTCGTCGGCTCCATCGGCACCTTCGGCCTCAACTTCCCCATCTGGCTCACCGCCTTCACCGAGCACGTCTTCGACCAGGGCGCGGGCGTCTACGGCCTGCTCAACGTGCTGCTCGCCGCCGGCTCCCTGGCCGGTGCCCTGCTCGCCGCGCGCCGCAACACCTCCCGCATGCGCCTGCTCGTCGGCTCCGCCGCCGCCTTCGGCGCCCTGCTCGGCGTCGCCGCCCTCACCCCGTGGTTCTGGCTCTTCGCCGGCCTGATGGTGGCCGTGGGCATCATGGGACTGACGTTCAACGTCACCGCGAACTCCAGCATCCAGCTCGCCACCGACCCCGCGATGCGCGGGCGGGTGATGAGCCTGTTCATGATGGTGTTCGTCGGCGGCACACCGATCGGAGGCCCCATCATGGGCTGGATCACCGACACCTACGGGCCGCGCGTGGGGCTCCTGGCCGGCGGCCTCGTGTCCGTCCTCGCCGCCGGCCTCGTGGCGCTGGCCCTCGCCCGGACGGCCGGCCTGCGGCTGAGCATGAACCTGCGCCGGGGCAGCCGCCTGGTCGCCTTCGTCCCCCGGACCCCCGAATCCGCGGCGCGGCCCGGCCCCGCCGGACCCGGACCCGCCGGACCCGGCCCCGCCGGGGACCCGGTGGCTTCGGCGCCCGCGACCGCCGGGGCCACGGCCACGGGAGCGGCGTCATGAGGCTCTTCGCCGCGCTGCTGCCGCCCCCGGACGTCGTCACCGCACTGAGGCGGCGGGTCGCGGAACTGACCGAGCTGCCCGGTGCCGAGGCCCTGCGCTGGACGAGGCCGCCCGGCTGGCACCTCACCCTCGCCTTCTACGGCGAGATCCCCGAGGACGTCGCACCCGAGCTGGCCCTGCGCCTGGAGCGCGCCGCACACCGCCGCGCCCCCCTGGCGCTGCGGCTGCGCGGCGGCGGGCACTTCGGCGACCGCGCCCTGTGGGCCGACCTCGCCTACGGGGACCCCGACCACCGCACGCATCTGCGCCGGCTGGCCGGCTCCGCGGCGGCGGCGGGCCGGCGCGTGGGGGCACCCGAGGCCGAGCGCCCCTTCCACCCCCACCTCACCCTGGCCCGGGGACGCCCCCGGCGGCCGACGCCGCTGGGCCCCTTCGTCGAGGCGCTCGCCGACTTCACCGCTCCCCCGTGGCCCGCTGAGCGCGTCAGCCTCGTCCGCAGCCACCCGCCGCGCTCCGGCGTGCCGGGTGAGCAACCCCACTACGAGGAGCTGGCCTCCTGGCCGCTGGGCGGCTGAGCCGGGCCGCTACCGTGGACAGCGTGAACGCCAAGATCAGAACGCGTGTGGTGACGGTGGGCCTCCTGCTGATGTTCGCCGTGGTCGCGGTGGCCGCCGCCCTCGGAGGCTGACCTCCGCGCGGCGCCCCGGACACCGGGACGCCGGGCGGCGCCGCCCTGGCCGGAGGGCACACCGGCGCGGGACCGCCGCCCGCCGTGCACCGGCCACGACGGGATCACGCCGGGCCGGGAGACGACGCCCCCCGTGCGGACGGAGGCGGTACGTGGTGCTCTTGCCTGGAGCGGACTCGAAGCAGTTGGCTTGTGGTTCATGAAGTACACACAGCTCGGACGTACCGGACTCAAGGTCAGTCGACTCGTGCTCGGCACGATGAACTTCGGTCCGCAGACAGACGAAGCGACCAGCCACGGCATCATGGACGCCGCCCTCGACGCGGGTCTGAACTTCGTGGACACGGCCAACGTGTATGGGTGGGGCGAGAACAAGGGCCGCACCGAGGAGATCATCGGCAGCTGGTTCGCCGGAGGTGGCGGCCGGCGCGACAAGACCGTACTGGCCACCAAGGTGTTCGGGAACATGGCGGGCGGCGGGGAGGTCTGGCCCAACCACGACAAGCTCTCCGCGGTGAACATCCGCCGAGCCGTCGACGCCTCCCTCAGGCGCCTGCAGACCGACTACATCGACGTCTACCAGTTCCATCACATCGACCGGTCGACGCCGTTCGAGGAGATCTGGCAGGCGATCGACGTCCTGGTCCAGCAGGGGAAGATCCTCTACGCGGGGTCCTCCAACTTCCCCGGCTACAAGATCGCCCAGGCCAACGAGGCCGCCGCCCGGCACGGACGCGTCGGCCTGGTGAGCGAACAGTGCCTCTACAACCTCGCCGAGCGCCGCGCCGAGATGGAGGTCATCCCCGCCGCGCGGGACTACGGCCTCGGCGTCATCCCGTGGTCCCCGCTGCACGGAGGGCTGCTCGGCGGCGTCCTCAAGAAGGAGGCCACCCAGGGACGCCGCGCGAGCGGCCGCGCGGCCGACGCGCTCCGGGACGCCAGGACGCGCGAGCAGATCCAGGCGTACGAGAACCTTCTCGACAAGCACGGCCTCGAGCCGGGCGAGGCGGCGCTCGCCTGGCTGCTCACCCGCCCCGGCGTGACCGGCCCGATCGTCGGCCCCCGCACGCCCGAGCAGCTGGATTCGGCGCTGCGCGCCCTGGAGCTGGAGCTGGGCGAGGAGCTGCTGGCGTCCCTCGACGAGATCTTCCCCGGCCCCGGGCCGTCTCCCGAAGCCTTCGCCTGGTGAGGTAGCGCGCCCGCGTCGAGGGGCCGTCGCCCTGCGCTCGCGTACGAGGCGGGTCAAAGGCGGCGGCCCGCGGCCGTCAGCCGCGGGGGAACTCGTCCGTGGTGAGGGTCAGGCCGACCGGGGTGTCCTTGAGGTTGATCTCCGTGCCGAAGTCGACCGTCAGCTCGCTCGCGTAGTCGCCGTCCTTGGGCAGCGTGAACACCCGGCACCGGCCGACGTAGGGGTCGACGACGAGGTAGACGGCCACCTTGGCGGTGGCGTAGGCCGCCTTCTTCGGGCCGTAGTCGTTGACGGCCGTGCCCTTGGAGATCACCTCGGCGACGAACTCGACGTCCTCGTGGCGCCAGCGGCCCTGGGGCGTCGGCTCGGCCCCCTCCCGGAACGCGGCGATGTCGGAGGCGAAGCCGTTGAGATGTCCGGGGAAGTCGATCCGCACGTCGGAGGCGAGCCGCTTGCGGGGATACCGGGTACGGAGCTGCTCATAGACATCCGCGATGATCTCCCAGTGCGTCTGCCGCTGCGGTGACATGAAGACGTTCCCCTCGACGATCTCGACCTTGAATCCCTCGGGGACGGGCATCCGCTCCAGCCGCTCGAACCACTCGTCGAGGCTGAGTTCGTCGCTGTCTGCCATGTCGGTCCTGTCATCGTGCAGTGCGATGGTCACCATGGCGCACCCCTCCGCCGACGCGGGGTCGCGGTCGGCCGCGCGGTACAACGATACGCACGGCGGGGTTACGTCAGGGGATCGCTGCGGGCTCGGCGGTGTCGGTCGGGGCGACGGCGTAGGGGGCGCCGAGGGCCCAGGCGTCGTGGAGGGCGGCGGCGAAGGCGGCGGCCAGCCGGTGCTCGCCGGGGGCGGCGGGGTGGGTGCCGTCGTACGTGTCGCGGGCCAGGTCCCAGTCGGCGGGGGCGGGGGCCAGGACGAGCGGGGAGCCCGGTGTCGACAGCTCGGCCACGGCGACGGTCAGCAGGGCGTTGAAGCGGGCGACCTCGGCCGCGAACGGGAGGTCGTGCGCGGCCCGCACGTTGGGGATGACGGGCAGGAGCACGGCCCGTATCGCGGGGTCGGCGCGGCGGGCCTCGGCGAGGAAGCGGCGCACGTTGGCCGCGGTCTGCCCGGCGTCGGTGTAGAAGCCGAGGTCGATGAGGCCGAGGGAGACGAGGAGGACGTCGGGGCGGTGCGTGTGGACGGCGTCGGCTATGACGTCGGCGTGGTGCAGCCAGCCCTCGCCCCAGCCGGCGAGATGGCCGCGGTCGGCGGCCGGGAACGCCGGTTCGCCGTAGGCGTGGGAGCCCTCGTGGAGGGCGTCGCGGGGACCGACGAACTCGGCGGGCACGGCGGCCTCCCGCAGATGGGCCCACAGCCGGTAGCGCCAGGTGTAGTCACCGGCGCTGCCGATCGTCATCGAGTCTCCGACGCACATGAAACGCACCGGCACATTCTGCCGGTAACCCGCTCTGACCTGCGGCGTGATAACTCTCACGCCTGGCGAGTGAGCCAACGGGCGCGCCGGCGCCGAAAGCGACGAGACCAACCGGCTGACAAAAGGACGGAGCGCTGGGGGCACCCCCCTGGGGACACCTCCCAGCGATAGCCGGGGGAGTCGAGGAGTGCCGACACCGGGTACGAGCGCCCGGAGGCGAACCGATCCAGGATTGGCGCGTACATTCGGATCATGCTTCGACAGTCTCCGGGCCGGTGGTTGCAGATCATCGGCGTCGCACACACAGCCATCGGAATCCCCCTGTACGGCGCGGAGTTGCGCGGGATCGTGCGGGACGGGATCGTCGACACCGTGCCGGATCACGGCGAGCGGGCCGCCGCCTTCTGGTACCTGACGGCGGGGCCGGGCATGTGGCTCGCCGGGCGGCTCCTGCGGTCCGCCGAGCGGAGTGACGACGTCGCCGCCCAGCGCGTCGCGGGCGGTTTCGTGGCCGCGACGGGTGCGGCGGGGGCGCTGCTCATGCCGCGCAGCGGCTTCTGGGCGCTCGCCGCCGTCGGAGCCACCGCCTTCCGCCGGGCGGGCCACCGCTGATGCGGAAGCGGACCGCGGCCCTCGGCGCGCTGCTCACCCTCTCGGTCTGGCCGCTCGGTCCCGCGCCCGCGGCCGCCGCCGAGGAGCCGGGCTTCACCGTGCGGGACCCGCGGATCACGGAGGCCAGCGGACTGGCGGCCAGCCGTGCGCACGCGGGCGTGTACTGGACGCACAACGACAGCGCCAACAGCCCCGAACTGTTCGCGGTGGACGGTGAGACGGGCGAGACGCTGGCCACGGTCACCCTGGCCGGGGTGGAGGGCCGGGACCTGGAGGCCGTCTCGGTGGGCCCGGACGGCGACGTCTACGTCGGGGACATCGGCGACAACCTCGGCGGCACCTGGCCACAGGTGTGGATCTACCGGTTCGCCGAGCCCGCGGAGCTGGCGGACGCCACCGTCGAGCCCACCGTCTACCCGGTGAAGTACGCGGACGGAGCGCGGGACGCCGAGTCGCTGGCCGTGCACCCGCGCACCGGGCGCGTGTACATCGTGGGCAAGACGGAGGGCGGCGACGGCCTGTACGCCGGTCCAAAGGAGCTGTCGGCGAACGGCGTGAACACCTTCACGCGGATCGCCGACATCGAGCTGTGGGCCACGGACGCGGCCTTCTCCCCCGACGGCACCCGGCTCGCCGTGCGCAGCTACTTCGGCGGGCGGATGTACGCCTGGGAGGACGGCGCGCCCCGGGAGGTCGGGCGGCTTCCGGTGCCGATGCAGCGGCAGGGCGAGTCCCTGGCGTTCACTCCGGACGGGCGGACGGTGCTGTTCGGGAGCGAGGGCGAGGGCGAGGAGGTCATCGCCCGGGAGCTGAGCGGCGAACTGCTCCCCGAGAGCGCCCGGCAGGGGGACGAGGGGGAGGACGGGTCCGGTACCGCCGGCGGGCCGGAGCCGGGCGCCTCGGGCGACGGAGCCGGGCGGGACGTCGACGGGGACACGCTGGCGCTCGGTGGGGCGGGGATCGCCATCGCCCTCGCCGTGTGGCTGGCGGTGCGCGGCGGTCGCCGAGCACGCTGACCCGTCCGGCGCCGGTGCGAGGTCACGTGCTGGCGTCCTCGTGGCCGCACTCGGCGGACATCGCGGTACCGAGGGTGCGCCCCGGCTCCGGTTCCGGCTCCAGGTCGGCACGGGCCGCGATCGTGGCGGCGAAGCCGTCCAGCAGGGGTTCGAGGCCGAAGTCCAGGAGGTCGAGGCCGTCGCTCTCGAAGACGTTCTCGGGGAGCGCGGCGACCTCCGGATAGGCGCCGCTGGCCATCGCCTTCTCCAGGTACGGCGTCTGCGCCGACCAGAACTCCTCGTCGCTGACGCCTGACTCCTCGGCGGCCCGCTGGGCGAGGACGGTCGTGCGGGCGGTGCCGACGACATAGTTGTCGAGCGTCACCAGCATCGCGACCTTCTCCCGCCCGGTCAGGCCGAGCCCGCGCAGCCCGGCGAGCGCGAAGTCGAAGGCGGCGAGGCCGTTGGGGCCGAGGACGGGGCGGGTCTGGTTGATCTGGAGCAGCCACGGGTGGCGCAGGCACAGCTGCCAGGTTCCCCGGGCGACCAGCTCCAGCGTCGTGCGCCAGTCCTCGCCCCGGTGCTCCTCCAGGCCCTCGATTTCCTGGACGTGATCGAGCATCAGGTCCAGCAGCTCGCCCTTGCCCGGAACATGGCGGTAGAGGGACATCGTGCCGACGCCGAGCCGTTCGGCGACCTTGCGCATGGACAGGGCCGCGATCCCCTCCTCGTCGGCCACGTCCACGGCCGCGGCGACGACGGCGGACACACTCAGCCCCGGCTTGGGCCCGCGGGAAGCCGGCTGGGCGGTGCCCCAGAGCAGAGCCATGCTCCGGTGCAGGTCGCCGCTTCCGGCATGTTCGGTCGTCGTCATCTCATGCGCCATCGTAATCCCCCGAGAGAGGATCTGCGTATGGTGTACGCTGTTTTAACTGCGTACACCATACGCAGATGTTTCGGAACTCAAGGGGGACCTCTGTGCATCCGACCGACTCCACCCGCTACGCGGTACGCGCCGAGGGGCTGCGCAAGCGCTACGGCAAGGGGAAGTCCGAGAAGCCGGCCCTGAGCGGCTTCGACCTCGCCGTCCCCGCCGGCACCGTCCACGGACTGCTCGGACCGAACGGCGCGGGCAAGACGACGGCGGTCCGCATCCTGGGCACGCTGCTCAGGGCGGACGGCGGCCACGCCCGCGTCGGCGGCCACGACGTGGCGACCGAACCCCGCCTCGTCCGGCGCCTGGTCGGCTTCACCGGCCAGTACGCGGCCGTCGACGAGATCCTGTCCGGGCGGCAGAACCTGGAGATGTTCGGACGTCTCTTCCACCTCGGCCGGGCCACGGCCCGGCGCCGCGCCCAGGAACTGCTGGAGCAGTTCCGCCTGACCGAGGCCGCGGACAAGGTCGTCTCCGGCTACAGCGGCGGCATGCGCCGCCGCCTCGACCTCGCCGCCTCCCTGATCCTCGCGCCCAGGGTGCTCTTCCTCGACGAGCCGACGACGGGCCTCGACCCGCGCGCCCGCAACGAGGTGTGGGACGCCGTCCGCGACCTCGCCGCCGCCGGGACGACGGTCCTGCTGACCACCCAGTACCTCGACGAGGCCGACCAGCTCGCCGACCGCATCACCGTCATCTCCGCCGCGCCCGGCGAGGGCGGCCGGACCATCGCCGACGACACCCCCGAAGCGCTGAAGAACCTGATCGGCGGTGACCAGATCGAGGTCGTCGTCGCCGGACCGCGGCAGCTGGCCGCCGCCGCACGGGCGGTCGCCCGCGTCAGCGGCGGCCGGCCGCACCGCGACACCGAGGCGCTGCGGATCAGCGCGCCCGTCGCGGACCGGGTCGAGGCCCTGACCGAGGTCGCCCGGGTCCTCCGCGACGAAGCCGTGGACGTCGTCGACCTCGGCGTCCGCCGCCCCACGCTGGACGAGGTCTTCCTGCGCCTCACCGGCGTCCCCACCGAACAGCCCGAGGCGTCCCAGGAGGTCTCCGCCGCATGAGCGCCACCCTCGGCCAATCCACCGCCCCCGCCCGGTCCACCGCGCTCGACGCCCTCTCCACACTGGACGGCCCCGAGCGACGGCTGCGCTGGGCACTGACCGACTGCTGGACGATCGTCCGCCGGGAGCTGACCCATCTCGTCCGGCAACCCACCATCATCGCCTGGCAGCTGGGCTTCCCGATCGTCTCCGTCCTGCTGTTCGTCTACGTCTTCGGCAGCGCCATGGACGTCGGCGGCAGCACGGACTACAAGGACTTCGCCATGCCCGGCATGTTCACGATGACCATGGCGTTCGGGTTCATGAACACCGCCATGGCCGTGGCCGTCGACAAGGAGCGCGGCGTCATCGACCGCTTCCGGTCCATGCCGATGGCCCCCTCGGCCGTCGTCACCGGTCGCGGCGTCTCCGATGTCCTGCACGCCTCGCTGGACCTGACGGTGCTGGCCGCCATCGCCCTCGTCATCGGCTGGCGGCCGAACGGCGGCATCCCCGCGGCGCTGGGCGCCTTCGCCCTGCTGCTCTTCCTGCGCTTCGCCCTCATCTGGGTCGGCGTCTGGATCGGGCTGAGGGTGAAGAACCAGGAGGCCGCGGGCAACCTGTTCGCCCTCGCCTTCCCCTTCGGCATGATCTCCAGCGTCTTCACCCCGCCGTCGATGATGCCGGACTGGCTGGGCGCCGTCGCCATGTGGAACCCGGTCTCCTCCACCGCCAACGCGGTACGGGACCTGTTCGGTCAGCCGATGGTGACGACGGGCGGGAGCTGGATCGAGTCTCAGCCGCTGCTCATGTCCGTCGGCTGGCCGCTGCTCATCACCGCGGCGTTCCTGCCGCTGGCCGTCCGCACCTACCAGCGGATGTCCCGGTAGGCCCGGAGCCGCCGGGCGCGCCCGCGCCCAGGGCACGGACGAACGGAGAGGCCCTGCCGTCTGCGGCAGGGCCTCTCCGTTCGGCTGCGGGGTCGGGCGCTCAGAGGCGCTCGATGACGTGGTCGACGCACCGGGTCAGGGCCTCGACGTCCGCGGGCTCGACGGCCGGGAACATCGCCACCCGGAGCTGGTTGCGGCCCAGCTTCCGGTAGGGCTCGGTGTCCACGATGCCGTTGGCCCGCAGCACCTTCGCGACGGCCGCGGCGTCCACCTCGTCCGCGAAGTCGATGGTGCCGACGACCTGGGAGCGCTGCGCCGGGTCCACGACGAACGGGGAGGCGTACTTGGCGGCCTCCGCCCAGCCGTACAGGGCGCGCGCGGAGGCCGCGGTGCGGCGCACGGCCCAGTCCAGGCCGCCCTGGCCGTTGATCCAGTCGAGCTGGTCGGCGAGGAGGAAGAGCGTGGCCAGCGCCGGGGTGTTGTACGTCTGGTTCTTGCGCGAGTTGTCGATCGCGGTGGCCAGGTCGAAGAAGGCCGGGATGTGGCGGTCGCTCGCGGCGATCCGCTCGGCACGCTCCAGGGCGGCCGGGGAGAAGACGCCGAGCCACAGGCCGCCGTCCGCCGCGAAGGACTTCTGCGGGGCGAAGTAGTAGACGTCGGTCTCGGCGATGTCCACCGGCAGACCGCCGGCGCCGGAGGTGGCGTCCACGAGGACGAGCGCGCCCTCGTCGGCGCCCTCGACGCGCTTCAGCGGAGCCGCGACGCCGGTGGAGGTCTCGTTGTGGGTGAGGGCGTAGACGTCGACGCCCGCCTCGGCCCGCGGCTCGGGGTGCGTACCGGCCGGGGACTCGACGACGCTCGGCTCGGCCAGCCACGGCGCGAGCTTGGCGGCCTTGGCGAACTTCGAGGAGAACTCGCCGAAGGAGAGGTGCTGCGACCTGGTGTCGATGAGCCCGTGGGTCGCGATGTCCCAGAAGGCGGTGGAGCCGCCGTTGCCGAGGATCACCTCGTAACCCTCGGGCAGGGAGAAGAGCTCGCGCACGCCCTCGCGGACCCGGCCGACGAGGTTCTTCACCGGAGCCTGGCGGTGCGAGGTGCCCAGCAGCGAGGTGCCGGTGGCGGCCAGGGCGCTGAGCGCCTCGGTCCGCACCTTGGAGGGACCCGATCCGAAGCGTCCGTCGGCGGGCTTGATGTCAGCGGGAATCTGGATCTCAGCCACGTGCCGAGCCTAACCGCTCGGTAGCCCGGCAACGGGGCTGTCCGGCCCGTGAGACGGCGGACGTCTCACGGGCCGGGTGTGCCGCGCTCCCCGCGGCCGGGTCAGTCGAACCAGCGGTCGACGGTCAGTTCGTCCGCGCGCTCCGGGTCCTCCAGCAGCGCGGCGGCCTCGAAGCGCCGGGGCCAGGCCCCCGCCGCCCAGGCCAGCCCCGCGGCGAGACCCTCCAGCGTGGCGGCGTGCAGGGCGCCGTCCGGCGCGAGCCGCCAGTCCAGCTCGACGCCCTCGACGAGGAGTTCGTCGTGCTCGGTGTACGACATCGGCGTCTCGGGGCCGAGCAGCTCGCGGACCTCGCCGGGCACCTCGCGGAGGGCGCCGCCCCCGGGGGCGGGCGCGGGCACGGCCTCGCTCAGCAGGCCCACGTCCAGCACGGCGGCCAGCCGCGCGGCCCGCTCCGGGCGCACCGGCAGCAGGGCGCGCCCCGCCGCCAGCGGCAGCAGGTCCGGCGCGTCCGCGACGAGCGCGCCCTCGGCGTCCACCACCCGGACCCGGCCGTCCACGACGGCGCGGACCTCGTCCGGAAGCGTCACCTCCTCCGGGTCGAGCTCGGCCAGCAGCGAGTAGAGCCCGTGGAGCTGAGCCGGGCCGACGGGCAGTTCGGCCTCGGCGAGCCGGGCCAGTAGCTCGGCGGCGCCACCGGGCTCGTCGAGCAGGGCGGCCGCCGAGGTGCGCACGCCGAGGGCGTGCAGCAGCGCCGGGTCGTCGAACCCGCTCGCGTCGGCCTCCTCGTAGAGCCCCGCCAGCAGCGGGTCACCGCCCGCGGCGCGCAGCCCTGCCGGCCGTCGGCCGTCCAGCACCGGATGGCCGCGCAACCACCACGCGGTGTACGAGCGAACCGTCTCGGCCGTGCCGTCGGGCAGCAGAACCCGCACCGGCGTGGTCAGCGCGTCCCGCAGCGGCGGCCGGGCCAGCAGGGCGAGCGCCTGCGGCCAGCGGTCGTCGTCGACGAGGTCCAGGTCGCGGACGGCCAGCAGCTCGGTGGCCACCGGCGGCACCGGCGTGTCGGGGAGCTGGTCCAGGACGTCCTCGCACCACACGTCGACGGCGTCCAGCAGCCCGGCGTCGTCCGGCTCGGGGTAGTCGGTGTCACGGGGTTCGAACTCGTCCGGGTCGAGGACGAGGTCGGCGGCGCGCACCAGCGGGAAGTCGGCCAGCACGCCGACCGCGGTGAGCGTCTGCTCGCCCCAGCGCTCGGCCAGCTCCGGCTCGCACAGCGGCAGTTCCCCCTCGCGCAGCACGGCGGCGAACGGGCTGCCCGGGAAGGCCAGCTCACCGGCCGGCACCGGTTCCCCGTCCTCGTCGGGCAGGGCGAGCGCGGCCAGCCACGGCTCGTCGCCCGGTGCGAGCCCCGCGTCACGGACGAGGCCGAGCACGAGGTCCGTCAACTCCTCCGGGTCGAGCGCGGAGCCGTCCTCGTCCCACACCTCGTCGGCGTCCAGCGAAGCGGCCACGGCCGCCCGGACCTGCGGCGTCGTCAGGACGGCGCGCGGCGTGGCGGGGACGGCGCCCAGCTTCTCCAGCAGCGGGTGCGCGGCCTCGGTGTGGGCGACCTTCAGCCCCAGCCGGGCCAGCCGGTCCGCCCCGGCCATATCGGGCAGCGGCAGCAGGACGTGCCGTGGACCGATCGTCGTGCGGCCGTCCGCGAGCGGCACCGGCAGCCCGGTGAGCCGGTCGGGGTCGACCCCGGCCAAGGAGTCGTACAGTCGGCGCCACCACGCGGGATCGCGCTCGATCCCGGCCAGACGGTCGATGACCTCGCCGAGCGGGATGCGCGGCACCTCCAGCGTGCGCAGCTCGGTGCGCCGCTCCAGCCCCGCGGGCAGCAGGCTCGGGAACAGCTCGGCCAGGACGGCCACCGTGGCCGAGCCCGCGCCCTGGGCGATCTCCGCGTCCCGCGGACGCAGCGCCAGCGGCTCGCCCTCGGCCCCGTCCGACCCGTCACCGGGGGCGGCGCTCGGCAGGAACGGCACGCCCGGCAGCCGCTCCAGCAGCCGCGCCCGCAGCGCCCCGTCCAGCTCGCCGCGCCCGAGCGGGCCGGGGACGAGGTCGATAACTCCCGGGCCCACCGGGTGCCAGTCGCGCAGCAGTTCCGTATACGTGTCGGCCGCCCGGTCCAGCAGGAAGTCCGTCAGCGGGCCCGGAGCGGTGTGCCGCCGCGTCGACTCCAGCGGGAAGCTCGCGATGAGCAGCGCGGGCACGCCCAACGGCTCGTCCGTGGGCGTGGGCGCGTGCACCACGGGCGCCGTCTCCGGCCGGACCGGCGCCCCGGCACCGTCCACCGGCACCGCCCACGTCACCGTCCAGACCGGACGGCCCCGCTCCTCCACCGGACGGTCGGCCAGCAGCGCCGGATCGGTGACACCGTGCGCCGACGCCACCCGCCAACGCCGGTCACCGATCACCGTCCACGGTCCGTCGGCCCGGCGCGTCAGCGTGCGCTCGCCCTCGGCCGTCTCCACCGTGACCTCGGCCAGCCCCGGCAGGGCCAGCAGCAGCGCGTCGTCCACCCCGGCCAGCAGCCGCTCCGCCAACTCCCGCGCGGCCGCGTCCCGCAACGGCAGCACCACGGCCGTGTCGTACCCGGCGGGCGCGGCCCCCTCCGCGGCGAACGGCAACCGCAGCAGCGGCACGTGGCCGTCCCGGCGCCGCAGCTCCTCCGCCAGCCCCGGCACCGCCGCGGCCAGCTCCCGAGCCTCCGCCAACGACCACCGCACGCCCCCGCCGTGGCTCACCACGGCCGGTTCGTCGCTCACCGTCAGCACGGCGGCGAACCCGACGCCGAACCGGCCGACCGTCGCGGCCTCGTCCCGCTTGGCCGAAGCCCGCAGCGTCGCCAACGACTCGACCCCGGCCGCGTCCAGGTGGGCTCCGGTGTTCGCGGCCACCAGCGTGCCGTCGCGCAACGTCAACCGCAGCCGCCCGGGCACTCCGGCCCGCGCCGCCGCGTCCGCCGCGTTCTGGGCCAGCTCCACGACGAGCCGGTCCCGGTAGCCGCCGAGGGCCAGCTCCTCCTCGGCGTTCGCGTCCTCCCGGAAGCGGGCAGGTGAGGCCGTCCACGCGTCCAACACTCGCCGTCGGAGTTCGCCGACCCCGAACACATCACCGTCCATGCGGCCGACCGTACCGCTCCCCAAGGGCTCCCCCACCACCGGTGCGCCCCGCGCGGGCGGCCCGGGGCGACTGTCCCCGGGCACCCCGGCGATTCCGGCATGGCCGTCCGGGCGCCCCCGCGACGCTTCCCAACGCCGGAGTCGTCAGCCGTTCACCGAGGGCGAGGCCTCGGGGGCGTGTTCGACGTCGGCGACATCCGGGAAGACCAGGTCGTTCCGGCACCCGAAGCCCTTGGCAGCCTTCTCCCCCGAGGCGAGGAGCACGGAGAACTCGCCGTCCCGACCTATGAGATCCATCCAGTCCTCAAGGCGACCCTCGACAGTGCGCGGCTCGCCCCCACCCTGCTCCTGGCACAGGAAACGGATTTTCCTGACACCTATCTCAGCCCCGCCAATCATGGCGATAAGCTCGACGTGCTCCGTGCCCCCGTAGTACCACTCCTGACCCAGGTCACTGTTCAGATGCTCCTCTGGCAGCCTGAACTCACTCCCTGAGGCCGCCCAGGCGTAGGAGATGTCGAACTTCAGGGACTCATCACCAGGACGCCGAAGGGTGCAAAAATTCCCTGGATATTGCGGGCCCGCCTCGGTTTCATCCACTATCCGCTCGGGCGGCGCAATCCCCTTGACTCCAGGTTCGTTGAATTTCACCTCCGCGAACACTCCGTGGCAGAGCTCGTCGTAGTCAGCCAACTCCCCTGACTCCGGCCCCCCTGAGCCGCAGCCCATGATGACACTGAGCAGGGAAAGAGCCACTGGTACTCGCCTCACCTATCAGTCCCATCCATCGTATCCGCGCGAACCATCCCGCGCGTGTAGGCACCCGCAGCCCCATCATCCATGGACGAGCCCTTCAAGCCATGCAGCTCCTGGTACGCGTACCCATTACTCCAGGACATTCTTTGACCATGTGTGATGATCTTATCGGATTCGATGCCCGCTTCGATCGAATTATCCTGCTCACCCGCCTTGACATCCTCTGCCATTTCATTCCCGAAGTACGTGTCGAGTGCCTTGACTCCCGCATCCACGGCGATCGGAACGGCGACGGCGGCCGCAACCCCGGCGCCTGGGTTCGCCGTTGCCGCCGTCACACCCAGGAATGCAGCTCCGCTCACTCCAACGCTGACGCCGTACTTCTTCCACGACGAGGATTCCTCCCTGGCCCTGTTCACCTCATCCGCCCTACCCTTGAACTCCTGTTCGATCTGCGAAGTCCGCGCTTCGTCAAGGATTCCATGGTTGTACGCGCCTACATTCTGAGCCTTGTGCGCCAGCTCCGAGTCGTCGCCCTGCGCCTCCATAAGACTGGCGGTATAAGCGTGCTGAGCCGCCGACAGGGTCTCGTAACCACCAGAGTGTTGACCGACGTTGTAGAGAAACCTAAGAGCCGCGCCTTCATCCAGTGAGATATGGCCGACATCTCCTCGATCGAAAATGCTCCTCTGATCCTCAGAGTCCATTGGGCCAGCATGTGGCGCAACACCCCACGACAGGTCGTCGATGTAGCCCGCTCCCATTTCGGCGAGGCTGTTTACAACACCTGGCCGCTTGTCCGAAAAGTCAGGGTCATGGGCTACGGCGATGGCCACCTGCTCCATGACGTTGGCCGTGACATCATCGCGCTGTAGGCCGACTTCCCGGTAAGGGACTCCCAAGGTGGCGGACTCCAGTGCACGGCCAAGCTCATCGTATGCATACCCTCGCTTGGAGTCCTGGCCCTCCACCGGATCATGGGGCCAGCCACGCTCGAGCAAGAGGTACCTCAGATCCTTGTCCAGGTATTTGTCCCATTCATTGGGGTTGTAATTCTCCCAGTTGCCGGAGTGGAAAAATTCCTTGGAGGCTTCTGGGTTGTTCCCCAGGGCCGTCAGGAATCCTGCCATGGGGTCGTTACCCTTGTCGGTTCCGCCGATGTTCAGGTAGTGCGGCTCGACGCCGAGAGTCCAGATATACCTACTGTCACACTCCTTCTCGAAGTCGATGAGTTCACGACCGTAGGACTGGAGGAAGTCGGGGTCGAAATCTCCCTCGTGCATGAGGCTGCTGAGGACCTGGAAGCCGTAAGGGGTACGGGCCTTGACCGGCTCGGCCCCGGGGTTGGTGGGGGCGATGACCCGCTCGCCGCCGAGTTCGATGATCTCCTTCTTCCACTGCCGCATCTCCGGGCTCTGGGAGTGCGAGGCCGTGGCCAGGGTGTGGCCGAGGGAGTCCTGGAGTCTCGTCAGGATCGCCGTCTGTTTCTTGGTCCTGTCGTGGTCGGCGGTGACCCCGGCCCAGAACTCCAGAACGCCGTTCGGCCCCGCCTTGAGGGCGAAGCGCTCGGCGAAGTACGGGTCGCCTTCGCGTCGGGCGAGCACCGTGTTGAGGGTTCGCAGGTCCGCGTAGTCCGCCCCGTGCCCCTTGGCGAGGATTCGGGTCGTGGTGTCGGCGTCCTCGGCGGCCTGCCGCTTGCCCTCCGCCGCGGCGTCGACGCTGTCGTAGGTGCCCGCGTTGAAGCCCTTGTCGCGGCCGTTCCAGTCCTGCGTCAGGGCCCACTTCAGGGCCTCGTCCGCGTCCGTGGCGTCGTTGACGGCGCTCCGGACGCGGGTGTTGTAGCCCGTGATCGTCTCGGTGTAGAGCCGCTGCCTGCTGCCGTCCTCGTCATCGGTCGCGGAGAAGGTGACGACCCCCTCGGAGGAGATACTGAGGTTGCGGTCCTCCTCGACCTCGTCGCGGACGGCCCGCGCCCGCTTCTGGGCGGAGCGGAACGCCTCCAGCGCGCTCTCGAGGAGACGGTGGACGGCTCGCGCCTCGTCCTCGGCGGAGCTGAACTGGCGGACGACCCCGTCGAACTTCCTGAACGCCGCCTCGGCCGTCTCGCCCGTCCAGTCGGAGCCCCGCAGGCCCTTGATGACCAGGTTGTCGAAATTGCGGCCGATCGTGTTGAACTGGCCGGGCAGGTTGCGCCACTTGAGCACCGCCTCGTCCAGCGGGGCCAGGTCGGCGGTCATCAGGTTGTGGTACGTGACCATCTTCGGTGTTCCCCCGGCGAGCTACTTGACGTCCTTCGGCACATCGATCTGCCTGGCCTTGTCCGCCTGGTCGAGGTCCTCGACGCGCAGCAGCCCGGCGGCGTTGCGGAGGGACTGGGCCACGCCCCGGCCCAGCAAGCCGTCCATGTAGGTCATCTGTTCGCGCCAGCGCTCCTGGAACACCGCGACGGCTCCGGCGGAGGCGAAGCCCGTGAGGCCCTTCGCGATCTCGCCGGTCTCCTTCATCGTGGCGTCGTCCGCCTTACGGAAGGCGGTGCGGACGGTCTCGGCCTCGCCTGCCCGGTTCACGAGCAGCGACGGAGTCACCTTCAGTTGCGGCCCGGGGATTCCGCCCCCGCCGTCGACCGGTGCCACCCCGGCCAGGCGCAGCCCGGCCCGCTCCTTGAGCTGGGCCCACTCCTCGTCGAACGACACCTCTCCCCCACCCTTTCGACCCCCGTCCACCCGAATCCGTGTTCACGCCGCCACACGGCGTGCGGCGTCACTGTAGCGCCGACCGGTGACCGGGTTCGGCGGAACGCGTCGCTTCGGTTGGGTGAGGGGTGGGGAGGGTCAGGTGGCGGGCTGGTCCGGCTCCGGGTCGGCGGCCGGGGACGGAGCCGGGGTGTCGTGGAGGGAGAGCGCGTCGACCTTGGTCTCGTCGATGACCGGGGGCGGGGGCTGCGGGGGCTGCGGCATGACGGCGGCCTCGGAGTGGGCACCGCAGCCGTAGCCGAAGGAGACGACGCGGCCGTCGGCGGGGGCGTACTCGTTGGCGCAGACGCCGAAGGCCTGGCGGAGGGAGCCGGCGAGGGGGACGAGGAAGCCGCAGGTCTGGCAGGAGGCGGGGGCGGCCTGGGCCATCGGGGTGCGGGGGCCGAAGTCGTCCTCCCAGCGCTCGGCGGCGAGATGGAGTCCAAGCCGGGAGAGGACGCGGGCGCGGCGCATGCCGAGCTCGTCGGCGACGGCGCCGATCTCGCCGGTGCGGGGCAGCGGGCCGGGCTCCTGCTCGGCGAGGGCCTCGGGGGTGGCGGAGTTCGGGGGCGGGGCGTCCTCGCCGGAGAAGCCGGGTTCCAGGCGCAGGTCGTCGGGCTCGGTGGGCAGGAGGTCACCGGTGCCGAGGTCGCCGGGGCGCAGGCGGTCGCTCCAGGGCACCCAGACGGGGGCGAGGACGGCCTCGGGGCCGGGCAGCAGCACGGTCTCGTCGAGGGTGACGACGCGGGCGCGGGAGGCGCGGGCGACGGTGACGGCCCAGCGCCAGCCGCGATAGCCGGGCTCCTGGCATTCGAAGAGGTGGGTGACCACGCGGTCGCCGTCGGCCACGGCTCCGAGGTAGTCGCCGACGGTGCCGGGGCGGGCCGCGTCGACGGCGGCCTCCCGGGCGAGTTCCACTGCCTCGGCGCACAGCCGGTCGGGGGTACGGCTTCGCATCGCAGCACTCACAGCAATCGTCTCTTCCCTACGCCATGTCGCGCCTGCGCGCACGACAGGTGGCCAAGTGGTCGCCGTGGGGGACGGAGCGGACCGTTGGACCGCTGCGACGTAACCCGCACCGGGAACACGGGGGACGATGCCGTACGGGGCGCGCTGTGCTCCCACGCTACCCCACGGCGACGTACCGCAACCGACCGAGGCGGGTGCGGAGGGAAGAGTTCAGCTCGTGGCGGGTTCCGGTGTCGGTCAAGCTTCGATGCCGTTGAAACGGGTCAACCTGGGGCACACTGACGGGGTGACCGACGATGTGGAAGGCGGGCGCCTGACGGGCCGGTCGAGGCGCCCGGGGCGTGGCAGCGGCCGTACCCGGCCGGGTGCTGCCACGCCGGGCGGTGCGGCGGTGTCCGCGGGCGTGGAGCCGTGGGACGAGGGTGTCGGCCGGGCGGGAGGACGCCCGGGGGTGGCGCGGCGTGTCGCGCGGGGCGTGGGGCGTGCCGTGCACCGGCCGCCGAGCGCGCTGGGACGGCGTATCCGCCGGGCCACGCACGCGCAGGGCGCCGGCGAGTCGGGGCTGGGCAAGCTCATCGAGCTGCACATGATCAACTCGGCCGGCGACATGCTCATCACGATCGCGCTGGCCTCGACCATCTTCTTCTCCGTCCCCACCGGTGAGGCGCGCGGCCGGGTGGCGCTGTACCTGGCGGTGACGCTGGCGCCGTTCATCCTGCTGGCGCCGATCATCGGCCCGCTGCTGGACCGGATTCCGCACGGGCGGCGGGCCGCGATGGCGGGCGCGCTGCTGGCCCGGGCCCTGTTGGCGCTGGCACTTTCGGGCGCGGTGGCGGACGGCGGGCTGGAGCTGTATCCGGCGGCGCTGGGCGTGCTGGTGGCGTCGAAGGCGTACAACATCGTGCGCTCGGCCGTGGTGCCGCGGCTGCTTCCGCCACGCATCTCCCTGGTGAAGGCGAACTCGCGGATCACGCTGGCGGGTCTGCTGGCGACGGGTGCGGCGGCGCCCGTCGGTGCCGGGCTGCATCAGATCGGGCCGCAGTGGCCGCTGTACGGGGCGTTCGCGATCCAGATCGTCGGCATGTTCCTGGCCTTCAGCCTGCCGCACCAGGTGGACTCGGCGAAGGGCGAGCACCGGGCGCAGCTCGCGGCGGCGCGTGGTGAGCCGGAGCCGTGGGTGGCCAAGCACACGCCGGGGCACCAGCACCGTGCCGAGCACCGGCCGGGACTGCGGACGGTCGGCGCGTCCGTGCTGAACGCGCTCATCGCGAACTCCTCGGTGCGGGCGCTGTCCGGGTTCCTGACCTTCTTCCTGGCGTTCCTGTTGCGCGAGCATCCGATGGACGGGCGCAGCGCCGCCTTCTCGCTCGCGCTGGTGGCGGTGGCGGCCGGTACGGGCAACGCGCTCGGCACGACGCTGGGGGCGTGGCTGAGGTCCCGCGCCCCGGAACTGATCATCGCCACGGTGCTGGTGGTGGCGCTCGGCGTCACGCTGGTGGCGGCCGTGCGGTTCGAGGCGGTGACGGTGACGGCGGTCGCCGCGTGCGCGGGGGTGTGCCAGGCGCTGGCGAAGCTGTCGATGGACGCGCTGATCCAGCGGGACGTACCCGAGCAGGTGCGGACGTCGGCGTTCGCCCGTTCGGAGACGTTGGTGCAGATGTCGTGGGTGGCGGGCGGCGCGGTGGGGATCGTGCTGCCGCTGTACGGGACGCTGGGCATGGCGGTGGGTGCCACGCTGATCGCGGCCGGTGCGCTGGCCTCGGTGCGGGGGCTGTTGGCGGCGGCCCGGCGCGGCACGCCGCACCCCCGCGTCGCCTGAGCGGGCGGGGGCGATAGCCTGCCCCTCATGACCAGCATGCCCTCCCGGCTCCGGGGCCGTCACACCCGGGCCGCCGCTGCGGCCGGCACCGCCGTCCTCGCGCTGTTCACGCTGTCCGCGTGCGGCGAGAAGCCCACTCCGATGACGACGGTCACCGTCGGCTCGAACAGTGTCTTCGCGGAAGCCGCCTGCTACAACGACGGCGACAAGCTGAGCGACAAGACCCTCGAGAAGTGCGGGGATGAGGCGGACAAGGTCGGCAAGGACCAGACCATCACCCTCGACCGCGACGAGAACCTCAGCATCGGTGTCGAGCCGGAGATCGCCGAGCGCGGCTGGTTCGTCCTGCTCGACGGCCGCCCGCTGGGTGAGTTCCGCAACTTCCACGACACGACGTACCAGTCCTTCGAGGTCAGCGACATCTTCGACGGCGTCCAGCAGCTGGGCATGGAGCAGCGCGACAGCGTGACGCTGACGATCCTGGAGACGCCGGAGCCCACGGCGGACCAGAAGGAGCAGCCGGGCGTCTTCGGCGTCTGGAACTTCAAGCTCAACCTCGACTGACCCACCGGTCCGCGTGCGCGTCCTGGTCGTCACCGCCGTCCCGCCCGAGCGGGACGCGGTGACGGGTGCCGCCGGCCGGCCGCCGAGGCCGGTCGGGCTGCCCGGCGCGGCCGAGGCGCACCGGGTCGCGCTGGACGGTCCGAAGGGCGCCGACGCCGAGTTGGACGTCCTGGCCGCGGGCGTCGGCCCGGCCGCCGCCGCGGCCGGTACGGCGACCGCGCTGACGGCGGCCGTCCTCGCGGGGACGCCGTATGAGCTCGTCGTGTCGGCCGGTATCGGCGGCGGCATCGGTGTCGCACCGGGGCGGATCGTGGTGGCCACCGCGCTCGTGGCCGCCGATCTGGGCGCGGAGACGGCCGAGGGCTTCCTGCCCGTGGCGGAGCTGGGCTTCGGCACGTCGGTGCACCGGCCGCCGCCGGAGCCCGTGCGGGAACTGGCCGAGACCGTAGGCGGCGTGACCGGGCCCGTGCTGACCGTCTCCACCGTCACCGGCACCGCGCAGGGCGCCGCCGAGCTGGTCCGGCGTCACCCGGGGGCGGTGGCGGAGGCGATGGAGGGCTTCGGGGTCGCCGAGGCCGCGGCGGCCTTCGGCGTCCCGGCCCTGGAGATGCGGGCCGTGTCGAACGCGGTCGGCCCGCGGGACCGTGCGGCCTGGCGGGTTCCCGAGGCGCTGGCCGCGCTCGGGGACGCGTTCCGGGCGGCGGCGCCGCTGCTGGAGACGTGGACGAGGTCCGGGGATGGGACGAGGTGGAGGACGACTCATGGCTGACGTTCCGCGGGGGGCCGGGGACGGCACCGTCTCGATCGCGTACTCGCCCTGCCCCAACGACACCTTCGTCTTCCACGCCTGGGCGCACGGGCTCGTGCCGGACGCGCCCCCGGTCGACGTCACCTTCGCCGACATCGACGTGACCAACGGGCTCGCCGAGCGCGGCGCCGACTGCCCGTTCGACATTCTGAAGATCTCCTACGGCCAATTGCCCTACGTACTGGACGAGTTCGCGCTGCTGCCGTGCGGCGGGGCGCTGGGCACGGGCTGCGGCCCGCTGGTGCTGACCCGTGAGCCGGGGCTGTCGCTGACCGGCCGGACGGTGGCCGTGCCGAGCGAGCGTTCCACCGCCTATCTGCTGTTCCGGCTGTGGGCGGCGGCGGAGGTGCCCGGCGGGGTCGGGGAGATCGTCGTCCTGCCGTTCCACGAGATCATGCCCGCCGTGCGGGACGGCAAGGTGGACGCCGGTCTCGTCATCCACGAGGCGCGGTTCACCTACCAGGGGTTCGGCCTGCACCGGCTCGCGGACATGGGCGAGCACTGGGAGCGCACGACGCGGCTGCCGATCCCGCTCGGCGCGATCGTCGCGCGTCGCTCGCTGGGCGCGGAGCGGCTGACGGCGCTGGCCGGGGCCATCCGGGCCTCGGTGCGGATGGCCTGGGACGATCCCGAGGCGTCCCGCGGATATGTGCTGGAGCACGCGCAGGAGATGGACCGCGCGGTGGTGGACCAGCACATCGGCCTCTACGTCAACGAGTTCACCGCCGATCTGGGCGAGGCGGGGTACGCCGCCGTGCGCGGGCTGCTCACGCGGGCCGCCGCCGAGGGCCTCGTGCCGCCGCTGGCCCCGGACGCGCTGTGGGCGCCCCGTTAGGGGCGCGGGGAACCGCGCGAACGGCCACGCCGTGCCCACACCCTGCGACGCGCGGGCAGGGGCGGCCTCTGCCCAGGCCGGGCCCGGCGCCAAAGTACTGCCCGTGCCAGCCCTGCGCCTCCGCGCAGACCTCCCCAGCGCCGGGGGTCCGGGGTGCTGTGGGCGTCCCGTTCAGGCCAGCTGACGGCGGACCAGGTGGTGGAAGGGGCCGTCGGGACGGGCCAGGAGCTCGGCGGGCGTGCCCTGCTCGACGATCCGGCCCGCGGACATCACGAGCACCCGGTCGGCGTCCATGATCGTGGAAAGCCGGTGTGCGATGACGAGCCGCGTGCAGCGCAGGGCCCGGGTGCTGTCGATGACGGCGCGCTGGGCCTCGTTGTCGAGGGCGCTCGTCGCCTCGTCGAAGAACAGGACGCGGGGGCGGCGGATGAGGGCCTGCGCGATCATGAGCCGCTGCCGCTGGCCGCCGGAGATGGTGCCGCCGCCGGTGGACAGGATCGTGTGCATACCCATCGGCATGGCTTCGATGTCCTCGGCGAGCCCCGCCATCCGGGCGGCTTCCCAGACCTCCTCCAGGGTGAACTCCTCAGCGCCGCGGATGGCGTCGAGGATGGAGCCGACGACGGGCTGCGCGTGCTGGAGGACGACACCGCACTGGCGGCGGACGGCGGCGCGGTCGAGGGCGGCGAGGTCCTGACCGTCGTAGAGGACGCTGCCGTGGTCGGGGGCGTCGAAGCCGATGAGCATGCGCAGCAGCGTCGACTTGCCGCAGCCGCTCGGGCCGACGACGGCGACGAACTCGCCGGGTGCCACCTCGACGGAGACGTCGTCGAGGACGAGGGGCCCGTCGTCGGTGTAGCGGAAGGACAGATTCCGGGCTTCGAGGCGCCCGGTGAGCACGCCGGGGTGGGCGCTGCCGCCGGGCACTTCGGGGAGTTCGTCCAGTACGGGCCGGATCTGCTCGAACAGCGGCAGCGCGGAGGCGGCGGAGAGGAACGCGCCGGTGATCTGGGTGACCGAGGTCAGCAGCATCGTGACGGCGGTGTTGAAGGTGAGGAAGTCCCCGGCGGTGAGGGTGCCGCGCGCCGGCCCCGCGAGCAGCATGAACATGACCAGTGTGGTGAGGGGCAGATAGACGGTGCTGAGCCCCGTGGTGACGTTCTTGATCCGCCCCACCCGCTGCTGGATCTCCCGGCTGCGGGCGAACTCCCGGGCCCAGGCGGCGTAGGCGAAGCTCTCCGCGGCGGCCACCCGCAGCTTCGGCAGGCCGCGCAGGGTCTGGAAGGCCCGGTTGTTCAGCTTGTGCGACAGCTTCGTCAGCCGCCGCTCCCAGCGCACCTGCCACAGGCCCAGCACCAGGAACGTGCCGCAGACGACGGTCAGCAGCCCGAGGGCGGCGAGGGTCAGCGGAACGCTGTACCACAGCAGCAGGACCAGGCTCATCGCCCCGACCGTGCTCGACTGCACCGCCACCGGGCCGACTCCGGACAGCACCCGCCGCATGTGGCTGACGCCCAGGGCCGCGCTGGCCAGCTCGCCGGTGGACCGGCGGGTGAAGAACCGGGTGGGCAGCCGCAGCAGCCGGTCCCACACGGCCGGCTGGAGCGTGCTCTCCACGCGCCCCTCGAGCCGCAGGACCGACAGGTTCTGGAGCAGCATGAACGCCGCCGTCACGACGCTGGAGACCATCACGGCCAGCGCCGCCTGGACGATGAGCCCCGTCTCCGCGGCCGGCACGTAGACGCCGAGGACCCGCCCGGTGGCGATGGGCACCAGGGCGCCCAGCGCGACGGCGACGAGGCTGCCCAGGGCCAGCGTCCCCAGGTCGGGGCGGGTGCCGTGCAGGCAGAACCGGGCGAGCCGCCAGGCGCCCACCGGGCGGTCCGGCAGCGGCCGGTAGAGCATGACGGCACGCGGCTCGAACCGGGCCGCGACGCCCGGCGTCCCGATCCGGGTGCGGCGCCCGTCGGCGTCCACCGCCTCGTACCGGCCGCGCCGCCACAGCAACGCCACCGGGTGCCCGGTGAACGCCTGGCGGCCGACGAGCGGGCCCACGTTCTCCCGCCACCAGCGCCCGCGCAGCCCCACGCCCCGGGTGCGGATACGGGAGGCCAGGGCGATGCGTTCGATCGGATCGGTGCGCTCGTCCAGCGGTGACGCCCCGGCCGCCGGGGCGGTGAGCGTGATGCCGGCGGCGCGGGCCACCGTGCGGCAGACGGCGAGGGTCTCGTCGTCCGTCGCCTCGGCCTGGACCCCCGCGCCGCCCCCGCCGCGGGTGCGGATGGAGGCCAGCAGCGCTTGGTCCGCCTGCGCCTTCACCGTCTCCCCCGCGGCGATGCCGGCGGCGGTGCGGTCCTCGTGCGCCTGCTCCAGGTGGTCGATCCAGCGGTCGAGGGCGCAGGTCAGCCGGTACTGCTGGTTGACCAGCCGCTGCCACAGGGCGCCGTCCACCAGCAGGTCGGCGGCGACATCCGCCCCGTACTCGGCCCCGTACCGGACGCTGCCCGGCGGCACCCGCACCCACAGGATCTCGTCGTCGTCCGGAGCCGCGAGCAGGTCCTCGGCCGAGGGCGGCGGCTCGGCACCGCCGTGCCCCTGGCGCGGCGCCTCCGACAGCACCCGCAGGCTGTGGCCGACGCCGACCGCGAACGCGTGCTCCAGCGGGCTGGGCCCGTACGCCTGTCCGACGCCGTACCCGTGCCCGGCGTCCTGGCCGTGGCCGTAGCCGTAGGCATCGTGGCCGTAGGCGTCGTGGCCGTAAGCGTCGTAGCCGTAGGCGTCGTAGCCGTACCCCTGGGCGTACTGGTCGTCCTCCGGCACGTGGCCGGTGCCGCCCCAGGCGTGGGGCGGGGGCGTCTGCGGTTGCAGCTCGCGCAGCCAGACGCGCCGCAGCGCGCAGCCGCGCAGCGGGCGGCCGACGAGCGTGTGCCGCGGGCCCTCCACCGGGCCCAGCAGCAGGGCCCCGGGGCCCAGTCGGCCCAGGAAGTGCCAGTGGCCCTGCTGGGCCGCGTCGACGGCGAACAGGTCGAGCGCGCCCGACTGGACGAGCCACAGCACGTGCGGCCCGTCCAGGGACATGCTGCGCAGCCCCGTGCAGTCGACGGGCTCACCCAGGGCGCCGACGGCGGCGAGGACGGGATCGTACGGCTGGTCGCCCGCGCTCTCCGCCGACGCGGTGCCGTGGGGCGCCGGGGCGGCGTCGTACGGCGCGGAGTCGGCGTCGTGGAGGAAGGTCAACTCAGTGCTCCGTGACCAGCTGTGCGTAGGCGCCCCCGGCGGCCATCAGCTCCTCGTGGCGGCCGCGCTCGACGACGGTGCCGCCGTCGAGGACGAGGATCTCGTCGCTGTCGCGCACGGTGCTCAGCCGGTGGGCGATGACGACGCAGGCGCAGCCGCGGCGGCGCAGGTTGTCGATGATGATCTGCTCCGTCTCCGCGTCCAGGGCGCTCGTCACCTCGTCCAGGACGAGGATGCTGGGCCGCCGCACGAGGGCGCGGGCGATCTCCAGCCGCTGCCGCTGGCCGCCGGAGAGGTTGCGGCCGTCCTGGTCGACGGGGCTGTGGATGCCTCCGGGCCGGCTGAGGAAGACGTCCTCCAGCGCGGCGTCCCTGAGCGCGGCCGCGACGGCCTCGTCGGTGATGGAGGGGTCCCACAGGGCCACGTTGTCGCGGACGGTGCCCTCGAAGAGGAAGACGTCCTGGTCGACGAAGGACACCGAGGAGGCGAGCGCCCCGCGCGGGATGTCGTCCAGCCGCTGGCCGTCCATGCGGATGACGCCCTCCCAGGGCGTGTAGAGCCCGGAGATGAGCCGCGAAACGGTGGACTTGCCGCTCCCGGAGGGCCCGACGAGCGCCACCTGCTGCCCCGGACCGACGGTCAGGGAGAACCCGCGCAGCAGCGGCTTGTCGAGCGGGCTGTACCCGAACGAGACGTTCTCCAGCGTCACGTGGCCCTTCAGCCGCCGCGTGTCGGCCGGGGGTTCGCGGCGCGAGTAGAGCTGGTCGACGGGGAAGTTCTCGACGTCCTTCAGCCGTGCCACGTCGGCCGCGAAGTCCTGCACGCGGCCGACGACGCCGTTGAGCCGGGTGATCGGCGCGGTGAAGCGCACGACGAGGGCCTGGAAGGCTACGAGCAGGCCGACGGAGATGTGCCCCTCGACGGCCCGGGTGCCGCCGATGAGCAGGATGGCGGCGCTGTTGAGCGTGGCGAGTGTGGGCGCGACGACGGCGAGCGCGGCGGTCGGCACGCCGAGCCGCTGCTGTTCGTCGAGGGTGATGGCGTGCTGCCCGGCCCAGCGGCGGAAGTAGCTGTTCTCGCCGCCGGTGGCCTTCATCGTCTCGATGAGCTGCAGCCCGCTGTAGGAGGTGTTGGTGAGGCGGGCGCTGTCGGCCCGCAGCTTCTGGGTGCGGGTGGCCCGCAGCCGGACGACGACGCGCAGCGCGACGACGTTGAGCAGCGCGATCCCCACCCCCACGAGGGTGAGCTGCGGGTCGTACGTCCACAGCAGCAGCGCGTAGAGGATGACGACGACGGCGTCCACCCCGGCGCTGGCCAGGTCGCGGGCCAGCGTCTCGGCCACGGTGTCGTTGGACTGGAGGCGCTGGACGAGGTCGGCCGGGCTGCGCTGGGTGAAGAACGTCACCGGCAGCCGCAGCAGATGGCGCAGGAAGCGGGCGCTGCCGAGCGTGGAGGAGATGATGCGCCCGCGCAGCAGGTTGGCCTGCTGGACACCGGTGAGGACGGCCGTGAGCACGACGGAGGCGGCCATGGCGGCGAAGAGCACGCCGAGCAGCGAGGACTGGCCGCCGATCAGGAACATGTCGATGTAGGTGCGGCTCAGCGCGGGGACGGCGGCGCCGACGCCGACCAGCAACAGGCTGGCCAGCAGCGCGGCGAACATCGTGCCCGACATGCCGCGCAGCCGGGTCGGCAGCGTGCCCAGCACCCCCGGCCTGCGACCACCGGCGCGGAAGCCGGGGCCGGGCTCGAAGGTGAGGACGACGCCGGTGAAGCTGGTGTCGAAGTCCTCCAGGCTGACGAAGCGGCGGCCCTTGTCCGGGTCGTTGACGTAGACGCCGCGCCGGCCGAAGCGCCGCCCGGGGCCGTCGTAGACGACGTAGTGGTTGAACTCCCAGAACAGGATGGCCGGGGCCGCCACCTCGGCGGCCAGCGCCGCGGGCTCCATCTGCATGCCCTTGGCCGTCAGCCCGTAACCGCGGGCCGCCTTGAGCAGGTTGCTGGCCCGGGAGCCGTCACGGGAGACGCCGCACGCGATCCGCAGCTCCTCCAGGGGCACGTGGCGGCCGTGGTGACCGAGCACCATGGCCAGCGCGGCGGCGCCGCACTCCACCGCCTCCATCTGGAGCACGGTGGGCGTGCGCACGGTCTTGTGCCGCCGCGCCTTGGGCACGGGCTCCCGTCGTGCCCGGGGAGCGGGCCCGGGCCGGTGCCGACGCCGGTCCGCGCCGCCGCGTCGCCCGCCACGCTGCCGCGCGCGCCCGGCCTCGTGCTGCGCGTCGCCCTGGCCTGCCCGTCCGGCCCCGCGCCGGGCTCCGCGCTGCGGGACGGGGGCGCGTCGGCGGCTCATGCGAACAGCCAGTCGACGGGGCGCTGGTCGGGCAGGTGCACGGCCGCGTCGGTGAGCGTCATCGCCTCGACGGGGAAGGGCGGCCCCTCCGAGCGGGACCACCGGTAGCCGGACTCGCCCCGCTCGGACCGTTCCAGGGTGACGGTTACCGCCACCGGGCCGCCGAGCGCGGCGAACTGCTCGGCGAGCGTCGCGTCCCCGAGGAACCCGGCGAGCTGCTGCACGGTGCGCGGAGCCCGTCCGACGGCGGTGATCCGGCCGCGCAGCACCCCGAACTCCTCCCGGGGAACGGACCGTACGGCCAGGTCCACCCGAGCGCCGTCCGGAATGCCGGAGGCCTTCCCACCGGGCACGTAGAGGACCGCGACCAGCGGCTCGTCGGCGCTCTCGACGCGTTGCAGGGTCGCCACGTCCCGCCCCGGGGTGACGACGGCTCCGATCTCGGCGGTGACGGCCTGCACCCGGCCGGGCGCCACGGTACGCACGACGTGCTCGCCCTCGGCCGTGCGGACCCGCAGCAACGGAGCGTCACCCCGCAGCAGGTCGCCCTCCTCGGCCAGCACGCCCGTCACCTGCCCGGCGACCGGGCTCTGGAGCACGTAGGCGCCCCGGGCATGGGTGAGGACGCCGACCGCGTCCAGCTTCGCGGAGACGCTGCCCGTCATGCCCCACACCGTCGCACCGACCATCACGGCGAGGGTGACCAGCAGCACGAGAAGGCCCTGTGGACGGGCGAAGCGCACCGGGAGGTCCAACGCCTCGGGCGCCTGGAACTTCGCATACGCCTTTTGCCTGAACTGCACGATCCAACCTCTCGCCGGACCGGCTCTGCCGATCCGGCCGAATTTCTTCTACGGAAACGCCTGAGCGGTGCGGGGCATCGGGTCCGGCATCTGCGGAGAATGCGCGGTCCACACATTTCCGTGGGCACCCCCTGTAGGCCCCGGGACTGATGTCCCGGGGCCTACAGGAGAGATGTTTCCGCGCGTCTCAGAGACCGGCGGACAGGCTGCCGGTGACGGCACCGGCGACGCCACCGGTCAGACCGGCGACCGGGGCGGCCAGGCCGGCGACCGGAGCGGTCAGGCCCGCCGCGGCACCGTCGACGTCGGCCATGGCGGTGACGTCCAGCGCGCCACCGGCGTTGACGGACGCACCGGCGACGCCACCGGCGACGTTGTCCAGCTCGGCGTCGTCGATCTCGCGGGTCTCGATCTGGGGGGCGAAGTCCATGGTGGAACTTCCTTCCGTTAGCAAAAGGATCACTGATTGGGGGGACCGACTCAGCACACGCTGAACCAATCAATTCCACGGCCGTCCGGCAGTCGAGACTGGCGGCGACGACTGCCTGACTCCGCAGGGAGGACGATGACATCACATCGTTCTGTCATCACACCAACGAGCGTCCGCAAAAGGCCCCCGATGCTTCGCGGTAGCGGACGGCAATGTGCAGGGAATGCAACAAGCTCCCCCTTCCCTCTTCACAGAAGACAGCGAGTCACCGCCGAGAAGAAGGCATCCCCTTGACCGATTTTCCCGGACATGGCGAGAAAACCACGCGGTGTGGAATTGTGGAGACGCCGTGAGCGGGCCCGGGACGGGGGCACCAGGGCGGGCCATGCTGTGAAGATTCCACGACGGAAGGTGACCTTCCGGCCCGGGCGCCCGCTGTGGCCCAGGCCAGGCCCGCCCGGGCGGGGTTGAGCCGCCGTCACCCTCACGCTCCGTCAGCGCCCCTGCGGGCACGGGTCCGGCGAGTGGGGCGCGGGCCCAGGGGGCCAGAAGAAGCGCGGGCATGACGAAGGGGCCGGGCGCCGGGGTGGCGCGCGGCCCCTTGGGGGAGAACCCTGAGAGGGAAGGGAGAGGGAGGGAAAGGAGGCGGAAGCCTCGGGGAGGCGTCAGACGTCGAGTTGGTCCGCGACGGCCCGCAGCATCCCGGCGATCTTCGCACCGTGCTGCTTGTCGGGGTACCGGCCACGCTCCAGTTGCTGGGAGACGCCGTCGAGCAGCGTGGTGAGGTCCTGCACGATGGAGGCCAACTCGTCGGGCTTGCGGCGCTGGGCCGCGGCGACGGAGGGCGCGGGGTCGAGCAGGGTGAGGGACAGCGCCTGGTCCCCCCGTTGCCCGGCGACGACTCCGAACTCCACTCGCTGGCCCGGCTTCAGCGCGCTGACGCCGCTCGGGAGCACGGAGGAATGGACGAAGACGTCACCGCCGTCGTCGCGGGAGAGGAAGCCGAAGCCCTTCTCGCTGTTGAACCACTTGACCTTGCCGGTAGGCACGTCTGTCCTGTCCTCGCACTCGTGTGGTGGCCGGATAACACTCCGGCGGGCCGCTCTCGACCCGCCGTACCCAAGATTAATCTCCCCGGGCCCGGTGACAAGGGGCCACCGAACCGACGGAGGCGGCCAGGACCGCGCACCCGTGCACCCGTCTTACCCTGGACGGGTGACCCCTACACCCACCCCCGCCGAGCAGTCCCCCGAGCCGGGCGCCGAGCCGGGCGCCGCCCCGGCCGAGGAGCCCCGCCCCGGCGACCTGCTGATCCGTGTCGGGATGGTCGTCTTCACGCTGGGCGCGCTGGCGACGGTCATCACGTTCGTTCCGCTGTTCCTGGGCACCGACCCGTTCCCGTCGGCCGCGTACTTCCTGTCCATGCTCATGGGCCTGGGCTTCGCCCTGGCCGGGGCGGGGTTCCTGCGGTCGGTGGCGGCACAGCGCCGGGCCGTGCGGCGGCAGGCTCAGGCGGCGGACGGGCGGTAGGGGGTGTTTCGTCAGTAGCGTCGTTCGCCCGGAGGGCGGGGCTGGGGGCGTCTGGTGCGTGCGCTCGCAGGGCGGAGGGAGGAAAGCGCTGGGGGCACCTCCCAGCGTTAGCCGGGGGAGGGCGTGCCAGGCGTTCCCAGCCAGACGGGACTGACGAAACACCCCCTAACCGGCCAGCCATCCGGGGAAGGCCCGCAGGTCGTCCAGGACGACGTCGGCGCCGGCCGCCCGAAGTTCCCCGGCCGGGCACGGCCCGGTGGCGACGGCCACGGAGAGCGCCCCGGCGGTCCGGGCGCCCCGGACATCGCCGAGGTGGTCGCCGACGTAGACGGCGGCCCCGTGCTCCCGTAGCGCCTCCGCCTTGGCCTCGGCCCACAGCCCGCCCGCCAGCGCGTCGGGGACCAGCCCGAGGTGGTCGAGGTGGAGCTTGGCGTGCTGCTCGTTCTTCGCGGTGACGACGAGGGTGCGTCCGCCCGCCGCCCGGACGGCGGCCAGCGCCTCGACGGCACCGGGCAGGGCCGCGCACGGGGCGATGGCGTGGTCGGGGTACAGCTCCCGGTAGCGGGCCGCGGCGGCCGGCACTCCGGCCGCCGGGAACCAGTTCGCCAGCTCCGTCTCCAGCGGGGGGCCGAGCCGGCTCACGGCGAGGGCGCTGTCGATGGGGACCCCGGTCTCGGCGGCGAGCAGGTCGTAGGTGGCCTTGATGCCGGGGCGGGTGTCGATGAGCGTCATGTCGAGATCGAAACCGACGGTGAGCGAGGCGGGCGGCACGGCGGCCGGACGGGTTTCGGGCATGCGCACTATTGTGCGACGTTCCGCGGGGGCACCCCGCGGGGGCGCGGGGAACTGCGCGAGCGGCCACAGCCCGGCCGCGGACCGCGGCGCACCGTCAGGGGCATCCCTGCCCAGGCCACGCCCGGCGCCGGGGGCCGCGCTGGCCCGTCCCGCGCCTCAGCGCAGACCTCCCAAGCGCGCGGGCAGGCGCACTCCGAGCCGCCGGCGCCCCGGACGCGCGGGCGCCCCGCGCCCGCGGGTCTCAGCGGACGCGCCGGGCCCGCCAGACCAGGAACAGCGCGGAGGCGAGGGCGGCGGCGCGGACGCACCAGGGGTAGGTGTCCTTGACCGCCTCGCCGAGCGTGCCCTCGGGGATGGGCTCGCCCCAGTGCCCGGCGAGCCTGCCCCACAGCCAGGCCGTCCCCGCGCCGACCACGGCGCCGGGCACGCCCAGGACGGCCCACTTGCGCTCGGTCAGCGGCAGCCGGGGGGACCACCAGGCGAGGAGCCACCCGGCGGCCAGGGCGAGCAGGGAGCCGAAGACGGTTCCGGCGACGAGGGCGAGGGCGGCGAGCAGCTCGACGGGACCGCCCACCCGGGCCAGTCCGGGCTCGCGGTTCCGGGGGCCGGCCAGCCGGCGCATGCGGGCCCAGCGTCCCGGGGGCGGCGCCTCGGCGTCGGGGGCGGGCGCGTCCTCCTGGAGAGCCGCCCCGACACCGGTGGGCACCTCGGGCCCCTTCGTGAGGTCGACCGCCGGGCCGCCGTCCACCGCGTTCCCGGCCCCGGCGGGCTTCCCGTCGTCCTCCTCGACCTCCGGGGGCGGCATCAGCATCTCGGGGATCTCGATGCCGCCGACGAACCCGGCCACCTGGCCGCCGGTGGGCTGGGTGACCGGCCCGCCCTCGCCCCGCCACCACTCCGGGTCGGCGGCCTCGGGCGGCAGCTCGTCCATGCCGACGAGGTGCGGCGGGGTGGGCCCGGGCGGCGGGCCGGGCTCCGGCTCGGGGGGCCGGCGGCGCCGTGGTCGGAGCCGCTCGCCGCGTCCCGGGCGCGGTCCCTCGCCGTCCCGCCCGGGTTCCGCGGGACGGGGGGCGGGAACCTCCGCACCGGAACCGGCGGCCTCGACGACGTCCTCCGGCCGGCCCAGCCGGCTCAGCAGCCGCCGTACCTCGGCCACCGACTCGGCGCCGCCCGTGGCCCGCGCGCGTTCGATCCCGGCGCGCAACTCGCCGATGAGGCGCGCGCGTTCGGCGGCCGTCATCGTCGTCCGGTGCGCCAGGTCGCCCACCCGGCTCAGATAGTCGAAAACGAGCTTCTCGCTGTCGATCCCCACGCCCCGACCGTACAGCGCCGAGCCCGGTACCGTGGGTGGGATGACCCGTGAGACCGCCGCGCCGCGCACCCTCGCCGAGGAGCTGCGCGCCAGGCCCGACGACGCGCTCACCGAGCTGCTGCGGGCCCGCCCCGACCTTCTCTCACCGGTCCCCGGCGATGTGACGCAGCTGGCCACCCGCGCCGCGACCCGCGCCTCCGTCGTACGGACCCTGGAGCGGCTGGACCGCTTCACCCTGCAGACCGCCCAGGCGTTGGCCGTGGCGTCCGACCCCTGCTCGCCGGAGGAACTGGCCGCGCTGCTGCCCGGCGGGGAGGAGGCCCTGCCGGGCGCGCTGGCGGCGCTGCGGACGCGGGCGCTGGTGTGGGGCCCCGACGAGCGGGTGCGGCTGGTGCGGACCGCCCGCGAACTGCTCTCCCCCTCGCCCACCGCGCCCTCCCCCACCGGTCTCGGCCCGACCCTCGCGGAGGCGGCGGCGGGGATGTCCCCGGGGCGGCTCCAGGAGATCCAGGCCAACGCCGGACTGCCCACCACCCACGATCCGGTGAGCGCTCTCGCCGCGCTGACCGGCCTGTTCACCGATCGGGCACGGCTGGCCGCGCTGCTGGAACAGGCGCCCGACGGGGCCCGCGAGGTGCTGGGCAGGCTGACGTGGGGGCCGCCCTTCGGCACCGTCGCCGGCGGCCGGAGCGGCTGCTCGGACGGCGGCGCCCCGGGCCCGTCGGTGACGCCTCCGGTGCGCTGGCTGCTGGACCGGGGGCTGTTGCTGCCCACCGGCGCCACGGCCGGTCCCGACGGCGGGCGGACGGTCGTCCTGCCTCGCGAGGTCGCCCTGCACCTGCGCGACGGGCGGGCCCACCGCGAGCTGGAGCCGCACGCGCCCGAGGTCACCGCCCGGCGCACCCACACCCCCGCCACGGTGGACGCCACCGCCGCCGGGCAGGCGTTCACGGCCCTGGGCACCGTCGACGAGCTGCTGACGATCTGGGAGGACGCGCCGCCTCCGGTCCTGCGGGCGGGCGGCCTCGGCATGCGGGACCTGAAGCGCACCGCCGTCACCCTCGACCTGCCCGAGCCGCTGACCGCGTTCTGGCTCGAACTCGCCTACGCCGCAGGGCTGCTGGCCTCGGACGGGGAACCCGACGAGCGTTACGCGCCCACGCCGGCCGCCGATCTGTGGCGCGACCTGCCGCCGCAGGAGCGCTGGGCGACGCTGGTGGCCGCCTGGCTCCCCGGCACCCGGGTGCCGGGGCTGGCCGGGGCCCGGGACGCCAAGGGCCGGGCGCTGGCCGCGCTGGGCCCCGGGCTGGACCGGGCCCAGGCTCCCGAGGTGCGCCGCCGCGTGCTGGACCTGCTGGCCGAGCTGCCCGAGGGCGGCGTCCCCGGCGAGGAGGACCTGCTCGCGCGGCTGCGCTGGGAGCGCCCCGCGCGCGGCGCCGAGGAACTGCGCCAACGGCTGTGCGCGGCGACGCTGCGGGAGGCCGAGCTGCTGGGGGTGACGGGCCGGGGCGCGCTGGCCGGGCACGCCCGCGGGCTGACCATGGCCCGGACGGCGGTGGAGGTCACGGCGGCCGCGGAGGCCGCGGCCGCCCGGCTGGCGCCGCTGCTCCCCGAGCCGCTCGACCACGTCCTGCTCCAGGCCGACCTGACCGCCGTCGCCCCCGGTCCGCTGGAGCGCCCGCTGGCGGAGGCCCTGGGCGTGCTGGCCGACGTCGAGTCCAAGGGCGGGGCGACGGTGTACCGCTTCACGCCGGAATCGGTGCGGCGGGCGCTGGACGCCGGGCGCACCGCGGCCGACCTGCACGCCTTCCTGGCCGCGCACTCCCGCACCCCGGTGCCACAGCCGCTGACGTATCTGATCGACGACGTGGCGCGGCGGCACGGCAGGCTCCGGGTGGGCGCGGCGTCCTGCTACGTGCGCTGCGACGACGACACGCTGCTCGCGGAGATCCTGGCGGACAAGCGCTCGGCCTCCCTCGGCCTGCGGCTGCTCGCGCCGACCGTGCTGGCCGCCACCGCCGACCCCGGGCAACTGCTGGAGAAGCTGCGGGAGATGGGGCACGCCCCGGCGGCCGAGTCGGCGGAGGGGGACGTCCTGATCGCCCGGGCCGCCGCGCACCGCACCCCGCCGCGCAGCGCGCCCGAGCCCGTCCCCGACGGCCCGCCCCCGCCCGACACGACGCTGCTCGCGGCGGCCGTGCGGGCGATCCGTGCGGGCGACCTGGCCGCCACCGTGCCGCACCGCGAGCGCGGCGGGAAGCCGGTGGCGCCGGGCGGCGAGCCGCCGCGCACGACGGCGGCCGACACGCTGGCCACCCTCCAGAGCGCGGTGCTGACGGGCACTCCGGTGTGGCTGGGCTACGTCAACGCTGACGGCGCGGCCAGCCAGCGCGTCATCGCGCCCGTGCGGGTGGAGGGCGGCTTCGTGTCCGCCTACGACCACACGGCCGAGGAGGTCCGCACGTTCGCCCTGCACCGGGTGACGGGCGTCGCCGAGCTCGACGAGGAGCTGCGCGACCGGTTCGCCGAGGGCTGACGGAGCACCGGGGGGACGCCGACGGGGAGCTGACCGCCGATCAGGACGTGCCGGTCAGCAGGTCGTAGCCGATCGCGCCGAGCGGGCTGCGGCGGCTCCAGCCGCGCGCGGCCAGGACGGCGACGGCGGTGCGGGTGGCGGGGTTGAAGCCGAGGAACGCCTCGTGCCCGGGGGTGGCGCCCGGGTGGTAGAGGGCGTCGCCCTCCTGGAACCAGGTGAGGGTGTGGGTTTGGCGGGGCTTGGCACCGCGCCGCAGCACGGGACGGGTCACCGCGCGCAGGGCCGCCGTGAGCGGGGTGGCCGCGGGCGTCAGGTGGGCCTCCAGGAAGGTCAGCAGGTCGTGCGGGGTGGCGCGGACGGCCCCGGCCGGGGCGAAGGCCCGCATGACCAGGGGCGGTACCGGGGTGGCCCCGTCGCGGCGGTGCCCGGGGGCGTCGCGGCCGGGCACGCCGGGGTGGAGCCCGGTGTTGCCGAGGCCGAGCGGGCCGAGGACGTGGTCGGTGAGGAGGTCGGCGTAGGGCGTGCCGGTGGTGTGAGCGAGGGCCTGGCCGAGCAGGGCCGCGCCGAAGTTGGAATACCACCAGCGTTGCCCCGGTGGCCGGCGCGGCCGGGTGCGGGCGAAGGCGTACACGAGGCGCTCGGTGTCGTAGCGGGCGTAGGGGTTGGTGCGGTACGCGGTGGCGAGCTGCCGCAGGAACACCGGGTCGTGCGGCAGCCGGGGCAGGCCGGAGGTGTGGGTGGCGAGGTGGGCGAGGGTGATGGCGTCCCGGTGGCCGTCCGGCGGGGTGGGCGGGAGGTGGACGGTGACGGGGTCGTGCAGGCCGGCCAGGCCGAGCTCGGCCAGGTGGGCCGTGAGCAGCACGGTGTACGTCTTGGAGGCCGAGCCGATCTCGTACCGCAGGTGTTCGCGCTCGGCGGGCGGGGTGGGCCCGTCGCCCCCGGCGTGGACGTACCGCTCGCCGCCGCGGCTGACGGCGACGACGGTGTCCGGCCCGTCGAGCGTCCCCGCCGCCTCCCGCACGGCGTCCCGCAGTCGGGGGCCGGCGGGGGCGGCGTCCCGCAGTCCGGCCGTCACGCGGCGTTCCCCGGCAGGGTGGCCAGGGACCGGGAGGTGGCCATGACGGAGGCGAACGCGGCGACGAGGGTGGGGTGGTGAAGCTGGTCGAAGAGGGCGGACGCGTCGCGGGCGTCGGGCATTCCGCCCTCGACGGGCATGGCGCCGCCGGGGTCCTGGGCCGCCGCGTAGCACCGCCACGCCGCCTCGTCCAGCGTGGGCCGCGGCAGGCAGGCGTCGACGATGAGGAGCTCGCCGAGCAGGTCCCAGTGCCCGCGCTCGGCCCAGTCCTCCAGCCACGCGGGCAGCCACAGGTCGAGGTAGACGGCGAGGTCGGGCGGGAGCGCCTCGGGGCGGGCGCCCCAGCGGGTGAGGTGGAAGACGGTGTGGGTGACGTCGTAGGCGAGGTGGAAGCTCAGCGTCCAGGGCTCGGGGGTCTGGCCCAGCCAGGTGCGGCGGGCGGCCTCGGCGACGTCGAGGGAGGGCGGGTGGCCCGCGCGCTCCTCGGCGACGCTCAGGCCGAGCCGCCGCGTCGGCTGCACCTCCAGGGCGGCCCAGCTCGCCAGCGACCGGCTGCCGGCGACACGGCGCTCGACCTCCGGGTTGCGCAGGCCCAGCTCCCTGAACGGTGTGTACACCTCCAGGGGCATCGGGCTGAGCGGTTCCTCGCGCTGGATGCGGGCCAGGGCCGCGCCGCCGTCGAGGACGTCGCGCCAGGCGAAGTCGAGGAGTTCCCGGGCCAGGGCGGACTGGCGGCTGCCGGCGACGCCCTCGCGGTACAGCGCGCCGCCGATGACCGCCAGCTCCCCGACCGGCTTGAGCCGGGCCAGGTCGAGGTCGTCGTCCTCCGTGAGGCGGAACCGGAAGTGGTCGCGGTGCGCGGCCAGCCACTCCAGGGCGCGCACACCGACGTCGTGCAGGATCTGCGTGGGGATCACGGTTGGCCTCCCACGGCGGCCCCGAGGGGCGCCGGCCGGCGGTCGACGGTGAGCGCGGCGGCGAAGGCCGCGACGAGCGTGGGGTGATAGCAGGCGAGGAAGACGTCCTCGCCCGCCCCCGTGGGCGCGGACCCGCGCGGCGCCACGACGCCGTCCGGGCCCTGGGCCGCGGCGTAGTCCCGCCACGCGGTGTCCGTGTCGCCGGACGGCTCCGGCAGGCACGCGGCGACGGCGAGCAGCTCCCCGGCCAGGTCCCAGGACTCCTCCTCCAGACAGCTCCGCGTCCAGGCGGGCAGCCACGCCGCCAGATAGTGCCGGACGTCGGCGGGCAGCAGTTCCGGGGCCTCCCCCCACCGGGTGACGTGGAAGACGTGGTGGGTGGCGGCGTACCCGGCGCGGGTCTCGAACGCCCAGGGCTCGGGCAGCCCGCCCAGCCACGTCGCGGCCGTGACCGCCCCCGGGTCGGTGTGCGGGGCGAGCCCCAGCCGCCGCTCGGCCTCCAGGACGGCGAGCGCGCGGGTCGGCTCACACTCCGTCGACCGCCAGGCCCGGGTGCCCGCGCCGAACCCCGCGAACGCCTCGAAGCCGTGGTGTCTGCGGCCCGTGGCCGCGAAGGCCGCGTACATCTCCAGCGGATAGGTGGCGTGCGGCTCGGCGAGCGCGAGCGTGTGGAACAGGTCCCCGCGGCCGGTCACCGTCCACGCGAAGTCCAGCAGTTCACCGGCTCGGGCGTGCTCCGCGCTCCCCCGCGCCGTGTGCCGCTGGACGCACACCATGAGCTGTCCCAGCTCCCCGAGCGGTTTGACGTGCACGTCGGGGGCGCCTCGCTCCGCGGCGTCCGGGGCCGGACGGAAGCCCTCGCGGTGCGCGACCAGCCAGTCCAGCGCCCCCCGGAGCACGACACGCGCCGACGCCTGCGAGGGCGGGGCCTCCGGGGACGGGGTCTCCGGGCTCATGCGGGCGTCTCCCGCACCGGGGCCGTGACGCGGAGCAGCTGGGCCGCCCGGACGTGCAGCGCCACCCGGGCGTCGGCCGCCTCGCCCATCTGGCGGACGAACTCCAAGCCGTTGTCCAGGCCGAGCGAGGCGGGCACCCCGGGGATGAGGGCCAGCCAGCGGCCGAGCCCGGCGGCCTGAAGCCAGTCGCGGCGGCGGACGGCCCGCACGAAGCCCCGCCCGAGGTCCACCGGGCGCTTGGCGGCCCCGGTGGCGAGGGCGGAGTCCAACCCGGGTGCGGCGAGCGGGGCGAGCTGGGCCATGCGGTGCGCCAGCCGGGGCCAGGGCTCTCCGGTGACCCACTCGGCGTCCGGCTGCGTCTCGCGGACGCCGTGCCCGGTCAGCGTCCGCAGGGCCTCCGCCAGCCCCCAGTGGCTCCAGGCGGTGGCGGCCGGGGCGTCGGGCGGCGGCGGATAGCCGTCGCGCGCGGCCTCGGCGAGTGCCACGTCGGCCGGAGCGGGCCGGAGACCGTACAGCAGGGCGGGGGCGAGCGCGTCGGCACCGAGCACGCGCACGCAGGCGACGAGCAGCGGGTCGTCGGCGGACAGCTCGACGGACCCGGCGAGATCGGGTACGGACAGGCGATTGCCCCCGCCGTCGAGGGCGGAGGCAACCGCCGAAGCGGTGTTCTGCACCGCGGCCGGGAGACCGGACGCGGGCCCTTGTGCTTCGGCCACGCCGGTCAGCTCATCCCTTCTTCGGACGCGGGGTGGGCGGCGCGAGCAGCACGAGCCCGGCCAGGAGCAGCAGTCCGGCGCACTCGCTGGTGTCGCGGAACGTACCGTCGGCCTCGGTCGCGTTCAGGGCGGCGTCCACGTCCTGCGCGAGCGCCTCCCGCGTAGCCTGCTCGGTCAGCGGTTCGTTGAGCGGCAGCATTGGATCATTCCCTTCGATTTGTCTCATTTGCACCTTGCATCCATTTACGCCCCACAAGCCACACTTCGCAACACGGCCACGCGATCAGGGACCATAGGAGGGGTGCCCGGCCGTTCCGGCGGGCCGCCACCGGAACCGTGGAGGGTTTACGTGTCCTGCCTGATCGTCCAGAGCGACAAGACGCTCCTGCTCGAAGTCGACCACGAGCAGGCCGACGCGTGCCGCGGCGCCATCGCCCCCTTCGCCGAGCTGGAGCGGGCCCCCGAGCACATCCACACCTACCGGGTGACCCCGCTCGGCCTGTGGAACGCGCGGGCCGCCGGGCACGATGCCGAGCAGGTCGTCGACGCCCTGGTCACCTACTCGCGCTACCCCGTGCCGCACGCGCTGCTCGTGGACATCGCCGACACCATGGACCGCTACGGGCGGCTCACCCTCTCCAAGCACCCGGCCCACGGGCTCGTCCTCCAGACCACCGACCGCCCGGTGCTCGAGGAGGTGCTGCGCTCCAAGCGGATCGCCCCGCTCGTCGGCGCCCGCATCGACGAGGACACCGTCGCCGTCCACCCCTCCGAGCGCGGCCAGATCAAGCAGGCCCTGCTCAAGCTCGGCTGGCCCGCCGAGGACCTGGCCGGGTACATCGACGGCGAGGCCCACCCCGTCGAGCTGGCCGAGGACGGCTGGGCCCTGCGGCCCTACCAGCGGCAGGCCGTCGAGGGCTTCTGGCACGGCGGCTCCGGCGTCGTCGTCCTGCCCTGCGGCGCCGGGAAGACGCTCGTCGGCGCCGGGGCCATGGCCCGCGCGAAGGCGACCACGCTCATCCTCGTCACCAACACCGTCTCCGCCCGGCAGTGGAAGCACGAGCTGGTGCGCCGCACCTCGCTCACCGAGGACGAGATCGGCGAGTACAGCGGCACGAAGAAGGAGATCCGCCCGGTCACCATCGCCACCTACCAGGTGCTCACGACCAAGCGGAAGGGCGTCTACCCCCACCTGGAGCTGTTCGACTCCCGCGACTGGGGGCTCATCGTCTACGACGAGGTGCACCTGCTGCCCGCACCCGTCTTCAAGTTCACCGCCGACCTCCAGGCCCGCCGCCGCCTCGGGCTGACGGCGACCCTGGTCCGCGAGGACGGCCGCGAGTCCGACGTCTTCTCCCTCATCGGCCCCAAGCGCTTCGACGCGCCCTGGAAGGAGATCGAGAACCAGGGCTACATCGCCCCGGCCGACTGCGTCGAGGTCCGCGTCAGCCTCACCGAGTCCGAGCGGCTCGCCTACGCCACGGCCGAGACGGAGGAGAAGTACCGCTACTGCGCCACGACCCCGTCCAAGCTCAGGGTCACCGAGTCCCTAGTGCGCCGCCACGCCGGCGACCAGACCCTCGTCATCGGCCAGTACATCGACCAGCTCGACGAGCTGGGCGAACGTCTCGACGCCCCGGTGATCAAGGGCGAGACGAGCAACGCGCAGCGCGAGAAGCTGTTCGACGCCTTCCGCCGCGGCGAGCTGTCCGTGCTCGTCGTCTCCAAGGTCGCGAACTTCTCCATCGACCTGCCCGAGGCCACCGTCGCCATCCAGGTCTCCGGCACCTTCGGCTCCCGGCAGGAGGAGGCCCAGCGCCTCGGCCGCGTCCTGCGTCCCAAGGCCGACGGCCACGAGGCCCGCTTCTACTCGGTCGTCGCCCGCGACACGGTCGACCAGGACTTCGCCGCGCACCGCCAGCGCTTCCTCGCCGAGCAGGGCTACGCCTACCGCATCGTCGACGCCTCCGACCTCCCGGACCCGGACGCCCCCGGGAAGGACGTCCCCGACGAGGTCTGACCCTCAGCCGCCGCCGGCCGCCAACCAGAACACCGCCACCACGAAGAGCACACACGCCCAGACGGCGACGCAGATCATGGCGGTCCCGGCCGTGGCCACGACCACCCACATCCCGCCCCGGTCGAAGGGCACGGCCCACCCGGCGACCAGCAGGCACAGCCCGAGGCCGCCCAGGAGGAGAGCGCCGACGCTCTCGATGCTCTGACCGAGTACGAGAGTCGCCCCGAACAACGGACCGCCGAGCAGCGTCACCGCCAACCGGGCACCGAGTGGACCGCGGCGCCGTCGCGGTGGAGCGGGAGCGGGAGCGGTAGCGGTAGCGGGGAGAGGGGACGGAGTACGCACCCGACCATCCCACCGGCTCAACCGCTCTCCGGTCCATCCGTCCTCGTACTCATCTCCACCCGCTCTCGCGCCCCCGCGCCGGGCCGGACGGCGTGGGGGAACCGACGACGCGCGGGGGCCGTCCCAGCGGCATGGGGTTCACCAACGCACGTGTGAAGAAGCCGAGATACCGGACGCGGGCCACGGCCTGCCTGCTGCTCGTGCCGCTGGCGTTGCCGCTCGCGGCCTGCGCTCAGGAGGCCCAGCCGGCCCCCGGGCGCGACGCGCCGGAGTGGAGCGAGCCGCCAAACTACGCGTACACCCTGACGCAGTCGTGCGGCTTCAACGTCCTGGGCGGTACCTACCGGGTCACCGTCACCGAGGGGCGCACCACGGAGTGGGAGCCGGTCGGGGAGAACCACACCCCGGGGAACGTGGAGGTGCCCACGATCGGGGGGCTGCTGGAGAAGGCCGAGAAGGCCGAGCGGGACGGGGCGGACTCCGTCGAGGTCAAGCGGGCCGAGGACGGGCGCCCGACCCTGATCGAGATCGACCGCTACGCCAACGGGATCGACGACGAGGTGTGCTACGAGATCACCGGCTACGAGCCGGCGAGCTGACCGCGGCCCCGACCGCCGCCCGGAGGCGGTCGGCGGCCGGGGCCCATCCGTCAGGCGGCGGGCTGCGCCAGCTCCTCGGGGAGTGGGGCGGCGTGGACGACGGTGAGGGCGGTGACGGCGCGGGTCAGCGTGACGTAGAGGCGGCGCAGGCCGGTGCGGGGGTCGGGCTCGCCGTCGACGATGGCCGCGGGTTCGTCGAGGACGACGGAGTCGTACTCCAGGCCCTTGGCCAGCGACGCGGGCACGAGGGTGAGGCGGGCGTCGGGGCTCGTCTCCTCGCCCGGGGCCAGACGGGGGAGCCCGGCGGCGTCGAGGGCGGCGGTGAGCTCGGGGAGGCGGGCGTCGGCCGCGATGAGGCCGACGGAGCCCTCGCGCTCCAGGGCCTCGCGGCAGGCGGCGACGACGGCGTCCGTCAGCGTGCCGGGGTCGACCGGGCGGACGGCGAAGTCGCCCGGAGACTCGCGGATCGAGGTGGCCGGGGCCAGCTCGGGGGCGATGGCGGGCAGCAGCCGGGAGGCGTAGGCGATGACCTGTCGGGGAACGCGGAAGCCCCGGGTCAGCTCCTCGACGGCGGCCTCGGGCTTGCCCAGGTGCGCCAGGGCCTCGGCCCAGGACGCGGTGGACCAGGGGGTGGTGCCCTGGGCGATGTCGCCGAGGACGGTCGCGGAACCGGTGGAGCAACGGCGGCCGACGGCCCGGTACTGCATGGGCGAGAGGTCCTGCGCCTCGTCCAGGACGACGTGGCCGAGAGAGGGCGTGCGGGTGACGAGGTCCATGGCCTCGTCCACCAGGACGGCGTCCGCCGGGGTCCACGGCGCCGACTTCACTCCGCGCCCGGGCTTGGCCCACAGCATCGCCTTCTGCTCCTCCGGGTCGAGGACGCCGTCGGCGTGCTCGGCGAGGAAGTCGGCGTCGGAGAGGAGCCGCAGGACGAGCTTGGCCGGGTCCACGGCCGGCCAGACGGCCTTGACGGTGGCCTTGACGGCCGCGGTGCGGGCCACGGCGTCCTGCACCCGGTCGTCGGGGGCCTCGCCGCCGCGCTCCATCCGGACGAGGACGGCGTGCGCGATCCGCCGGGGCAGGGCCTCGCGGGCGGCACCGTAGCGGACGCCCCGGGCCTTCAGCTCGGCCACGAACCCGGCCACCTCGTGCGCCGGGACCCGCCAGCGCCGCGAGCCGCGCACGACGACGCAGGGCTCGGCGGGCTCGGTGACCTGGGCCCACACGGCCCGGCGCAGCACTTCGGCCATCCGGGCGTCGCCCTTGACGGCCGCGGCCCGCGCGTCGTCCGTCGCACGCACCGGGACGTGGGCCACGAGCTCGTCGACGGTGGCCTGCTTGACCTCCAGCTCGCCCAGGGCGGGCAGCACCTGCTCGATGTAGCGCAGGAAGGACGCGTTCGGCCCGATGACGAGGGTGCCGGTGCGGGCGAGGCGCTCGCGGTGCGCGTAGAGGAGGTAGGCGACGCGGTGCAGGCCCACCGCCGTCTTCCCCGTGCCGGGAGCGCCCTGCACGCACACGCTGCCCTCGATCCCGGCGCGCACGATCTCGTCCTGCTCGGGCTGGATGGTGGCGACGATGTCGCGCATCGGGCCGACGCGGGGACGCTCGATCTCCCGCTGGAGGAGGGCTCCGGCCGGCTCGTCAGCGGCGTTCGGGTCGGTGAGGTGCTCGTCCTCGTAGGCGGTCAGCTCGCCGCCGGTGTAGCCGAAGCGGCGGCGGAGCCCCACGTGTTGGGGATCGTGCCGGGTGGCCCGGTAGAAGGGCTGCGAGACGGGGGCGCGCCAGTCGATGACCATGGGGTCGCCGACGGTGTCGTGGACGTGCCGCCGTCCGATGTAGTAGCGGCGGTCCGCGTGGTCGCCGCTGTCGTAGTCGAGGCGGCCGAAGAAGAGCGGGGTGTCGGCGAGGTCGGCGAGCGAGGTGATGCGCTGGTCGATCTGTGCCTGGAGGACGGCGGCGTTCACCCAGTTGGCGGTGACGTCGCGGATGTCGAGGGCTTCGACGTCCGCGCGCATGGCGCGCAGGGCGGAACGGGACGCGGCGAGGTGGGCGCGCTCGTCGTCGAGCGGCCCATCGGCAGGGGCGGGCGCGGGCACGGCAGGGGCCTCCGGTGACTCTCGGCTGCGGGTCCGGCACCGGCGCGAGGCCGTCGGCGTACGCCCGCGCGTCGGCGGCCGTGCCTGGGCGCGGGCGGTCCGGACGTCGTGGTGCCGTGGCGTCGTGCTGCCGTGGCGCGTCGCGGCGGACGGGGCGCGTCGGTGTCGGAGGAGGGCACGGGACGCCGCGGGGGCGTCCCTGAGCGGCCGGTTCCGACCGGCCGCGGTCCTCCCCGGTCCGGGAGGCGGCAAGGCGGGTGAGTGTACCCGCGCGTCACCGGGCGGTCGACCGGATTTCAGCCCGCCCCCGCCCTGGCCCGCTCGGGGCGTTTCCGGCAGGGGCGTCGGCCCCTGGCCCCCTGCCCCTTCGGGTGGATACGGGCCATCCGGGAGACGGGCCTTTCGGCCGATGCGGGCCGCGCGCCGGGCCCGCATGCTGGGGGTATGAGTAGCGCATCCGCGACTCCCGCGATGGGCGGACCGGGTGACGGCGGCGGACGGCCGTCCCGTGCGCCGGGCGCCACCGCGGTCGGCCCCACCGGGCGGCACGCGCCGCACCGGCTCGGGAACACCCTCCGCGCGGTGAAGGTCTTCGTGGTGACGGCCTTCCGGGTGGCCGTCCTCGGCGACCCGGGCGACGGCCGGTCCGGCCGCCGCTCCCCGGGCGGGGAGCCCCGCCGCCGCGGCGACTGACACGCTCGCGAGCGCCGGGCGCCGTGCCCGGTGGCGGGCGACCGCGCCCGG
>NZ_JABLSI010000013.1:0-162070 GCF_019303475.1 Streptomyces sp. JJ38
CCCCGCCGGGCGCCCCCTCGATGCCGCAGCCCCCGGGGCCGCCGCAGCCCCCGCCGGGCGTCCACACCCCGCCCGGCTTCGGACAGCAGCCGCCCGGCCCGCCCGGCCCGCCCGGTGCGGCCGCGCCCGGTTCCGCGGGCGGCTACACCGTGCCGCAGCAGGGCGGCGGCGGGTTGCGCGTCAGCCTGGAGAAGTACCGGGAGGCGCCCGTCGGCCAGCGATGGACGGCGCAGAACAGCCAGCTCGTCCGGGTGGACCTCGGCAGCGCCCCGCAGCCCGTCCTCGCCCGCCAGGGCAGCATGGTGCTCTACCAGGGCGACGTGGACTTCAGCCACAAGGGCGCCGGCTTCATGGGCCGGGTCGTCGGGCACGCCACCGGGCAGGAGATGCAGCTCATGCGCTGTGCCGGGCGCGGGCAGGTCTTCTTCGCGGACGAGAGCAGCCATCTCCACCCGATCGAGCTCCAGGGCGACGGCATCTGCGTCTCCGCGGAGAACGTGCTGGCCTTCGACGAGACGCTGCACTACGAGGTCCGCCGCATCGAGGGGCACGGCATCCCCGGTGGCGTGCTGTTCACCATGCAGTTCCAGGGCACCGGAACCGTCGTGGTCAAGACGCACGGCACACCCGTGGTGCTGCCCGTCACCCCGATGACGTACGCCGACGCTCAGGCCGTCGTCGCCTGGTCGTCCACGGCCCAGGTCATCGTCTCCAGCCAGGTGCGGCTGCGCCGCAGCGCGTACCCGGGCCACAGCGGGGAGAGCGTGAACCTCCAGTTCCGCGGCGCGCCCGGCAACTTCATCGTCGTCCAGCCCTACGAGGTCTGAGGGAGCCCGTCATGACCCAGAACCAGCTCACGGGCTTCGCCCCGACTCCGCCGGCGGCGCGGATGGAGAACCACGGCAGCCACATCCTCAAGGTGGCCATGGCCTCCGGCCAGGACGTGTACGCCCGCACCGGATCGATGATCTCCTACGAGGGCTTCGTGCAGTACGAGCCCAATCCGCCCGCCGTCCGGCAGCAGGCCGCCCAGTGGCTCACCGGCGAGGGCGCGCCCCTGATGCGCTGTCACGGCGATGGCCTGCTCTACCTCGCCGACTACGGGGCCGAGGTCGTCGTCCTGCACCTCGCGGACGACTCCCTGTCCGTCAACGGCACCAACGTCCTGGCCTTCGACGCCCAGCTCCAGTGGGGTGTCGAGCGGGTCAAGGGACTGGCCAAGCTGGCGGGCCAGGGCCTGTTCAACGTCACCATCGGGGGCACCGGATGGGTGGCCCTGACCTCGCGCGGCACCCCCGTCGTCGTCGACTGCGGCCGGGGCGAGGACGAGACGTATGTGGACCCGGACGCGCTGGTGGCCTGGTCCACCAGGCTGAGGGTGAAGGGCAAGCGCAGCTTCAAGGCGTCGTCCCTGATCGGACGCGGCAGCGGCGAGGCCTTCCAGCTCGGCTTCTCCGGGGAGGGCTTCGTCGTCGTCCAGCCCAGCGAGGACAGCGCCGACCGCCTGCGGGTGCGCGGCTGAGGGGGAGGAACACACGATGCAGAGTCCGCTTTTCGCCCACGTCGAGGTGCAGGACGCACCGCCGTTCGGGCTGCAGAACGACAAGCTCCTGCGCGTCGTCGTCGACGGGCACCGGGACGTGCTGGCCCGCAAGGGCAGCATGGTCGCCTACCAGGGGCAGGTCGAGTTCGACGGGGAGCCGCACCAACACGGCCACCGCCGCCCGGGCCGCGAACACCTGGACCTGATGCGCTGCTCGGGCAACGGGACGGTCTTCTTCGCCAACCTCGCCCAGGACGTCCACATCGTCGACGTCGACCGGGACGGCCTGACGGTGGACAGCTCCTATGTGCTCGCGCTCGACACCGGGCTGCACTGGGAGGTCGTCAGCGTCGACAGCCAGTACGGCATCGCCGGAACCGGCAAGTACAACCTGCTGATCACCGGGCACGGCCAGGTGGCGCTGATGACCTCGGGGAAGCCGCTGATGATGCCGGTCACCCCCGATCGCTACGTCAGCGTGGACTCGGACGCCGTCGTCGCCTGGTCGACCGCGCTCACGGTCCAGATGCAGGCGCAGACCAGCTCCTCGGGTGTCTGGCGTCGCCGGGGCAACACGGGTGAGGGCTGGGAGTTGAACTTCATGGGCACGGGCTTCGCCCTCGTTCAGCCCAGCGAGCTGCTGCCGCCGCAGAACGCGCAGATCGGCGGCGGGGTCAGGGGCCAGTTCGGCATGGACCGGCCCACGGGAGGCAGCATCTTCACCAACTGACGCTCCTCACCGGTCGTCGGCCGGCCGACGACCGAAGCGGCCGACGACCGGCCGACCGACGCCGGGCCGGGGCTCCGCATCACGGCGGCCCCCGGCCCGGCGGTGTCACAGCAGGGCGCGAGCCCGCTCGGTGAGCCGGACGACGGAGGCGTCGGCCACCCGCCCCACCTCCTCGAACGGGAACCAGCGCAGCTCGAGCGACTCCTCGCTGACGGCCTCCACGGCCCCGGCCGGGGCGAGGGCCACGTACTGCACGTCCAGATGCCAGGCACACGGCGTGTGGTGCCGGTCCAGGCGTGCCGGGCCGCCCGGCAGCAGCTTGAGCCCCGGAATGCCGGACTCCTCCGTCGCCTCCCGCAACGCGGCACCGGCCAGCGTGGTGTCCTGCGGCTCGCAATGGCCGCCCATCTGCAGCCACATGCGCAGCTTCCCGTGCAGAGTGAGCAGGACCCGGCCGCCCTCGGCGTCCACCACGAGGGCGCTCGCGGTGAGGTGGCCGGTGCCGCAGGAGCGCCACATCGCGTCGTGCCGCGCGGCCAGGTGGTCGAGGTACGCGCCGCGCAGCGTCTCCTGCCCGGGGTCCGGCGCGGGCCACTCCTTCAGCACCCGCACCGCGTCGTCCCGCAGGCTCACCGCGCGTCGTCCCCCTTGCCGCCCGGGTCCTCCTCGCCGGACTCGCCCTCCCGGCCCGGCTCCTCGCCCGGCTCGCGGGTGTCCGAGGCGCCCGCGGCCGCCGCACCGAGCATCTTGTCCAGCTCCGAGAAGTCGGGCTGCTCGTGGTGGACGAAGCCGTCCGGGTCGTCGAGGTCGGCCGCGGTGGGCAGCATGTCGGGGTGCGCCCACAGCCCGTCGCGTCCCTCGGGGCCCCGGGCGTCGGCCAGGGAGGCCCACAGCCGTGCGGCGTCGCGCAGCCTGCGGGGCCGCAGCTCCAGCCCGATCAGGGTGGCGAAGGTCTGCTCGGCGGGGCCGCCCGTCGCCCGGCGGCGGCGCAGCGTCTCGCGCAGCGCGTCGGCCGCGGGAAGGTGCGGCTGCGCGGCGGCGTGCACGACGGCGTCCACCCAGCCCTCCACCAGGGCCAGCGCCGTCTCCAGCCGGGCCAGCGCCGCCTTCTGCTCGGGCGTGTCCTCCGGCTGGAACATGCCCTGCTGGAGCTTCTCCTGCAGCTCCTCGGGGCGGCTCGGGTCGAGCTGCCCGACGACGTCCTCCAGCTTGGCCGTGTCCACCGCGATGCCCCGGGCGTAGCCCTCCACGGCGCCGAACAGGTGCGAGCGCAGCCACGGCACGTGGGCGAAGAGCCGCTGGTGGGCGGCCTCACGCAGTGCGAGATAGAGCCGTACCTCCTCCTGCGGGACGCCGAGACCCTCGCCGAACGCCGCCACGTTGCGTGGCAGCAGCGCGGCCTTGCCGGCCGGGCCGAGGGGCAGCCCGACGTCGGTCGAGCCCACGACCTCGCCGGCGAGCACGCCGAGAGCCTGCCCGATCTGGGTGCCGAACATCGCGCCGCCCATCGAGCGCATCATGCCCAGCAGCGGCCCGGCCATGGCCTGCATCTCCTCGGGCAGGACGTCACCCATGGCCGCGCCCACCCGCTCGGCCACCGGGTCGACCAGCTCCTTCCAGACGGGCAGCGTGGCCTCGACCCACTCCGCCCTGCTCCACGCCACGGTGGTGGCGGCTCCGGAGGGGAGCGAGGTGACGCCGTCCAGCCACAGGTCGGCCAGCCGGAGGGCCTCCTCGGCCTGGGCGCGCTCCTGCGGGCCGACGCTGGCGTCCTTCGAGCCGTCGGCGGCGCCCTGGGCAACCGTCTGCCGGGCGATGTCCTTGGCCATGTCCCAGTTGACCGGGCCGCCCTCGTAGCTGAGCATCTGGCCGAGCCGCTGGAAGGCCGCGCCCAGATCGCCCGGGTTCATCCCGCCGGGGCCGCCCAGCGAGCCGAACATCGCGGCGAGCGGGTTGTTCGGGTCACCCGTGCCGCCGGGCATGCCGCCGAAGCCGAACGGGTTGCCGCCCTCGCCGCCCTTCTTCCGGCCGTCGTCGCCGTCCTCCGGCTCCTCCGGCGGAAGGCCGAATCCGAATGGGGTGTCACTCACGGAAAGTCCTCGGCTCTGTCGGTGGGTCGGATCGGGTCGGTGCGGTGCGGCGGCGTCCACGCGACAAACGCATCGGCGCCACGCCGAACCGCGGCATCGGGCGGCTGCGTCTGTATGAAGCGTCCATACCGAGCGGGACCGCCCGTTTCGCGGGCACTCCCTCCAGCCTAGACACCTGTCAGGCAGGATGGGTCCTGCGCACCCGTACCAGAGACAACCACTGGAGCAGCCCGGTGAGTTCCCCTGAGCACCACGTTCGCGCAGCGCGAAACGGCACTTCCGGCCCCGTCGTCGCCGTCACCGGCGCCGCCGACGGCATCGGCGCGCTGCTCACCGAGCGGCTGGCCGCCTCGCCGGAGATCCGGCAGGTCATCGCGCTGGACGAGCGGCGCGGTGAGACGGAGGGAGTGGAGTGGCACACCCTCGACGTGCGCGATCCCGCCCTCGCCGACCGGCTGCGCACCGGGGACGCCGGCGGGGAGCCGGCCGACGTCGTCGTGCACCTGGCCCTCGACCTGGACCTGGAGTCGGACCCCGAGACCCGTACGGCCTTCAACGTGCGCGGCACGCAGACCGTGCTCACCGCGGCCGCGGCGGCCGGGGTGCGCCGGGTCGTGCTGTGCACCTCCGCCATGGTCTACGGGGCCCTGCCGGACAACGAGATCCCCCTCGCCGAGGACGCCGAGCTGCGGGCCACCGCGGAGGCGACGGGCGTGGGCGACCTGCTGGAGATCGAGCGGCTCGCCCAGCGGGCGCCCCGGGCCCACCCCGGGCTCGACGTGACCGTGCTGCGCCCCGCCGTCCTGGTCGGGGGCATGGACACCGCCCTGACCCGCTACTTCGAGTCCCCGCGGCTGCTCGTGGTGGCCGGCTCCCGCCCGTGCTGGCAGTTCTGCCACGTGGAGGACCTGGTGAGCGCGCTGGAGTACGCCGTGCTGGAGAAGGTGGACGGCGAGCTGGCGGTGGGCTGCGACGGCTGGCTGGAGCAGGAGGAGGTCGAGGAGCTGTCCGGTATCCGCCGGATGGAGCTGCCCTCGGCCGTCGCCTTCGGCGCCGCCGCGCGACTGCACCGCCTCGGGCTCACCCCGTCACCGGCCGGTGACCTGGCGTACACGATGTACCCGTGGGTGGTGAGCGGCTCGCGACTGCACGACGCGGGCTGGCGGCCGAAGTGGACGAACGAGGAGGTGCTGGCCGAGCTGCTGGAGGAGGCGGAGGGCCGGCACGCCGTGGCCGGACGCCGTCTCGGCCGCAAGGACGCCGCGACGACGCTGGGGGCCGCCGGTGCGACGGTCGCCCTGGTGGGCACGGCGGCCCTGGTCCGTCGCGCCCGCAGGCGCCGCGGCCGGTGACGCGCGCCGCCCACCGGCGCCCCGGGACGACGGGGGCCGCCGGGGACGATCGCGACCGGCGGCGACCGAGGGTGACCGGAGGGCGGAAGCGTGCTTCCGAATCCCGCCCCCGTGCGGCAGCATGAGCCCATGGCACACACGCACGACGCGGCCCAGCACCCCGGCGAACAGGGCGCGGCCGACCCGATTCGGCTGCTGGCGATCCGAGAGTCGCCCCTCTCGCTCGACGAGGTCTTCCACGCGGTGGGGGACAGCGCGGCGGGGGGCACGGCGCTGTTCGTCGGCACCGTACGCGACCACGACGGCGGGGCGGACGTCTCCCGGCTGGGCTACTCGGCCCACCCCACGGTGGAGGCGGAGATGCGCCGGATCGCCGAGCGGGTCGCCGCCGAGTTCCCGGTGCGGGGGCTCGCCGCGGTGCACCGCGTGGGGGATCTGGCCGTGGGGGACCTGGCCGTCGTCGTCGCCGTCTCCTGCCCGCACCGGGGGGAGGCGTTCAGCGCCTGCCGCAAGCTGATCGACGACCTCAAGCACGAGGTCCCCATCTGGAAGCAGCAGATCTTCGCCGACGGCACCGAGGAGTGGGTCGGCGCCTGCTGACCGGCGCGCCCGGCTCCGGTTGCGTCGCCCGGCACCCGGCCCAAGAGTGGAATCTCCCGATCCATCCGCCGTGCCCGCCTCCGCCGTCCGCGGCGGTTGGGGGGCCGGTCGGCGAAGGAGGTTCGCATGGCGTCGCTCGTCTGGTTGCTCATACCCCTGGCAGGCGTGATATCGGCGGCCTTCTGGGCTTCCTGGGCCGCCCGGCAGTCCCCGGAGAACGGCTCGGGCGACGCCGCCGGGGTGGCCGGATACGACGCCTTCCGCAACGCCATGGAGAGCGCCGCCGCGGACCGCTACCGGATACCCGCGCGCTCCGCGGCCGCCCCGGGAACGCCGCAGGCCCCGCCCGCTTCCTCCCCGGACGCGCCCCCTCCCCGGACGGCCCGTCCCGAGCGGGCGGTTGAGCGGAGGGTCCCGTAGTGTCGGGGCATGTCTCGCCGCCACGCCTCGATGCTCGCCTCCGCGCTTCTCCTGATAGCGATGCTCTGCGCGGTGGCCCTGGTGCGGGTCCCCTACGCGGAGCTCTCACCCGGGCCGACGGTCAACACGCTCGGCGAGTACGGCGGCGAACCCGTCCTCAGCATCGACGGCCGCCGCTCCTACGACACGTCCGGCCATCTCAACATGACCACCGTCCGCGTCACCAGCGCGGACTACCGGATGACCCTCGGCGAGGCCCTCTACGGCTGGTTCGCCGACGACTCGGCCGTCGTCCCGCACGAGACGCTGTACCCGGACGGCACGACCGTCGAGGAGGCGGAGCAGGAGAACGCCGAGGAGTTCACCCGGTCGCAGGAGAGCGCCAAGGTCGCGGCCCTGCGGGAGCTGGACATCCCCGTGGCGACCCGCACGGTGGTGAAGGCCGTGGTCAGGGACAGCCCCTCCGAAGGCGTGCTGCGCGCCGGTGACGTCATCAAGGCCGTGGACGGCAGCCCCGTCGACGAGCCGTCCGATGTCGCCGAGCTGGTCACGGAGCACGAGGCAGGGGAGGAGGTCATCTTCACCGTCGTCCCGGTCAAGCAGGCGACGGCCGCGGAGGAGGCGGGCGAGGACCCGGCCGAGGCCGGGACCCGCGACGTCACCATCACCACCACGGCGGCCGAGGGCGACGGGCGGGCCATCGTGGGCATCGAGGCCGGAACGGCCCACACCTTCCCGTTCGAGATCGACATCCAGCTCGCCGACGTCGGCGGCCCCAGCGCCGGGCTGATGTTCGCCCTCGGCATCACCGACAAGCTCACCCCCGAGGACCTCACCGGCGGCACCTTCGTGGCCGGTACCGGAACGATCAACCCGGACGGGGAGGTCGGCCCGATCGGCGGCGTGACGATGAAGACCCGGGCCGCCCGGGACGCCGGGGCGCGCTACTTCCTGACCCCCGAGGCCAACTGTCCGACGGCGGCGGGGGACCGCCCGGACGGCCTCACCCTGGTGAAGGTCGCCACGATCGCCGACGCGCTGGACGCCCTGGAGAGCATCCGCGAGGACGACACGGACGCCCTGCCCCGCTGCACCGCGAGCTGACCCGGCGGGCCCCACCGGCACCGCGTCGACGACGGTCCTCCGCCGAGACGGCGGCCCACCGGCCCCCATGCCGACCGGTGGCCCACCGGCGCCGTAGCCCGCAGCCGGGCCCACCGGCGCCACCGCCGACCGAGGCCCCCGTCCAGCCCCGGCCCAGCCCCCGTCCGGCCCAGCCCCCGTCCGGCCCGGCGCGCGGCTCAGCCGGAGAGGGTGGCCGTCAGCGCCTCGGCCAGCCCCGGGACCAGGTTCTCCCCGGTCAGTACCTCCGTCGTGGCGTCCTTCTCGCGCAGCCGGAGCGCCGCCTCGCGGCCGCCGTCGCGCAGGACGGCGACCGTCATGCGCACTTCCTGGCGCTCGGGGTGCTCGGCCACCCAGGCGGTGAGCGCCTCTTCGTCCAGATCCGTCGGCAGAGAGGTCTCGGCGGTCGGGGGCAGCATCAGCCGCTCGATGCTCAGGGCGCAGCCGGCGACGGCGTCCGGCCAGGCGATGGTGCCGAGGAACTCGTCCAGCGGCACGCCGGGGGGCAGCTCGTCCTGCTCGATGGGCGTGAGACCGACGGTCGGCCCGGTGTCGCCGTCGGCCAGCCCGAGGCGTTCGGCCAGCTCGGGCTCCTGCTCCCGCAGCTGTGCGGTGTCGACGAGGGCGAAGAGCCTGGCGGGCTGGTCCCAGCCGAGCCCGGCGGCGTACTCGTCGATTTCGAGTACGGCACGGGTCAGCGGGGTCGCGGCGGGCGGGGTTCCGTCAAGGGGGAGGTTGCTCATGCCCATATCGTGCCTTCTGATGCCCCGGGAACGGGAACCGAGTAAAGCTTCGTTAAGTTGACCAGACGAGCCCTGTGGTACGGGGCCCGCATCATCCATCGCGATCTTCGAGGTGCGCACCTTGGCTTTCCAGATGCCGGACCGGGGCTCAGGGGGCCCCTCCGGGCCACGGATCAGAGTCGGCCAGCCATCCCGGCGCGCCAAGACGCTGTTGCTGACAGCAGGCGTGCTGGCCGTGCTGGCCATGCTCTTCGTCATGTTCGCCGGGTTCTGGACCGACTGGCTCTGGTACCGGTCGCTCAAGTACACGACGGTCTTCACCACCACGCTGTGGACCAAGATCGGCCTGTTCGCCGTGTTCGGCGTCCTCATGGCCGCCGCCGTCGGGCTCAACATCTGGCTCGCGCACCGGCTGCGCCCGCCACTGAGCGCGATGTCGCTGGAGCAGCAGAGCCTGGACCGCTACCGGATGGCCATCGCGCCGTTCAAGAAGTGGATCCTGCTCGGCGTCGCTGCCCTGGTCGGGCTGATCGCCGGCGCCTCCGCCTCGGGGGAGTGGCGCACCTGGCTGATGTGGGTGAACGGCACGCCGTTCGGGGAACGGGACGCCCAGTTCAACAAGGACATCTCGTTCTTCGCCTTCGATCTCCCGTTCTACCGCTTCCTGCTGAGCTTCGGCTTCGCCGTCGTCGTCCTCTCGCTGATCGCCGCGGCGCTTGTGCACTACCTCTACGGCGGTCTGCGCGTCACGACGCCCGGGGCCCGGGCCACGACCCAGGCCACCGGCCACCTGTCGGTGCTTCTCGGCCTCTTCGTCGCCCTCAAGGCGGTGGCGTACTGGCTGGACCGCTACGGGCTCGCGGTGAAGTCCAGCGACATCCGGGGCACGAGCGACTGGACGGGGCTGCGCTACACCGACGCCAACGCCTACCTGCCGGCGAAGACGATCCTGTTCTTCATCGCCGCGATCTGCGCCCTGCTGTTCTTCGGCGCGCTGTGGCGGCGCACCTGGCAGCTCCCGGTCATCGGCCTCGGTCTGCTGGTGCTCTCCGCGATCCTCATCGGCGGGCTGTACCCGGCGATCGTCGAGCGTTTCCAGGTCCAGCCGAACCAGCAGGCCAAGGAGACGCCGTACATCCAGAAGAACATGGAGGCCACCCGCAAGGCCTACGGCATCGACGACGTCCAGTTCTCGAACTTCGAGGGGCCGCCGGAGGACCAGGCCGACACCGACGACGCCCAGCGCAACCAGGAGGCGCGGGACTCGGTGGGGGACACGGCCAGCATCCGCCTCCTCGACCCGAGCGTCGTGTCGCCGGCCTTCCGCCAGCAGCAGCAGGTGCGCGGCTACTACACGTTCCCCGACGACCTCGACGTGGACCGCTACTCCACGGAGGACGGCGGCGAGCAGGACACCGTCATCGGTCTGCGTGAGATCAACATCGGCGGGGTCACCGAGCGCAACTGGATCAACGACCACTTCAAGTTCACCCACGGCTACGGCGTCGTCGCGGCCAAGGGCACCGAGGTGGACTACGAGGAGGGCGGCGGCACCCCGGTCTTCACCGAGAGCGACCTGCCGCCGCAGGGGCAGCTCCCCGACTACCAGCCGCGGGTCTACTACGGCGAGAAGACGACGATGTACTCCATCGTCGGCGGCCCCCAGCAGGAGCTGGACTACGTCGCGGACGACCAGGAGAAGCTGTACACCTACGAGGGCGACAGCGGCGTCGACATCTCCAACACCTTCAACCGTGCCGCGTACGCGCTGACCTTCGGGGAACCGAAGATCCTCTACTCCGGCGCCATCGGCGACGGCTCGCGGATCCTGTACAACCGCACGCCCAAGGAGCGGGTCGAGGCCGTCGCGCCCTGGCTGACGATCGACGGTGACCCGTACCCGGCCGTGGTCGACGGCAAGATCCAGTGGATCGTCGACGCCTACACGACGTCCAACGGTTACCCGTACTCGTCGCGGACGACCCTCGGAGACACCACACAGGACGCGCTGACCGACGGCCAGCGCACCGTGATCGCCCAGCAGGACCGGGTCAACTACATCCGCAACTCGGTCAAGGCCACCGTGGACGCCTACAGCGGCGACGTGAAGCTCTACGAGTGGGACACGAAGGACCCGGTGCTCAAGACCTGGATGAAGGCGTTCCCGGGCACCGTGGAGCCGCGTGAGGAGATCAGCGAGGACCTGATGCGGCACCTGCGCTACCCGCAGGACCTCTTCAAGGTCCAGCGGGAGCTGCTGACGCGCTACCACGTCGACACGCCCGGCCAGTTCTACAGCGGCAGCGAGCGCTGGCAGATCCCGATCGACCGGACGCGGGACGACGAGCCGGTGCCGCCGTACTACCTCAGCATGAAGATGCCGAAGGAGGACGCGAAGAGCTTCTCGCTGACGACCACGTTCAACCCCAACAACCGCGAGACGCTGAGCGCGTTCATGGCGGTGGAGTCGGACGCGGCCAAGGACGACTACGGCACGATCCGCATCCTCAAGGTGCCCACCTCGCTCGAGGTCTCCGGTCCACAGCAGGTGCAGAGCCGCTTCAACTCCGATCCACAGATCGCCGAGTCGATCAACATCCTCGAGAGAGGTGACTCGGAGGTCGAGTACGGCAACCTGCTGACGATCCCGATGGACGACGGCATGCTCTACATCGAGCCGCTCTACGTCCAGGGCGCCAACACCAACTACCCGCGCATGCGCAAGGTGCTGGCGGCGTACGGCGGTGAGATCGCCTACGAGGACACGCTGGAGGAAGCCCTCAACGGGGTGTTCTCCGTCAGCGGCGAGAGCGAGCAGCCACCGGGTGACCAGCCCGAGGAGCCCCCGGCCGATCAGCCGGAGCAGCCCGACCAGCCGGAGCAGCCCGCCGAGCCCGGAAGCCCGACGGAGCTGTCCGAGGCCCTGTCGGACGCGCAGGACGCCTACGAGGCCGGTGAGCGCGCGCTGCGCGAGGGCGACTGGGAGGCCTACGGGCGCGCCCAGGACGACCTTCAGGACGCGCTGCGCCGTGCCGAGGACGCCCAGAGCGGCGGCGACGGCGGCGGCCAGGACGGCGGGGGCAACGGGGGGTGAATGAGCCCGCTCCGCGCCGTGCTAGTGTTGTGAACACAACGGCGCGGGGTGGAGCAGCTCGGTAGCTCGCTGGGCTCATAACCCAGAGGTCGCAGGTTCAAATCCTGTCCCCGCTACTGAACGGAAGGGCCCGGAGTATGCACTCCGGGCCCTTCCGCTTGTCCGGTGTCGGCCGTCGATCGCACCCGTTGTCAACTCTCTTTCCAACAAGTGGGTTTGAGCCCTCGTTATATCGGGAAGTCGACAAAACGCTGAAGTGACCTAGCGGGTTGGGGTATACCAGGTGTACCCGGGTTGCAGGTGGTGCGACGATGGACGTTATGGGGGAGATGACAGGGCTTGGCTACACAGCGCGCCGGAATGCCGGAGTTGTGCGTGACGTCCGCACCGCAGGTCCCGACGAACCGCTCGGGCCGTCCACGGAGGAGGCCGGGGGCCTGAGCGCGCTCGGCGCCGCCCTGCTGCGCCGGGGCGAGCTGGACGAGGCGGAGCCGCACCTGCGGGCCGCCGCCGCGGCCGGGGACCGGGCCGCCGTCAACAACCTCGGAGTGCTGCTGCACCAGCGCGGCCGTGCCGACGAGGCGGCCGAGTGGTGGCGGGCCGCGGCCGTGGCCGGTTCGGCGGCCGCCGCCCACGCGCTCGGTCGGCACCACCGGGAGCGCGGCGACGAGGTGGCCGCCGACTACTGGCTGCGGCAGTCGGCCGAGGCGGGCCACACCCTGGGCGCCTACGCCCTGGCCGATCTGCTCGACCACCGCGGCGAGGAGGGGGCCCAGGCGTGGTTCCGGGCCGCCGCCGAGGGCGGGCACCGCGAGGCCGCCTACCGGATGGGCCTGCACAGTCTCCCGGCCGCCGACTCCGCGGGCGCTTCCACGGCCGCGGAGTCCTGGTTCCGGCAGGCCGCGTCCCGTGGCCACCGCGGAGCCGCCCTGCGCCTCGGCATGATCCTGGAGGAGCGCGGGGAGGCGCGGGAGGCCGGCCGCTGGTACCTGATCGCCGCGGGCGAGGGTGAGCCCGGTGCCGCCTGCGCGCTCGGTTTCCTGCTGCGCGACGGCGGGAACGAGGCGGCCGCCGAGGAGTGGTGGCTGCGGGCCGCGCGGGAGGGCGACGGCAACGCCGCCAACGCGCTGGGCGCGCTGCACGCCGAGCGCGGCCGACGCCAGGAGGCGGAGCGCTGGTACCTGACGGCCCTGGACGCGGGGGACATCAACGGTGCGTTCAACCTCGGCCTGCTCTGCGCGGGGCAGGGCCGCGAGGCCCAGGCCGAGCAGTGGTACCGCAAGGCGGCCTACGCCGGTCACACCGAGGCGGCCAACGCGTTGGCCGTCCTGCTGCTCCAGCGCGGGGACACCGAGGGTGCGGAGCCGTGGTTCTCCAAGGCCGCCGAGGGCGGGAGCGTGGACGCGGCGTTCAACCTCGGCATCCTGCACGCCGGGCGCGGGGCGGAGCGCGAGGCACTGCACTGGTACCGGCAGGCCGCCGAGGCCGGTCACGCGGGGGCGGCCCTGCAGGTCGGCGGCTCGCTCCTGCGGGACGGCGAGGAGGACGCCGCCGAGCGCGTCCTGCGCCGCGCGGCGGAGGGCGGCAGCGTGGAGGGTGCCTTCCGGCTGGCCTCCCTGCTGGAGCGCCGCACGGCCGAGGTGTCCGACGCGACCGAGCCCTCGGGCCCGTCCGGCCGGCCGGGGCCGGCCCGGGCCTCCGAGGCCTCTCCCGAGCGTGCCGGGACACGTGTGCCGACGGGGCGGTCGACCGGCGGCGAAGGCGACCGGGACGGCGAGGAGCCGCCGGAGTACGAGCGCTGGTACGCCGCGGCGGCCCGCGGTGGGCACCGCCGGGCGCAGGTGCGGGTGGGCATGTGCGCGGCGGCCCGCGGGGAGGTCGTCGAGGCGGCCCACTGGTACCGCACGGCCGCGGAGGCGGGGAGCCCGAACGGCGCGTTCAACCTCGGCCTGCTGCTGGCCCGGGAGGGGGCGGAGCCGGAGGCCGCCCTGTGGTGGGCCCGTGCCGCCGAGGCGGGCCACGGCCGGGCCGCGCTGCGCCTCGCCCTGCTGGCCGCGCGCCGCAACGAGCTGGCCGAGGGGCGGCACTGGTGCGCACGGGCCGTGGAGCTGGGGCCGGCGGCCGTGGCGGAGCGGGCGGCCCGGCTCAGCGAGGCGCTGCACTCCGAGCTCTCGGCCTGAGTACCGCGGGCGGTCCACGGATTTGCGCTGGTCGTAACCCTGTGGCTAGAGTGGGGGACACAACGGCGCGGGGTGGAGCAGCTCGGTAGCTCGCTGGGCTCATAACCCAGAGGTCGCAGGTTCAAATCCTGTCCCCGCTACTGAAACCGGTGGCCCGGAACCCATGGTTCCGGGCCACCGGTCTTTTCGTGTCCGCCCGCCCATCCTGGAATGCGTCCGCAGTCCGTCCGGGCAAGCGAACGGCCCGCCCCTCGGGGCGGGCCGTTCGCTTGCGTCGTGCTGGTGTGCGGGCGCGGCCGGTCAGGCGGCGGCGCAGGAGGGGCACACGCCCCGGTAGATGACGGAGGCCTCGGAGACGGCGAATCCGAACCGCTCGCTCTCGGGCAGGGCGCCGAGCGGGTCGGCGGCCGGGTGGACGTCCCGGATCGTGCCACAGCGCGAGCACACCAGGTGCTGGTGCGTGTGGTGGGCGTTCGGGTCGTACCGCTTGGCGCGGCCGTCCGTGCTGACCTCGATGACCTCGCCGAGCGCGACGAGTTCGCTGAGTGTGTTGTACACGGTTGCACGAGCGATCTCGGGAAGCCGTTCGGCCGCCCGGGCGTGCACCTCGTCGGCGGTGAAGTGCACGTGGTCCCCGTCGAGGACCTCGGCGACGACGCGGCGCTGTGCGGTCAGCCGCCAGCCGCGGTTGCGCAGCCGTTCCAGAAGGTCACTCATCGATCCCACCCATCGTTCAGGTGGGGCCAGCTTAACAGTGGACAGCCGCCCGGTCGGACTGTGTACGGACTTCATAGTCATCTTGACTTAGACACAGTCCAATGTAGGCTCTGGTCTCGGCGACAGTGCAGGACAGGACAAGTGCAGGAGGCGAACGAGTGACTGCCCAGAGTGAGAACGGTCCTCTGACCACGGAGGCGGGCGCTCCCGTCGCGGACAACCAGAACAGCCAGACGGCCGGAATCGGCGGCCCCGTCCTGGTTCAGGACCAGCTTCTGCTGGAGAAGCTCGCCCACTTCAACCGCGAGCGCATCCCCGAGCGGGTCGTCCACGCGCGGGGTGCGGGCGCCTACGGCACCTTCACGGTGACCGCCGATGTGACGAAGTACACGCGTGCGAAGTTCCTCTCGGAGATCGGTAAGCGGACCGAGGTATTCCTCCGCTTCTCCACCGTGGCGGGCAATCTGGGCGCGGCCGACGCGGTGCGCGACCCCCGCGGCTTCGCGGTGAAGTTCTACACCGAGGAGGGCAACTACGACCTCGTCGGCAACAACACCCCGGTGTTCTTCATCAAGGACGCCCTCAAGTTCCCCGACTTCATCCACACCCAGAAGCGCGACCCGTACACCGGCTCCCAGGAGGCGGACAACGTCTGGGACTTCTGGAGCCTCTCGCCGGAGTCCACACACCAGGTGACCTGGCTCTTCGGGGACCGCGGCATCCCGGCCTCCTACCGGCACATGAACGGCTACGGCTCGCACACCTTCCAGTGGAGCAACGAGGCCGGCGAGGTGTTCTGGGTCAAGTACCACTTCAAGACCGACCAGGGCATCCGGAACCTCACCCAGGAGGAGGCCGACGTCCTGGCGGGCCGGGACCCGGACAGCCACCAGCGGGACCTGCGCGAGTCCATCGAGCGCGGCGCGTTCCCGAGCTGGACGGTGCAGGTGCAGATCATGCCCGCGGCCGAGGCGGCGGAGTACCGCTTCAACCCGTTCGACCTCACCAAGGTCTGGCCGCACGAGGACTACCCGCCGGTGGAGATCGGCAGGCTGGAGCTCAACCGCAACCCGGAGAACATCTTCGCCGAGGTCGAGCAGTCGGTCTTCTCCCCGCACCACTTCGTCCCGGGTATCGGTCCCTCGCCGGACAAGATGCTGCAGGGGCGCCTCTTCGCCTACGGCGACGCGCACCGCTACCGCGTCGGCATCAACGCGGACCACCTGCCGGTCAACCGTCCGAAGGCCGGCGAGGCCCGCACCCACGGACGGGACGGCGCCCTGTACGACGGTCGCCACGGCCGGGCGCGCAACTACGAGCCCAACAGCTTCGGCGGCCCGGCGGAGACCGGCCGTCCGCTGTGGGAGCCCGTGCCGGTCTCCGGTGCCACCGGGGACCACGAGGCGCCGCGCCACGCCGAGGACGACGACTTCGTCCAGGCGGGCAACCTCTACCGGCTGATGTCGGAGGACGAGAAGCAGCGCCTGATCGACAACCTGGCGGGCTTCATCGCCAAGGTCTCGCGCGAGGACATCGCGGAGCGCGCCGTCGAGAACTTCCGCCGGGCCGACGCCGACTACGGCAAGCGGCTGGAGGAAGCCGTGCGGGCGCTGCGTGGCTGAGCCGCGCCACTGACCGCGGCAGGCGGTCCTCCACCGTGGTCAAGGCCCTGCGCGGTGGGGCCGACCGCCTGCCGCCCACCCCGGAGGGGCCGGACGCCAATGGGCTCCGGCCCCTTCGGCCTTTCGGGCCGTGGGATCAGACGGCGACGGCGCCCGGCCGGGACGCCGCGCGGGGCGGTCCGCCCGAGGCCGTCCAGCAGCGGACGATGTCGCGTACGGACACGATGCCGACCGGTTCGCGGTCGTCGAGCACGATCAGGTGGCGGAAGCCGCCGCGCGTCATCGCTCCGGCGGCCTCCTCCAGTGTCCACTCCGGCGCGGCGAACACGACGGATGTCGTGGTGTGGGCGTGCGCGGTCTCCCGGTCGGGGTCCTGGCCGCAGCCCACGGAGTTGAGGATGTCGCGCTCGGTCAGGATGCCGAGCCCGCTGGTGTCGGTGTCGAGCACCACTGCGGCCCCGACCCGGCGCCCGGCCATCAGGCAGGCGGCCTGACGGAGGGTGTGGGTGGGACCGATGGTGAGGACCGTGGTCGTCATGGCGTCACGGACGAGGTCGGGCATGGTCGACGTGCCACCTCCTTGGCGGAGCCGGGAGTCCGTTCGCGTCAACGAGAACGAATTCACAAGCTCACAAGCGGGGGAGTGTTCATAGTCACACGGACGTGGAACCCCAACAAGAGGTCGTGCGCGGCCCGCTGCCGCCGACGCGCCCGCGCGCCCCCGCCGGGCGCCGTGCGCGGCCCGTCAGCCGCCCAGGTACTCCAGCAGCTCCGGGTGCAGCAGGCCGTTGGACGCGGCGGCGTCCCCGCTGTGCGGCCCGGGACGGCCGTCGAGCCCGGTGAACGTGCCGCCCGCCTCCTGGACGATGACCACGTTGGCCGCCATGTCCCACAGCGACAGCTCCGGCTCCGCGCACAGGTCCACCGAGCCCTCGGCGACCATCATGTAGGGCCAGAAGTCGCCGTAGGCCCGGGTACGCCACACGGAGCGGGTGAGGTCGAGGAAGCCGCCGAGCCGGCCGCGCTCCTCCCACCCGGACAGCGAGGAGTACGCGAACGAGGCGTCCCGCAGCCGGGACACCCGGGACACCTGTAGCCGCGTCGCCGCCGACAGGCTCCGTCCCGTGTAGGCGCCGCCGCCCTCGGCCGCCCACCAGCGGCGGCCCAGCGCCGGGGCGGAGACGACGCCGACGACCGGACGGTCGCCCTCCTCGCCCCGCTCCATAAGGGCGATGAGCGTGGCCCACACCGGGACGCCGCGGACGTAGTTCTTGGTGCCGTCGATCGGGTCGATGACCCAGCGCCGCGGGCCTGTGCCCTCGGTGCCGAACTCCTCGCCGAGCACGGCGTCGCGCGGCCTGGCCCGTTGCAGCGACGCCCGGACCAGCTCCTCGGCGGCCTTGTCGGCCTCGCTGACCGGCGTCATGTCAGGTTTCGTCTCGACCTTGAGGTCGAGCGCCTTGAACCGCTCCATCGTGGTGGCGTCGGCCGCATCGGCCAGCACGTGGGCGAGACGCAGATCATCGTGATAGTCCGGCATGATCGAACAGTACCGAGTGGGGCGTGCCCCGGCCACACGGGCGGTCCGTCCGGGCGCGGCACGTTCGTCCGGATGCCGCCGTCCGCACACCTCCCGGGTTCCGGCCTCCGACGTATTGACATGCCTGGTCCGTCCGTTGATCCTGTGCCGCAAATCGAACGTGGCCGAGGGGGGAGGGGAGCATGCCCAGCGCGCGCGAGGCCCTGCTGATCGCCGCTCAGACGGCGCTGGCGGACCAGCCCTGGGCGACCGTGCGCATGGTGGAGGTCGCCGCGGCGGCCGGAGTCTCCCGGCAGACCCTGTACAACGAGTTCCGCACGAAGGAGGGGCTCGGGGCCGCCCTCGTGGACCGGCAGATCGACGGGCTCGTCACCGGCGCGGCCGACGCGGTGACCGCCGCCCGCCGCCTCGGCGGCGATCCGGCCGCGTGCTGCGCCGCTGCGGCCGTCTGGATGCTCGACCGCGCGCGGGAGGAGCCGCTCCTGCGCGCCGCGCTGACCGGCTTCTGGGACTCCCGGCTGCCGCTGCCCGAGCACCGGCCCGAGCAGGTCGTCGCCCGGCTGTGCGCCACCACCATGGACGCCCTGTGCGGCACCCGGGAGGCCGAGTTGCGCCGGGCCTGCGAGGTGGGCCTGCGGCTCGCCCTCTCCTACGTCGTGGTGCCCCCGGCCGACCCGGCGGCCCCTGCCGGGGTGGCGGCCGTCGTCGCGGCTCTCCTGCGCGGGACGCCTGCCGGGACGCCCGTCGACTGACGGCGGCGTCCGTCGACGGGCCGCGGCGTCCGTCGATCGGCGGCGGAGCCCGGTGGCGGGGGCCGGCGGACGGGCTCAGTCGCCCTCGCGGCGCTCCCGGGTGGCCAGGAGCCGGCGCAGGGAGTCCAGCCGGGCCGGCTCCGCGTGCCCCCCGGCCACCCACGCGTCCAGCGCGCAGTCCGGCTCGTCGTGGCTGCACGCCCGTGGGCACTCCACCGTGCCCGGCTCCAGATCGGGGAAGGCGTGGATCACGCGGGCCGGGTCCACGTGGTTCAGTCCGAAGGACCGCACGCCCGGGGTGTCGATGACCCACCCCTCGTCGTCCGGCAGCGGCAGCGCCAGCGCCGAGGTCGTCGTGTGGCGGCCTCGCCCGGTGACGGCGTTGACGACGCCCGTCGCCCGGCTGCGCTCCGGCACCAGGGCGTTGACCAGCGTCGTCTTGCCGACGCCCGAGTGCCCGACGAAGGCCGTGACCCGCCCTTCCAGCAGCTCCCGGACCAGGGTCGCCGGTTCGTCGTGCCGGGTCGCCACCGCCCGCACCCCCAGCGGGGCGTACGCCGACAGCAGCTCCTCGGCGGGGGCCAGGTCCGCCTTGGTGAGGACGAGCAGTGGTTCGAGCCCCGCGTCGTAGGCGGCGACGAGGCAACGGTCGATCAGCCGCGGCCGCGGCTCGGGGTCGGCGAGCGCGGTGACGATGGCCAGCTGGTCGGCGTTGGCGACGACGATGCGCTCGTACGGGTCGTCGTCGTCGGCCGTGCGGCGCAGGACCGACGAGCGCTCCTCCACGCGCACGATCCGCGCGAGCGTGTCCTTCTCACCCGACAGATCCCCCACGACGGCGACCCGGTCGCCCACCACCACGCCTTTGCGGCCCAGTTCGCGGGCCTTCATCGCGGTGACGGTCCGGCCGTCGACCAGCGTCGTGACGCGCCCGCGGTCCACGGTCAGGACGAAGCCCTCGGTCGCGTCCTCGTGTTTGGGCCGGATGCGGGTGCGCGGACGGCTGCCCCGGCGCCCGGGGCGGACCCGGATGTCGTCCTCGTCGGTGTGCTTGCCGTAGCGGCGCATGCCCGCGCCGTCCCTACGCGGCCGCGCCGAGCATGGCCTGCCACAGCTCCGGGAACTCCGGCAGCGTCTTCGCGGTCGTCGCCACGTTCTCCACCTCCACGCCGGGCACCAGCAGGCCGAGCAGCGCTCCCGCCGTCGCCAGCCGGTGGTCGTCGTAGGTGTGGAAGACCCCGCCGTGCAGCGGCCGCGGCCGGATGCGCAGGCCGTCGGCCGTCTCGGTCACGGCGCCGCCGAGGCCGTTGATCTCCTTGGTGAGCGCCGCCAGCCGGTCCGTCTCGTGCAGCCGCAGATGGGCGACGCCGCGCAGTACCGACTCGGAGTCCGCGAGCGCCGCGACCGCCGCGATGCCGGGGGTGAGCTCGCCGACGTCCGACAGGTCGACGTCGATGCCGTGGACGGCGCCGGTACCGGTGAAGGTCAGCCCGCGCTCGTCCAGCTCGCACCGGCCACCCATCGCGGTGAAGATCTCCCGGAGGGCGTCACCCGGCTGGGTGGTGTGCCGCGGCCAGTCCGGAATGGTGACGCGGCCGCCGGTCACCAGGGCGGCGGCCAGGAACGGCTGGGCGTTGGAGAGGTCCGGCTCCACCGTCAGGTCCCGCCCGAGCAGCGCGCCCGGCGTCACCCGCCACACGTTCGCCTCGCCGCCCGACTCGGGGGTGTCCACCTGGGCGCCGACGGCCCGCAGCATCTCGACCGTCATCCGGATGTGGGGCAGCGAGGGCAGCGTCGGCCCGGTGTGCCGCACCTCGACGCCCTGGTTGAACCGCGGGGCCGACAGCAGCAGGGCGCTCACGAACTGGCTGGAGGACGAGGCGTCGACCCCCACCGGGCCGCCGGCCAGCGAGCCCGCCCCGTGCACGGTGAGCGGCAGGGCGCCCCGGCCCTCGTCGTCGATGCGGGCGCCGAGGGCGCGCAGGGCGTCGATCACGCCGTGCAGCGGACGCTCGTACGAGCGCGGGTCGCCGTCGAAGTGGACGGGCCCGTCCGCCAGGGCCGCCACGGGGGGCAGGAAGCGCATGACGGTGCCCGCGTTGCCCACGTCCACCCGGGCCGGGCCGTGCAGGCCCGCCGGGATGACGCGCCACGCCTCACCCGTGCCGTCGGGGCCGACGCCCTCCTCGATGCCCACGCCCATCGTGCGCAGCGCCTCGGCCATCAGCACCGTGTCCCGGGAGCGCAGGGGGCGCCGGATCCAGCCGGGCTCGGAGGCCAGGGCGGCCAGCACCAGCGCGCGGTTGGTCACCGACTTGGAACCGGGCACGGTGACGGTCGCGTCGACGGGGCCGGCCGCGCGGGGGGCGGGCCAGTGGGCTGCGGTGGCGGTCATGACCTTCACTTTAGGCCGTGGGCGGCGCGGGGGACGAACGCCTACCCGCCCAGCAGCCAGGTGCCGCCGCCCACGAGTGAGCAGAGTGCGACCGCGTGGAAGAACAGCAGCCAGCCCACGGCGGGGACGTTGGTCAGCCGGTGGAGCTGGTCGGCGTCGCTGTCGGGCATGCCGGACGACCCCTCGGGGGCGCCCTGGGGCCACCCGTACGCGGCCTGCGGCACCCTGCGGGCCCGGCGCCGCTCGCGCTGGAGCTCGAACACCGGGCGCACACCGCCCAGCAACAGGAACCACACCGCCGCGTAGGCGAAGAGGGCCTGCACCTCGGCGGACGTCAGCCAGGACACCAGCACGAACAGCGAGCCCGCGGACACCACCGTCAGCACGCCGTAGGCGTTGCGCACCATCACGAGCAGGGCCAAAAGGAGCGCCGTGGCCCCCCACAACAGCGCGGTGATGCGCCCGGAGGCCAGCAGCGCCGCCCCGCCCAGGCCCAGGAGCGGCGGGGCGGTGTAGCCGGCCGCCGCGGTGAGCACCATGCCGATCCCGGTCGGCTTGCCGCGGGAGACCGTGAGTCCGGAGGTGTCCGAGTGCAGCCTGATGCCTTGGAGTTGACGCCCCGTCAACAGTGCCATCAGAGCGTGGCCACCCTCATGGGCGATCGTCACGGCGTTCCGCGCGAACCGCCACGGGGCCCGTATGCCCACCACCGCCAGCGCGAGCAGGCCGGTGGCGACGACGAGCCACAGCGCCGGCGCCGACTGGACGCCGGTCACCCGGCCCCACACGTCGGCGAAGTCGTCGATCCCCATGTGCTCCTCTTCCCGTTCGGCTCGTCGTCCACCCTGCCACGCCGTCCTCCGCGGGCCGGCTGGGCGGCCGTCCTCGGCCGACCGGCCCGGTGGGGCCCGCTTCCGCGCGGCCCGCGCCGCCCGGGGAGACCTCCACTCCCTCCGACGCCTCCGGGCGCCCGAATCGTTGCGGTAGATAGCCCGGTCCCACGCGGCCGGGCGTCTACGTCGACGGGCCGGGACAGGCCGGAACAGGAAGGTGCGAGGTGCACATCGCGTTCCTCCTCTACAACGCGTACGGAATCGGCGGCACGATCCGCTCCACGGTGAACCTCAGCGGCGCCCTCGCCGCGGCGGGGCACACCGTCGAGATCGTCTCCGTCCACCGGACCAGGGACGACCTGCGGCTGGAGCTGCGCCCCGGGGTGCGTACCCGGGCGCTCGTCGAGTGCCGCCGAGACGCCCCCGGCTACGACGGCGGGCACCCGCGCACCGCGGAGCCGACCGGCATGTGGGAGGACAGCGGCGTCAGCAACGGTCCGCTCGCCCCCACCCGGCTGACCGACGAACGGGTCGCGGAGTACCTGCGCCGGACGGAGGCGGACGTCGTCATCGGCACCAGACCCGTCATCAACGGCTACCTGGAGCGCTACGGCCGCTCGCGCTACCTGCGCGTCGGGCAGGAGCACCTGACCCACGACTTCCACAACCCGCGGCTCCGCGAGGATCAGAAGGCCGCCTTCGCGGGCCTCGACGCCCTCGTCACCGTCTCCGAGGCCGACGCCGTCCGCTACCGCGAGATGCTGCCCGGAGCCGACACCCGCGTCCTGTGCATCCCCAACGCCGTGCCCGCCGTGCCCGTGAGCCCCTCCGAGGGCGACTCGAAGACGATCGTCGCCGCCGGACGGCTCATCCCGGTCAAGCGCTACGACCGGCTCGTGCGCGCCTTCGCCAAGGTGGCCGCCGAACGCCCCGACTGGACCCTGCGGCTGTACGGCCGTGGGCCGCGCGCCGCATCCCTGCGGAGCCTCATCGACGAGCTCGGCCTGTACAACCGGGTCCGCCTGATGGGGGCCGTCACGCCGATCGAGACCGAGTGGGCCAAAGGAGCCGTTGCGGCCGTCTCCTCCGACGGCGAGTCCTTCGGCATGACCATCGTCGAGGCCATGCACTGCGGTGTCCCGGTGGTCTCCACGGACTGCCCGCTCGGCCCCGGGGAGATCATCACCCACGGGCGCGACGGGCTGCTGGTGCCGCTGGACGGCGGCGAGGACGCGTTCGCCGAGGCCCTGCTCCAGCTCATCGACGACGACGAGAGACGGCGGGCCATGGGCCGCGCCGCCCGCGAGACCGCCCGCGCCTACGACCCCGAGCGGATCGCGGCCCGCTACATCAGACTGATGGAGGAACTGGGCGCGGCCCGTCGCCGCGGCCCCGCCCGCCGGCTGCGCGGCGCCCTCGCCGGCTACCGCGCGTGGCGCGGTAGCCGGCGAGGGCCCGTCGACTCCGCCGACTCCGGCGCGCCCGCGCCCCGGGCCCGGGCCGCCGCCACCGCGGACGGGAGCGTCGCCGTCCGCCTCGCCACCGCGGACCTGCCCGACGCGCCGCTCGAGCTGGTGCTGCGGCTGCGCAAGGACCCCGGGGAGCGGCAGGTCGTCCTCCCGCTGCCGGCTGGGCGGGACGCAACGGACGGCTGGATCGAGGTCGTCCTCCGGCGGAGCGAGCACCGGCTTCCCGAGGGCCGCTGGGACCTCTACACGGCACCGCGGGGCACGGCCCGGCGCCGCCGGGTGCGGGCGGAGCTGGTGGAGCAGGCCGCGCTGGTCACCCTGGAGCCCAGGGTGGACGAGAACGGCGTCTCCGCCTGGGTGCCCTACACCACCTCCGAGGGCAACCTCAGCGTGCGCACCTGGCTGCGCCCGGCCCACGCCGAGGTGGAGCATGTCGAGGTGGGGGAGGAGGCGGTCGTCGTCACCGTCGTCGTGCACGGAGCCGTCCCGGGCCCGGACGCTGTGGTGCTGGCCGCCTCCCGTGAGGACGCCGACCGGGACTTCACCGCCGCGGTCCGCCCGCTGGCCGGCTCCCGGTTCACCGTCTCGCTGCCGTACGCCGGGGCGCTGGCCCGGCGCAGCGCCGAACACGACCTGTGGGACCTGCGCCTGCTGCCCGCCCCCGGGGCGGAGCCGGTGCCGATCGGGCGCATCGGAGGCGACTCGGCCGACCGCCGGAAGACCGACGTCTACCCCGCCGTCGAACTGCCGCACCCCGGACGCGGGACGACGCGGATTCGGCCGTACGTCACCTTCCGCAACGAACTGGCCCTCAGCGCCCGCGACATCGAGCCGCCCGGCGACGCCTGAGGGCCCGCCTCCCGCGCCCGGATGTCCGGGCCGCGTGGCAGGCTTGCACACATGTGCGGACGGTACGCGGCGAGCCGGAGCCCCGAGGACCTGGTCGGGCTCTTCGATGTGAGCAAGTGGGAGCCGGCGGAGACGCTGGCCCCGGACTGGAACGTGGCGCCGACCAAGGACGTGTTCGCGGTGCTCGACCGGCCGGTGAAGGGGTCCGGCGATCCGGACCCCGTGCGGCAGTTGCGGGTGTTGCGCTGGGGCCTGGTGCCCTCCTGGGCGAAGTCCCCGGAGCTCGGGGCCAAAATGATCAACGCCCGGGCGGAGACGGTGCACGAGAAGGCGGCTTTCCGCCGGGCCTTCACCTCCCGCCGCTGTCTGCTGCCGGCCGACGGCTACTTCGAGTGGGTGACGGGCAAGGAGGAGCTGGACCTGGAGCAGCGGGGCCGGCGGAAGCGTCCCCGCAAGCAGCCGTACTTCGTCACGCCCGTCGACGGCTCGGTGATGGCGCTGGCGGGGCTGTACGAGTTCTGGAAGGACGTCACCAGGGCTCCGGACGACCCCCGGGCCTGGTGGGTGACGTGCACGGTCATCACCACCGAGGCCGAGACGGCGCCGCTGCCCGGAGGAGGGGAGGGCGGCCCCCGGTCGCTGGCCGACATCCACCCGCGCATGCCGGTCGCCCTGCCCGCGGACCGCTGGGACGCCTGGCTCGACCCGGCGCGGGACGACGAGGGCGAGCTGCGGGAGCTGCTGGGCGGCCTGCCCACCGGGCGGCTGCGCGCCTACCCGGTGAGCACGGAGGTCAGCAACGTGCGCAACAACGCCCCGGAGCTGGTGGAGGAGCTCGACGCCCCCGAGGTCGGCACGCTGTTCTGAGCCGCTCGCGCTGCGGGGTCTAATGGCCCCCATGAGCACCGAGAAGCCGAAGACCGAGGACGTCGAGACCCCGGCCGGACCGGCCCGCGTCACCTGGCACCGCGCCTCCGGGGCGCACACCGTCCTGGCTCTCGGGCACGGGGCGGGCGGCGGCATCGAGGCGCGCGACCTGGCCGCTCTGGCCGCGGTACTGCCCGGGCACGGCGTCACGGTCGCGCTGGTCGAGCAGCCCTGGCGGGTCGCGGGCAAGAAGGTGGCGCCCGCCCCGAAGACGCTGGACACGGCCTGGCGGGCGCTGTGGCCCCGACTGGCGGCCGAGGGGCTGCCCGTCGTGGCCGGCGGCCGCAGCGCCGGGGCCCGGGTCGCGTGCCGCACCGCCGCGGAACTGGGCGCCACCGCAGTCGTGGCGCTCTCGTTCCCGCTGCACCCGCCGGGGCGGCCCGAGAAGTCCCGGGCGGAGGAGCTCCTCGGCGCCGGGGTGCCCGTCCTCGTCGTCCAGGGCGGGCGTGACCCGTTCGGGCGGCCCGGGGAGTTCCCGGCCGGGACGGAGCTCGTCGAGGTGCCGGAGGCCGACCACGGCTTCGCCGTCCCCCAGCGGGCGGAGCTCTCCCAGGACGCGGCTGTGACGCTGATCACGGATGCCGTGGCCGGGTGGCTGACCCGGGAATGATCCGCCGGGCGCCGGTGTTGTGACCGACTGCCGGGCGGGGAGTCCGGCACGGACCGCACGTCGTCACGAGGCACCAGGAGAGGGAGCCGCCCCCATGGGTTCAGTCGCTTGCCCGCAGCGTCCCCAGGCCGTCGCGATGGACTGGGCCACCCTCGCGCTGGCCGGTGCGGGGAAGATTCAGGCGGCGAATGGTGTGGAACGTCGTCTATTCTCCGGTTCCAGCGGGCCCGGTAAGGGGTTCGCCGCCGATACGGAGGAGGTGGGTCCGGTCACGGGCACCGAGGACGGCACGCAGCATCTGCCGCGGGAGACGGACGCCGAGCGCAACGCCCGGTTCGAGCGGGACGCCCTCGGCTTTCTCGACCAGATGTACTCCGCCGCCCTGCGCATGACGCGCAACCCGGCGGACGCGGAGGATCTGGTGCAGGAGACGTACGCCAAGGCCTACGGCTCGTTCCACCAGTTCCGCGAGGGCACCAACCTCAAGGCGTGGTTGTACCGCATCCTCACGAACACGTTCATCAACTCCTACCGCAAGAAGCAGCGGGAGCCGCAGCGCAGCGCGGCGGAGGAGATCGAGGACTGGCAGCTGGCCCGTGCCGAGTCGCACATGTCGACGGGGCTGCGTTCGGCCGAGTCGGAGGCGTTGGACCACCTGCCCGACTCGGACGTGAAGGAGGCCCTCCAGGCCGTTCCCGAGGAATTCCGCATCGCGGTGTACCTCGCGGACGTCGAGGGCTTTGCCTACAAGGAGATCGCCGACATCATGGGTACGCCGATCGGCACCGTGATGTCCCGTCTGCACCGAGGCCGCCGCCAGCTTCGCGGAATGCTGGAGGACTACGCGCGCGAGCGCGGCCTCGTCCCCGCGGGGGCGGCTGCGGGTGCGGGCGGTTCCGGGGGGTTCGACGAAGCGCACGACCGGAAAGGCTCGGACTCATGAGCTGCGGAGATCCGCACGAGACGGACTGCTCAGAGGTCCTGGACCACCTGTACGAGTACCTGGACCAGGAAATGCCCGACGCTGACCGGGAGAAGCTGGCCGAGCACTTCGACGAGTGCTCGCCCTGCCTGGAGAAGTACGGGCTGGAGCAGGCCGTGAAGAAGCTCGTCAAGCGATGCTGCGGCCACGACGACGTCCCCACGGACCTGCGGTCGAAGGTGATGGGCCGGATCGACCTCATCCGTTCCGGCGGCGCCGTGCCGGAGCAGGCCGTCCTGGACACCGCCCGCTACTCCCACGGCGCTTCGGACCCCGGTCCGGCCGCCGAGGAGAGCCTCGGCGAGGGCGTCGACGAGTCCTCGTCCCCGGTACGCCCCAAGCTGAACTGAGCCCCCGCGGGGCACCCGTTCGGCCGGTTCGGGCTCCGGCGTCACCCCCCGCGTACGGGCCTCTCCACGCCGTGTTCGCACGGCTCCGTCCGGGCGCTCCCACCGCGGCCCCGAGGCCGCCGTTCACCGGGCACGTACCCGGCCGACCCCCGTCATGTCGCGCCCTGCTGTCGGCTGAAGCAAGCTGACCCTGTAGCGACCGGAACGCCGCGGAACGGTTCGCCCCTTGCGGTAATGAGCGCGGGCCGGAGCGGGCATGGTTGGATGCGGGGGTAAGTGCTCCGTAGCGACCCCACACGCCACTGCACGCGGCGCCCTCGACAGGGACACGGCAGACGCCATCATCGACAGGCGGGAATCAGGCGGGATCATCGTGAAGATCTTCGGCAGGGCACGGCACCGGCCGTCCACCGACTGGCGGCTCGCCACCGACCGCGCCTTCACCCTCATCGGTGACGGCCGGTACGAGGACGCGGGCGAGCTGTTGACGCGCGCTGCCGACCTGGAGCCCTGGCTCTCCGAGTCCTGGTTCAACCTCGCCCTGCTGCACAAGTTCCGGCACGACTGGGAGCAGGCCCGCACCGCCGGTCTGCGCGCGGTCGCGCTGCTGGACCGGGCGACGGGCGCCCCCGACTGGTGGAACGTGGGCATCGCCGCGACCGCCCTGCAGGACTGGCCGCTGGCCCGCCGTGCCTGGCAGGCCTACGGGCTGAAGGTGCCGACGGACTCGGCCGACGCCGCGGCCCTGGGCGAGCCGACGGGCATGGAGCTGGGCAGCGCGGCCGTGCGGCTGTCCCCCGAGGGGGAGTCGGAGGTCGTGTGGGGGCGCCGGCTGGACCCGGCCCGGATAACCGTGCAGTCGATCCCGCTGCCCTCCTCCGGGCGGCGCTGGGGCGAGGTGGTGCTGCACGACGGCGTGCCGAACGGCGAGCGGACGGTGAGCGGGGGCGGACGGCCCACGGCATACCCCGTCTTCGACGAGATAGAGCTGTGGGCGCCCTCGCCGGTGCCCACCTGGGTGGTGCTGCTCGAGGCGGCCACCGAGGCGGACCGCGAGGCGCTGGAGCAGCTGGCCGCCGACGCCGGTTTCGCCGCCGAGGACTGGTCCTCCTCGGTGCGGCTGCTGTGCCGTTCCTGCTCGGAGTCGCGGATGCCGAGCGACGAGGGCGACGGCAGCGCGCCCCGGCACGACCCGCACGACCACAGCGAGCCGGGCCACCCCGGCCCGCTGGGCCATATGACGCCCGGGGGGCCGGGCCAGATCTGGATGCCGGAGCGCGAATGCGGTCTGGCCGCGCCCGCCTCCCTCGTCCGCGGCCTCCTGGACGGCTGGGTGGCCGACAGCCCGGACACCCGCGAGTGGCGGGATCTGGAAGAGGTCTGCTGAGCCGTAGCCGGAAATCGCCGCTGGCAGCCGCCACCGTGCCGCCTCCCCGTACCCTGTAGGGCGGAACAGCAGGTTGTCAGGAAGGCGTACGGCGGCATGACCCAGCAGCAGGAGACCCGGCCGGATGTGGCCGGGGAGGGCCGGGAGGACGCGGCGGCCTCGGAGTTCGTGATCGACACCGAGGACTGTGAGGCGCGGGAGCGGGCCTACCGCGAGCGGGGCACCGCCCGTCCGATCACGGTCGTCGGCAATCCGGTGCTGCACCGCGAGTGCCGGGACGTGACGGAGTTCGACGACGAGCTGGCCCGGCTCGTGGACGACATGTTCGCCTCGCAGCGGGCCGCGGAGGGGGTCGGGCTGGCCGCGAACCAGATCGGGGTCGACCTGAAGGTCTTCGTCTACGACTGCCCGGACGACGAGGGCGTGCGGCACGTCGGCGTCGTCTGCAACCCGGTGCTGGCGGAGCTGCCGGCCGAGCGGCGGCGGCTGGACGGCAGTGGCGAGGGCTGCCTGTCGGTGCCCGGTGCCTACAGCGAGCTGGCCCGGCCGGATTACGCGGAGGTCAGCGGCCAGGACCTCGACGGCAAGCCGATCAAGGTGCGCGGCACCGGCTACTTCGCGCGCTGCCTCCAGCACGAGACGGACCACCTCTACGGGCGGCTCTACATCGACCGGCTCTCCAAGCGGGAGCGCAAGGACGTGCTGCGTCAGATGGCCGAGGCGACGCCCCGCTACGAGACGGTTCCGAACGACTGACCCGCCCGCCGGCCCCGGGTCACCCCGCTCGGCCACGCCGTCAGCACCGGCTACCCCGTCGGCCCTGGTCACCGCTGCCCGGGGCCGGCGGAGCCGCCGGTGCCCGGACGTCTGACGGCGGAGTCGTGGCGCGGGGCGCGGTGTTGTCGTCAAAGGCCCGTCCATTGGCATTGCGCCGGTGTTGTTGACGCGTACAACCGGCTCCGCCACGCTCTTCAGCCATGCGCAGACGACTGGTCAGAACGTTCCTCGCACTTGTCATGTTCGCGGCGGCGGCCCTCACGGGCACGATCGCCACGGCGGGTACCGCGCAAGCCGACAGCTGCTACACCTGGGGCCGCACCCTGAACCGGGGTGACTCGGGCTCGGACGTCAAGCAACTCCAGATCCGCGTCGCCGGCTACCCCGGATACGGCAACGTCCTCGCCATCGACGGCGAGTTCGGGCCCGCCACGGAGGCGGCGGTCAAGCGCTTCCAGAGGGCCTACGGGCTCTCCGCCGACGGCATCGCCGGATCGCAGACCTACAACAAGATCTACGCGCTCCAGGAAGCCGACTGCTCACCGGCGCACTTCGACTTCAGCGAGCTCAACCGGTGCAACTCCACCTGGAGCGGCGGTGCCGTGAGCGCCGCCACCGCGCGGGAGAACGCCAAGCGCACCATGTGGAAGCTGGAGGCCATGCGGCACGCCCTCGGTGACGCGCCCATCCGCGTCACCAGTGGCTTCCGCTCCTACGCCTGCAACAACGCCGTCGGCGGCTCCCCGAGCAGCCGACACCTCTACGGCGACGCCGCCGACCTGGGCTCCGGTTCCCACTCGCTGTGCACGCTGGCCCGCCAGGCCCGCTACCACGGCTTCCGGGGCATCCTCGGCCCCGGCTTCCCCGGGCACAACGACCACACCCACCTCGACCACCGCTCCAGCCGCTACTGGTCCGCGTCGAGCTGCGGCATCTGACCGGCACCCCACCGACGGCCCAGCGCCGGGCAGGGCACCAGCGCCCTGCCCGGCCTCGCCGGCTCAGCCGGACAGCTCGAGCGCGAACGTCCACAGCGCCCCGAAGTCCGGCAGCGGCTCCCAGTCCCGCTCGGGGGTGCGGACGAAGCCCAGCCGACGGTAGAGCCGGTGGGCGGGCTCCATGCTCGCCTGGCTGGACAGCACCAGCCTCGCCAGCCCCCTCTCCCGCGCCCGGTCTATGCAGGCCCGCACGAGCGCCTCGCCGGCGCCGCGCCCCCGGCCCTCACGCCGCACCGCCAGCATGCGGAACTCGGCCTCACCCGCCCGCGCGATGTCGGCGTACTCCCCGCCCTCCCCGACGAAGGCGACCGCCCCGAGGACGTCCCCGCCGTGATCGTCCACGGCGACGAGCACCTCGGCCAGCTGGGACCGGCGGCGGGCGTCCCGGAGCTCGGCGAGGTACGGATCCGCCTCGCCGAAGTCCAGCAGCCCCTCGCCCAGATACGCCTCGGCGGTCAGCTCCCCGATCTCGTCCAGCTCTTCGGGACGGGCCGCGCGCACGGTGAGGTTCATGGTGGCGTTCATGCCGACCAGTGTGCTGCACGGCTCTGACATCGCGCCGGGCTTTTCCCCGGCCGTTCCCGAAAGTCTCAGCAGCAGCGGAAGCCCTCGCGCGGATCGGCCTCCCGGGCGTCGGTGCGGCGCCGCTCGAAGGCCCGGCGGCTGAGCACCTGTGCCTCGGGGTCGTGGGCGCGGGAGTGTGCCACGTAGCGCTCGTAGGCGGCCTCACCGGTCAGCTCGCACCAGTACCGGCGCGCCCGGGCGGTGGCCGCCCGGAGCTTCGTCACCGCCGGGAGCCTCGCCGGCGCCCTCACGAGCGCACCTCCGCCGGGCTCTCCGGCTCCGTCCCGCCCGCCGAGCGGGCCGCCGCCAGCTCCGCCTTCTCCTCGCGGGTGGCGAACAGTCCGGCGGGGGCCACGAGCGCGGAGCGCCGGTAGGGCGCCTCGTGGAGCTTCACGGTCTCCGGCGCGGTGGCCGCCTTCCAGCACACCCGTCCGGCGTCCACGATCACCACGATGATCAGCAGGGCGAAGAGCGCGCACAGGACCCCGTCGACCGTGGAGTTGGTGACGATGGTGTGCATGTCGTCCATGTTCTTCGCCGGGGCGAGGACCTCCCCGTTGTCGATGCCCTCCTGGTAGATCCGCCGTTGGGTGAAGAAGCCCACCCGCGGGTCGTCGGAGAAGATCTTCTGCCAGCTCGCCGTGAGCGTGACGGAGACGTCCCAGGCGAGCGGAACGCCCGTCACCCAGGCCCACTTGAGCCGTCCCGACTTCACCAGGAGCGTCGTGCACACGGCGAGGGCGACAGCGGCCAGGAGCTGGTTGGCGATGCCGAAGAGCGGGAAGAGCTGGTTGATGCCGCCGAGCGGGTCGTGGACGCCGACCCACAGGAAGTACCCCCAGCCGCCCACGACCGCCGCGCTCGTCAGCCACACGCCCGGCTTCCAGCTCACGTCCCGCAGGGGCTTCCAGACGTTGCCCAGGGTGTCCTGGAGCATGAACCGGCCGACGCGGGTGCCCGCGTCCACGGTGGTGAGGATGAACAGCGCCTCGAACATGATCGCGAAGTGGTACCAGAACGCCTTGAGCGATGCCCCGCCGATCACCGCGGAGAAGATCTCCGACATGCCGAGCGCGAAGGTCGGCGCGCCGCCCGTCCGGGAGAGCAGCGAGTCCTCCTCGACGGACTCGGCGGCCGCCGCCAGCGCCTCGGGGGAGATGCTGAAGCCGAGCCCGGCGACCGCCTCGGAGGCGGACTGCACGGTGTCACCGACCACCCCGGCGGGGGAGTTGACGGCGAAGAAGAGGCCCGGGTCGATGATGCAGGCGGTGATCATCGCCATCACGGCGACGAACGACTCGGTGAGCATGGCGCCGTAGCCGACCATGCGGACCTGGGTCTCCTTCTGGATCATCTTCGGGGTGGTGCCCGAGGAGACCAGGGCGTGGAACCCGGAGAGCGCGCCGCAGGCCACGGTGATGAAGACGAACGGGAACATCGATCCGGCGAAGACCGGGCCGTCCCCGCGGGAGGCGAAGTCCGTGACGGCGGGCATCTCCAGCGTCGGCAGCGCCACGACGACGCCGAGCGCCAGCAGGGCGATGGTGCCCACCTTCATGAACGTGGACAGGTAGTCGCGCGGGGCCAGCAGCATCCACACCGGCAGCACGGAGGCGACGAAGCCGTAGATCACCATCCACACGACGAGCGTGCCGGGGGTGAGCGTGAAGGTGTCGGCGAGCGAGGACTCCGCGACCCAGCCGCCCGCGACGATCGACAGCAGGAGCAGGAAGACGCCGATGACGGAGACCTCGGTGACCCGTCCGGGGCGCAGGACCCGCAGGTAGAAGCCCATGAAGAGGGCGATCGGGATCGTCATCGCGATGGAGAACACGCCCCAGGGCGAGTGCGCGAGCGCGTTGACGATGACCAGGGCCAGCACCGCCAGCAGGATGATCATGATGGCGAAGACGGCGACCAGCGCGGCGGCGCCGCCGAACGGACCGATCTCGTCCCGGGCCATCTGGCCGAGGGAACGGCCGTCGCGGCGGGTGGAGAAGAAGAGGGTCACCATGTCCTGCACGGCACCGGCGAAGATGACGCCGACGATGATCCAGATGGTGCCCGGGAGATAGCCCATCTGGGCGGCGAGGACGGGGCCGACGAGCGGACCGGCCCCGGCGACGGCCGCGAAGTGGTGCCCGAACAGGACCCGGCGGTCGGTGGGGTGGAAGTCGACGCCGTTGTCCAGCCGCTCGGCCGGGGTCGCGCGGGTCTTGTCGACCCGCAGCACACGGTGGGCGATGAAGCGGGCGTAGAAGCGGTACCCGATGGCGTACGAGCCGAGGGCCGCGGCGACCATCCAGGCGGCCGAGACCTCCTCGCCGCGGGAGAGCGCGAGCATGGCCCAGCCGACGGCGCCGACGAGGGCCACCGCCGTCCACACCGCGATCTTCCCCGGCGACGGGCTGCCGCCTCCCGCCGCGCCGCGTTCGCCGGTCGGTGCCGGCGCCCCGGGTCCGCTCATGCTGCTCAGCCTCCGTTCCCGCTGTCCTCGTGATCTTCGTCAAGGTGCGCAGGAACCCTAGCCGTGGGTGACCGGGGCGTCACGGGTGCGTCCGGTGGGGGTAGGCCGACGGTCGAGATGCGCGCCGAGCGGTCGGCGACCGTCGGCGCGCGGCGACGGCGGGCGTCCGGCGACGTGCGGGATGCGGCGACGTCCGGGCGCGTGGGGAATGGCCCGGTTCCGAAGGCGCGGGGGCCAACCGCACGCGTGACCATGCCGCGCCCGTGGGCCGTGATGTGCCGGGAGCGGCAGCGGCCCCCGGGCCGGGCGGTGCCCGGGAGCCGGGGGCCGCGCCGGCCGGACTCGCGCCCGGCGCGGAACTGCGGGGGCGTGCTGCTCAGTGCGTCTCGGTGACCTTCGCCAGGGCGCGGGGCGCGTCCGGGTCCTGGCCGCGGGCGATGGTCACCTCGTAGGCCAGCATCTGCAACGGCAGGATCTCCAGCACGGGCTGCAGCTCCTCCGGCACCCCGTCCACCGGCAGCACGAAGCCGGCCGAGGCGGCGTCCACCTGCGGCTTGGGTCCGATGACGACGAGGTCCGCACCGCGGTCCCGCAGCCGGTCCAGGACGGGCTGGAGGGCCTCGCCGCCCTTGCCGTCCGTGACGATGGCGATGACGGGGGAGACGTTGTCCACCATGGCGAGCGGGCCGTGCAGGAGGTCCGCGCCGGAGTAGGAGAGAGCGGGGATGTAGCTCGTCTCCATGAGCTTGAGGGCCGCCTCCTTGGCCGTCGGATAGCCGTAGCCGCGCGAGGTGAGGACCATCCGCTCGGCGAACCGGTACCGCCCGGCGAGGGCCCTGACCTCGTCCCGGCGGGCGAGGATCTGCTCGGCCAGCTCCGGCAGGGCCGCGGCCCGCCCCGCGCCGTCGCCGCCGCGCAGCCCCTCGACGAAGAGGTACAGGGCCAGCAGTTCGGCGGTGTACGTCTTGGTGGCGGGCAGCGCCTCCTCCGGTCCGGCCAGGACGTCGATGTGGAACTCGCTGACCTCGGCCAGCGGGGAGTCCGCGTTGTTGGTGACGGCCAGGGTGATCGCCCCCGCCTCGCGGGCCGCCCGGGTGGAGGCCACGAGGTCGGGGGAGCCGCCGGACTGGCTGACGGTGATGACGAGGCAGTCGGTGAGGTCGGGGCGGGCGCCGTAGGCCGTGGTCGTCGACATGGAGGTGAGCCCGCAGGGCTTGCCCAGCAGGACCTCCAGCAGGTATTTGGCGTACAGCGCCGCGTTGTCGGAGGTGCCGCGCGCGGTCAGGAGGACGAAGCGCGGCGCCCGGGCGGCGATCCGCTCGGCGACCTCGCGGATCCTCGGTGCGCCCTCGGTGAGGATGCGGCGCAGGACGGCGGGCTGTTCGGCCATCTCGCCGGACATGATGCGACCGGTCGTGACGGTCATGCTGGGTGCCTCCAGTCGGCTGTGGTGCGGTTTCTCCCCGGGGCGCCGGGCGGTCGGGGCGCCGGGCGGCCTCGGGCGTCGGACGTCACCGCTCAGACCTGTCCGGCGGCGTCGCTCCGGCGGCCGGCGACGACCTCGGCGGCGGCGCGGGCGCAGACGCGGGCGGCGCCGTGCGTCGCGATGTGCAGGGCTCCCACGGGCGGTGCCTGAGGGACGCCCATCTCGACCACGGCGGAGTCCGGCCGGGCGGCGAGCACGGCGTCGAGGGCGGCGGCCATCCAGGGGTGACGGTGGACGTCGCGGACCACTGCGACGATCCTACGGTCCTCCGCCGCGGCCAACACCCGTGCGGCGAGGGCGGCGACGCCATCGGCCTCGGCGTCCGCGGGGCCCCACGCGCCGGTCCCGCTGCCTGGCAGCAGCCGGGTGAGCTCGGCGGCCAGGCCCCAGGGCGTCTCGTCGCCGACGGCGATGTTCGCGACGGGGGTGAGGGCGGCGACGAACACGGGCGCGTCCGAGGGCTTGTCCTCGGAGCGGCGGGTGACGCGCAGGGCGCGGCGCGCGGCGGTGAGGCCGATGTCGGACGGCCGCCCCGTCCCGTCCGGGCCGGTGGCGGCGGCGCGCTCGCGGGTCCAGCGGGCGAGGTCGCGTACCCGGGCGGCGGCCTCGGCGAGCCGTTCCTCGGCCAGGTCGCCGTCGCGGACGGCGCGGACGAGGGCGTCGCGCAGCCGCAGGACGATGTCCTCGTCGGCCAGACCGCCGCCGACGCAGATGGCGTCGGCCCCGGCGGCCAGGGCCAGCACGGCGCCGCGTTCGATGCCGTGGGTGTCGGCGATGGCCTTCATCTCGACGGCGTCGGTGACCACGAGCCCGTCGAAGCCGAGCCCGCCCCGGTCGGCCGGGGCGCGCAGCAGGCCGGTGAGGGCGGCGGGGCTGAGCGTGGCGGGACGGTCCCGGTCGAGCGCGGGCAGCAGGATGTGGGCGCTCATCACGACCTTGGTGCCGGCGGCCACGGCGGCGCGGAACGGGACGAGTTCGCGCTCGCCGAGGGTCTTGAGGCCGACGTCGATGCGGGGCAGGGCGTGGTGGGAGTCGACGTTGGTGTCGCCGTGCCCGGGGAAGTGCTTGGTGCAGGCGGCCACGCCCGCGGCCTGCATGCCCTCGACGTAGGCGGCGGTGTGCCGGGCGACGAGGCCGGGCTCGGCGCCGAAGGAGCGCACGCCGATGACCGGGTTGTCGGGGTTGGAGTTGACGTCGGCGGAGGGCGCCCAGTTGAGGTTGACCCCACACCCGAGGAGGCGCCGGCCCAGCTCGTGGGCGACGGCGCGGGTGAGCTCCGGGTCGTCGATGTGTCCGAGGGCGAGATTGCCCGGGAAGGAGGAGCCGGTGCGGGCCTCCAGCCGGGTGACGTCGCCGCCCTCCTCGTCGATGGCGACGAGGACGTCGGGCCGAACGGCCCGCAACTGGGCGGTGAGCTCGGTGAGCTGGTCGGCGGAGGCGATGTTGCGCCCGAACAGGCCGACGGAGGCGAGTCCGTCGTCGAGGCGGCGCAGCAGCCACTCGGGGGCGTCCGTGCCGACGAAGCCGGGCTGCAGGACGGCGAGTGCGTCCCGCAGGAGGGTCGGGGAGGCGGTCGCGAGGACGGTCATGCGTTATCCCTTCACCGCGCCGGCGCTGAGCCCGCCGACGGCACGACGCTGGAGGAAGAGGAACAGGAGCAGGACGGGGACGGCGAACAGCGAGGACGCCGCCATGGTGGCGCCCCAGTCGTTGCCGAACGCGGTCTGGAACTGGGTGAGCCACAGCGGCAGGGTGTAGGCCTCGGGGTCCTTGTTGACGACCAGCACCATGGCGAACTCGTTCCAGGCGGTGATGAAGCCGAACAGGGACGTCGACATCAGCCCGGGGGCCAGCAGCGGGAAGATCACCCGGACGAAGGCCTGGGTACGGCTGCAGCCGTCGATCATGGCCGCCTCCTCCAGCTCCTTCGGCACGGCGGCGATGAAGCCCTTCAGCGTCCAGATGGTGAAGGGCAGCACCATCACGAAGTAGACGAGCGTCAGGAAGCCGATGTTGTTGAGGACCTGGGCGTCCCGGGCGATGAGGTACATCACGATGACCATGACTTCCCAGGGCGCGAGCTGAGCCATCATCACGGCCAGGACGAGCCCCTTGCGGCCCCTGAACCTCATCCGGACGATGGCGAAGCTGGCGGCCAGCGCGACGACGAGGGCGAGCAGGACGGCGCCCACGGTGACGGTGACGCTGTTGCGGACGAAGGTCCAGAACAGCTCCACGTCGGTGGCCGTGCCGTAGTGCTCGAAGGTCGGCGTGAAGACGAACGTCGGCGTCTTCGTCAGCACCTCGGTGGCCGGCTTGAAGGAGGTGGAGAACATCCAGTAGACGGGGAAGACGAAGAACGCCGCCAGGACGAGCGCCAGGGCGTTGGGCCAGATCCGCCCCAGGCTCTTGCGGCGGCGGGCGCGGACGGCCGCGCGGTCGGGGCCCGCGGCCCGGGGCGTGACCGCGTCGGGCGCGCCGGCCGGTCCGGCGAGGGTGGTGGAGTGGCTCACTGCTCGTCCTCCTGCTTGAGGATCAGGCGGAAGTAGAACGACATCGCGACCAGCAGGATGAGGATGGTCAGCACGGAGGCCGCGGCGGCGACGCCGAAGTTCATCTGGCTCATGCCCTCGACGTAGGCGAACACGGGCAGCGTCTCGGACTCGCGGTTGGGGCCGCCGGAGTTGAGGGCGACGATCTGCGCGAACGCCTTGAAGACCCAGATGATTTCCAGGAACGTGGTGATCAGGAAGAACGGCCGGAGCATGGGGAAGACGACCGAGCGGAAGATCCGCCACGCGGAGGCGCCGTCCACGCGGGCCGCCTCGTAGAGCTCGCCGCTGATGGTGGTCAGTCCGGCGTACATGTTGAGGGCCACGAAGGGGATCGAGGCCCAGACGACGAGCAGGGTGACGATCGCGAGGGTCGAGAAGCCGGTCTCGAACCAGTTGTGCTGCTCGTAGCCTTCGAAGCCGAGGCTGCGCATGACCCAGTTCATGACGCCGAACTGGGTGTCGAAGAGCCAGCGGAAGACGGTGGCCGAGGCGACGATCGGCATGGCCCAGGCCAGCACGAGGGCCAGGGACAGCACGAGCCGCATCACCTTGCCGAGCCGGTTGAGCAGGAGCCCGATGAGCGTGCCGCAGGTCATGATGAGCACGACGTTGACGGTCATGAAGGCGAACGTTCGCCCCACGACCGTCCAGAACGCGCTGTCCCCGAGCAGCTCCGTGTAGTTGTCGAAGCCCGTCCACACGGTCGCCCGGGAGATCATCTCGACCCGTCCGAGCTGCTGGAGCGAGACCAGCACGTTGCGCACGAGCGGGTAGCCCAGGAAGACGGCGAGGGCCAGGACGGCGGGGGCGATCAGCAGATAGGGCAGCCAGCCCGAGGGCAGGCTCCGCCTGGGGCGTGGTGCGGGGGTGGCCGGCCCCGGGGCCGGTTCGCGCGGGGGCGGCTCCTCGGCCACGGGAGTGACGCCCTCGGTCTGCACGGTCATGGTCTACTTCCTCGCCTGCGGGCTGCGGAGGGGTGTGGGACGGGGCCCGGGGTGCCCCGGCCGGTACGCGGCCGGGGCACCCCGTCGGGGGCGTCAGCCCTGGTTGACGCGCTCGGTGATGATCTTGTCGGCGGCCTCGCCGGCCTTCTGGGGGTCCGTCCCCTGCAGCACGTTGGACATGTACTGCTTGATCGGGTTCGGGTCGGTCTCCACGTTGGCCCAGCCGGGCGTCACGGGGGTGATCCGGCCGACGTCCGCGGAGGCGACCATGGCCTCGGCGAAGGACCCGGGCTCAGGGGTGATCTGCGCGGCCTCGGAGTTCGGCAGCAGACCGCCGCCGGTGACCTCGGCGTACTTCTTCATCCACTTCTCGGAGGTGGCGAGCTTCAGCCACTCCTGGGCGAGCTCCTTGTTCTGGGAGCGCTCCGGGACGGCGAGGTTGGAGCCGCCGAAGAAGACGTGGCCGGGCTGGTCGGCCGTCTTGCCCGGGATCGGGAAGTAGCCGAAGTCGGCCTCGCCGCCGGCCTCCTCGATGGCGGCGGTGGCGCCGCCGGCCTCCCAGCCGAGCCCGATCCAGGAGGCGACGTCGCCCTTGGGCACGATGTCGGTGGACTGCTGCGGGGTGGCCTCGTCGGTGTCCTTCGGCGCGGTGGAGAAGGCGGCCAGCTCCTGGTAGAAGTTCATGGCGGCCTCGCCCTCGGGCGTGGCCAGGGCACCCTTCCACTGGTCGCCGTCCTGCACGGCGAGGTCGCCGCCCTCGTCCCACAGGAAACCGGCGTAGACGTACCAGCTCTGGCCCGGCAGGTAGATGGGCTGCGCGTCGGTCTCGTCCTCGATCTTCTGCAGGCCGGCCAGCCACTCCTCGCGGGTGGTGGGCGGCTTGACGCCGGCGTCGGCGAAGATGCTCTTGTCGTAGACGACGACGCGGTTGGCGGCGTACCAGGGGGCCGCGTACAGCTTGCCGTCCAGTTCGGCCGAGCTGACCATCCCCTTGTTCCAGGAGTCGTAGCCGAGCTCACCCTTCTTGCCGGTGAGGTCGGCGAGACCGCCGGTGACCGCGTAGCCGGCGGTCTGGGTGTTGCCCAGCTCAAGGACGTCCGGCGGCGAGTCCTCGGACAGCGCGGTGGTGACCTTCTCCTGGATCCCGTTCCACTGCTGTGTCTCGACCTTGACGGTCACCCCCTCGTGGGCGGCCTCGAACTCCTTGTTCAGCTCCGTGACCCACTCCTCGGGTGCGGAGCCGTCCATGACCCACACGGTCAGGGTCTTGTCGCCGGAACCGGAACCCGAGCCGTCGTCGGAGCCACAGGCCGACACGCCCAGCATCGCCGCGACGCCGATGGCTGCTATGAGCTTGCGCTTCACGTCACCCTCCCAGGATGCAGAACCTCCCGCCCACCGAGATGACATACGACGAGGTAGTGCCCGTGGGACTGGGATTGGTCTTTAATGGTTTAGACCAGTTCCCGCAGCTTGGCCTAGACCTATAGGGGTGTCAAGAGTGGATCAGAAGGCCCGTCCGGTCCGTTACCGGACCGACATCTGCGCCGGGCGGTGGCCGAGCGGTGCCGTCATGCCAGGATGTGAGGCCGTTACGCACGGAGTCGGAGGAAGCCGGTGACGGCAGCAGGACGGCAGGAGGCGGGGCAGCGGCCCCAGGGCGGCGGCATGCCCGCCACGACGAGCGTGGAAGAGCCTGGTGGCGAGGCGGGTGCGCCGGCCCAGGGCGGCTCGCGGGTCGCCCGCGTGCCCAAGTACTACCGTCTCAAACGGCATCTCCTGGAGATGACCGAAACCATGCCCCCCGGTACCCCCGTCCCGCCCGAGCGCACCCTGGCGACCGAGTTCGACACCTCCCGCACGACGGTGCGCCAGGCCCTCCAGGAGTTGGTCGTCGAGGGCCGCCTGGAGCGCATCCAGGGCAAGGGCACCTTCGTTGCCAAGCCCAAGGTCTCCCAGGCGCTCCAGCTCACCTCCTACACGGAGGACATGCGTGCCCAGGGGCTTGAGCCCACCTCGCAGCTCCTGGACATCGCCTACGTCACCGCCGAGGACCGCCTGGCCGCCCTCCTCGACATCCCGCCCGGCGGCCGGGTGCTGCGCATCGAGCGGCTCCGGCTGGCCAGCGGCGAGCCCATGGCCATCGAGACCACGCACCTGTCACAGAAGCGCTTCCCGGCGCTGCGCGGAAGCCTGATGAAGTACGCCTCGCTCTACGCGGCCCTCTCCGAGGTCTACGACGTGCATCTCGCCGAGGCCGAGGAGACGATCGAGACGTCGCTGGCCTCGCCCCGCGAGGCCGGGCTCCTCGGCACGGACGTCGGGCTGCCGATGCTCATGCTCTCCCGGCACTCCTTCGACCGCGGGGGTGAGCCGGTGGAGTGGGTGCGCTCGGTCTACCGCGGGGACCGCTACAAGTTCGTCGCCCGCCTCCGGCGCCCCGAGCGGTGACGGCCTCGACGGCGCCCCGAGCGGTGACGGCCTCGACGATCGCTCGACGGGCGTGAATAGGGGAGCCCGGGGCCTGTCGCCCGGCGCCGTTGTGCGCAAGAATCGACGCTGTCGAGCCTGAGGCGGGCCCGGGTCCGTTCAAGGCATGGACAGACCGAGTGGTCTAGTCCACAATCGACAGCAGGGCTTCTGTCCTCCCCGCACAGGAGGGCAGAGCGAGACCCACGGGCGCCTTCTGCCCTGACTGCGCCCCGGGTCTCCGGTCGCTCCGGGCTGCGGTGCCGGACGGGTTGAGGGTCCCGTCCAGGCGCCGCGGCCCGAAGTGCGTTCGCGCCCTGTAGAGGCGCGGGAACCTACGCGCTGAGACGCGCGGGAGCCGCACCCCCCGCCCAGGCGGGACCCGTGCGGGGGCCGTGCTGGCCAGCTCCGAGCCCTCGCGCAGTCCTCCCCAGCGCGCGGTATCGCCCGCGCGCGGCTGATCCGCCGGGCAGGCCTTAGGCTCGGCACCGTGCCCTCCATGAACGACCTCGTACGCCAGCACACCGCTCTCGGCGAATCCGACCTCGAGTGGCTGCACCTCCTCGTCTCCGAGTGGCAGCTCCTCTCCGACCTCTCCTTCGCCGACCTCGTGCTGTGGGTACCCACCCGCGACGGCAGCCGCTACGTCTCCATCGCGCAGATGCGCCCCAACACCGGGCCGACGTCCTACCAGGACGACATGGTGGGTCACCTCGTGCCGCGGGGGCGCCGTCCGCTGCTGGACTCCGCGCTGGACGAGGGCCGCATCGTCCGGGAGGGCGATCCGGAGTGGCGCGAGGAGGTGCCCGTGCGGGTCGAGTCCATCCCGGTCCGGCGGGACGGCCGGGTGCTCGGCGTCATCGCCCGCAACACGAACCTGCTCACGGTGCGCACGCCCAGCCGGCTGGAGCTGACCTATCTGCAGAGCGCGTCCGACCTGGCGCAGATGATCGCCGCCGGGGAGTTCCCCTTCCCCGGCCAGCAGGTGGACATGGACGCCTCGCCCCGGGTCGGGGACGGGCTGATCAGGCTGGACGCCGAAGGGCACGTCCAGTATGCGAGCCCCAACGCCCTGTCCGCGTACCACCGGCTCGGGCTCGCCGCCGACCTCGTCGGGCTGCAGCTCGGTGAGACGACCGCCGAACTCGCCCCCGCCAAGGGGCCGGTGGACGAGTCACTGGTGAAGCTGGCCAGCGGCTGGGCGCACCGGGAGGCCGAGATCGAGGGCGACGACTGCGTGGTGCAGCTCCGCGCGATCCCGCTCAGGCCCAAGGGGACCCGCATCGGTTCCCTCGTCCTGCTGCGCGACGTCACCGAGCTGCGGCGCCGGGAGCGTGAGCTGATCACCAAGGACGCGACGATCCGGGAGATCCACCACCGGGTGAAGAACAACCTGCAGACGGTGGCCGCGCTGCTGCGCCTGCAGGCCCGGCGCATCGGCGCGACCGGTGACGACAGCGCGCGGGCGGCGCTGGAGGAGGCCGTGCGCCGGGTGGGCTCCATCGCCATCGTCCACGAGACCCTGTCCCAGAACCTCGACGAGCGCGTGGACTTCGACGAGATCGCGGACCGCGTCCTGGCGATGGTGGCCGAGATCGCACCGGGAAAGATCGTGGGGCGGCGCACCGGGCGGTTCGGCATCCTCTCGGCGGAGGTGGCCACGCCGCTGTCGATGGTGCTCACCGAGGTGCTCCAGAACGCCCTGGAGCACGGCTACGGACCCGACGAGCACGGGACCCTGGAGATCGGCGCGGTGCGCGGAGGGGCTCCGGGAACCGGTGCGTCCCGGCTGCTGGTGACCGTTCAGGACGACGGACGCGGCCTGCCCGAGGAGTTCGACGTCCGCACGGCCGGGAACCTGGGACTCCAGATCGTCCGCACCCTGGTGGAGGGCGAACTGGGCGGGACGTTCGACATGGTGCCGGGGGAGGAGCGTGGCACCCGGGTCGTCTTCGACCTGCCGGTGGCCCCGGAGAAGTCCTGAACCCGCTGGACCGGGCGGGCGCGTGTGCTTCCGCACACCACTGAGCCCCGGGGCCGTCCGGGAGATCGGACGACGCCGGGGCTCGGGCTGTCGTGCTGCGTGCTAGCGGTGGCTTGCCGGCACTGCGTGCTGCGGCTCGGGGCAGCGGGTGGCCACGCCGGGCGTCAGGCGGTCGCCTTACGCGCGCGGTTGCGGGCGGCGCGGCGCTTCATCGCGCGACGCTCGTCCTCGCTGAGGCCACCCCAGACGCCGGAGTCCTGACCGGACTCCAGGGCCCACTGCAGGCACTGCTCCTGGACGGGGCAGCGGCGGCAGACGGCCTTGGCTTCCTCGATCTGCAGCAGCGCAGGACCGGTGTTGCCGATGGGGAAGAAGAGCTCGGGGTCTTCCTCGCGGCAAACGGCGTTGTGACGCCAGTCCATGGCTGCTCCATCTCCTACGCGGTTGGTACGTGGCTTGTGAATGTGAACGCTTTCACGAATCCCTCGACAAAGGAAGGGCCGATCAGTTGATGTGATGCGGGTCCCACGGCTTCGTGGAGGGAGTTCGGGCTGACTCGGGAGCTGCCGGAAGGCGCTGTCCCGATCGCCACGAAGAGACTCGCAAACCTCGGCGACGGATACAACCCCTTCAGGCAAGTTTTTTTTGATTCCTTGGTGTCGCTTGCCTCACAGCCGTACTTCTAGTGGGTGGAGACTGGCCTAAACGTTCGAGTGGAAGGACTTTCGGCCCTTCTACTTACGCAATCACACGCAGTGCACGCCGAACACCTGTGAAGCTGATGCTCGTACGCAGCCCCAGGTGGTCACCGTCCATCTGAAACGGCAGCGGCACCTGCGAATGCAAGGTGAAGGCCGGGATGTCATGCCGTGACACCGCGTGCTTGCCACGCGGGCCACGCTCCGGCGACGACGTGAGGAGCTGTGTGCCGTACCGCGTCACCGCGGTCGAGGACAGCCTGGTCAGCCCCAGGACGTCGAGCGCCGTGTCGAACGACGCCTCCGGCGCCGCGTACACCGGCCGGTTCCCCAGGAAAGTCCAGGGAGCGGTGTTACAGACTATGGACGCCACGAGACCCTCGACCGGTTCCCGCTCCGGCTCGGCCAATGTGATCGTGCCGCGCCGACGATGCGGATCACCGAAGAACTGCCGCAGGACCTGCCGCATGTACAGGGCGTGGGTGGAGCGCTTCCCGCGCTCCCGCTGCTGCTCGACGCGGCCGACGACGCCGGCGTCGAAGCCGAAGCCGGCGCAGAAGGTGAACCAGCGCGGCGGGACTCCGGCGTCATCCGTGTCCGGGGTGCCCGAGGCGAGGCCCAGCCCCACCGTCCGGCTCCTGCCGTTCTCCAGCGCGTTCAACAGGGCGCCGGTCGCCTCGACGACGTCGTTGGGCAGGCCCAGGGCGCGGGCGAACACGTTCGTCGAGCCGCCCGGCACGACCGCCAGCCTCGGCAGCCCGTCCGGGTCGGGGCCGTGGGGCTCCAGCAGCCCGTTGGCGACCTCGTTGACGGTGCCGTCACCGCCGAGGGAGATCACCAGCTCCGTCTCGCCGTCCTCCGCCGCCTGTCGCGCCAGCTCGCGCGCGTGCCCCCGGTGCCCGGTCTCGACGACTCTGAGTTTGAGGTCGCTCGCCAGCGCGTGGACGAGGACGTCCCGCGTGCGCGCACTGGTGGTGGTTGCCTTCGGGTTGACCACGAGGAGTGCGCGCATGGTGTGCAGGTTACCGACTGGCGGTCGGAACGCTCACCCGGCCCGCTCCCCAGCGCACTCCCGCCCGCCCCCGACGGCCTCCGGACGCGCTCGGCCGTACGGGCCAGGCTTCCCGGCCGGACGGGACGTTCGGGACACCCCCTACGCTGGCGGGGTGAGCAGAAACCGAGCAGGCAAGCGACCGGGGCCGGCGGCGTCCGGCGGGAAGAAGGCCGGGGGCGGCGCCCGGCCCAAGCCGGAGGCGCCCGAGGCCGAGGGCGGTGTGACGGCGGCCGAGCGGCCCACCCGCGTCGCGGTGGCCGCGGGGCTGGTCGCGCTGGAGGGCCTCGTCGTTCTCACCGTCGGCGTGGTCATGCTCGTGCTGCCGTTCACCGGAGGGCGCACCGACGGCACCGTCCAGGCGGTGACGGGAGCCGTCACCGTGCTGGCGCTCGCGCTGCTGCCGCTGCTCACCGCACGCGGGCTGTGGCGCCTGCGCCGGTGGAGCCGCGGGCCCGCGATCTTCACCCAGCTTCTGGCGCTGCCGGTCGGCTGGCAGATGGGCTCCGGCACCGGCTGGTGGGTCGCGTGCGGCCTCGCCCTGGCCGCCACGTCCATCGCCGTTCTGGTGTGCCTGTTCCACTCCCGGGCCGCCGCCGCACTCGGTGTCGAGACGGGCCGCGTCCGGGACGCTGACGCCTGAGCCGCCACACCTTTGGCGGACCGCGGGAGCGCGCAGAGCCTCACTCCTCCACGAGGAGCTTGTCCCGGAGCTGGGCCAGGGTTCTGGCCAGCAGCCGGGACACGTGCATCTGCGAGATGCCGACTTCCTGGGCGATCTGCGACTGCGTCATGTTGCCGAAGAAGCGCAGCAGGAGGATCTTCTTCTCCCGCGGTGGGAGCTGCTCCAGCAGGGGCTTGAGCGACTCCCGGTACTCCACGCCCTCCAACGCGTCGTCCTCGGCGCCGAGGGTGTCGGCCACGGCCGGGGACTCGTCGTCCGTGTCCGGTACGTCCAGCGACAGGGTGCTGTAGGCGTTCGCCGACTCCAGCCCCTCCAGGACGTCCTCCTCGGAGATCGACAGCCGCTCCGCCAGCTCGTGCACCGTCGGCGCCCGGCCGTGCTGCTGGGAGAGCTCCGCCGTCGCCGAGGAGAGCGAGAGCCGCAGTTCCTGCAGCCGCCGCGGGACCCGTACCGCCCAGCCCTTGTCCCGGAAATGGCGTTTGATCTCGCCCACGACGGTGGGCGTGGCGTAGGTGGAGAACTCCACACCGCGATCGGGATCGAACCGGTCCACCGACTTGATCAGGCCGATCGTGGCCACCTGCGTCAGGTCGTCCAGCGGCTCGCCGCGGTTGCGGAAGCGGCGGGCCAGATGCTCCACCAGCGGCAGATGCATGCGGACGAGCCGGTCGCGCAGCTCGGCCCGCTCGGGGGAGCCCGCGTCGAGGCCGCGCAGCTGGATGAACAGCTCCCGGGCTCCGGAGCGGTCCGGCCCGGACTGCTGCCGGGCGGCACCGTCACTCGCCGACCCGTCGTTCGCGCCGCCGCCCGCGCGATGCTGCTCCGGCTGCTGCTCCATGGCCTCCGCCCGCTTCACCGGTTCCGCCCGCTGGCCGACGTCGGCCGGATGCGGTCGGGCCTGCTGCTCCGGGATCGCCGTATCCGCCGCCATGTCGTGGCGGCCGACCGGCGCGTTGCGCTCCAGGTCGTTCATACCGGCCCCCTCGTTGCGGGACGGCCCCTCGGCATCGGTCACGATGCCCCGGGGCCGGCGCCGCGCTTCTTGTGCAGGCTGATGCTGACCGTGCGGTCCTCGGCCACGGCCGAGTCCACTTCGCCGGCCAGCGCCGAGAGCACCGTCCAGGCGAAGGTGTCGCGCTCGGGGGCGCGACCGTCCGTCGTCGGCGCCGATACCGTCACTCTCAGTGAGTCTCCCACCAGGGCGAAGACACAGCTGAGGACGGAACCCGCCACCGCTTGCTGGAGGAGGATCGCGCAGGCCTCGTCGACGGCGATGCGCAGGTCCTCGATCTCGTCGAGGGTGAAGTCCAAGCGGGCGGCAAGACCGGCCGTGGCCGTCCGCAGCACCGACAGATAGGCACCCGCCGCGGGCAGCCGGACCTCGACGAAGTCCTTGTCCGCACCTACGATCTGGGACACCCTCACCTCCAAGGTGACACAAACTGGTTGGGCTGCCGCGAACACCCGCCGACTCCCCGGGCTACCGGAGGGCCGGGCCGGCGCGAAGCAGATGGTCCGCCTGCGACGCTACCGCGATCCGTGGCACGCTGTCCCACGGAAGCCGGCACGCCTTCCCATACCGTGAACTGTCACCCATCGTAAACACATGGGCACTGTCCGTGGCTAGGGGTATGGCACTATCAATTCCAAGTAGATTACGCTGCGTTGCTTCCCGTGCCGGAGCCGACCCCGGCGCCGACCCCCGGGCCGGTGGCCGCCAGGGCCCGCAGCGGCTCGCCGCTCATCCGGAACACCGTCCATTCGTCCATGGCCTCGGCACCGAGTGAGCGGTAGAAGCCGATCGACGGCTCGTTCCAGTCCAGCACCCACCACTCGAAGCGCTCGTAGCCGCGCTCCACGCAGATCCGCGCGAGCTCCGCGAGCAGCGCCTTGCCGTACCCGCCGCCCCGGGCCTCGGGCCGCACGTACAGGTCCTCCAGGTAGACGCCGTGCGTGCCCGTCCAGGTGGAGAAGTTCCGGAACCAGAGCGCGAAGCCCACGGGGGAGCCGGCCTCGTCCTGCGCGATCAGCGCGAAGACGGCCGGGTGCGGCCCGAACAGCGCGTCGCGCAGCTGCCGCTCGGTGACCCGGGCCTGTTCCGCGGCCCGCTCGTACGCGGCGAGTTCCCGGATCATGTCCAGGATGACGGGGACGTCGTCGGACGTGGCGTCTCGGATCATGGGGGGCATGGGGAGAGATTAGCCGGTGACGACGACGGCGACCCGGCTGCCCGCCGCGAAGGCCCCCTCGGCGGCCAGCGTCGTCACCGCGTACAGGGCCTTCGCCACGTAGACCCGTTCCACGGCGAGCCCGTGCCGCGCCTCGAAGTCCCGGGCGAACGCCTCCAGGGCGGGGGTGTTGCGGGCGTAGCCGCCGCAGTGGAAGCGCTCCTCCAGTCGCCAGGTGCCGCGTGGGCCGCCGAACGCCTCGCGCTGCAGCCGGGTCACCTCCGCGCCCAGGAAGCCGCCCGCCAGGACGGGTACGCCGATGACCGGCGGCCCCTCGGCCGCCAGACCCGCCAGCGTGCCTCCGGTCCCGCAGGCGACGGCCACGACGTCGGCGGCACCCCGCAGCTCCCGGCCCAGCGCTACGCAGCCGTGGACGGCCCGGTCGTTGCTCCCGCCCTCGGGGACGACGAGCGTTCCGGGCGGCAGGCCGAGCCGCTCGCACAGTCCGGCCCGGTACGCGGGGTCGGCGCGTTCGCGGTACTCGCTCCGGGAGACGAAGTGGAGCCGCATGCCGGCGGCCGCGCAGCGGGCCAGCGAGGCGTTGAGGGGACGCCGCGCCAGCTCGTCGCCCCGCACGACGCCCACGGTGGCCAGGCCCAGCAGCCGTCCGGCCGCGGCGGTGGCCCGCAGATGGTTGGAGTACGCGCCGCCGAAGGTCAGCAGAGCCTCGTCCCCACGCCGACGGGCTGCCAGGAGGTTGGGGACGAGTTTGCGCCACTTGTTGCCGGGCAGGGCCGGGTGCAGGAGGTCGTCCCGCTTCAGCAGCAGCTCCAGGCCGCGCGCGGCGAAGCGCTCGTCCGCGACGGGAGTCAGCGGCGACGGCAGCGCGGCGCGCAGCGCCTCGGGCAGGCCGTCGAGCGCGCCGCCGAAGTGATCGTCGGACAGTGGGGTCACCCCATGATTCTCCCGCGCTCCGCTCTGCCGCCGCGAGGAGCGGGGCACGGACCGGCTCGGGGGGCGGTGCGCGGCCGGGCTAGAGTCCAGACATGCCTGACATGGACGTCCTCCCCCTCCCCTCCTCGGAGCGGTCGCTGCGCTGGCGCTCCGCGTCGGGTGCCCCCGCACCCCGGCGGGTCCGGGAGGCGGACGACAGCCTGCGCGCCGCCGAGGCGTACCGGCTGGCCTGCGAGGGCACGGCCGTGCTGTGGCGCGGCGACTTCCAGGGCGCCCGGCAGCTGCTGGCCGCGCTCGGCCGACGCGTCGACCGCGCGCCCCGCCGGTCGGCGAGGCCGGAGCCCGCGACGCCGTACGACGCCTTCCACCGGCACCGCCAGGAGCAGGGCAGACGGGCGCGCGTGCTCGGCATGCTGCTCGTTCCCGTCGAACCCGGCTACGCCGTACCGCTGCGCCGCGCCCCGGACGTGCGGGCCGCCTGCGCCGAGGCCTACGGGCCGCCGGGGGACGAGCCCTTCGCCGTCTCCCTGCGCGAGCTCCTCGGCCTCGTCGGCGCCCATGAGTGGCGGCGCAAGGGCGTCCCGGTGCCGGCACTCGGCGGCGACCGCATCCACCCGCACTACGGCGTCTTCTCCCCGGTGCGGGGCGAGTACGTGGACCTGGTGGCCCGCGCGCCGCTGCCCAGGGACCACGACCTCGCCTACGACATCGGCACCGGCACGGGCGTGCTCGCCGCGGTGCTGGCCCGGCGCGGGGTGGCCCGCGTCGTCGGCACGGACCAGGACCCCCGCGCCCTCGCCTGCGCCCGGGAGAACGCCGAGCGCCTGGGCCTGGCAGACCGGATCGATGTCGTCGAGGCGGACCTCTTCCCCTCCGACGTTCCGCCGGGGAGGGCGCCGCTGATCGTCTGCAACCCGCCGTGGCTGCCCGCGAAGCCCACCTCGGCCCTCGAGCACGCTGTGTACGACCCCGGCAGCCGCATGTTGCGCGCGTTCCTCACCGGGCTGCCCGGCGCCCTGACGCGGCAGGGCGAGGGGTGGCTCATCCTCTCCGACCTCGCCGAGCACCTCGGCCTGCGTGGCCGCGAGGAACTCCTCGGCCACTTCGACGCCGCCGGGCTCACCGTCGTCGACCGGCTGGACACCCGGCCCACCCACCCGCGCTCCGGCGACGCCGCCGACCCGCTGCACGCGGCCCGCGCCGCCGAGGTCACCTCGCTGTGGCGGCTGACCCCCAGCCGGTGAGCAGCACCCGGTGCTCACCGGCCCGGTAGCGGGCCACCGCCTCCGCGGTGGGCTCCACAGCGTCCGCCGGTACCTCCGCGGCGGGTATCCAGCTCACCCGCGCGTGTTTCTCCGGCTCCGCGTTGACCGGCTCCCCGGTCCACGTCCGGGCGGCGAACACGACCGTCAGATAGCCGCCGGCCGCCTCGACGCTGCGGGACCCGTGCACGACGTGGACCAGCGTCAACTCCTCGGGCCGGACCACGAGCCCCGTCTCCTCCCGCAGTTCGCGCACCGCGGCCTCGGTGACCGGCTCGCCGGGCTCGGCCTTGCCGACCGGCAGGTCCCACCGCCCTCTGGCGAACTTCGCGTTCGGGCCGCGCTGGACCAGCAGCACCCGGTCCCGCTCGGCGTCGTGCACGATCACGGCGGCGGCCAGCAGGCACAGTGAGTCGACGGCGGGAGGCAGCATGGGACGTCCCCTCTCGTGGCGTTCCGGCCCCGACGCGTACCGCTCTGCCACGGCAGGCGCCGACCGGAGGTCCCACCCTCTCACCCGGGACCGACAACCCGGACGCCCGTCCGGCCGGATGGCCGGACGGGCGCCGTGCCGGGGGCTGTTCGGGCCGGCCCCGGAGCCCGGGTGCGGCGCGCGGGCTCCCGGGCGGGCTCCACTGCGCCGACGGGGCTACTTCAGCGCGAACTCCTTGTCGAACGCCGAGAGGGCGTAGCTCCACATCGAGTTGACGCGGCGGATCTCGTCGCGGTTCGGATAGGCGTTGGTGCACGACGGCCCCGGTCCGCCGCCCGACATCAGCTCGCTGCACGGCCCCGAGTACCGGTCCGGCAGCCCGAGGACGTGCCCGGTCTCGTGCGACGTCACCCGGGTGGAGTCGTAGACCTGGTTCTGCCGGTAGTCGAGGAAGATGTAGCCGTTGCCGCGCCCGTCCGTGTACGCGTACGAGCCGCGCGAGCTGTTCCCCTCGTAGTAGCGGAAGTCCGCGGGGTAGCCCTCGCGGAGCTGCACGCTGCTGACGGAGGAGTTCCATATCCGGGTTGAGCTGGCGATCTCACCGGCGAACGACGGTGCCCGGCTGGCGTCGTAGGTGACGGTGACGACCTGGGCGCTCGGGTCCTCGGCGTGCTTCTTGAGCGCGGAGGCGCGCACGGCCTCGAAGAACGCCCGGGTGGCCTCCTGTTCGGACACGCTCGCGTCCGGGGTGCGCGGGCCGGTGAAGGCGGCGGTCACGAAGCCCCGCTCGCCGTGGGTCTCGGTCGGAGTGGCGGGCGACGCCGTGGTGGTCGTGGCGGGCACGGCGGCGAGTCCCGTCGCCAGGCCCAGCCCCAGGGCGGCCGTCAGCACGTTTCTGAGGTACTTCATGGGGGGTGTCCCTTCATCGCCGGACTCCGACCGGCCGCCTGCGAGTGGGGGGTTGCGGCCGGCCGGGCGCCCGGACCGAATCGCGGTCCCAGTGAGTGTCGGGTACATGGCACGGTGGGCGGAGGATGTCAGCAGGCGATAGCCCTGAGCTATACCCCCGTGCCTTTCCGGGTGTTCGGGGCATCCGACCCCTGGTGGCCCCGCGCACGCCGCCGATATCCTCCGCTCGTGGAGCTGGAGGTCAGGCATCTGCGGGCGCTGTGTGCCATCGCCGACGCGGGCAGCGTCAGGGCCGCCGCGCGCCGCCTGAGCATGACGCAGCCCTCCTTGACGACCCAGTTACGGCGCATCGAGAAGGCGTTGGGCGGCCGCCTCTTCGTCCGGGAGCGCACCGGCAGCCGCCCCACCCCGCTCGGCCGCACCGTCCTCAGCCGTGCCCGTCCCATCGTCACGGAGATGGCGGCCCTCATCAGCGAGGCACGGGAGGCCGCGCTGCGCTCCGACGGGGCGCGGCTGCGCATCGGCAGCACCGGCGGCACGGGCAGCAGTACCGTCGTGGGCTGGCTCCGGCGTCTGCACGAGCGCTATCCGGACGTCGACACCACCATCCACTTCGAGACCTCGGCCAACCTGCTGCTGCGGATGGTCGCCAGCGGGCAGCTCGACGCGGCCTTCGTGCACGAGGTGGAGGGCAGTCCGCTCAGTCTGCCCTCCGGGCTGCGACTGCGGCTCCTCATCGAGCGGGAGCCGCAGTTCGTCGCCGTCCCCGACTCCCATCCGGCCGCTCAGCGCCGCGAGCTGACCCTCGAGGACCTCGCGGGGGACCGCTGGATGGTCGACCCGAGCGCGGACGGCGAGTGGGACGGCCTGCGCCGCGTCTTCGCGGCGCATGGGGTGAACCCCAAGGTCGTGCTCGGCGACTACGCCACCGCCTGGGTGCTGACCGCCGCCGGTGAGGCCGTCATGCCGTGCCAGCCCACCTCCCCGGAGCGCTCGGGGCTCGTCGTGCGGCCCCTCGCCGGTGATCCGCTCACCGTCCGCCTGCTGCTGGTCTCCCGGCCGGCCGCCACGGCGGGCACCGACCTGGACGCCGTCTTCGAGGACCTGCGCGCGGCCTACCTCGAGATCGCGCGGCAGTGCGAGGTGTACCACCGGTGGCTGTGCCGCAACGCCGACCCGGCCCTCCTCCGGACGGAGCAGGGCGCGGACGCGTGACGGGAGGTCCCTCCCCTGGCCGGCGGGAGGAGCGGGCGGGCGAACGCCACACTCGCACCCCTCGGACGGGTGACGCCCCTCAAGCCCGCGGTGTGCCGCGGACGATGGGCAGGGAGACGGCCGTCGAACACGTCAGCGATCAGGCGCGTGCGGCGGCCCATGCTCCCCACGTCTGAGAGGTGCCACCGATGTCCCGTTCCCTGACGCACCGTCTGGCCCTGCTGACCGCCGCGGCGCTCCTGCCCGCGCCCCTCGCCTTCGCCGCCGGCACCGCCGACGAGGCGCCCGAGCCGAACGCCGGGACACTGGCACCGCTCCACCGCAGCCCCGACGCCATCCCGGGCCGGTACCTCGTCACCCTCGACACCGGTTTCGACCCGAAGGCGATCGCCGATGGCCTCGGAGCGGACCCCGACTTCGTGTACCGCTCGGCGATGCTCGGCTTCGCCGCCTCCCTCACCGAGGAGCAGGTGGCGGCCGTGCGCGCGTTGCCCGGCGTCGCCGCCGTCGAGCAGGACGCCGTCGTACGGGCCGACGCGCTGCCCTCCGCCGCTCCGGCCGCCCCGCTCGCGAGCTGGGGCCTGGACCGCATCGACCAGCGGGAGCTGCCGCTCGACTCCGACTTCACCACCCGCAACGACGGCTCCGGCGTCACCGTCTTCATTCTCGACACCGGCATCGACTACCGGCACCAGGAGTTCGGCGGCCGGGCCGTCCCCGGCTTCGACGCCGTCGGCGACGGCCGCGACGGCGCCGACTGCGCGGGCCACGGCACCCACGTCGCCGGTACGGTGGCCGGCTCGACGTTCGGTGTCGCCCCCGCGGCGAAGCTCGTCAGCGTCCGCGTGCTGGACTGCGAGGGCAAGGGCAGCATGGGCGGCATCGTCGCCGGGCTCGACTGGACGGCCCGCAACGCCGAGGGTCCCGCCGTGCTCAACGGCTCCCTGGGCGGCTCCTACTCCTTCGCCACCAACATGGCCACCGAGAACCTGGCCGCCTCCGGGGTGCTCCCCGTCGTGGCCGCGGGCAACGCGGACGAGGACGCCTGCCGCGTCTCCCCGGCCAGTGCCCGCTCCGCGGTCACCGTCGGCGCGACCCGCCGGGACGACGCCGAGGCGAGCTTCAGCAACCACGGCCGCTGCCTGGACCTGTACGCACCCGGCCAGGCGATCGTCTCCGCCCGGCTGGGCGGTGGCAGCGTGGCGCTGAACGGCACCTCCATGGCCTCGCCGCACGTCGCCGGGGTGGCGGCGCTCGCCAAGGACGAGTACGGCGACGTCTCCTCCGCCGCGCTCGCCCGCTGGCTGGCCGACACGGCCAGCAAGGACAAGGTCCGCTCGATCGACCCCGGTTCTCCCAACCGCCTGCTCTACACCGGTGGTCTGTGACCGCCCCTGACGTTCCCGCGGCCCGGCGCGCGCACCGCACGCCGGGCCGCGCCCGTGCCCGTCGCGTGGGCCGGGCCCGTCGACGGCGGCCGGGCGCGTGGTGTGATGGGGCCGTGAGCCGTGCGACGGAGGACAGCAACCGCCGGATGCTCCGGGCCCGCGACACCATGGACCGCCGGTACGCGCAGCCCCTGGACATACCAGCCCTGGCCCGCGTCGCCCACGTCTCCGAGGCGCACTTCGTCCGTACCTTCCGGGCCACGTTCGGCGAGACGCCGCACCGCTACCTGCAACGCCGCCGCGTCGAGCGGGCCATGTGCCTGCTGCGGGAGACCGACCGCAGCGTGACGGACATCTGCTACGCCGTCGGCTTCGGCAGCCTGGGGACCTTCAGCCGGACGTTCCGCGACATCGTCGGGCGCTCGCCGCGGGAGTACCGCAGGCACGCGGCGGCCACGGCCGTGCCCACCTGTTTCACGAAGACCTGGACGCGGCCCAGTTCCTGACCGCCGCCGACTGAGCAGTTTCGGATAAGTATTCCGCCCGGTGCACCCCATAGCGTGATGGCCATGTTCAACGCCATCACCCATTCCCAGCTCTACGTCCTCGACCAGGACCAGGCCCTCGACTTCTACGTCGGCAAGCTCGGCCTGGAGGTGACCGCGGACGTCGACATGGGCTTCATGCGCTGGCTGACCGTCGGCGTCCCCGGCAGTCCGGACCGGCACGTCCTGCTGGAGCGGCCCGGCCCGCCCGCGATGACCGAGGAGACGGCGCAGCAGGTCCGTGAGCTGCTGACCAAGGGGGTCCTCGGCGGGCCGCTCATCCTCACCACGGACGACTGCCGCAAGACCTACGAGACCCTGCTGGGCCGGGGCGTGGAGTTCACCGAGGAACCCACCGAGCGTCCCTACGGGACCGACTGCGGTCTGCGCGACCCCTTCGGCAACGCCATCCGCTTCACCCAGCCCCACGCCTGACGCCACCGGCGTCGGCACCGGTGACGGCCACGAGCCCGGCGGCCCGTGCTTCGGCACGGACCGCCGGGCTCACTCACGTTCCGCGCGGGGCGGGACCGTCGTCCCGCTCCGCGCTGGCGGCGCGCAGCAGGACCGGCAGGAAGTCTCGCTCAAGGCTGTTCGGGGGAAGCTGCTCCGGCTCGACGAGACTCTGCATCAGGCCGCCCTCCCGGATGGCGATGAGGAGCCGGGCGAACTGCTCCAGGTCGACGGCGGGCGCTCTGCCCATCTCGTCCAGCAGGCGCTCCAGGACCCGGACGAGCTTCGCCCGGACTCTCGCGTCGTGGTCGGCCAGGGTCCGGGCCGCCTCCGGGTTGCGCATGGCGTACAGGGTGAACTCGGTGCTCACGAGGAACCAGCGCCGCTCGTCCGGGCCGATCTCTCCGGCCAGGGCGACGAGCTGCTCGGGCGACGTCGGGTCGTCGAGCCGGGACAGCCGCTCGGAGAAGCGGTCCACCGCCTTCGTGGCCTGCTCGTCGAAGAGCGCGTAGAACAGCTCGTCCTTGCTGGCGAAGTTCGAGTAGTAGGCCCCGGTCGTGTACCCGGCCCTGCGGCAGATCTCGTCGATCGTCGCACCGTGGAATCCCAGCTCGGCGAACGCCTCCATCGCGGCGTCGAGCAGCCGCGCCCGGGTCTGCGGGCGTCGCTTCGTCGGACCTTTCGGCACGGGCTCTCCTCCTTGACGGGCGTCGGACCACCGGCCATGATGCCCTCGTCAATAGGAAATCCTATCGGATAGGCAGATCCATCCGGTGCTCGCGGGCCTGGGCCGATGCGCTGACAGCCGCATCGCCCACCGGTCGGCACCGGCCCGCGAACGTACTGATCCGGCCGTCGAGCAGAGCGTCACCGGGTGCGGTCCGGCGCGGCCGCGGGCCGCACGGGCTTCATACGCGTCCCCTCAGACCGCGAAGGAAGACCATGGCATTCGAACCCGATGTGATCGTCGTCGGTGCCGGCCTGGCCGGGCTCGTCGCGACGTACGAGCTCGTCAGGGCGGGCCGCAGCGTGCTCGTCGTGGAGCAGGAGAACCGCGACAACCTCGGAGGCCAGGCGTTCTGGTCGCTGGGCGGCCTGTTCCTCGTGGACAGCCCCGAGCAGCGCCGCATGGGCATCTCCGACTCCGTCGAGCTCGCCTGGCAGGACTGGCAGGGTTCGGCCGGGTTCGACCGTGGCCGGGAGGACCACTGGGCCCGTCAGTGGGCGCGCGCCTACGTGGAGTTCGCCGCCCACGACAAGCGCCGGTACCTGCACGACCTCGGGCTGCGCCTGACGCCGGTCGTCGGCTGGGCCGAGCGCGGTGACGGAACCGCGGACGGCCACGGCAACTCGGTACCGCGCTTCCACCTCACCTGGGGCACCGGCCCGGAGGTCGTCCGGGTGTTCGCCGAACCGGTGCTCGACGGCGAGCGGCGCGGGCTGGTCCGGTTCGCCTTCCGGCACCGGGTCGACGAGCTCGTCGTCGAGGACGGCGCCGTCGTCGGCGTCCGGGGGGACGTGCTGGAGCCCACCGACCTCGAACGCGGCAGGGCCTCCTCCCGCACCCCGGTGGGGGATTTCACGTTCCGGGCGCGGGCCGTGGTCGTCACCTCCGGCGGTATCGGGCACAACTTCGACCTCGTCCGCCGGAACTGGCCCGCCGACCGGCTCGGCCCCTGCCCGCGGACGATGATCGCGGGCGTCCCCGCCCATGTGGACGGACGCATGCTGGAGATCGCCGAGAGGGCGGGCGGCGCCATCGTCAACTCCGACCGGATGTGGCACTACACCGAGGGGGTGCACAACTGGGACCCGATCTGGCCCCACCACGCGATCCGGATCATCCCCGGGCCGTCGTCCCTGTGGTTCGACGCCACCGGGAAGCGGCTCCCGGCACCGAACTTTCCCGGTTTCGACACCAACCGCACCCTGAAAGCCGTCCTCGACACCGGTTACGACTACTCGTGGTTCGTCCTCACCCAGACGATCATCGAGAAGGAGTTCGCGTTGTCCGGATCGGAGCAGAACCCGGATGTCACCGGCAAGAGCGTCAGGCAGACCCTCGCCAGCCGGCTCAGCGGCGGGGCGCCCGGCCCGGTCGAGGCGTTCAAGCGGCACGGCGTGGACTTCGTCGTCGCCGACACGCTCCCCGAACTGGTCGACGGCATGAACGCGATCGCCCGCGGACCGCACCTGGACCACGCCGAACTGGCGCGGCAGATCCTGGCCCGGGACGCCGAGGTCGGCAACGCCTACTCCAAGGACCTGCAACTCATGGCCATCGGCAACGCGCGGCGGTACCGGGGCGACCGGCTGACCCGCGTGGCCAGGCCGCACCGCCTCCTCGACCCGGCGCACGGCCCGCTCATCGCCGTGCGGCTGAACATCCTGACCCGCAAGACACTCGGCGGCGTGCAGACCAACCTGGACTCGCAGGTGATGCGCGCCGACGAGACGCCCTTCCCGGGCCTCTACGCGGCGGGGGAGGTCGCCGGGTTCGGCGGCGGCGGCGTGCACGGTTACAACGCCCTCGAAGGCACGTTCCTGGGCGGATGCATCTTCTCCGGCCGGGCGGCGGGCCGGGCGCTCGCGAAGGAGCTGGCATGATCGCGATCGGCCAGCGGGTGGAGGTGAGCGAGGACCACCCCCTGCTCGACAACGCCCTGATCGACAACGGGCTCCCCGTCGCCCTGTTCGTCATCATGATCGGCATCGGGCTGAGCCTGACCCGCCGGGACTTCGGCCGCGAGCTCCGCGCCCCCCGCGGCACCCTCGTCGGGACGGTGGCGCAGCTCCTGCTGATGCCCCTGCTCGGGGTCGCCCTCGCCTGGGCGCTCGCGTTGCCCGCCGTCGTCGCGGTGGGCCTGGTGATCATCGCGGCCTGCCCCGGCGGGACGACGTCGAACCTGATCGCCTACCTGGCCCGGGGCAACGTGGCGCTGTCGATCGTGCTGACCATCATCGCCAGCGCCGCCACCATCGTGACGCTGCCGGTCTTCGCCAACCTGGCGCTCGACATCTGGCCCGTCGGCGGCGGCGGCGAGGTCCGCGTCCCCGTGCCGCGCACCATCGCCCTGCTGCTCGTGCTGGTGCTGCTCCCGCTGCTGCTCGGGATGGCCATCCGCACCGGACGGCCCCGGCTGGCCGACGCCCTGGAACGAGCCGTCTCCGTCTTCGGCGGGCTCGTCCTCGCGGCGCTGGTCGTGGTCATCGCCGTCTCGCTGGGCGAGGACTCCTGGGAGTACCTGCGCACGGCGGGCGCCCCTGCGCTCCTGCTCAACCTGGGTGGGCTCGGCGTCGGCTTCGGCGTCATGGCACTGGCCGGGCTTCCGTGGGCGGACCGGATGACCGGCGCCGTCGAGCTCGGCGTCAAGAACGCCACCATCGGCATCCTCATCGCCGTCACCGTCATGGGGCAGCCGGAGATGGCCGTGCCCTCGGGCGTCTACGGGCTGCTCATGAACGTCTCGGCCTTCGCCCTCATCTGGTACGGACGCCGCCGTCCGCGCCCGACCGGGGAGTCCGCCGCGGTCACGGAGAGCCGCGCCTGACGGCCGGACGCAGACGACCGCACCCGGCCCGCAGGCCACGCCGTGCAGGCGGGTCGCGGACCGGGTGCGGTCGCAGTGACCTGGCGACGTCCGAGGACGCCGCCGGCCGTGGCGGTGCGAGGCCGGGTCAGGCCTTCTTGGTCTCCTAGTAATGGGCTGGGTCGGTGACCTGCGGGGATCTTCCTCGTAGGTCGCTGACCTGGCCTTTTGGTGTTGGGTAGCGATGGGGTGCGACGGTCTCGATCGAGTGTCCTGCGGACTGTGTGCGGACCGAACGGTGTGGTGCTGCGACTTACAAGCTGTCTCAATTGGCCGGGCCAGCAGGAGTCCGACGTCGCCGCTTGATCGGGAGGCTCCTCGCGGACAGACTGCTCTCCATGGGATCAGCGGGCAGGGCCACCAAGGCGCGGATCAGGAAGCGGCGATGAGTGTCGGCCTGCCCTTCTTCCGCTATCACCCAGACCCCCTCGCGAGCGGGTCCATCCGCGCGGCCACCGAGACGTGCGCCTGCTGCGAGCGCAGCAGAGGCTGGCTCTATACGGCGTCCTTCTACACCGCCCAGGACGTCACCGGACGTTTCTGCCCGTGGTGCATCGCGGACGGGAGCGCGGCAGAACGCTTCGCCGGGGAATTCACCGACTCCTACGGGCTCGATGGTGTCAGCGAGGACGTTTTGCGTGAGGTCACCTGCCGCACCCCTGGCTTCCATGCCTGGCAGGATCCGCACTGGCTCGTCCACTGCCAGGACGCGGCTGCCTTCGTGGGCGAAGTCGGACACACCGAGCTGGCGGCGCATCCCGAAGCCCTCGACCAGCTGCGGACCGACATGCGCCTCGACGGCTGGCACGACGAAGACCGGCTTGAGCACTTCCTGGCGAGCCTTGGCGAGGGGGCGACTGCCATGCTCTTCCGCTGCACCGTCTGCGGTGCCCACCTCGCCTACGCCGACGCATCTTAAGGATCGTCTGTCCTCATGAGTCTGCTGGAGCAGATGGGGGTGCTGGCGATGCTGGTGAAGGCCAGGAAGTGGCTGACTGTCATGCAGGTTCATGCAGGAGATGTCGACGGACGGGGACAGACCGGTCTGCTTGTCGATCAACTGGATCTTTGAGCCGCTGCTGCCACGTACAGCACTTCCCGATCACCGTGCCTGTAGGCTATCGAACTAGCCAAATAGGATGAGTTGTTAGACCCATGGCACAGCGGCAACGTCGCCGACCCAGCCACGGGTTTGTCTTAGGTCCCGGTACGGGCCGCAGTAGCCCAGCGAGTTGAGGATCAACAACACGAGGTAGTGCCGTGTCATCAACCACACCTCTGTTGTCAGGCCGTCCAGCCGGTAGACGGTTTCCTGAGCGCCCCTTCGGGTGGACGAGCCGATTGCGGATCTGCGTAACCACGTCTGCGCCGTCGAGGATCCTGCCTTGGCGATCAGGAGCAGCCTCGTCGGCCACGAATTTCGTCGTGACTGGCGAGAGTTTGGCGTCTACATCGATGGAGATGCTCGCTTCCGTCAACACCTTGCGGAGCCGGTCGTGATTCCGGAGCATGGTGCCGTTATACGGCTGTCGGCCCTCGTATTGATTCTTGGTCATTTGGCCGCCGAGTACGAGGAGTTGCCACATGATGTGTTCCAGGCCGGCGGTACCCATCGTGATCCGCTGCTCTACAAAACCTCGATCGCTGATTGCCGTGATAGCGAACATCATTTGCAGCCGCAGGGAGGTGAGTCGATCGGGGTCCGAGAATGCCGGGATCACGTGATCCAGGAGTTCTTCGAGGGGGCCACTGTCACGCTCGTGCCACCATCCGGGACTGATGCTCCGGGCAGGATCGCAGTGGTACGAACCCCAATCCTCCCATGCCACGTTCCCACTCGCGTCCACGCCAACAGGCAACATGGGAGCAGCCCAGCGCCCCAGGGCAAACGAAATGCCCACGTGCAAGGCAGTCAGCACCGGCTGAGCCTCGGTCGCCGTAAAGGTTCCGCCATCCATGCGGGTAAGTTCCATCACATGCGTCATCACATAGACGTGCGAACTGTGTAGGTCGGTCCAGATCCGGCTGTGATCCGGGCGAGCGTCCAGACGGATCCTCCATCCGTCGACCTCGTGAAGCCATCGATCCCGCGTCCTTGGTGGCTTGCCGCTGTTTGTGCCCGTCAGCAGGTCGATCGAGCCACGCCACCGTGGAAGGTTGAACCAATGGGCGATAACTCGCTTCAATGGAACTTCGCGATCGCCGAAGGTGCCACCGTTCGACCATCCTCCGTTCATCCCATGCGGCACTGCATGGACATGCATATCGCCGTCAGGCCGGCGAAGCTCCAAGCTCAGTTCCGAGTGGTTTGCGAAATCGGGAGGCGTATCGGGGGAGACTCTCCAGTCGAAACTCAGTCCGGACGTGCAGGACAGTTCCATGACGCCAGCCACATCACCGGCGGCCAGCCCGCCGATCGGCCCGTCGTGTAGCGCAATGGGCTGCCCGGGCTCGTTGAAGTCGTAAATTGGAGAGATCGGCGCCTCTGCCGTTGATCGGGATGTGTTCGACATGATTCCACTCTATGGCAGAGAGAGCAGCGGGGCCCTTGGAGTTGTTATTACCGTGCCGGTGTCGGGGGGTGATTGGTAGAATTCCCTCTTCAAGGTCTGCGCATGCCAAATGCGAGTGACCAAGGGGCCGCCAGTGCATCCGGTGGCGCCGCAGTCGATGCCCCCTATTGCCAGCCATCCAGGGAGACCTGCGGACCGCCTCCGAGGTAGCGGTGGAGGGCGCTTGAGGTGGTGTCCACGAAGTTCTCGGGGATTGCGTCGGCGTCGACCCAGCGGACTTGGGAGTGCTTGCGGGGTTCGCGGTTTTCGGGTTCGCCCGTCCAGTCGTGGGCGGCGAACACGACCGTGAGGAAGCCGTTGGGGGCTTCGACGCCCCAGGCGCCGTGGATGATGTGGGCGACCTTGAGGGACTCGGGCTTCACCGTGAGGCCGGTCTCCTCGTAGAGCTCGCGGACGGCGGTCTCGGTGATCGGCTCGCCAAGCTCGCTCTTGCCGACGGGGAGGTCCCACATGCCCTGGGCGAACTTGGCGTTTTCGCTGCGTTGGAGGAGGACGACGCGGTTGGTGGCCTTGTCGTGGACGATGACGGCGGCGACCAGCAGGATCATGGATTCGAGCGCCGGCTTGAGGGCCTTGGGCTGGTCGTCGGTCTGCTGGGTCACGGTGTTCCCTTCGTCGGGCGGGTTGTTGGGCATGTTAGGCGAGGACCTCGCGGGCACGGCGGGCGAGATCGGCGGCACCGGGAACGCGGCGACGTTGGTAGACCGCGAGCGTGGAGCGGATTGAGGTGATCGCCTTCCGGGTCCGATCGGAGGTCATACCCTCCATGAGGACCAGGGCCCGGGTCCAGGCAGCGACGGCTTCGTCGGCGCGGGCCTGGGCGGCGAGGCTGTCGCCGAGGTCGGCGTGGGTGAGGGCGTGGACGCGCTTGTACTTCTCCGGGTCCCAGCGGGTGAGGGCGTCCCGGTGCTGCTGTTCGGTGCCGATGTGGTCCGCGAGGTCGGTCAGGGTGCGGGCGGTGTGGCTGGCCACGGTGCCGGCGGCCGGGCCGCTCACACGGGAGTAGCTGGGCTGGGGACCGTCGTCCCGTAGGAGGGCATCCTCGGCGGCGAGCAGGGCGCTTGCAGCCGACGGGTTCTCGTTCGCGGCGGCGTAGGCGCGGGCGTGGGTGATGTGGAGGAGGGCCTCGGTCTGACCGTCGACGTGGCCGAGACCCGTGCGGAGGGCGCCTTCGACGAGGTCGACGCAATGGTGGGGCTGTTTGAGGCTGAGGGCCTGGTGGGCGAGGGCGCGCATCATCCAGGCGGCGTGGCCGTGGGGGTCGGCTTCGCAGGCGAGCTTGTAGCCGACCTGGTAGTAGCGCTGGGCGGCGCCTTCCTGGCCGAGGTCGTGGTGCTTCCACCCTGCGAGGTAGGCGAGTTCGGCGACGGCGCCGAAGGCGGCCCGGCGTAAGGCTTCGCTGGGGAAGCGTCCGCGCAGCATGGGGGCGGCGGTGTCGGCGAGATATGCGGTGACGGTGGTCAGGCCGTGGCCGCCGCCGAGGCGCTCGTCGGCGGCGCTGAAGGCCGCGGTGATCTGGCGTACGACGTCCACGTCCTCCGCCCCGACCAGAGACGTGCCCATTCGGGCGCGGAGCATGCGGGCGGTGGCCTCGTGGTCGTATCCGAGCGGCATGGCGACACCGGCGGTGGTGAATGCCGCGATGGCGAGGAAGCGGCGGCGCTCGACATCGGCCCGACCCAGATCGGTGACCGCGAGGACAGGGTCGGATTCCGCCGGCGCTTCGTCATCACCGGCCTGGAGGCCGATCTCGGCCTGGGTGACCGTGCGCCCCGCCCTGCGGGACAGCGCCTCGGCCAGGTACTGACCTACGCGACCCGACGGGGCACGGGTGCCGTTCACCCAGTGCGAGATGGCCGACTTGTTGGTCTGGAGGATCTCGCCGTTCTCGGCGGCGATGCGTCGGACGTCTCTGGCGAGCGCCTCGTAGGTGCAGCCGACCGCGTCGATGACCTCGCGCAGACGGGAGTTGGGTTCTCGCTGCGCCGCCACGATCGCCTCCGCCCTGGAGCTGTAAACCGCGTATACCGCTTCAACTGCCTTCCACAGTACCCACTGAGCGTGACCGCCGGTTCACTTATCAGCAGCCGCCCGGAACGGCGCGACCGTGATCCAGGCTCCCTCTTGGCCCGGGCGGCTCCCCGAAGTTCCGTACGTCCACACCGGGCTCTGGCATTCCTGTGCTCGAACCCGGCCGCTCAGAGACGGAGACACAATGACCACCATCGACACTACGGCCGTCACGGTCGAGCTGCCCGAGGCGTTCGACCCGCGCTGGAGCCGCCTGCCCGGCATCCAGGTCGACGGCCGGCGCATCACGATCGACCCGGCCGAGTACTTCTTCCGCTTCGAGTCCAACACCTGGCTCGTCGCCGACTGGGAGCTGGTCAAGTCCCAGCTCCTGGACGTGGACGAGACGACCGAGAGCGCGGTCGAGCAGCTCGCGCTCGACTTCATCAAGCAGCACAGCGAGTCCACCTCCGACGCCGCCCGCGTCGTGGCCACCGCGTACGAGGTGTACGCGTACCTCTTCCGCGAGGAGCACCTGGCCAGCCTCGGACTTCCGCAGATCACCGCCGACCACCTGCGGATGCTCCGCGAGGCCGCCACGCTCATGGCGCTCAACAAGGTCGAGCTCGACGGGCACATCTCCAACGTCGGCCCGTGCTGGTTCTTCCCCGCCGCCACCTCCGTCGTCTTCGACCTGGACGACGAGATGGGCGGAATGCTCGACGAGGTCTACCACGGCGGCTGGTTCAACGAGCACCGCCGGATCGAGTCCATCAAGGCCCATGCCGCGCTCGGTGGCCGACTCGTGCACGGCTGCCAGTCGGTGCCGGACCAGTCCGGCGGCGTGGTCGCGCCCTACGGGGCCTCAATGGCCACCTTCCGCAACGACCTCGCGGTGTTCAAGGCCAGCTGGATCGAGCAGGTCTACGCCCACCGCGTGGACCCCGCCGCGTAATCCACCATCCGATCAGGCTCCGGGGCGGGCTGGCATCCCTCGCCCGCCCCGGACGCCACCACACCTACCGGGAGCCTCCAGGTGACCACGAACCCCAGCGCCGAACTTCTCGACAACCTGCTCACCGTGGCCGGCCAGACCACCGCCGTACGGGAGGAGGTACGCGTGTGGTCCATGTCCGGCGTCGAGCGTGTGACCTTCCTCGATGGCTCCACGGCCATCTTCAAGTACGCCAAGAAGCCCTTCGACAGCGAGGACCAGGCCCTCCGCCTGGCACGCACCCTCGGAGTGCCCGTACCCCAGGTCCACGCCTCCGCCGTTCGGGATGGCTGGCTCGGCATGTTCATGGAGGACCTCGGATCGTCCGCCCGTGAGGCCGATGACCTTGACGGCGTCGCCGCGGCCGTGGTCCTGCACGGGGCTCGTACGGCTCCGCCCTTGCCCCTCCTCGACCAGGACCGGCTGCGGACACTGCCGACCCGGGCGCTGGAGCATCTCGAACGGCTGCGCAAGGCCGACCGGTGGCAGGACGCCGACGATGTCGAGGACGCGCTCGACCGTATTGCCCAGGCCGCCGAGGCCCGCTCGGCCGGAGCGACGCTGGAACCGTTCGGCTGGGTGCACTCCGAGTTCCACCCCACCAGCCTCCACATCGGCGAGCGCGGCTGGCGGCTGCTCGACTTCGCCCGCGCCTTCACCGGCCCCGGCCTGCTCGACCTCGCCAGCTGGCACGGCACCATCGAGCCCCCGCACCCCGTGCGCCTGCGCGTCCTCCTGGAGCAATACGTCACCGCCGGCGGCACACCCGACGCCCTCGCCCCGCGCGGCGGGCTCACCGCCGAGAACTGGGCCCTGGGCTGGCACCGCATGTGGGCCGTCGAGTGGTTCATGGAGCAGTCCATTCGCTGGATCAGCGACCCGGCCACCGACCCCGCCTACCTCAAGGCCGTCCGCCGCCACCTCACCGACGTCCTCCACATCCTGGAGATCTGACGTGCTCGCCCAGGCATCCCCCTGGCATGCCCACGCGCTCCAGCGCACCGCCGCCGGACTCGCCGAACCCCTGGCCGTACCCGCCCGGATGGAATGGACCACGAGACTCGGCCAAGGGCCCGGCGCCGAGATCCTCGGCCCTGACCTGCGCGGCAAGCGACTCTTGGAACTCGGCTGCGGCCCCGGCCACAACGCCGCCCACCTCGCCACCCTTCCCCAAGCTCTCGGCTCCGCTCGAGCAGGGGAGACCCCAATCGGCGCCCACGTCACGGGCGTCGACCTGGCCGGCCTCCAGGTCCGCCGCGCCCGCTCCCACTACGGACGGCTGAACAACCTCGCCTTCGTCGCCGGCCACGCCCTGCACTATCTGCGAGCCTCCGACGAGCCGTTCGACGTGATCTACTCCGTCTTCGGAGCCGTCGGGCTCGTCGAGCCCGAGTTCCTGCTCCCGGCCATTGCCCAGCGCCTCAAGCCCGGCCGAGTGCTCGCCTTCTCCGTCCCGCACCCGCAGCGCGGCGGCCGAGGCCCCTCGGGCGACGACCGGCCTCGTCGCGACTACATCACGCTCCCCGACCGCACGCGGCTACCCATCGCCCGATGGGAGTTCGATACCGACCGTTGGGAGAGGCACCTCAGCCAGGCGGGCTTCTGGCTCACCTCAGCCCAGGAGTTCCACGACCCCCGCATGGGCCACTTCCCCACCACCCTGCTGATCCGCGCCCGCAAGCTCTGACCAGCCATTCGCCCCGGCTTCCCTTGGAGGAACCGATGCGCCCGCCCTTCCTGCTCCTCGACATCGATGGCGTCCTCATACCCTTTCCCGACGCAAGGGGCTCGACCCCGGACACCCACGCCCGCCACGACGTCGTCCCCACCGGCCGCAGCGCCGACGACCCGGTCACCATCTGGCTCAACCCCGCCCACGGCCCCATGCTCATCAACGTGTTCCGTACGGGGCTGGTCACGCCGGTCTGGTGCACGGGCTGGCGCCAGGACGCCACCACGCTGATCGGCCCACTACTCGCCCTCCCGCCGCTGCCGCATGTCGACCTGCCGCGCCCCCAGATCACCACCAGCCACCCCAACGGCTACCTCTGGAAGCGCGACCACGTCGACGCCTGGCTGGGAGAAGCCCCTGCCGTCTGGATCGACGACGACTTCACTCGCCTGGACCACGCGTGGGCTGCGGAACGCACAGCCAGTGGTGCCCCGACCCTCCTTGTGCAGCCGGAACCTCACGTCGGACTCCAGGCAGAACACCTGGCCGAGGTCCGAGCGTGGGCCGGGCAGTTGCTCGGCACGCGGACTGCTGTGCCCGCCGCTCCGAGCGAAACCGAAGCAGCCTGACGCGGCCCGGGGCGAAGAGCCGATGCCCTCGCCACGGCGCGTGGCGAGGGCATCTGACCAGCGTCAGCGGTGCCGACGGCGGTCTTCGGGCCTCATGCTCACCGGTGCGGCCGGAGCGTGTGGCCTGGGGGACAAGGACGACGCGCCGCTGACGGCGCTACGCCTCCGAGCCGTGGCCGGGTGAAGAAGACCGCACCCGGTCCGTCATGGACGCCGTTCTCGGCGGCCTGCGGACCGGGTGCGGACTGGATGACCAGGCGATCAAGGAAATCGCAGGTCAGAGGGCATGACTGGAGATCAGGCCTTCTTGGTCTCCCAGAAGATCTTGTCGATCTGGGCGATGTAGTCCAGGGCCTTCTGGCCGGTGGCCGGGTCGGTGGAACCCTTCGCGGCGGACAGCGCCTTGAGGGTGTCGTTCACGAGCTGGTGGAGCTCGGGGTACTTCTCGAAGTGCGGGGGCTTGAAGTAGTCGCTCCACAGCACCGAGATGTGGTGCTTCGCGAGCTCCGCGCGCTGCTCCTTGATGTCGGTGGCGCGGGCGCGGAAGTGGGGGTCCTCGTTGGCCTGGTACTTCTCCTGGACGGCCTTCACGGACTCGGCCTCGATGCGGGCCTGGGCCGGGTCGTAGACGCCGCAGGGCAGGTCGCAGTGGGCGCTGACCTTCACCGTCGGGGCGAACAGGCGGGAAAGCATGAGAGCTGGGCCTCCTCGTGATCGTCTTCTCGCGTGCGAGATTACTCCCTGAGGGAATGCTTTTCGCGCGGGGGCCCGCGGGATTAGGGCGAAAGTCCGATACCGGCCGCAGGCTTCTCGGACGATGTGACCGGAGGGACGGCTGGTGGCGGTGGGGCGGATCGGGCTGGCGGAGGTCTTCAACCCGTCGATGGTGCCGACGCTGCGGCCGGGGGACCGGCTCGTGCTGCGGTACGGGGTGCCGGTGCGGCCGGGGCATGTGGTGGTGATCCGGCACCCGTTGCAGCACGACCTGCTGATCGTCAAGCGGATCGTGGGCCGGCGGGCCGGGGGCTGGTGGGTGCAGGGCGACAACCCGTATGTGCACAACGACAGCCGGGAGTTCGGCGCGGTTCCGGACGAACTGGTGGTGGCCCGGGCCTCGGTGCGGCTGCGGCCACCCCGGGAGGTTCAACGCTCGGTGGCCTCCGTGGCGGGCTGGGCGCTGTCGGCCGTCCGGCCGCTCTCCAGGCGTTTGCGGGCGCGGTAGGCGGCGACGTTGGCCCGGGTGGCGCAGCGGTCGGAGCAGTAGCGCCGGGAGCGGTTGGTGGAGGTGTCCAGGTAGGCGTTGCGGCAGGGGTCGGCCTGGCAGATGCCGAGCCGGTCGACGCCGAGGTCGGTGAGGCTGAAGGCGAGGCCGATGGCCGCCATGGCGGTGTAGCCCGCGCCCGCGCTCGCGGCGTTCTCGGCCAGGTGCATGTGCCACTTCGGGTTGCCCTGCTCGTCCCGGTAGTCGTGTCCGGCCACCTGCGGGCTGCACGGGTACTCCATGAGGAGGGCGTTCAGCAGGTCCACCGCGCGGACCTCGTCGTGTTCGGCCGCCGCGGTGAAGACGGCGCGCAGCCGGGTGCGGACGCCGCGCAGCCGGGTGACGTCGGCGTCCGAGGCGCGCCGTGCCGTCTGCAGGTTGGCGCCGAGCAGCTCCCGCACCGTGTCCACGGACGTGAGCCGGTCCTCTCCGCGCAGCGGCTCCTCGGTGTTGACGAGGCGCACGGCGAAGTCGGCGTAATAGGTCAGTTCCACTTGTGGTCCTTACGGGCGGGGTCTAGGGTGGCGGACAGGAACGTAAGGGCTGGCCTTGGAAACAGCCTATTACCTGTGGAGGGGAATCGATGACCGAAAGCGCACACGTCGACTGGCGGACCTGGCAGAGCTCGTGGGACCGGCAGCAGGAGTGGTACCTGCCCGACCGCGAGGAGCGGTTCGGCGTCATGCTGGACGCCGTCGAGGCGCTGGTCGGCCCGAAGCCCCGGGTGCTGGACCTGGCCTGCGGCACCGGGAGCATCTCCGACCGGCTGTTCGCCCGGCTCCCCGCGGCGCGCAGCGTCGGCGTCGACCTCGACCCGGCGCTGCTGACCATCGCGCGCGGCCACTTCGCGGGCGACGAGCGGATCGAGTTCGTCAGCGCGGATCTGCGGGACGCGGCCTGGGCGGAGAAGCTGCCCCACCGGGAGTTCGACGCCGTCCTGACGGCCACCGCGCTGCACTGGCTGCGCACGGACGAGCTGGCCACCCTCTACGGGCAGGTCGCCGGGGTCGTGCGCGGGGGTGGCGTGTTCCTCAACGCCGACCACATGCCCGACCCGGAGACGCCCCGGATCAACGAGGCGGTGCACGCCTTCGACAAGGCCCGCCGGGAGCGCGCGAAGGCGGGCGGAGCCCAGGACTGGAGCGGCTGGTGGGAGGAGGCCGCCGCGCACCCGGCGCTCGCCGACGCGGTCGCCGAGCGCAACCGCCTCTTCGGCCGCCCCGCCGACGACCACAGCGACGGCCAGCTCCAGTCCCCGGCGTGGCATGCCCGCGCCCTGCGGGACGGCGGCTTCGCCGAGGCGCGGACGGTGTGGGCCTCGCCGCACGACGCGATGGTCCTCGCCCTGAAGTGACGGGGCCCTCACGGGCGGGCTGAGGGGAAACCACGCGGGGGCGGTACGGGATGCGACCCGTACCGCCCCCGCGTGGTTCACGGTCAGCGGCGGGCGACGCCCTCCGCGCGGGCGGCGGCGGCCACGGCCGCGGTCACCGCGGGCCCCACCCGCTCGTCGAACGGCGAGGGGATGACCTTGTCCGCGCTCAGCTCGTCCGCCACCACGGCGGCCAGCGCCTCGGCGGCGGCCAGCTTCATGCCCTCGGTGATGCTCGTCGCCCGCACCTGCAGGGCGCCGGCGAACACGCCGGGGAAGGCGAGCACGTTGTTGATCTGGTTCGGGTAGTCGCTGCGCCCGGTGGCGACGACGGCGGCGTACTTGTGCGCGACGTCGGGGTGGATCTCCGGGTTGGGGTTGGCCATGGCGAAGACGAACGCGCCCTCGGCCATCGTGGCGACGGCCGGCTCGGGCACGGTGCCGCCGCTGACGCCGATGAAGACGTCGGCGCCGTCCAGGGCCTTCTCCAGCGAGCCGGACAGCCCGGCCTTGTTCGTGAAGCCGGCGACCTCGCGCTTGACGGCGTTCAGGTCCTCGCGGTCCTGGGAGACGACGCCCTTGCGGTCGCAGACGGCCACGTCGCCGATGCCCGCCTCGATGAGGATCTTGGCGATCGCCACGCCCGCCGCGCCGGCGCCGGAGATGACGGCCCGCAGCTCTCCCAGCGCGCGGTCGGTCAGCCGGGCGGCGTTGCGCAGCGCGGCCAGCGTCACGATGGCGGTGCCGTGCTGGTCGTCGTGGAAGACGGGGATGTCCAGCCGCTCCTTGAGGCGCTGCTCGATCTCGAAGCAGCGGGGCGCGGAGATGTCCTCCAGGTTGACGCCGCCGAAGGAGGGGGCGAGGCGCACGACCGTCTCGACGATCTCGTCCGTGTCCTTGGTGTCCAGCGCGATCGGCACCGCGTCCACGCCGCCGAACTGCTTGAACAGGATGGCCTTGCCCTCCATGACCGGAAGCGAGGCCTCCGGGCCGATGTCACCCAGCCCGAGCACTGCGCTGCCGTCCGTCACGACCGCGACGACCTGGGACTTCCAGGTGTAGTCGTCGACCAGCTCCGGCTGCTCGGCGATCGCCGTGCAGACCTTGGCCACACCGGGCGTGTAGGCGAGGGACAGGTCCGCGGTGTCCCGCACGGGGACGGTCGCCTGCACTGCCATCTTGCCGCCTCGATGCAGGGCGAAGGCCGGATCGATCGCGTCTTCGGCCAGCTCTCCCTGCGGATTGACGATCTCCGCTGCCACTTTGACCCCTTATTCCGAATAACTGCCGAGGGTACCGCTGCCTGGTTGAGGCGCGGGCGGAACCGCGTCCAGGCCCCGTCCGGTGATCGACACCGTTCAGGGGGGAGGTGCTGGACGCCGGGCGCGCCGCACACGCGCCCTGGGTCCCCAGGTGAGGGGTGTAACAGCCCTTTGTACCGGATGACGATGGCTGCCACGAGTCACTTCCCCCCGTCGCTGCCGCGCCATGAGTACGCCTCGTGATCAACTGGAAGGGACGTATCCGGCGAACAGTAGGAAAACGGATGGTCAACGCCCACTGATGAGGGGTTTCCTCACAGTCGCCGGACCCCGGCGTGAGGAACCTCTCAAAATGCTCCGGTCCTGCTCAGTCCAGTGCGCCTCTCGACCAAACCATGTTCGGTCACCGATCTCCGTTATCCGATTTTGATATCGCTGACCTCTCCCCAGGGCATGTCCGGATGGCAAGATTCCTCCCACTACGCAGGGTCGCCGTCACGCTCGAGGGTGGGACGCGGCCCGCCGAAGACCCCCTCACCCCTCGCAGGAGGACCTCGTCATGACCGCACGTTCCACCCGCCGTCCGTCCGCGCGTCGTCGTCTCGCCGCGGCCGGAGCCGTCGCGGTCACCGGGGCTCTGCTGCTGACCGGCTGCGGCGACCAGACGGACGACGCCGACGCCGGCTCCGGCGACGGCGGCAAGAAGGGCACCAAGAGCTCCGAGGCTCCGCTCTTCTCCGAGCTGCCCAAGGAGATCCAGAACGCCGGAGTCATCAAGGTCGGCTCCGACATCGCCTACCCGCCCATCGAGTTCTTCGACGACAAGGAGCTCAAGGGTGTCGACCCGGGCATCGCGGAGGCCCTGAGCGAGCAGCTGGGCGTCGAGCTGAAGTTCATCGACGCCAACTTCGACCAGCTCGTCATCGGGCTGAACCAGTCGGACAAGTACGACATCGTCATGTCCGCCATGACGGACACCAAGGAGCGCCAGGAGGGCGCGGCCCAGGACGCTGACGGTGGCGTCGACTTCGTCGACTACTTCCAGGCCGGTTCGGCCCTGCTCGTCGAGAAGGGCAACCCGAAGAAGATCGAGAGTCTCGACGACCTGTGTGGCCTCGGCGTCGCCGCCCAGCGCGGCACCGCCAACGAGACCCTCGTCAACGAGCAGAGCAAGAAGTGCGACGACAAGATCGACTTCTTCATCGCCGACAAGGACACGGACTCGGTCACCCAGCTCCAGAACGGCCGCGTCCAGGCCGTCGTCACCGACTACCCGGTGGCCATCTACAGCGCGAAGACCGCCGGTGGCGGCGACCGCTTCGAGGTCGTCGGCGACCAGATCGACGCGGCGCCCTACGGCATCGCCGTCCACAAGGAGAACACCCAGCTCCGCGACGCGATCCAGAAGGCCCTCCAGGCGATCATGGACAACGGCGAGTACGCCAAGGTGCTGGAGGAGTGGGGCGCCGAGGCGGGCGCCCTGGAGCAGGCCACCATCAACGCGGGCAAGTGACCCGCCCAGGCCGCACGACCACTCCCGACTGAAGCGACTCTCCCGTGAGCGAACCACACGAGACGCCCGACGGGCTGCGTAAGGCCGACCAGGCCGCGCAGCCCGCCCAGGGCGAGAAGACGGTCGGCGACACGAAGCCGACCAAGACCGACACCGCCGTGGCGACCACCGAACCGGCGGAACTGAGCAAGACCGAAGGCCCCGGGGACCCGGAGGACGGTGCGAGCGCCGCGCCGGCCGCCATCAAGGCCATTCCGGTCCGTCACTACGGCCGCTGGATCGGCGCCGCCCTCGTCATCGTCGTCCTCGGTCTGATCGGCCTCGCCTTCGCCGGCGGCGACATCGCCTGGGCCGTCGTCGGCGAGCGCCTGACGGACGGCACGTTCGTCGGCCCGGCCTGGGAGACGCTGAAGATCAGCGTCTACTCCATGCTCATCGGCGTGGTCCTGGGCACCCTGCTCGCCGTGATGCGGCTGTCCGCCAACCCGGTGCTGTCGGCGGTGTCCTGGGCCTACATCTGGTTCTTCCGCGGCACCCCGGTGATCGTCCAGCTCCTGCTCTGGTTCAACCTGTCCGCGGTCTTCGCGACCGTCGACCTGGGGCCGATCTACAAGAACGAGATGAACGACGTCATGACGCCGTTCGTCGCCGCGCTCCTGGCTCTCGGCCTCAACGAGGCCGCGTACATGGCGGAGATCAGCCGCGCGGGCATCCAGTCCGTCGACCACGGTCAGACCGAGGCGGCGCACGCCCTCGGCATGAGCGGCACCAAGACGATGCGCCGCATCGTCCTCCCGCAGGCGATGCGCGTCATCATCCCGCCGACGGGCAACGAGTTCATCAACATGCTCAAGACCTCTTCGCTGGCCTTCGCCATCGGCTACGGAGAGCTCTTCTACGTGGCGAAGAACATCGGGTCGACCGACTACGCCGTCATGGAGATGTACATCGTCGTCTCGGTCTGGTATCTGCTCCTGACCACGGTCTTCAGCATCGGCCAGTACTACCTGGAGCGGCACTACTCCAAGGGCGCCAACCGCTCGCTGCCGCCCACTCCGCTGCAGCGGATCCGCGGCCAGCTCTCCTCCTTCCGCACGCCGAGCAAGGTGGGAGGGACCACCGTATGAGCAGCGAGAACACGACGGGCACCGCCCGGCCGATGGTGAAGGCCGAGCAGGTCCACAAGTCCTTCGGACCCGTGGAGGTGCTCAAGGGCATCGACCTGGAGGTCGCGCCGCAGGAGGTCTTCTGCCTCGTCGGCCCCTCCGGTTCCGGCAAGTCGACCTTCCTGCGGTGCATCAACCACCTGGAGAAGATCAACGCCGGGCGGCTCTCCGTCGACGGGCAGCTCGTCGGCTACCGGGAGAAGGGCGACAAGCTCTACGAACTGCGTGAGCGTGAGGTCGCCGAGCAGCGCAAGGACATCGGCATGGTGTTCCAGCGCTTCAACCTCTTCCCGCACATGACGGCGCTGGAGAACGTCATGGAGGCGCCCGTCCAGGTCAAGCGCGAGTCCAAGGCCGTCGCCCGGGAGCGGGCGGCGCGCCTCCTGGAGCGCGTGGGGCTGGCGGACCGGATGAAGAACTACCCCGCGCAGCTCTCCGGCGGCCAGCAGCAGCGCGTCGCCATCGCCCGGGCGCTGGCGATGGAGCCCAAGCTGATGCTCTTCGACGAGCCGACCTCCGCGCTCGACCCGGAGCTCGTCGGCGAGGTGCTGGACGTCATGCGGGGCCTGGCCGAGGACGGCATGACCATGATCGTCGTCACCCATGAGATGGGCTTCGCCCGCGAGGTGGGCGACTCCCTGGTCTTCATGGACGAGGGCGTGGTCGTCGAGTCCGGACATCCGCGGGACGTGCTCACCAACCCGCAGCACGAGCGCACGCAGGGCTTCCTCTCCAAGGTGCTCTGAGCGCACAGCTTTGGAACGAGACACCGTGGGGCGGTACCGGCCGGTACCGCCCCACGCGCGTGCGCGGCGCGTGTCACAGCGGCAGGCCATTCCGCACGGCCCTGACGCGGCGTAGCGTGCGGATCATGTTTGCTGCGTATGCCGCCCGGATGGACCGGGAACAGCCGCTCACCGGACTCGAACTGGGAGAGCGTCCGGAGCCGGACGTGCCGCCGGGCTGGACGACCGTCGACGTCAGGGCGGCCTCTCTCAACCACCACGACCTGTGGACGCTGCGTGGGGTCGGACTCGGTGAGGAGGCGCTGCCGATGATCCTCGGCTGCGACGCCGCCGGGATCGACGCGGACGGCAACGAGGTCGTCGTCTATCCGGTGATCGGGCTGACCGGCCACGGCGTCGGCCCGCGCGAGCCGCGCACCATCCTCACCGAGAAGTACCAGGGCACCTTCGCGGAGCGGGTGGCCGTGCCGCAGTGGAACGTGCTGCCCAAGCCCCCGCAGCTCTCCTTCGAGGAGGCGGCCTGCCTGCCCACCGCGTGGCTGACCGCCTACCGGATGCTCTTCACCAACGCCGGAGTCCGGCCCGGGGACAGCGTGCTGGTCCAGGGCGCCGGCGGTGGCGTGGCGACGGCGGCCATCGCGCTCGGCGCGGCGGCGGGGCTGCGGGTCTTCGCCACCAGCCGGGACGAGGGCAAGCGGAAGAAGGCGCTCGAACTCGGCGCCGAGGCCGTGTTCGAGCCGGGAGCTCGGCTGCCGCACCGGGTGGACGCGGTGATGGAGACCGTCGGCGCGGCGACCTGGTCCCACTCGGTGAAGTCCCTCAAGCCGGGTGGCGCGCTCGTCATCTCCGGTGCCACGAGCGGCTACAACCCTCCCAAGGCGGAGCTGAACCGCATCTTCTTCCTGGAGCTGAAGGTCATCGGCTCCACGATGGGCACCAAGGAGGAGCTGGCCGGGCTGCTGAACTTCTGCGCGGCCAAGGGACTGCGCCCCGTCATCGACTCGACGCTGCCGCTGGAGCGCGCACGCGAGGGCTTCGAGAAGATGGCCTCCGGCGACCTGTTCGGCAAGATCGTGCTCACCGTCGGCGCCGACCGATGACCTGGGCCGTGGCCTCGGCGCCCGTGGACGGCGCCGAGGCCGAAGGCATCCTCCTCGCCTACTACACCGACATCGTCGGCCGCTACCACGGCCGGGCCGCCACCCGGGACGAGGTGCGGGCCGCGATGTCGGCGGAGCCCAGCGACGGCCTCACCCCGCCCGAGGGCAGGTTCCTCCTGGGTCGCTACGACGGGGACGTCGCCGGCTGCGCGGGTGTACGCCTGATGGAGCCCGGCGTGGGGGAGCTGGCGCGCGTGTACGTGCGGCCGGAGCTGCGGGGCACCGGCGGCGGAGCCGCGCTGCTGGGGGCCGCGGAGGCCGCCGCCCGGGACCTGGGCGCCACGGTGCTGCGCCTGGACACGCGGGCGGATCTGGTGGAGGCGCGGGCGCTCTACGCCGCGCACGGCTACCAGGAGATCCCGGCCTACCACGATGGCCCGTACGCCGACCACTTCTTCGAGAAGGCACTGCGCTGATCCCGGGAGCCGGGAGCCGGGAGCCGGGAGCCGGGAGCCGGGAGCCGGGGACCGGTTGATCCCCGCCCCGGCCCCCGGCCCCGGTTCCGACGCCCGGCCCCGGCCCTCGGAGCAGCGGCTTCCGCGCTCCGTTCGGCACCCTCCCACCCCGGTTCAGCCGTGCCGGGACCGTGACCGGTTCACTGAGGGGCCCGGAGCACGGCGGCGATCTGCGCTGCCGCGGTGGACAGATGGCGTCGCACGTCGCGCAACTGCTCGGGCGTGACGCCGTGGTCGCGGGAGGCGTCACGGACCTCGTCCCGGAAGTGGTCCAGTAGCCGTTCCAGCGTGCGGGCCGGGTCGGCGCCGGGCTCGGCGGCGGCCTCGCCGGGCCACTCGGGCTCGGGGTGTTCTGCCGCGGCGGGGGACTCGCGCGGCTCCGAGGGCCGGTGCCGCGTGCCGGGCTCGCCCGGCGGTGTGCCGAACGGAGGCGGCCAGGCCGCGCCCTGGTTCGTCGTACGGCCGAGGCCGCCCATCTCCTTGGCCAGCTGGGCCATGCCCTCGCGGACCGCCCGCTGCCAGTCACCGCTCTGGGCATGCGGGGAGACGCGGTCCTGTACCTGGCGGGCGATCCGCCGCACCTCCTCCTGCGCGGCCCGCTGTGCCTCCTGCCGGGCTTTCCGGGCGTCCTCCTGAGCGGCCTGGATCTTCTCCTGGCGGATCTGGCGGTGGTCCGCCCTACCGCGGCGGGCCCCCTCTTTCCCGCCGCGCCCCGGACGCCCAGAGGTCTCCCGCTCGCCGTCGGCCGCGGTGCCGTTGGCCTGGGCAGCCTCGCGCATCTCCCGGCGCAGGTCGTCCGCGGAGCCGCGCACGTCCTCCCGGATCTCGGCGGCGAGCGCCGTCAGTGAGTCGTGGATCTCCTGCTCCAGCTCCGTCAGTTCGCCCTGTCTCCCGGCAAGCTCCGCCCGCCCCTGCGGGGTCAGCGAGTAGACCTTGCGGCCCCCTTCGGTGGTGTGGGTGACCAGCCCCTCGGCCTCCAGCTTGGCGAGCCGGGGGTAGACGGTGCCGGCCGAGGGGGCGTACAGGCCGCGGAAGCGCTCTTCCAGCAGCCGGATCACCTCGTAACCGTGCCGGGGGGCTTCCGCCAGCAGCTTCAGCAGGTACAGGCGCAGTCGGCCGTGGGCGAAGACGGGGGGCATGTCAGGCGTCCTTCACGAACGAGGGGGCGGCGTCGGCGGGGGCGGGCGCTCTGCGCAGGAGGGCGATGCGGCCGGAGACCGTGGTGGCCCTCAGCTTGCCACGTCCGGAACCGAGCGCTCCGGTGATGCGCTTGGCCCCCCAGTGTCCGTCCATCCGGAGGTCCTCGAAGCCGCAGGAGAGGGAGCCGCCGGTGGTATGGGCTTCCACGACGGTGTCGGGGTGCGGGGGGAGCCGGACGGCGATGTCCCCGGAGACGGTCGTCATGGCCAGCTCCGTGGGCGTGGGGTGACCGGGCAGCGGGAGGCCGCCGGGGTCTTCGCTGCCCGGCCTGTCCGTGACGTCGACGATGAGGTCTCCCGTGACGGAGTCCGCCTTGACGGCGCCCGCACCGCCGTCGACGACCGTGAGGGTGCCGGAGACCGAGTGGAACGCGAGCTTGCCGCCCAGGGCCTGGGCCTCCACCGCACCGGAGACGGTGTGCGCGGTGACCGGGCCCCGCAGCCCGACGAGCGTCGTGTCGCCCGTGATGCCGCGCGTCTCGGTGGGACCGGTGAGACCGGACACGACCGTGGCGGCGCTCACGGCCGCGACCCGGACCTCGGCGTGCGCGGGGACGGCCAGCGTGATGTCGGCACTGCGGCGCCAGCCCCTGCCGTCCAGCAGCTTCAGAAAGCCCTGCCACGGCACGTCGTCGTAGGCGACGGTGAGCACGCCGCCCTCCAGGACGACGCGCAGCGGGGGCCCGTCGATCGCGGCCACCTCCAGCCGGGCGCCCGAACCGGCTTCCCCCTCCGCCCCGGCTCCGGCCCCGGTTGCCAGGCCGACGACGTTGACGGCGCCGCCGACGACCCGGACCTGCAGGCTCTCCACCGGCTCTTCCAGGGCGAGCCGCCGTGGGGTGTCGATCAGCCACTCAAGACGGCCGGGATGGCCGTCCGGGCCCCGCTGGCCCCACTGCTCCGACGACTGGTCCGACTCGCTGGCCACGGCGCCTCCTCGGTCCGGTGGTGGACATCAGACATCACGCAATATATCGCGTCGCGCCATTCACGATACATCGCGTCCTTGTGGCGTCAAGTTCCCCCGGAACCGGGCATCCGGCAAGAAACGGACATGCCGCGGGCCTCGGAGCAGTGCTCCGAGGCCCGGATGAGGGGAGCCGCCCGGCGGGCGGTCGCGGGCGCCGGGCGGCCGGGTCCTGTGGCGGCCCGCCCCCGGTGCGTCGTCAGCTCGCGCCCGTCACTCGTCGTCCTCGTCGTCCAGCCGGGCGAGCCAGGTGGCCAGCCGCTCCACGGGGACCTCGAAGTCGGGGTTGAGGTCGACGAACGTGCGCAGCAGCTCGGCCAGCTCGCCGAGGGTGATCTCCTCCTCGCCGCGCCGGTTCTCCAGCTCCTCGATGCCGCGGTCGGTGAAATACAACGTGCTCTCCGTCGCCGATGGGATCTACCTCCGCAGGATATGCCGGGCCCGGCCGGGCCCCTCGCGCCCGCTGGGTGGCGCCGATAACCTGCGAACCGACCGGGGTCGACGAGTGGGGGAGACGGGGGTGTCGGGTCGTGAGTGACGGCATTACGCAACTGCGCCTGGACGACGGGACGGTGGTGTGGGCGCGCGTCAGCGAGGCACAGGAGCTGCGCCCGGGCGGCGGATACCAGGACTCGGCCCTGAGCGGCCGGGTCACCGAGCTGGCCTCGGGCCTGGCCGACACCGTGCGGGGTGTCGTCCGCTCCGTGCGCATGGGCATGGCCGCGGCGGCGCCGGACGAGGTGACCGTCGAGTTCGGGCTGGAACTCGCGGCCCAGGAGGGGAAGCTGGTCAGCCTGCTGGCCAACGCCCAGGGGACGGCGTCGATCAACGTCACCCTCACCTGGACGGAGCGCGGTGGCGGGCGCGGTCGCGCCCGGGAGGCCGAGGCCGCCCCCGAGGCGGCCGGGGCAGCGGAGGAGCCGCGGAGCGCGCCCTCCGTGCCTCCCGCGCCCCGATCCGCCGCCACCCCCTCGACCCCGTGAGCGCCCTCGACGCACTCGTGCGCGGTGCGGTCGCGCGCATTTCCGCGCCCGGCGAGGGGTATGACGCGCCCAGCGACACCTTCTGGGGGAGCGGCTTCTTCGTCGCGCCCACGTACTTGCTGACCTGCGCGCATGTTCTGGATCAAGGAGGTGGCGAGGTGTGGACCAGGCCGGAGGCCGTCGGCGTGACGTGGGCCGGCGGCCGGGCCGTCGGCACCGTGCGCCTCGCGCTGCCGGTGCCGGAGCCGGGCGGCGGCCGTACGTTACGCGGCTGGCCCGCGCCCGACCTCGCCCTCGTGGAGGTGCCGGAGGCCACCGACGTCGAGTGCGTGTGGCTCAGCGACCGGGCGGCCTTCGAGGGCAGCCGGGTCGCCCTGCACGGCTGGTCGCTGGCCACCGGCACCCGGGCCTACCGCCCGGTGGCCGGAGAGGTCAGCGGGCTGGACGGGCCGCTGCTCCTGCTGCGCGGGGAACGGCCGGTGGCGGGCACCTCCGGCGGCCCGGTGGTGGACACGGTGCGCGGCGAGGTCATCGGCATCTCCAAGGCCCGGGACGAGAGCGATCCGACGGCGGGTGTGGCGGTACCCGTCACCGCCCTGCACGCCCTGCTCGACCTGCCGGACGGCGGGCTGCTGGCGGACGTGCTCGCCGCGCACGACCGCTACCACCTGGGCCGGTTCCGGGCGAACGCCCCCGACCCCTCGTGGACGGACGCGCAGTACGAGCTGTGCGGCGAGCGGCCGCGGCACTTCACCCCGGGGCTGCGCACGCACCTGCTCGGCTGTCTGGCCGCGCTGACCCCGCCCGACACCTCCGGTGAGGTGACCTCGCTGGTGGACGCGGTACGCGTGCGCACGCTCCAGGGCCGCTACCGGCAGGGCGTGGACGAGCCGACGCCCCGCACCTGGCGGGAGGGCGTCGGACTCCTCTACGGCCGGGAAGAGCGGCCCGAGCTGATGGGCATGGTGCGGTACGCGGCGGAGGTCGCGAGCCTCGTGCGCGCCCGCGGCCACACCCGGGACGCGGGCCCCCTCGCGGAGTTGAGCGCGTGGGTGCGGGCCACCGCCGAGCCGCTCATCGACATCCGCCAGGAGGTCCAGGAGATCCTGGACGGCGCCGACCCGGGCACCCCCAAACACCGCTCCCGGCCGCGGGCCGCCGTCCGGGTGGTCATCCATCCGCGCAGCTACGGCGACCGCTACCCGTGGGAGGTCAAGCTCGTCTTCGACCCCCTGGGCGCCGACGATCCGAGCGGCGTCACCGGTTTCGACGGTGACGACACCGGGCACCGCCGCGGCGAGCTGCGGGAGGCGCTGCGGGGGGCGCTGGCCGCCGCGCTGAACCAGTGCGACGTGGGCGGCCAGTTGGCGGCCGTCGAGTTCGTGGTCCCGCGTGACCTGTTCGATCTCCCCTTCGACTCCTGGGAACTGGCCCCGCGCCGCACGCCCGAGGGGGCGACGAATCCGCACGGGCTGCCGCTCGGGCAGCGGCGGGTGGTCGCCGTCCGGGACCTGCTGCGCACGGTCGTCGAGCCCACCCAGGAGTGGCGGCGGCGCTGGGCGGCCGCGCAGAGCGGGCCACTGGCGGCGGTCCCGCTGCGTTCGGGGGTCGAGGTGTGCGGGCACGACGGCGGGCCCCGCGGCGAGCGCTGGGGCGCCGTCTACGACCGGCTCTCCAGCGCCCCGCCGGGGAGCGTGCCGGTCTACTGCGGCGGTGTCGGTGACGGGGACGGCGCGGAGGCGATGGACGCGGCGCTGACCGCGGGCCACCCGGTGGTGATCTGGCGCTCGCAGGCCGGCGGGCACACGGATTGCGCCGAGTTCCACCGTCAGGCCGAGGACTTCGTGGCCGAGGTCCGTACCGCCGAGGGCCTGCACGGCCCGCTGCGCAGCCTGCGCATCCGCACCTGCGATCCCGACGGGAGCGACCCGGACACCGCCTGGGGCCGCTCGATCGCCCTGCTCTACGACCCGCCGGAGCCGGACGCGGGTGCCGTCGGCTCCGTCCACGAGCCGTATCCGACCCCGGAGGAGCCCTGGTGAACTCCTGGCCGAGAACGCGTCAAGTGCCGTGCTTCGGACGGCCGGAGGTCTCCGCAGGCCGGGCCGTGCGGAGTACCGTCGAGCAACGAGCCCGTGAGGAGGCCGTGTCGTGAACGACTGGCGCATCTACCGCGGAGCGGGGCTCCCGCACGACGGTATCCGGCGGCTGCCGCCCCCGCCGCCGTGGCGGGACTTCGCCGCCGCGGGCCCGGACGGGGACGCCGGGCCGGATCCCGAGGCGGGCCCGCTCACCGGAGGACCCGACCGTCCAGGAGAGGTGGAGGCGGCCGAGGCCGCCGTGGCCGAGGCGGACCCGAGCGCGGCGCGTCGGCTGGGCGTGCGCCGGCGCCTCGTGGAGAACCACCACCCGCGGCCGGAGGAGGTGGAGGCGGTCAACGCCGCCCTCTACCTGCGGCGGCCGCTGATCGTGACGGGCAACCCGGGCACGGGCAAATCGACCCTGGCCCACGCCGTGGCCTACGAGCTGGGCCTCGGCCGGGTGCTGCGCTGGCCGATCGTCAGCCGGACGACCCTGCAGGACGGGCTGTACCGCTATGACGCGATCGGCCGGCTCCAGGACGTCCAGCTGGAGCGCGCGGCGGGCGGCGGGGAGGCGACGACGCCCCGGCCGATCGGTTCCTATGTGCGGCTCGGCCCGCTGGGCACCGCTCTGCTGCCCGCCTCCCGCCCCCGGGTGCTACTCGTGGACGAACTGGACAAAAGCGACCTCGACCTCCCCAACGACCTGCTCAACGCTCTGGAGGAGGGCGAGTTCACGATCCCCGAGCTGGAGCGGGTGGCGGACCGCGAGCCGACGGCCCAGGTGCTGACGGACGACGGCCGCCGGGTGGAGGTGACGGGCGGGCGGGTCCGGTGCACGACGTTCCCGTTCATCGTCCTCACCTCCAACGGCGAGCGGGACTTCCCGCCCGCCCTGCTGCGCCGGTGCATCCAGCTGGAGCTCGAACCGCCGGGGGAGGAACAGCTCGCCGCGATGGTGGCGGCCCATCTGGGCGCGGACGCCGTCACGGCGGGGGAGGACCTCATCGCCCGCTTCCTCAGCCGCGACCCGGGCTCCGTCATCGCCGCCGACCAACTGCTCAACGCCCTCTACCTCACGCAGCACACCCCGCAGGCCGAGCGGGTGACCAGGGACCGACTCGCCGAGATCCTGATGCAGCCGCTCGACCGGCCGCGGTGAGGCCGCGATGACGGAGGAGGGACGGCTGCGGCACGTCTTCACCCGGCTGCGGGCGGCCGGACTCGACCCGAGTGCCGAGGACGTCGCCGACGCCCTGTGGCTCGCCCGGGCCACGGCCCCGGAGTGGCCCGGCGGCGCGGAACCCCGCTCCGGGGGCGCTGACTCCGCCCCGGCCGGGCGCCCTGACGACGGGGACGCCCGGCCGGGCGCCGTCGGCGAACCGGCGCCGCCCCCGGCTTCGCCGTCCCGCACGCCCCGGCCGGGGCACGGGCCCTCTCCGCCCGTCTCGCTGTTCACGCCGGCACCCGAGGCGGAGGGAGTGGACGGTGAGGGGCAGGCGGCCTTCCCCGTCCGGGTACCGGTGGCCGCCGCGCTGCCCGGGCTCCTCGGCCTGCAGCGCGCCCTGCGCCCCCTGCGCGGCTACCGGCCCCGGACGGCCAGCGGCCGCTATGGTCTCGACGAGGAGGCCACCGCCGACCTCAGCGCGCGGGCCGGAGTCCTGCGGCCCGTGTTCCGCCCGGTCGAACGCTGGGGAACCGACATGCAGCTCCTGCTGGACACCTCACCCTCGATGGTGGTGTGGGAGCGGATGTTCGAGGAGTTACGGCAGGTCTGCGAGCAGATCGGCGTCTTCCGCGACGTGCAGGCGCACTACCTGCACCGCGCCGAGGACGGCAGCGCGGTGATCGGCACCACGGCCGGCGGCGGGGGCGTGCCCCGGCTGCGGTCCTCCGGGCAGTTCCGCGATCCGACGGGGCGCCGGCTGACCCTCGTCGTGAGCGACTGCGTGGGGCCGCTGTGGCGCTCCGGCGCGGCTCAGCGCATGCTGCACGCGTGGGCCGAGGCCTCGCCCGTCGCCGTCGTCCAGCCGCTGCCGCCCCGGTTGTGGTCGCGTACCGCCCTCCCCGCCGTCCACGGCCGGCTGCTGCGCAGACCCGCGGGCGGTCCGCTGACCTTCCAACCCGACGGCTACGGCCCCGGCGCACGCCCGGCCCCGGGAGCGCGACCGGTTCCGGTACTGCTGCCCACGGTCGACGCGTTGGGCGCCTGGGCCCGGCTGCTGTCCGGGACGGGCGACGTCTCCGCGCGGGGCGCCGCCGCCTGGTTGCGCGCCGACCACCCGCCCGCGCCGGCGCCCGGCCCGCGCCGCCAGGCCGCCCGCAGCCCGGAGGAGGCACTGCGCGCGTTCACCGCCGCGGCCTCGCCCGGCGCACGCCGGCTGGCCACCCATCTCGCCGCGGCCCCGACCACGCTTCCGGTCATGCAGCTCGTCCAGCGGGCCCTGCTGCCGGACACCGGCCCGATGGAGCTGGCCGAGGTGCTGCTCGGCGGCCTGCTGTGGCAGGTGCCGGGCCAGACCGAGGGCCCGGCCCACGGCATCGGCGCGGGGCCGCACTACCGCTTCGCCCACGGGGTGCGGGAGATGCTGCTGGAGTCGCTGGGCCAGGACGCGGCGGCCAACGTGCTGGGGCACTGCTCGCGGCTGGTGGCCCGGCACTTCGGCAAGGGCGCCCGTAACTTCCCGGCCCTCGCGGTCGCCCGGCTCACGGACGCCTCACCCGGTCCGCGAGCCGAGCCGACGCCGTCGGCCCCGGACGAGCGTGCGCGGGCCGAGGGGCGGGCGGCCCCGCTCCCGCCCGCCGAGGAGGAGGACGACGGCGGGGTCACCTCGCAGACCTCCCTGTTCGCCGAGGTGCCCGCCCGCGTCGTGCGCTGGTTCCAGCCCGCCCCCTCCAGCGAGGACGGGGCCGGGCCCCTGGGCAAGGCCGAGGCGCTGCTGCGCGAGTGGCGGCAGCAGCGCGACCCGGCCCTGCTCGCCCAGGCCAGGCACTACGCCGAGGACGCCCTGCTCGGGCAGGAGACGGATACGGGGGAGGACGCCGACGGCGTGCGGGCGCTGCTGGCCCTCGGCAGGGTGCTGCTGGCCCAGTCGGGCACCCCGGCCGTCCGGCGGGACGGGTCGGCCCGCCGCGAAGTGCTCAGCCGGGCCCAGACGTATCTGACGGAGGCCCTGCGCCGGGCGGAGCCCGGGCACCCCTGGCGGGCTCAGGCGGCGTTGGAGCTGGCCGCCGTCCACTACGGCACCTGGCACGCGGCCGGTGAGGCCGAGCAGCTCGCCGCGGCGGAGCGGGTGCTGCGGGGGCTGGACGCGGCGTCCCTCCCGCCCGAGGAGCGGCGCACCCGGCATCTGCGGCTCGGCCGGGTGCTGCTGGCCCGTGCCGAGGCCGAGCCCGCGCCCCGGCTGCGGGCGGGGCTGGCGGCCGAGTCCGTGCGGGAACTGCGGGCGGCCTGCGAGCAGTCGGAGGCGGCGGACGTGCCGGACGACCTGCGGGTGGGAGCGCTGCTGGACTTCGCAGCGGCGCTACGGCTGCACGGCCGCACCGAGGAGGCCCTGGAGACCGTGCGCCGGGCGCAGGAGCTGACGGCACAGGCCCCGGCGCTGGGGGAGCGGGCCCAGCTCGTGCGCGCCCGCACGCTGGCCGACGCCGGGCGGGCCGAGGAGACCGACGCGGCCTACGCGCAGGCCGCCAACGCGGCCCCCCGCGACAGCATGCGCCGGTGCGAGATCCTCGCGGAGTGGGGCGCGCGGCTGCTCGACCGGGCCTCCGCCCCCGCCGCGAGCGACGCCACCGTGGCCCGGGCCGAGGGAGTGCTGCGGGAGGCGTTCGCCACCGTCCCCGGCCGCGCCCCGCTCTTCTCCCGGCTGCAACTCGCCCTGGCCCGGGCGCTGCTCGTACGCCACCGACGGGGTGGCTTCCCACCCGACCGCTACGAGGCCGTACACCTGCTCCAGGGCGCCGCGTGGCGCGGTGCCGACGCGGAGCTGCGCGCCGACGCCTGGCTGGAGCTGGGCCGGGTGCTGGCGGCCGAACTCCCGGGGGGCGGGGGCCGGGACGCGGGGGAGGCGGGAGCCGCCTTCCGGGCCGCACTCCGTGAGGCGCGCGCCGCGGCCCGGGGCGCCCCGTCCGTCGCGGTGGCCCGCGTCCTGCACGCCCAGGGCGCGTTGCTGGCCGCCGAGGGGCACGCGGATGCGGCCCGGGAGGCCTTCCAGGAGGCGTCGGCGGAGTGGCGGCGGCTGGTCGCGCACCTGGAGCCGGTGCCGTGGGACGAGGTGGACGAGACACGACGGCGCCTCGCGCCCCCGCCCGGCCGCTGAGCCGGGGCCGCCCGGGCCGTGCACCGTCCCGCGTCGTGCGGCGGCGCCGCGCACCGTGCCGTGCCGGCCGCCCTGCGCGGCCGACGCGGACCTTCCGGGCGCAGAACGCCTGGCGACGGCCGAAGCACAGCGGGGCGGGTTTCCCCCGCCGGGCCTGCGGGAAGAACCGTCCAGCCGTTCGGGCGGCGTACGGCAGAAGTCGGCGGGGAGGAGAGCCCAGGGTGTCCACCGACGAGCAGACGGTGCCGCCGGGCCCCGGGGCCGACGTCTGTCCCCTCCCCGACCTCGGCGAAGTCCCGTTGGCCACGCTGGCCGATCACGCGGACCCCCGGCTGGCGGCGCGCGTCGAGGCGCTCCTGCGCCACCCGGAGGCCCTCGACGAGACCTGGGCCGGAACAACGGACTCGGAGCCGCTGCCCAGCCCGACCGGCGGTTTCCGGTCAAATCCGTTACCCGGCCCGCCGCGGGGGGACGACGCTCGCGGGGCACGTGAGACGTGACGGCGTACCCGGTCGGCACGGTGGACACCGTGGGCGGAACGCGTGTGCCCGCCGCCGCGCTCTCCCGCATGGCGGCCACCCGGCTCGTCCGCGGCGATCTCGCCCTGCTGCGCCGAGCCCAGGAGGACCGCGCCCTGGTCCTCCTCAAGGCCGTGCACACCCGGCTGAGGCGCTGTCCCGAGGCTGTCGGCGCCGAGGTCCACCGCGCCTTCGCGGCGCACTGGGCGCTCCTGGCCCGGGCCGAGGCCGGGCGGCCCGCCGCCGCCCGCTTCGCACTGGGCTACCCGGCCGTGGGGGCCCGGCTGGTGGCGGCGGTCCGGGCCGCCGAAGGTGCCGAGCTGGAGCGGGCGCTCGCCGCGTTCGGCGCCGCCGCGGTGGCCGTCGCCCTGCACACCGGCACCGCGTGCACGGCCGACCTGACCGCCCCCGAGGGCACGCTGGCCCTGCCCGGGGTTGGGGTCCTGCGGACCTCCGCCCCGTGGGTCCGGGTGAGCGTGCGTGCGGGCGCGGCGTGGGTGCGGCCGTTGGGGTACCCCCGGGCCGGGGCGGCGGTGCTGCGGCTTCCCGGAGCCCGGGCCCGGGTCCGGTGGACGGGGGTGGGCCCGGGGTGGCGGCAGCCCGCCCGGCTGCCCGGCTCGGCGGCCCGGCTGGAGGACGTCGATCCCTTCCGCGTCCCGCCCGGCGGGGTGGGCCTGCCCGGGCTGGAGCCGAGGCCGGCCGCCGAGCGCAACGAGGCGGCGGCGTTTCCCTGGGCGGCGCGCTGGAGCCGTGCGCTGGCCCTGCTGCTGACGGCCGACCCCGCCCGGGCGGCCGAGACCAGGGCGCTGGTCCGGGCGGTCGTGCCGCTGGGCGCGGCGCCGTCGGGCGGCGGCCGGGGCCGGGTGAGCGCGACGACGCGGGCCGTGCCGGGCGCCCTGCTGACCACGTGGCCGGGTTCCCCCGTGGAGCTGGCCGCCGTCCTCGTCCACGAGACCCACCACACCAAACTGGACCTCGTGCACGAGCTGGCGCCCCTGCACGGGCCCGGTCCCGAGGAGCCGGAGGGCGTGGCGGACGGCGCGGCCCACCGGGTGGGGTGGCGGCCCGATCCGCGCCCGGTGCGCGGTGTGCTGCACGGCACGTACGCGCATCTGGCCCTCGCGGACCTGTGGGCCCGGCTGGCCTGTGGCGGGACGGCGCCCGAGCGGTTCCGGAGGGCGGCCGGGGAGCAGCACGAGCAGTGCTGGGAGCAGGTGCGCGAGGCGCTGCCGATCCTCCTCAATTCGCCTGAACTCACCTACGCTGGAAGACAGTTCGCGATAGGCATGAGTGAGTACCACCAGAGTCTGGGGAAACGGGTCCGACCGCGCCGCAGATGACCGGAGAGCGACGCCGCGGTGACATAGAGTGCTGCTCTCTCGCGTCGGTCGGCGGGGCGACGCGGTTCTACGCAACGAGGGAGACGTGCGCATGGCCGCACAGCGGCATTCGGCAGGCAGCGGGGCGACCGAGCACCGCAGCGAACATTTCGTCATCGCCTTCCCCGGCTACAACCGGCCCTGGGCGTCCTGGATCGCCCGGCGGCTGGAGGCTTACCGCCATACGACCACCCTGCTCCGCTGGGACCCGCCCCGCGACGAGCCGCTGGAGTCGGCGTTCGCCGATCTTCTGCTGTCGGGCAGCCGGGTGATCCTGGTCCTGAGCGACTGGTTCTTCCAGCTCGGACCGCGCCGCGAGGGCGAGTGGAACGAGGTGCTGCGCGGCTATCTGCGCGACAACGCCGACCGGTTCGCCGCCGTCAGTCTCACCAACCGCACCCTGCTCCCGGCCACCACCGTCCTCCAGCCCGTCGATCTGTGGTCCGTCGGCGCGGACGAGGCCGAGTGGCGGCTGCTGACCCGGCTCGGGCTCCCCACGAACGCGCCGGAGCGCACGCTGGGCGGCGGTTCCCGCTACCCCAACGACCCGCCGGTCGTCTGGGGCGAGGTGCCGCTGCGCAACCCTCGTTTCACCGGCCGCGAGGACCTGCTGATGGTGCTTCAGCAGCGGCTGACCGACACCCAGTACGGCATGGCGGCCTGCGCCCTCGTCGGGATGCCCGGCATCGGCAAGACGCAGCTGGCCGCCGAGTACGCGCACCGCTTCACACCGGACTACGACGTCGTGTGGTGGATTCCCTCGGACCTGCGCGGCACGCTGCGCGAGCGGTACGGCGAACTCGCCCCCGAGCTCGGGCTGTCCGTCGGCACCGAGACCGGTGAGCGCATCCGCGTCGTGCGGGAGGCGCTGCGCCGGGGCGATCCCTACGGACGCTGGCTGCTCGTCTTCGACGGCTGGGACGATGTCGAGGGCGCCGACGGGCTCCTCCCGCAGGGCTACAGCGGCCACGCCCTCATCACCTCCCGCAACCGGGACTGGGGCCGCACGGTCGACGTCCTGGAGGTGCCCGGATTCCAGCGGTACGAGTCGGCCGCCTATCTGATGCGCCGCGCCGCGCACGTCACCGTGAGCGATGCCGAACTCGTCGCCGAGGAGCACCGGGACGTCCCCCTGTCGCTGGCCCAGGCCGCGGCACTGCTGGACGAGACCAAGATGCCCGTCTCCGAGTACCTGCGCATGGTGCGGGACACCGTCACCCCCCTGCCGGGCCGGGCGGAGCTGGAGGGTTACTCCGACGCCTCCCTCACCTCCTGGTCGATCATGATCAACCGGCTGCGGGCGGCCCAGCCGCGCGCCGTCGAGCTGCTGACCCTGGCCACCTGCTTCGCCCCGGGACGCATTCCGATCGGTCTCGTCCACGGCATCCCGCAGGGCGACCTCCCCGACCGGCTGTCGTGGATCGCCGAAGACCCGGCGGGCTGGTCCCGTGCTCTGGACGCCCTCGTCAACTACTCGGTCATCACCCGTGACAGCCGCAGCGCGGCGGCCGCCTCCAGCGGCGGGGAGCCCAGCCCCCGGCAGGAGACGATCCACATGCACCGGCTCGTCCACGAGGTGATGGGACGGCTGACGACCGCCGAGGACCGGGAGACCTACCGCAGGGTCGTGCGCAGGCTGCTTGCCGAGGCCGACCCGGGGCAGCCGCTGGAGGCCACCCAGTGGCCCCGGTACGCCGAGCTGCTGCCGCACCTGGAGCCCTCCGGGGCGCTGAGCAGCACCCACCCCCGGGTCCAGGCCACGGTCCTCAACTGCCTCAGCTACTGCCTGCGGGCCGGAGAGTACGTGCTCGGCAGCCAGCTCGCCGAGCGCGTCCGCCAGCGCTGGTCGGAGTTCATGGAGCCCGACGCCCGGCGCATGCTGGAGCTCACCACCCAGCAGGGCAACATCCTGCGCAACATGGGGCACTTCCGCACCGCCTACGAGCTCGACCGCGGCATGCTGGAACGGCTGCGGGCCGCCGAGGAGCCCGACGTGCACTCGCTGCTGACGGCGCGGAACTGCTACGCCCAGGACCTGCACTACCTCGGCCAGTACGAGGAGTCGCTGCAGCTCCAGCGCGAGGTGCTGGAGACGGCCCTGCAGGTGCGCGGCCCGGAGAACTACACCACCCTCACCAACCGCCACAACCTGGCGCTCGCCCTGCGCATGCTCGGCCGCTACACCGAGGCCTACGAGATGGACGTCGAGACGCTGCGGCTGCGCGAGTCCCTGCTGCGCCCCCGGCACGCGGCGACGCTCTTCTCCGGCACCGCCTGCGCCCGTGACCTGCGGCTGATGGGCCGCTACCGGGACGCGCTCGCCCGCCAGGAGCTCGTCGTCCGGCTGCACCTCCAGGTGCTGGGGGCCCAGCACCCGCAGACGCTGGCGGCCCGCGCCAACCTGGTGTTGTGCGAACGGCGGGCCGGCAGCCCGCACCAGGAGGTCGGGCGGGTCATGGCGAGCCTGCTGGAGCAGTACGAGCAGGTCTACGGCGCCGCCCACCACCAGACGGCCGTCTTCCGCACCGACTACGCCAACTACCTGCGCGAGCACGGCGACCTCGACCTCGCCCGGGACTACCTGGAGCAGGCGGCGGCCGTCTTCCGCAACGTCCTGGGGCCCGCCCACCCGATCACCACCGGCATGCTGTCCAACGCGGGGCTCATCCTCCAGGCCGCCGGAGAGCGGGCCGAGGCCATGGCCGTCTTCGAGTCCGCCTACGCCGGGCTGGCCGCCACCCTCGGCGACGACCACCCCTGGGTCCTGGGCTGCGCGCTCAACGCCGCACGCGGCCGCAACTTCAACGACCGGCTGGAGGACGCCGCCGAGCTCAGCCGGGACACCCTGCGCCGCTCGCGGCGGGTCCTGGGGGAGGACCACCCCATGACGCTCTCCGCGCAGACCGGGCTCGCGGCCGACCTGCGCTCGCTGCGCGAGCGGAAGGAGGCCGACAAGCAGGAGGAGGACGCCCTCCTGCGGCTCACCCGCACCCTCGGCCCCCAGCACCCGCACACGCTCTCCGCCCAGCGCCGGGTGCGGCCGTACTGGGACCTGGAGGCCACCATGGGCTGAGTGCCACGCCCTGCCCGGCACGTCCCCACGGGGCGTCCGGGGAAACGGCCCGGGGCCGGGCCTCTCCTGCGAGAGGCCCGGCCCCGGGCGGGTTCCGGCCGCGGCGCGGCGCGGCGGCGTCAGATGTCGAAGACCTCCGACACCAGCTCCGTCTGCTCCTGAGCGTGCCGCTTCGGCGAGCCGACCGCCGGCGAGGAGGACGACGGACGGGAGACCCGGCGCAGCCGGTCCGCGTTGTCCGGCGCCGCGCCGATGATCAGGTCCAGGTGGTCCACCAGGTTCAGCGCGATGAACGGCCACGCACCCTGGTTGGCCGGCTCCTCCTGGGCCCACACGTACTTCTGGGCCTTGGTGAAGGGGGCCAGCGCCTCCTGGATCTCCTTGGCGGGCAGCGGGTAGAGCCGCTCGATGCGGATGAGCGCCGTGTCCGTCGCGCCGCGCTTGCGCCGCTCGGCGTCCAGGTCGTAGTAGACCTTGCCGGAGCAGAAGACGACCTTGCGGATCGCCTCGGCGCTCACCTCGCCGGAGTCGACGAGCGTGTCGCCGATGACCGGGCGGAAGCCGCCGCTGAGGAACTCCTCCGTCTTGGAGGCCGCTGCCTTGAGCCGGAGCATCGACTTCGGGGTGAAGACGACCAGCGGCTTGTGGTGCGGGTTGTGCACCTGCCAGCGCAGCAGGTGGAAGTAGTTCGACGGCAGCGTCGGCATCGCGACGGTCATGCTGTTCTGCGCGCAGAGCTGCAGGAACCGCTCGATGCGGGCCGAGGAGTGGTCCGGCCCCTGGCCCTCGTAGCCGTGCGGCAGCAGCAGGGTGACGCCGGAGGTCTGGCCCCACTTCTGCTCGGCCGAGGAGATGAACTCGTCGACGATCGTCTGGGCGCCGTTGACGAAGTCGCCGAACTGCGCCTCCCACATCACCAGCGCCTCGGGGCGGGCCAGCGAGTAGCCGTACTCGAAGCCCATCGCCGCGAACTCGCTCAGCAGCGAGTCGTAGACGTTGAACCGCGCCTGGTCCTTGCCCAGGTACAGCAGCGGCGTGTAGTCGTCGCCGGTGTTCTGGTCGATGAGCACCGCGTGCCGCTGGCCGAAGGTGCCGCGGCGCGAGTCCTGGCCGGCCAGCCGCACCGGGGTGCCCTCCATCAGCAGCGAGCCGATGGCCAGCGTCTCGCCCATGCCCCAGTCGATCGTGCCGTCCTCGACCATCGCCATGCGGCGCTGGAGCTGCGGCAGCAGCCTCGGGTGGACGGCGATCCGGTCGGGGATGTTGACCTGGGACTCGGCGATCCGCTTGACGACCTCCTCGCTGACGGCGGTGTCCAGCGCGACCGGGAACTCCGGCTTGACCGCCGGGGCCTCGGCGGCCTCGCCCGGCGTCACGGCGGCGGCCTCGCGGACCTCCGTGAACACCTTCTCCAGCTGCCCCTGGAAGTCCTGGAGCGCCTGCTCCGCCTCCTCCATCGTGATGTCGCCCCGGCCGATCAGCGACTCGGTGTACAGCTTGCGCACCGAGCGCTTCTTGTCGATCAGGTTGTACATCCGCGGCTGGGTGAACTGCGGGTTGTCGGTCTCGTTGTGACCGCGGCGGCGGTAGCAGACGAGGTCGATGACGACGTCCTTGTTGAACGCCTGGCGGAACTCGAAGGCGAGCCGGCCGACGCGGACCACGGCCTCCGGGTCGTCCCCGTTGACGTGGAAGATCGGGGCCTCGATCATCCGTGCCACGTCGGTGCAGTACATCGACGAGCGGGCCGCCTCGGGCGCGGCGGTGAAGCCGACCTGGTTGTTGATGACGATGTGCACCGTGCCGCCGGTGCGGTAACCGCGCAGCTGGGACATGTTCAGCGTCTCGGCCACGACGCCCTGGCCGGCGAAGGCCGCGTCGCCGTGGAGCTGGACCGGCAGGACGGTGAAGTCCGTGCCGCCCTTGCCGATGATGTCCTGCTTGGCACGGGCCACGCCCTCGACGACCGGGTCCACGGCCTCCAGGTGGGAGGGGTTCGCGGTGAGCGAGACGTTGATCTTCTCGCCGTCCAGGCCCGTGAACTCGCCCTCGGCGCCGAGGTGGTACTTCACGTCGCCGGAGCCGTGCATCGACTTCGGGTCGAGGTTGCCCTCGAACTCGCGGAAGATCTGCGCGTAGGACTTGCCGACGATGTTGGCCAGCACGTTCAGCCGGCCGCGGTGCGGCATGCCGATGACGACCTCGTCCAGCCGGGACTCGGCGGCGGAGTCGATGACGGCGTCGAGCAGCGGGATGACGGACTCGCCGCCCTCCAGCGAGAACCGCTTCTGGCCGACGTACTTCGTCTGCAGGAACGTCTCGAACGCCTCGGCCGCGTTCAGCCGCCGCAGGATGCGCAGCTGCTCCTCGCGCTCGGGCGAGGTGTGCGGGCGCTCGACCCGGTCCTGGATCCACTTGCGCTGCTTCGGGTCCTGGATGTGCATGTACTCGATGCCGGTGGTGCGGCAGTACGAGTCGCGCAGGACGCCGAGGATGTCGCGCAGCTTGAGCATCGACTTGCCGGCGAAGCCGCCGACGGCGAACTCGCGCTCCAGGTCCCACAGGGTCAGCCCGTGGGAGGCGATGTCCAGGTCGGGGTGCTTGCGCTGCTTGTACTCCAGCGGGTCGGTGTCGGCCATGACGTGGCCGCGCACCCGGTAGGAGTGGATCAGGTCGAAGACGCGGGCGGCCTTGGTGACCTCGTCGTCGTGGGAGACGTCGATGTCCTGGTTCCAGCGCACGGGCTCGTACGGGATGCGCAGGGACTCGAAGATCTCGTCGTAGAAGTCGTTCTGCCCCAGCAGGAGCTGGTGCATCTGGCGCAGGAACTCGCCGGAGGCCGCGCCCTGGATGACCCGGTGGTCGTAGGTCGAGGTGAGCGTCATCACCTTGGAGACGCCCAGCTTGTTCAGGGTGTCCTGGGAGGCGCCCTGGAACTCGGCCGGGTACTCCATCGCGCCGACACCGACGATCAGGCCCTGCCCGGGCATCAGTCGCGGCACGGAGTGCACGGTGCCGATGCCGCCCGGGTTGGTGAGGGAGGCGGTGACGCCGGTGAAGTCGTCCATCGTCAGCTTGCCGTCGCGGGCGCGGCGGACGATGTCCTCGTAGGCCTGCCAGAACTCGAAGAAGGTGAGCGTCTCGGCCCGCTTGATCGCGGCGACGACGAGCTGGCGATCGCCGTTCGGCTTCACCAGGTCGATGGCCAGGCCCAGGTTCACGTGCTCCGGCTTGACCAGCGTGGGCTTGCCGTCCTTCTCGGTGAACGAGTGGTTCATCGAGGGCATCGCCTTCAGCGCCTGCACCATGGCGTAGCCGATGAGGTGCGTGAAGGACACCTTGCCGCCGCGGGCGCGCTTGAGGTGGTTGTTGATGACGATGCGGTTGTCGAAGAGCAGCTTCACCGGGACGGCGCGCACGGACGTGGCCGTGGGCAGCTCCAGCGAGGCGTTCATGTTCTTCGCGACGGCGGCGCCGGGCCCGCGCAGCGTGACGTACTCGGGCCCCGTGCTCTCCTCGGTGGGAGCCGGCTTGGGCTTCGGCTGCTCCTTCGGGGTGGCGGCCCGCGTCTTCGGGGCCGCCTTCGGCTCCGCCTTCGGGGCGGCCTCGGTGGCCCGGGGGGGCGCGGGTGCGGCCTCCGCCGGCCGTGCCGGGGCCGCGGGGGCCTGGGCCGGGGCGGCCGGGGGCGGAGCCACAGCGGGCTGCACGTCGGCGGCCGGCGCGGGCCGGGCCTGCGTGGGGGCGGCGGCTGCGGGAGTCTGGGGCTCTCCGCTCGTCGTCTTGCCCGGCTTGTAGTCGGCGAAGAAATCCCACCAAGCCCGGTCAACCGAGTGCGGGTCCTGGAGGTACTGCTGGTAGATCTCGTCGACGAGCCACTCGTTGGGACCAAAACCGGTGGCCGGGCTCTTGCTTTGCCCGTCCTGGTCGGTCGAGATGCTCGAGGTGTTCGGGGACTGTGACGACACGGCGGCAACCGCCCTCTTCCGCTTCACATGGTGGTGGACAGCGGAAATAAAGGCTACGCCTCCGATGCGCTTCGGTGCAGTCCGGACCGGCCAGTCGTCGTGTACGTCACATCTCGGCGTGTGTTTCAGGGCACGGTGAGGTGGGAAAGACAATTGATTTTGACCGTTCCGGGTACACGAACCCGGGGCTGTGGCGGGAGACTGCCACAGCCTTTCGAAGGCGTCGCCGGTTCACGCGGACTTCACGCCGTGGACGCCACGGCGCCCGACGGCGGCCCGCCGGCGGACGTCGGCGTCGAGCCTACGTCAACCCCGCACCCGGCCGAGACCCGGAAGGATGACGACCATCCGGCATCCCCGGGACGACTCGGCGACCCTGATCCGGCCCCCGTGCAGATTCACCGCCCACCGGGCGATCGCCAGGCCGAGCCCCGTCCCGCCGTCGCCCGCCTGGGCGCTCGCCGTCCGCCCGAACCGCTCGAAGACCCGCTCCCGGTCCGGCTCGGGGATGCCGGGCCCCTCGTCCTGCACCTCCAGCACCAGGCTCTGCGGCTGCCGCCCCGGGCGGGCCGCGACGCTCACCCGGCCGTGCGGCGGACTGTGCTTGACGGCGTTGTCGATGAGATTGGCCACGACCTGGTGGAGCCGCGCCGTGTCGGCGTGGGCGGTCAGCTCCGGCGGCGAGACGTCCAGGTGCAGGTGCACGTCGGTGCGCGCGTGGCCCTGGCCCTTGCTCATGTTCGCCTCCTTGAGCACGTTGGCCAGATAGGGCCACACCTCGAAGCGGCGGACGTGCAGGGGTACGACGCCGTGGTCCAGCCGGGAGAGGTCGAGCAGCTGCTCCACCAGCCCGCCCAGCCGCTCCGTCTGCCGCAGGGCGGTGCGCATCGTCTCCGGATCGGCCTGCGAGACGCCGTCCACCACGTTCTCCAGCACCGCGCGCAGGGCGGCGATCGGCGTGCGCAGCTCGTGTGAGACGTTGGCCACCAGCTCCTTGCGGTGCCGGTCGGCGGCCTCCAGGTCGGCGGCCATCCGGTTGAACGTCGCCCCCAGCTCGCCCAGCTCGTCCCGGCGGTCGAAGCACACCCGGCGGGCGTAGTCCCCGAGCGCCATGGCCCGGGCGGCGTCCGTCAGCTCGTCCAGCGGGGCGGCCAGCCGCTGGGCCACGAACTGGGTGATCAGCAGCGAGGCGATGACCGCCAGAATGACGATCATGCGCAGCTCGATCGCCACGTTGAGCGCGACGAGGATCAGGAACGTGGTGATCCCCACCGAGGTGCTCACCAGCCAGCCGAGAGCACCCTTGACCGAGCGGAACGGGTCCACGTGGCGCAGGGCCAGCCAGACCCTGGTCCGCAGCGACGGCTCCGCCCGGTCGGCGCGCTCGGCCCGGCGGGCCCGCGCGGCCGGACCCCGCCGTCGCCGCGTGGCCGCCGGCCGGAAGCCGTGCACGCCCGGGTCAGACACCGTCGGCGGCGGGCGCCGGGGACTCCAGGGCGTAGCCCACGCCGTGGACCGTCCTGATGCGTTCGGCACCGATCTTCCGCCGCAGTGCCTTGATGTGCGAGTCGACGGTGCGGGTGCCGGAGGCGTCCGTCCAGTCCCAGACCTCCGCCAGGAGCTGCTCCCGGGACAGGACGGCACGCGGCGAGTTCGCCAGGCACACCAGCAGGTCGAACTCCGTCGGCGTGAGGTGTACGTCCTGACCGGTCACGCGGACCCGGCGCTGGGCGTGGTCGATCTCCAGTTCGCCCAGCCGCAGCGAGCCCGCGGGCGGCACCGAGGCGGCCTGGGCGGCCCGCTCCACGCGGCGCAGCAGCACATGGACGCGCGCCGCCAGCTCCCGCATCGAGAACGGCTTCGTCATGTAGTCGTCGGCGCCCACGCCGAGGCCCACGAGCATGTCCGTCTCGTCGTCCCGCGCGGTCAGCATGAGCACCGGCACCGGTCGTCTGGCCTGGACCCGACGGCACACCTCGAGACCGTCGTAGCCGGGCAGCATGACGTCCAGGACCAGCAGCTCCGGGCTCCAGCTCTCGGCCGCCGCCACCGCGGCCGGCCCGTCGGCCGCGGTCTGCACGGCGAATCCCTCCGCGCGCAGCCGGGCGGCGACCGCCTCCACGATGGTCGGATCGTCCTCGACCACCAGGATGCGGCGCTGCGCTCCGGGCGTGGCCGCCGCTCCCGCACCGGCCTGGCCGTGCCCCGTGTTCGTGTGCTCCATCTGCCCCGCCTGCCTGTGCCCTACCGAGGTGTGTGGCAGAAGCGTACGGGTGCCGCGCCGCACCGGGCCATGCCGGGCCCACCCGCCCGGTTTCCGGCCATGACATGCGCTCACGGCCGGTTGACAGGTGTGGCGCCGACCACTGACATTGACCGAGGACCGGGACGTGGGCGGGCCCGGCCCGCTTGAGCACGTGCCCGCACAGGGAAGGAGCCCGGTCGATGCGGACCACAGTACGGGCGGCGTCACGCGTCCGGGCCGCGGCCGGCGAGGGTGCCCCCGCCCCGCAGCCCCCCTCGGCCGGGCGGGCGGGCCGCCCCGCGGGCGCCTCCGGCACCTCCGCCCCGTCCGGCGCGGACGGGGCGGGCAGCCCGCCGAGGCCGCCGCACCTGCCCCCACACCGCCACCTGGCCCGGCTCCTGCCGGACCCCAAGGGCACCCCGTTCACGTTCTGCTACCTGCTGCTCCTGATCGGGACGACGCTGCTCACGGAGTTCGGCGACCCGGAGGTCGTCGGCCGCTGGCTGGCCGGCTCCAGCACCGACGTCGAGCACCTGGCCAAGGAGCCGCTGTTCGTGCTCTTCGCCAGCGCGCTGTTCTACAACGGGCCGCTGCTGGCTCCGATCGCCTTCGGCTTCGTCTTCGCCCTGACGGGGCTGGAGCGCCGCGTCGGCGGCTGGCGGACGGCGGCCGTCTTCATCGCCGGGCACGTCCTGGCCACGCTGGCCACCCAGCTCACCGTCGCGGCGGCCGTCGCGCTCGACCACCTGCCGCGCTCCTCCCTCACCCGGCTGGACTACGGCATCAGCTGCGGTGTCCTGGCCTGCGCGGGCGCCCTCGCGGGCGTGCTCTACGTCACCTGGCTGCGCTGGCTGCTGCTGGCCGGGCTCACCACCGTCGTCATCGCCGACCTCGTCACCCTGACGGACCCGGTCACCGACTGGAGCCATCTGCTGGCGCTCCTGACCGGCATCGCCCTGTGGCCCCTCCTGCGCCGCTACCAGCGCCTGGGCTCGGCCGCGCGCCTGTCCGGTGGTGGCTCGGCCGCGTAAGGGGCGCCTCCTGCGCTGTGGGCTGCGCTCGCCAGCCCTGCGCCGCAGCGCCAGACCTCCCCAGCGAGCTCGGATTCCCACCCTCCACGTCCGCTCCTGGCGAACGGCGTCCGGGACGGGGAACACCCCGAGCGCCCGCGGCATTGACATCGGCACACGTGAGCCGTCCAGGCTCAACTTGTCTGCCGAGGGAAAGGTCATGGCTGTGTCACAGGAGACCCTCACCCTGCCCGTGGTGCCGCTCGACGACGACGTGGTCCTGCCTGGCATGGTCGTCCCGCTGGACCTGACGGAGTCCGAGGTCCGCGCGGCCGTCGAGGCCGCCCGGTCGGCCGCGCCGGCGGGGGAGAAGCCCCGCGTGCTGCTGGTCCCGCGGGTGGACGGGAAGTACGCGGCGGTCGGCGTCCTCGGCCGTGTCGAACAGGTCGGACGGCTCGCCGACGGTGACCCCGGCGCCCTCATCCGCGGCCTGCGCCGCGTCCGCATCGGTGCCGGCACCAGCGGCCCCGGCGCCGCCCTGTGGGTGGACGGCACCCGGATCGACGAGCACGTGCCGGACCCGCTGCCGGGCGCCGTCGCGGAGCTGGCCGAGAAGTACAAGGCGCTCACCACCTCCTGGCTGCGCAAGCGCGGCGCCTGGCAGGTCGTGGACCGGGTGCAGCAGATCGAGGACGTCGCCGCCCTCGCCGACAACGCCGGCTACTCGCCGTTCCTCAGCGTCGAGCAGCGCGTCGAGCTGCTGGAGACCACGGACCCGGCGGCCCGGCTGAAGCTCGCCGTCACCTGGCTGAGCGAGCACCTCGCCGAGGAGGAGGTCGCCGAGTCCATCGCCAAGGACGTGCAGGACGGCGTGGACCGCCAGCAGCGGGAGTTCCTCCTGCGGCGTCAGCTGGAGGCCGTCCGCAAGGAGCTGGCCGGGCTCACCGGGGACGACGAGGACCCGGGCGAGGACTACCGTGCCCGCATCGAGGCCGCGGACCTCCCCGAGGAGGTGCGCAAGGCCGCTCTGAAGGAGGCCGACCGGCTGGAGCGCGCCTCGGACCAGAGCCCGGAGGGCGGCTGGATCCGCACCTGGCTGGACACCGTCCTCGAACTGCCCTGGAGCGAGCGCACCGAGGACGCCTACGACATCCCCGGAGCCCGGGCCGTGCTCGACGCCGACCACGCCGGGCTGGACGACGTCAAGGAGCGCATCACCGAGTACCTGGCCGTCCGCAAGCGCCGCGCCGAGCGGGGCGGGAACGACGACGCGGAACGCGCCGCCTCCCCTCGGCACTCCGGCGGAGCCGTGCTCGCGCTCGTCGGCCCGCCGGGGGTCGGCAAGACCTCGCTGGGGGCCTCGGTCGCCCGGGCCATGGGCCGCAGCTTCGTCCGCGTCGCCCTCGGCGGGGTCCGGGACGAGGCGGAGATCCGCGGCCACCGGCGCACCTACGTCGGCGCCCTGCCCGGCCGCATCGTGCGGGCCGTCAAGGAGGCCGGCACGATGAACCCCGTCGTGCTGCTCGACGAGGTCGACAAGCTCGGCTCCGACTTCCGCGGCGACCCCGCGGCCGCCCTCCTGGAAGTGCTCGACCCGGCACAGAACCACACCTTCCGCGATCACTACCTGGAGGTCGAACTCGACCTGAGCGACGTCGTCTTCCTCGCGACGGCCAACGTCCTGGAGGCCATCCCGCAGCCCCTGCTGGACCGGATGGACCTCGTCCGCCTGGACGGTTACACGGAGGAGGAGAAGGTCACCATCGCCCGCGACCACCTGCTGCCCCGCCAGCTCGGCCTGGCCGGGCTGGACGCCGACGAGGTGACCGTCACCGAGGAGGCACTGCGACGGCTCGCCGGCGAGTACACGCGGGAGGCCGGCGTCCGCTCCCTGGAGCGTCACCTCGCCCGGCTGCTGCGCAAGGTCGTGGCGCGCGGCGAGCTGGGGGAGCAGCACCTGCCCGCCACGGTGGGGCCCGGGGAGCTGCGGGAGCTGCTCGGCCGCCCGCACCACACCCCCGAGTCCGCCCAGGACCCGGAGCGCCGCCGCACCGCCGTGCCGGGCGTGGCGACCGGGCTCGCCGTCACCGGGACCGGAGGCGACGTCCTCTACATCGAGGCCTCGCTCGCCGACCCGGAGACGGGCGGCGCCGGGCTCACGCTGACCGGCCAGCTCGGGGACGTCATGAAGGAGTCCGGGCAGCTGGCCCTGTCCTACCTCCGCTCGCGGGGCGCCGAACTGGAGCTGCCCGTCGGGGATCTGAAGGAGCGCGGCGTCCATCTGCACGTCCCGGCCGGGGCCGTGCCCAAGGACGGGCCGAGCGCGGGCATCACCATGATCACCGCCCTCGCCTCGCTGCTCGGCGGCCGCCAGGTGCGTCCCGACGTGGCGATGACCGGCGAGGTCTCGCTGACCGGCCGGGTCCTGCCCATCGGGGGCGTCAAGCAGAAGCTGCTCGCGGCACACCGGGCCGGGATCACCGAGGTGATCATTCCGCGGCGCAACGAGCCGGACCTGGACGACGTCCCCGAGGACGTCCTCGCCGGGCTCACCATCCACCCCGTCTCGGACGTGCGCCGGGTGCTGGAGCTGGCGTTGACGCCGGCGACGTCCGACGGACACCGCGTCCCGCTGGCGGCGTGACCCTCGCGCCCCGGTGCCCACGTCCTCCCGCGGGGCGCGGGCCCCGGGGAGCGGCCCGGCACGACGGCGGAGCCGTCCGTGAAACCCTGCGTAATACTGGCGTGACGGCCGAGAAGACCGGGACGCGAGAAGCCCGAGCCCGGACGCCGGGAAGGAGAAGCCGACATGAGCCACGGGTCCGCCCCCGAGGTGCTCGACCTCGAACGCGAGCTGTCGGTCCTGCTCCGGCGGGCCCGCGCGTCCTCGGGTGAGATGGCCCGTGCGGTCCACCCGGACCTGGAGCCGTCCGCCTACGGGATCATGCTGCGCCTGGACGAGGCCGGGGCGCTGCGCGCCACCGAACTGGCCGGCTACTTCGGCGTCGGCAAGGGCACGATGAGCCGTCAGCTCAGCGCGCTGGAGGCACTCGGCCTGCTCGTGCGCACCCCCGACCCCGCCGACGGCCGGGCCTTTCTCGTCGATCTCACGACCGAGGGCCGGGAACGCTTCGCCCGCGTGCGGCAGGCCCGGCGCGAGCGCTATCTGCGCAAGCTCGCGGACTGGGAACGCTCGGACATCGCCGAGCTGGCCCGCCTCCTCCACCGCCTCAACACCCCGGAGGACGCCGAGAGCCAGTCCTGAGCGCCGGGTGGAGCCCCGGCCCCTTCAGAACACGACGAGGGCGGCGGTCGCGTCGTCCCGCGCCTTGCCCCGGGGGTGGGTGACGCCGTCCGGGTCGGCCGCCTCGGCCGCCCGCACCTGGGAGACCACCGCCTCCGGGCCGTGCTCGCGCAGCGCGGTGCTCAGCGCCGTCCAGTCGCCGAGGGCGAAGGTCTCGGTCCAGCGGGCGGCGCCGTCCGTCAGGGCGGCCAGCGAGCGGAGCCGGGCACGCGGCGTCGTCCCGGTGACGGCCCGTTCGGCGACGGCCGGGTCGGCGGCGGCGGTGAAGAATCCGTCGGCCACGTTGCGCAGCGCCTCGATCCGGGCGGCCCGCCCGCCCGGCGGCGCGGTGCGGGCCAGGGCACGCACCCGGTCCAGCCGGTCGTCCAGGACGGGCGCCACCGTCCCGTCGGCGGACTCGAGCAGCAGCACGGAGTCGGAGAGGACCAGATGCTCGACGACGTCCCCGTCCCACCGCACGACGATCACCGTCGCCTGGGGGGTGCGCCTGTGAGAAAGGTCACAGGTTGAACGGTGCTCGGAGGAGGTACGCAGCACTGCCGCGGCCAGGCACTGGGCCAGCGTCATATCCCGGCGCGAAGCGGACAGTTCCAGCAAACCACCGCCCAGCCGCGCCGTGTACCACGGGACGCCGTGGCGGCAGCCGTCGGGACCGTCGGGCGGCGTCACCCCGTCCAGGACGACGACGGCGCCGCCGAGGCCGTCCCCCGGCAGGATCGCCGAAACGAGGTCCTCGTTGGGGACTTCACCGCTTCCCGGCCGGGTGGTCATCTCCACGCGCATGGTGCCAGTGTGCCCAAGCCACGCCCGGTGGCGGTGCCGTGGCGCCGGAGGGATGCCGACATCGCCCTCGCGTGGGGTGCCGCCAGGTCCATACCACGTCGGGGGCTCGCTGTTCGTGGGTCTTTCCGCCTGGATCTCCCGGAATCAAGCGGTCCGTGAAACTGCGGGTGCGCATCCTGTCACGCCCCGGCACAGGTTCCAAGCCCCAAAGTCCCGCCCGCCACCCGGTCGGAGGCGCTCGGAGTTGTTCCACGTCACATCGGTGAGGTTCACTTTTTCGAGTGGCCGGGAAGACGAAGTCCCACCCGCGTCCGAAGGACCCATGCAGGGTCAGATGCCGTCATGCGGTGTGGCGTTGCCCTGCCGCGCCGTAGGAGTCGCCGACCGGAGCCGTCCGGGCGGCGGAAGGAGAATGCGAGCACGGGTGGGGATGCAGCGACTTCGAGTCGGCCGCCGCGGTCGGCAGGCCGACGCCCAGGACGTCCCCGGACGCCGGGCCCGCGTGCGCAACCGACTGCTCGCCTCGGTGGCCCTGTGCACCGTGGCCGTGCTCGCCGCCGGGGTACCCAGTGTCGTCGCGGGAACCTCCGACGTGGCCGAGTCCCAGGAGCTGGTCGACCGGGCCGACGTGGCGCGCCGCGCCGTCTCCCTGGCCCACGCCGTCGCCGACGAGCGGGACGGCGTCGTCCGCACCCTCGCCGAGCGCGGCGCCGACAGCGCCCCCGAGGTGCCCGAGGCCGACGTACCGGAGTCCGGAGTTCCGGACCCGGGCGTCCAGGACCCCGGCCTCCCCGAGTCCACGGTGCCCGGCACCGGCGTCCCCGGAACCGTCGGCGCGACCGCCACCCCCGGGACGGCGGGTGGAACCGGTACGGCCGCCACCGTCGCGCACCCGGCCGCCCACACCACCACCGGCGACCGCTCGGAGGACGGACCCGACGCCGCCCAGCGCTCCCGTGTGGATCGCAAGGTCGCCGAGCTGCGCCCCGAACTGCCCGGCGACGTCAGGGCCCTGGTCGACCGTCTGCCCGAGCTGCGCCAGCAGGCCGAGGCGGCCACGGGCGGGGCCGAGGACGCGCAGGCCGCCTACTCCGGCTACACCGCCATCGTGATCGCCCTCGGCGGTGTCTCCGAGGACGCCGCCGGCGCGCTGCCCGCCCGGGCCCGTGACGACGTCGCCGCCGCCGGTACCGCCGTCGCGCTGCCGTACCTCGGCCGGGCCGTCGCCGAGGCCTCCGGCACCCGCGGACTGCTCCTCGGCGCCCTCACCGCGCAGGACGGCGACAGTCGCCTCGTCGCCACCGCCCAGGAGGCCCGCGTCCGCGAGCAGACGGCCCTCGCCGACTTCGAGCGCCACGCCCCCGACACCACCCGCGAGCGGTTCTCCAGCACCGTCAACGGCACCGACGTGACGACGGCGGAGACATACCTCGGCCGCCTGGCCGACCGGCCCCGGCTGGACGACGCCGAACTCGACGTCGACCAGGAGCGCGTGGCCTCCACGCTGACGGCCCGTGTCGACCGCATGCGCGGCCTGCACTCCTCGCTGGCGGGCGCCGAGGTCGCCCGTCTCGAGCAGCTCCGCGACGACGACGTCACCGCTCTCCAGCTGCGGTTCGCCCTGCTCGGTGCCGCTGTGCTGCTGGCCGCCGGGGTCAGCATCAGCACCGCGCGCTCCATGGCCCGTCCCCTGGCCGCCGTGCGGCGCGGCTCCCAGCGGGTGGCCGCCGATCCCGTCGCCGAGGAACCGGTGAGGTACACCGGGAGCAACGACGAGTTCGCGGACGTCGTACGCGCCGTCAACGCCCTGCGGGAGGCGGCGGTGGCGCTGGCGGAGCGGGCGGGGGCCGCCGAGGCCGACGCCGCCGAGCAGGCCGCCGCCCGGGACCGGCTCAGCGCGGAGCACCGGCGGCTGACCACCGAACAGGCGGCCCTCCGCGAGGAGCTGGACGGGCTGTCCAGCGCCGTCCACGGTACGTTCGTCCGGCTCGCCCTGCGCAGCCTCGGCCTCGTCGAACGGCAGCTCGCGCTGATCGAGTCCATGGAGGAGAAGGAGGACGAGCCCGGACGGCTGGCCACCCTCTTCAGGCTCGACCACATGGCCACCCGCATGCGTCGGCACGGCGAGAACCTGCTCCTCATGGCCGGCGCCGAGCACACGGCCTCGGGCCACCACCCGCAGCCGGTCTCCCTGCTGGACGTCCTCCGCGCCGCCGTCAGCGAGATCGAGCGCTACGAGCGGGTCGAACTGACGTCCCTGCCGCCGCACGCCCAGGTCGCCGGGCACGCGGCCGACGACGTCAGCCACCTCGTCGCCGAACTGCTGGACAACGCCACCTCCTTCTCGCCGCCCGACGCCGACGTCGAGCTCTCCGGCTGGCTGCTGGAGAACGGCGAGGTCATGCTCTCCGTCCAGGACACGGGCATCGGCATGGCCGCCGACCGCCTCGTGGAGCTCAACGAACTGCTCGGCGAGCCCGCGGACCGGCGTCCCCCGGCCCCGGAGGGGCGCGACGAGCTGGGCCTCGGGCTCTACGTCGTCGCCCGGCTCGCCGCCCGGCACGGCATCCGGGTGCAGCTGCGCGCCCAGCGGGAGGGCGGTATCACCGCCGTCGCGGTCCTGCCCAGCGCACTGCTGCCCGACCGCCCGGCGCCCGGCACCACCGGGACCGTCGAGGCAGGCACGGCGACGGCGACGGGCATGCCCGGCTCCGTCGCGGAGGCCAACTCCAACACGTTGCCCACCCGTCCCGGCCGCCGCTTCGCTCTCCGCAAGACGCAGCCGGAGCCGACGCCCGCGCCGGCGCCGGAGTCGACGCCGGAGCCCGATCCGACGCCCGCGCCGGAGCCGTCCGCGCCCGAGGGCGTCCGCCTGCCCGGGCAGGCGCACGAGCCGGACGAGCACGCCAGGGCGCAGGAGGAACCGCCGACGACCCGGCGGCTCACGGACAAGGGGCTGCCCAAGCGCACCCCGCACGTCAGCGCCCCGACGGCCGGGCCCGCCACCGGCGGTGCGGCCCGGAGCGGGGTGAACGCCGAGGAGCTGCGCAGACGGCTCGGCGGCTTCCAGCGCGGCGCCCGTGCGGGCCTGCGTGAGGCGGCGGCTCAACTCGCCGCCGACACACCGTCCGACGCCCCGCCCGAGCGGGACTCGGGCAGCGCACAGGAAACTTCCAGCGACCGCGCGGGGGCGGACGACATGGGTGGCACCGAGGAGGCACGTCAGTGAACGCGTCGACCACCGCGCACACACGCCGCAGCGAGGCGGACAACCTGCGCTGGCTACTGGCCAACCTGGTCGAGGAGGTGCCCGGCATCCGTTCGGTCGCCGTGGTCTCCTCCGACGGGCTGCTCCTGCTCTCCTCCGACCCGGGGCTGGCCACCGCGGGGAAGGACCCGGAGGGGCCGGGCACCGGGCCGAAGGGTTCGAGCGCAGACCTGGCCACGATCGTCTCCGGCGTCGGCTCGCTGACGACGGGTGCCGCGAAGCTCATGGAGGGCGGGACGGTCACCCAGACGATGGTGTCCATGGACGAGGGCGCGCTGTTCGTCATGTCCATCAGCGACGGTTCCCTGCTGGGCGCGTACGCGACCCCCGACTGCGACATGGACGTCGTCGGCTACCACATGGCCCTCTTCGTGGGGCGTGCCGGGCACGTGCTCACGCCCGAACTCCGCACCGAACTGCGCAAGTCGATGGAGCTGGACCAGTGACCTCCCATCTTCCCCTGCCCGTGCGGGGCGCGGTCGCCGACCGCAGGCCCGCCCGGGTCCGTCCCTACTCGCTCACCGGCGGCCGGACCCGGTTCGGACACGTCCTGCTGGTGGAGACCTTCGTCGCCGCCATCGAGGCCCCCGAGCCGCTGCGCGAGCTGCCGGGGCTGAGCCGCGAGGGTCTGCGTGACCGGGTGATGCCGGAGATGCGGGCGATCGTCGAGCTCTGCCGGCGCATGCGTACCGTCGCCGAGATCGCCGCCGTGCTCCGGATGCCGCTCGGCGTCGTCCGCGTCCTTCTCAGCGACCTGGCCGACCAGGGCCGTATCCGGGTCTACGGAACCGGCCGGGAGACGGCAGGGCGCCCCGACCGTGCACTACTGGAAAGGGTGTTGGGTGGACTTCGCAGGCTCTGACACCGCACCGACCGCTCGAACCGCCCCGGCGACGGACGCGGCGTCCCCGGCCGGGGCCGGTGTGCTGACCGGCCCCGCGCCCCTGCCCCCGGTGGAGCCCGCCGAGGAGCTCCGGGACTGGCAGCGGGACACCTCGCGCGCGCCCATAGCGACGAAGATCGTCGTGGCCGGTGGCTTCGGCGTCGGCAAGACGACGTTCGTCGGCGCCGTCTCCGAGATCGAGCCGCTCACCACCGAGGCGGTGATGACGCGGGCCAGCGAGCAGACCGACGACCTGGACGCCACCCCGGAGAAGACGACGACGACCGTCGCCATGGACTTCGGGCGCATCACGCTCGACGCCGACCTCGTGCTCTACCTCTTCGGCACGCCGGGCCAGCAGCGGTTCTGGTTCATGTGGGACGACATCGTGCGCGGCGCGATCGGCGCGATCGTCATGGCCGACACCCGCCGCCTGGACGACTGCTTCCCGGCGCTGGACTACTTCGAGAGCTGCGGCCTCCCCTACATCGTGGCCGTCAACCACTTCGAGGGCACGCACCGCCACGACGTCGCCGACGTGCGCGAGGCGCTGTCCGTGTCCGAGGACGTCCCTGTGGTGATCATGGACGCGCGGCGCACCGACAGCGTCGTCGAGTCCCTGTCCGCTCTCGTCGGCCACGCGGTGGACCTGACCCCCGCCTGACCCGCCACCGGGGTCCTCCCGCCACCGCCGGGCCCGTCCATCCGTCCGTCCACCAGCCAGCACGCCGGTCACCCCGGCGGTGCGACGCGCGCAAGAGTTACGAGGAGAGCTTCGATCATGCGCAGAATACTCATCGTGGGAGCCGGACAAGCCGGTCTCCAGCTCGCGCTCGGTCTGCAGGCGCAGGGCTACGACGTCACGGTCATGTCCAACCGGACCGCGGACGAGATCCGGGGCGGCCGGGTCATGTCCACCCAGTGCATGTTCGACCGCGCGCTCCAGCACGAGCGGGACACCCAGATCAACTTCTGGGAGAGCCAGGCTCCCCGCATCGAGGGCCTCGGCGTGTCGATCGCCGCGCCCGACGCCTCCCGTCCCGTCGACTGGCTCGGCCGTCTCGACGGCTACGCGCAGTCCGTGGACCAGCGGCTCAAGATGGCCGGCTGGCTCGAGACCTTCGCCCAGCGCGGCGGCCAGCTCGTCGTCCACGGCGCCGCCGTCTCCGACCTGGACTTCTTCGCCCGGACCTACGACCTCGTCCTCGTCGCCGCGGGCAAGGGCGAGCTCGTGTCGATGTTCGCCCGGGACGCCGCCCGTTCGCCCTACGACGCCCCGCAGCGCGCCCTGGCCGTCTCCTACGTCCACGGCCTCGGGCCGCGTCCGGAGCACCCGGAGACCGAGGCCGTGCGCTGCAACCTCGTCCCCGGCGTCGGCGAGCTGTTCGTCATGCCGTGTCTGACGACGTCCGGGCGCTGCGACATCCTGTTCTGGGAGGGGGTGCCCGGGGGCCCGCTCGACGTCTTCCAGGACGTCAAGGACCCGGCCGAGCACCTGGCGACCACGCTCGAACTGATGGAGAAGTTCCTCCCCTGGGAGTACGCGCGGGCCACGAACGTCGAGCTGACGGACGCGGGCGGCACGCTCGCCGGCCGCTACGCCCCCACCGTGCGCAAGCCCGTCGGACGGCTGCCCGGCGGCGGTGCCGTGCTGGGCGTCGCCGATGTCGTGGTCGCCAACGACCCGATCACCGGGCAGGGCTCCAACTCCGCCTCCAAGTGCGCCGCCTCCTACCTCGCCTCGATCGTCGAGCACGGTGACCGGCCGTTCGACGAGGAGTGGATGCAGGCCACCTTCGACCGCTACTGGGAGACGGCCCAGCACGTCACCAAGTGGACGAACGCCATGCTCGCCCCGCCGCCCGAGCACGTGGTGAACCTGCTGGGCGCGGCGGGGCAGCTCCAGCCCGTCGCCGACCGGTTCGCGAACGGCTTCAACGACCCGGCGGACTTCGAGGAATGGTTCTTCGATCCCGCCAAGGCGGAGGCCTACCTCGCCTCGGTCACCGGCTGACCGTGGCACCGGGGCCCTGCGCCGCCGAGGCCCCGGGCCGCGGCGTGGACGGGGTCCCGGGCCCCGGGACGGCCGAGGTGCCGGGCCCCGGCGCGGGGGACGACGAGGGCGCCCGCGCCGAGCCGTAGCCCGCGTCGGCGCCCTCGCCCGCCCCCGGCGGCAGCGGCGGCGGCGCGTACCGCGGCAGGGGGCGTCCGTCGGGGTCCGGGCGGACGGCGCCCAGCAGGGGGTTGGCCGCCACGGGGGAGACCTTGACGGCGGCCCCCGGGCGGGGCGCCTGCACCACCCGGCCGTCGCCGATGTACAGGGCGACGTGGGTCGCCTCGGCGAAGTACACCACCAGGTCCCCGGGACGCAGCTGGTCCAGCCCGACCCGGGGCAGCCGGCGCCACTGCTCCTGGCTCGTGCGCGGAATGGGACGCGCTGCTTCGGCCCAGGCCCAGGAGGTCAGGCCCGAGCAGTCGAACGCGGCCGGGCCCTCCGCGCCCCACCGGTACGGCTTGCCCACCTGCGCGAGCGCGTTCCGCACCGCGGCCGCCCCCGCCGCCGACGGAGCCCGGGCCGCGGCCTGCGTGTCCGAGCCCAGTTTCCCGTCGTCCAGCAGCTCGCGCTGGGCCCGCCGCACCTCGGCGCGCTCGCGCTCCCTGACGGCGGCCAGCTGGCTGTCGCTCAGCGAGGCCAGCAGGCGGGAGATGTCGTCCAGCCGGCCGAGGACCGCGTCCCGCCGCTCGGCCTCGTCCTCGGCCAGCCGCTCGCGCCGTTCCAGCGCGCGCCGGGCCCGCTCCGCCGTGCGCCGCAGCCGTCGCTCGCCCGCCGCGAGCCTGCGCACCGTGGCGGCCTGGCTCTGCGCGGCCTCGTCCAGGACGTGGCCGCGGTGGAAGGCGTCCTGTGGGGTGCGGCTGAGCAGCATCCCCAGATACGGGTCCAGCGCCACGCTGCCGCCCCGGTACTGCTCGCGGGCCAGCCGTCCGGCCGCCCGCCGCTGTGCGTCCAGATCCGCCCTGGCCCCGGTCAGCCGCTTCCGCAGCCGCTGCACCTTCTCCCGCTGCTCGCGCAGGGCCTCCTCGGCCGCGTTGTACTGCTCGGTCGCGGAGCCCGCCTCGCGGTACAGGGTGCGCAGTCGGCCCAGCAGCTCGCCCACGGACCGCCCGGCGGTCTCTCCGGTGCCCTCCGCGGCCTCGGGGTCCGCGACCTCGGGCGCGGCGTCCGGCGCCTCGCGCGGGCCGGGCGGCTCGTCCGGGGCCGGCCTCTCCGGGCTGTCCGGGGACGGGGGTCGGGGTGCGTCAGGGTGTCGGGGCGGGCCCGTCAGCCGCCCTCGCCACACCGGTACCGCAGGCTCCTCCGACGTCCCCGCGGCCGAGCCGCCGGGCGGGGTGGGGAGGATCCCCGCGACGGCGGGGAAGACGGCCGGACCGGACGGCGCGGTGAGGGCGAGCACCACGGCCGTGGCGGCGCCCAGCCCTCCGGCCCGACGTGCTCCGGCCCGACGTGCTCCGGCCCGACGTGCTCCGGCCCGACGTGCGGAGCGTCGTGTGGCTGACACCTCATCACCTCCGCACCCAGCAGAGGCGATACGGAGGTCGTACGGTCATATTGTCGCCGACGGCTAGGTCAACCGGCCCACCAGAAATCACCCCCTGGTGAGCACCGGGCCGCCGCCCGCGGCGGCGCCCGCCGTCCCCCGGCGCCGCCGCCCTCAGGTCCGCTTACCGCGCCAGGGCCAGTTCCGCGGGGGGCGCCCCTCCGGCTCGTGCACGTACCGCCAGCCGCGCGGCATCCCCAGGCGCGACGTCCCGGCCGGCTCCAGCCGGTAGACGTGGACGACCGGCGGGCCGCCCTCCGCGTCGGGCACCGGGATCTCGTACCACTTGGGCGGCCGGCCCGTCGGGCCCAGCAGCACGTCCAGGACCCGGCCGTCCATCGGGCCGCCCACGAACACCGTCTTCTCGCTTCTCACCCGGCCAGTGTCACAGCAGCGACTCTCCGACGCTCAGGACGGGCACCAGCCGCCGGAACAGCTCCCCGGCCGGGCCCTCGCGCTCCTCGGTCGCCACCGCCGTCGCGACCGCGAGCGCGGACTCCTCGTCCCGGGTCGCGGTCACCAGGAGCTGGGCGACGAACTGCTCGACCATCCAGGCCGTCAGCTCCTCGCGCGGCGGCACCCGGCCCTCGTCCAGCCAGATCAGCGAGGCCGCCTCCACGGCCGCGATCCACGTCCGCACCGCCATCCGCAGCCGGGTCCCGGGCTCCGGGACCTCCAGATGCCTGAGGATCTCCTCGGCAGCGGCTCTGCGGACCTCGTCCACGATGGCGTTCGTCCGCGAGGTCTCCGCCACGCTGCCGCCCGCCAGCAGCGCCGTGAACCCGGCGTCGTGCTGCTCGACGAAGGCCAGGTAGCGGTCCAGCACGCGCAGCAGCCGCTCGGTCATGGGTCCGGCCGTCGGCTCGTCGAAGCAGGCCTCCAGGGCGTCGGCGGCCTGGCGCAGCGCGGCCTCGTACAACTGCTGCTTGCCGCCGGGGAAGTAGCGGTAGACGAGCGGCCTCGACACGCCCGCCGCGGCGGCCACGTCGTCCAGGGTGATCTCTTCGGGCGGGCGGTGTGCGAACAGGCCGAGCGCCGTCGAGATGAGCTGGGCCCGCCGCTGTTCCACGCTGAGTCGTCGGTACGCGGGGGCGGTCATGCCCAGCAGGGTAACGGGGGGCCGGACGAACCGCTCCGGGCAGGTGCGCACCGGGCGCGGGGGCGGACCGCGCCCGGCCGGTCGGCGACGTGGGGCAGGGGGCGCGGAGCAGGCGGAACGCCCTGCCCGGGCGTTCGCGGAGGCGTCAGGGGGCGAGCAGGCCGGAGCTGATCCAGAGCCGGCGGCCCACGCCGCGCAGCACGCCGACCTCGTCGAGGAAGTCCGTCAGCCGCCTGGCGCCCGTCTGCATGACCTCGCGCCGGTGCGCGCTCGCCCGTACCTGGGCGAGGGCCTCCCGCCGGTCGAGTCCGGCGTCCGTGTAGACCTGCGGGTTGACGAAGGCGACGGAGAAGACGCGGGCCGCCTCACCGGCGCTGAGGCGGGTGAGCGCCTGCTCCCAGCGCGGTGCGGACACCATCTGCCGCCGCAGCTCCTCCCGCGCGTAGCGCACGTGCCGGGCCTCCTCCACGACGTGGATGCGCGTGATGCCGCGCACGAGCGGCTGCACCCGCTCGTCGGGGAAGGTGAGGCGCTGCATCCAGTCCAGGATCTCCTCGCCCAGGAGGGTGCAGGCGAACGAGCCGGGCGTGGTCGAGACCGTCTTCAGGACGCGGGCCAGGTTGTGGTTGAACCGGCTGACCGGGTACGGGTTCGAGCCGCCCAGGTTGATCAGCCGCCCGAACATCAGCGAGTGCCGGCACTCGTCGGCGATCTCCGTCAGCGCATAGCGCACGTGGCTGCTGGTGAGCGGCTTGTCGTAGATGTGCCGGACGAGGAGCTGCATGAGGATGATCTCGAACCAGATGCCCAGCGAGGCCAGCGAGGCCGCCTCGAGCCGGGCCAGGTCCATCCGCTGCTCCTCGGACATCCGGCGCCACAGGGGCGTGTCGTAGAGGGACACCAGCTCGGGCGGCCAGAACCACTTGCCCTCCTCGAAGGGCGCGTCCCAGTCCAGCTCCACGTCCGGGTCGAAGGAGTGCTTCCGGGACGCCTCCAGCAGGCGTTCGGCCACCTCCTCGCGGTCCTTGAGCCGACCGAGTGCGTCGCGCAGGAGGGGGTGGTCGGTACCGAGTTCGGAGGCTGTGGTCATGGCTGCACCTCACTGCGGGTCTGGGCACGGCGGAGCGTTACCACCGGTCACATCGGCGACCCTTTTATGAGACTGCCTGTCAGCAAGTGCGTCAATCCCCCGGACCCGACTCTTTGCGCGACTCCGCCGTTCCGCAGGACGACAAGGGTTCTCCCCGATTCCGCCGCCCGCTTCCCTCCCTACGCTCGCTGGCCACGGCCACCCCCCGGCCGACGCCCTGCCCGCAGGCGGCAGGAGCGAGACCATCGGAAAGGAGGACGAGATGCTGAGACGCTTGACGGCCCCGGTCGTCACCCTGGCCCTCGCCGCGACTCTGCCGATATCCGGCCTGGTCACCACCGGAAGCGCGAGTGCGGCACCACGGCAGGCCCCCACCACCGCGACGACGGCGGCCGCGCCCGACATCTCGCTCGACAAAGTCAAGGAACACCTCTCCGCGTTCCAGGACATCGCCGACCAGCACGGCGGCAACCGGGCCCACGGCACCCCCGGTTACCAGGCCTCCGTCGACTACGTCCAGGCCGAACTGGACGCTGCCGGTTTCGAGACCCGCGTGCAGTCGTTCACGTACTACGGCAAGACCGGCTACAACCTCATCGCCGACTGGCCCGGCGGCGACCCCGACGACGTCCTCATGGTCGGCGGCCACCTCGACGGCGTCAGCTCCGGCGCCGGCATCAACGACAACGGCTCCGGCTCGGCCGCCATCCTCGAAGTCGCGCTGGAGGTCGCCCGCAACGACTACCAGCCCGACAAGCACCTGCGGTTCGCCTGGTGGGGCGCCGAGGAGCTCGGCCTGATCGGCTCCAGCCACTACGTCGACAGCCTCTCCGCCGCCGACCAGGCACGGATCAGCGGCTACTACAACTTCGACATGGTCGGCTCGCCCAACCCCGGCTACTTCATCTACGACGGCGACGACTCCGACGGCGTCGGCGCCGGACCCGGCCCCGACGGCTCCGCCTACCTGGAGACCGTCCTGGAGGACTACTTCACCTCCATCGACTGGCCCACCCGCGGCACCGACTTCAGCGGACGCAGCGACTACGGCCCGTTCATCGAGGTCGGCATCGCGGCCGGCGGCACCTTCACCGGCGCCGAGGGCCGCAAGACCCAGGCCGAGGCGCAGCTGTGGGGCGGCACCGCCGGGCGCGCCTACGACCCCTGCTACCACTCCTCCTGCGACGGCCTCGCCAACCTCGACGACGGCGCGCTCAACCGCAACGCCGACGCCATCGCCTACGCCGTCTGGACGGTCGCCGGCGAGCAGACGGCCGACGACTTCTCGGTGAGCGTCTCGCCGACCTCGGGCACCGTGGACGCCGGCGCATCGGCCACGGCCACCGTCGCCACCCAGACCACGCGCGGCACCGCCCAGCAGGTCCAACTCGCCGCCTCCGGGCTGCCGGAGGGCGTCACCGCCACGTTCAGCCCCGCCACCGTCACCTCCGGTGAGTCCGCCACGCTGACCCTCACGGCCGCGGAGTCGGCGCCGTCCGGCACCCACCCCGTCACCGTGACCGGCACCGGCACGCAGACCTCGGACACCGCGACCTACACCCTGACCGTCAACGGCACCTCCTCCTGCGGCGGCCACGACAACACCCGCACCGGAACCCTCTCCGGCCGGGGCGACGCCGACTACCAGCCCGACGGAAGCTACTTCCACACCCCCACCTCGGGCACGCACCGCGCCTGCCTGGACGGCCCCGACGGCGTCGACTTCGACCTCTACCTGCAGAAGTGGAACGGCTTCGGATGGTCCAACGTCGACAGCGGCACGAGCTCCGGGCCCGACGAGTCGATCTCCTACTCCGGCACCTCCGGCTACTACCGCTACCGGGTCTACGCCTACTCCGGCAGCGGCTCCTACACCCTGGGCTACGACACGCCCTGAGCACGCCCTGAGCATGCCCCGAGCCTCTGGGCACGCCCCGACGTGCTGAGCGGCCGACGGTCACCGCTCCACCGCCGCCCGGCCGGACCCACCCGGCCGGGCGGCACCGTCGCCGTCCGGAGCCGGCGCCCGAAGCCGCCCCCGAGCCGCCGTCCAAAAGCCGTCACACCCGTGCCGTTGAGGCCCGGCGCGCCACGTCGCTAAGGTCGGTGCGACCGTGCACGCGCCCGGGGGAGCCATCGACGACCACGCAGGAAGACCGGCCGATGACCTCACTCCATCAGCGCCACCGCTGGTGGGGCGCTCCGCGCTGCTCCGCGCCGTCGAGACGCGCCTCGCCGCCGGCGGCAGCGTCGTCCTCACCGGCCCCGCGGGCATCGGCAAGACCGCGCTCCTCGCCACGCTCGCCACCGCCGCCCGCACCCGCGGCGAGAACGTCCTGCGCGTCACCGTCCCCCGCAGGCCCCCGCCCCGCACACCGCAACCGCCCCCCGACACCCCCACCCTCCTCCTCGTCGACGACGCCCAGTGGCTCCACCCCCGAGCCGTCGAGGCCGTGCGGCGCACCCTGGCACGCGCGTCCGGCCGCCTGCCCCCGGCCCCCGTCCGCGCCGTCGTCGCCGGCCGCTGGACACCCCGCCTCCCCACCGACGTCGCGCCCGACGCCGCCCCCTGGCGGCCCGCCCCGGACGCCGTCGAGCTCCCCGTGCCCCCGCTCAGTCCCGAGGGCGTCGCCCGACTCCTCGACCCGCACGGCCTCCCCGTCCGGCTCACCAACAAGCTCCACGCCGACTCCGGCGGCAACCCCCGCCTCGCCCTCGCCCTCGCCGCCGCCTACGCGGACCGCGTCCCCCGCCCGGGTCGACCCGCGCCCCTCCCGCCCGAGGTCGCCGCCCTTCTCACCGAACGCCTCGCGACCCTGCCCGACGCCGTCCGCGACACCCTGCTCGCCGCGGCCCTCGCCGATCCGCCCACGCTCCCGCTGCTCCTCCGCACCGGCCGCCCCGCCGCCGACGACCACATCGCCCGCGCCGCCACCGCCGGGCTCCTGCTCACCGACGGCGACACCATCCGCTTCACCCCGCCCGCCGCCGCCGACGTCATCGCCGCCCAGGCCGGTGCCGCCCGCCGCGCCGCCCTCCACATCACCCTCGCCGCCGCCACCACCGACCCCGCCGCCCGCGCCCGGCACCAGGCCCTCGCCGCCACCGACCCCGACGCCGCCCTCGCCCACCGTCTCACCCGGGCCGCCGGCACAGCCCGCCGCAAGGGCGACCACCGCGCCGCCGCCGAGCTGTACCTCCTCGCCGCCGAACGCACCCCCGCAGCCCCGTTGGCCCGCGAAGCCGACCGCCTCGACCGCCTCCTCGCCGCAGCCCGCTCCGGCGCCACCGCCGCCCACGGCGCCGTCGTCCACCGTGCCGCCGACGCCGTCCTGCGCACCGACGCCCCACCCGCCGCCCGCGTCGCCGTCCGGCTCGCCCTCCTCGACCTCGCCGGCCAGGGATTCGGCGACATGGACGAGACCTTCGCCGCCGCCCTCCTCGACGCGGCGGACCACCCCGCCCACCTGGCCCGCGTCCGCCTGCGCCTGGCCTGGTCCGCCCTCCTGGACGGCAAGCCCCTGCGCGCCGAGACCGAGGCCGACCGCACCGTCCGCCACGCCCGCGCCGCCGCCGACCCCGCCATCGAGGCCATGGCCCTCGCCGTCAAGGCCACCGTCGCCCGAGCCACCGGACGCAGCGACCACCAGGCCCACCTCGACCACGCCCTGCGCCTGCCCCACCGCGCCCCCGACGGCTGGCTGCACAGGACGCCGCGCTTCCTCGCCGCCCGCTTCGCCGCCGCCGACGACCGCCTCCACGAGGCCCGCGAAGCCCTGCTCCGGATGCTCGCCGAGGTCGGCCACGGCACCGGCGAGGAGACCGTCGCCGTCCTGTCCGCCCTCGCCGAGACCTGCGCCGCCCTCGGCCACTGCCGCGAAGCCCTCGACTACGCCGACCGTGCCGTCCACCTCACCCGCGAAGCCGGGTACAGCCCCGGCCCGGCCTGGTACGGCGCCGCCGTCGCCGAACTCGCCGGCGGCGACCTCACCCGTGCCGCGGCCTACGCCGACCGCGGCGTCCTCGCCTCCGAGCAGGAACGCGACATCCCCCACCTCGCCCGCCACCTGCACGCCCTCGGCCAGGCACGCCTGCGCACCGGGAACCTCCGCGGCGGCGTCGCCGCCCTCCACCGCCTGAAGGACCTCCACCAGGCCCGGGGCATCGACTCCCCCCACACCCTGCGCTGGCACGCCGACCTCGCCTCCGGCCTCGTCGCCCTCGGTGACCTCACCGCCGCCACCGAGCTCATCCACGCCACCCGCGCCACCCTCACCGCCCACGGCAACCCCGGCGGCGTCGAGGCCCGCCTCGACCGCGCCGAGGCCGCCCTCCACGCCGCCCAGGGCGAGCCCGACACCGCCCTGGCCCTCCTCGACGCCGCCACCGCCCGCTTCGCCGCCCTCGGCCAACCGCTCGAACACGGCCACTGCCTCCTCGAGCGCGCCCGCGTCGAACGCCGCCGCCGACGCCACGCCGCCGCCCGCGCCGCCACCGCCGAGGCCCTCGCCCTCTTCACCCGCCACGCCGCCCGCCCCTGGCGCGCCCAGGCCGACCGCCACCTCACCCACCCCGACGACGGCACCGTCCTCACCGTCAGCGAGGAACGCATCGCCGCCCTCGTCGTCGGGGGCGCCACCAACCAGGAGGTCGCCGCCCGCATGTTCCTCAGCGTCAAGACGATCGAGGCATCCCTGACCCGCATCTACCGCAAGCTCGGCATCCGCTCCCGCACCCAGCTCAGCACCCTCCTCCACACCACCCACCCCGGCACCTGACCCCGCCAGCCGAAACGGGTTCCTGACCACTCCCGCCGAGCTGGTAAGGTTTCACCCGTCGCCGCAACACGCGGCAAGCCCCCGTAGCTCAGGGGATAGAGCAACGGCCTCCGGAGCCGTGTGCGCAGGTTCGAATCCTGCCGGGGGTACTGCAGGTCAGGTACCTAAATAGCCCTCTGATCAGGCAATCTGCGTGATCAGAGGGCTTGCAGTTATCTGCAGCTGTGAGCAGGCAAATGCAGCCCCAGGACAGCCGCTGCGGGATATACGCGGGATCGGACATTGGCCGACCATTGTGGCGAGTCGGTACATAAGAAGCACCCCGAGGTGGTCACCTCGGGGTGCTTAGTGTGATGATTGTCACGCGTATTCGAGTAGCAGCTTCTCGATCCGCTGGTTCGCGACGACGTGCCTCCCGTGGAGGCATTTCGCGTAGCGGGCGAGCAGAACCTCCACCGTGTTCCCGGCCCGCTCGGCGACTTCCGTCGGGTCCACCCCAGCGTTCAGCCACGTCGACAGAGCCGAGTGGCGTAGATCGTAAGGGCAATCGGCCAGGGGGCTTGCAGCGAGAGCCGGGGGAAGCGCGAACTCACGAGCCTCGCCCCAGGCCCGCGAGTAGGTGGATGAGCCTACGAGGCCACCCCGCTCGTTGAAGAACAACCGGCCGTCATCGGCGGTACCGAACGTGTCGATACTCTCGCGCCACATGGCCACCAGGACCGGGGGAAGCGGAGTAGGGCGCACCTCTTCCGGGTCTCGGTTCTTCAACCCACGGTCGTCGTGAACCGCTCCCGTCTTGGTCCACTTCTTGCCTGCCGTCGGCCGCGTCCGATGTAGGTTGGCCAGCCCCCAGCCTTCCTTCGGCAAGTGGCAATCCTGCACGGCGACACCGACGGCTTCCGCCGGCCTCATTCCGGCGTAGTACATGCCAGCGAACATCCCGACCAGGCGTCGGCCCCTGGCGCGTCCGTAGCCGCCCACGTACGACACAGCGCCGAGCAGATTCGCCGCCTGCAGCGGGTTCGCTACGACGCGGGGATCGACAGGAACGATTCTTGGCGGCTTCCTGAAGGAGACGCCGTAAACCGGATTCTCGTCGAATTCCCCCAGTTCTTTGGCGTAGTTGAGAGCATTGACGAGCACCTTACGCTTCCGCTTGAAGGTCTCGCTGCTCGCTGCTTCGCCGTTGAGTTTGAGTTTCAGGGCCTCAAGAACACCGCGCATCACCGCGGGTTTCCTCAGATCGGCGAGTGGCGGGGAGTTCTTTGCGAGCCAGTCAATAACGGCCCTGGCCTCCGGGGGTACGTCACGTTCATCCGGGCCGGGAAGGACGAACGCCCAGTCGCGTAGTGCTCGCTGCATGGCGTCATCCGTCGGCCGCCCAGAGCGTGCAGGCGCAAGGGCCTTGGTAACCCCCGTCAGCGCTTCATTGATCTCATCCCGGTAGTTGGGCGCGGCGTGGGGCCACTTTATCCCCAAGTATTTCTGGGCAAACGCATACCAGGTAAGAAGCGGCCCCTGTTCCTCCATGGAGGCAGGCAGGCCGGTGACTGTATCGAACCGCTCCCCGTTTTCCTGTGCCATAAGGAGCTGAGCGCGCAGCTTGTCCGCAAGGCCCTTCGTCCGACGGGACCGGGAGATTTCCCGACCTGCCACGGTCCAACGAACCTCGTACGTGTCCTTACCCTGGCGGGTCTTCTTCGCCCTGACGCCCCATATTCGGACGTCTGTGGTTTTCAAGCCGCGACTTCCTCTCTCTCATTCAGCCACTCGTGAAAGGCGCTGCGCCTGACGCGCAATTCGCCGTTCGGAAGCTTAAGCACAGTCGGCCCGGTGCCCATCTCCCGCCATCGATAGAAGGTCCGGCGGGAAATACCATTCAACTCCGCGAGCACTTCCGACACCGTCATAAGTTCGTCGTTCCTACTCAACCTGGTCATGAGCTACGCACCGCAAGAGGAGGTGAGCGTCCACGATCCACTGGAACGCGGACCAGTAAAGCCAAGACTGGTCCGCTGCTCGCGGCTGATGTGTCCCCTGTAATGCATGCACGGCTCCTTGCAGAGTGAGCGTCGCCACGCGGCAGAGCCGGGCTGGCGCTTACCGTTCACGCCAAGAGTGGGCTAGGTACATGCGCCCAAGGCCCTGCGAGCATGTGCCGAAGGGGGTGACGAACATAGAACCTGCCCGCCCGGAAGCCACCGCCAAGTGTCGGCGCGAACGTCATCAATACTCCGAACGATCGCCGGTTTGGCTAACCGGCGATCGTCGGCTATGTTCCGCTCGCGCCCGACGGTGGTCAGCCTCCAGTTGCCTGCCCGGGAGATCGCTGGATCGGCTTCGCACCTGCCGCGTTGAGCGCGCCCGGGTGATTCGGGCAGGCGTGGTTAAACAGGACGGTTCGGAGTGCATGCATAGACAGAAAAGACTCCTCATCAGGTCACCGGCGGGTCGGTTATAGACCTCTGTGCTTCCGGGGTGTTGTACGTTGACATAGCCTCGGAAGGGGTTCCAGTCTTTTCAGGATCTTTCTCGTCTGCCGTGGGCGAATGCCGAATCCAGGGAAGGAACGGGAAGTGCACGGGGTTGTTCCTCCACGGTCGTGCTGCCCTGAGTCGAACTCGGAAGGCGTCGAACCTCTTACGGCTGGGTGAGATGACGCGCCACCTCAAGGAGCCGCATCTTCATCCCCGGGGGCGGAGCCCTCGCCCCCTCGGACGCACTGGCCGACGTTGGCAGCAAGTCCAGGCGCCATGCGCGCACCGCGCGGCCTGCTCCTCGACGCGTGGACCGCTAGCTCCTCCGCGTCCTGGGCTTCTGCGCGTACGTCACCGCCCGGCACGCCTACGCACAACCAAGGTCGTCGAAGACCTGAAAGAGCTCAGGTAGGTGCTACCGGTCGTCTTCGACGGACGTCGAGATCCACACACGGTCGCTGCCCACCGGGCCGGAGCCGTGGCAGGTGCTGGCTCGGGCAATCGCCCGATGAGCCCGGAGTAGGGCTGTCACGTACAAGGGATTCTCAGAGGATCCCTTTCCAAGACCAGGGCCGCGGACCTGCCTTGCCGCGAAGGCAGTCGACCCGGTGTTGTGCTTGATCGCGCCATTCGGGATTGCTGGCCGCATGCTGCGCGGCGTAGCTGACCATGCGCAGCTCTCGTGCGCCAGCGAGAATCGGGTATCCGTCCCATTGAGTGACGTCAGTTCCGTACTCGTCGCAGAAGTCGTTGTATCCCCTTGAGCTGACGGCTCCGGTTGTCCTTGCTCGAACTGCGGTGGAGACAAGGTCCCATTCCGGCGGCCCAACCGAGAAGCGCTCCAGGTCCATGATCACGGGTCCGGTCCGGGCTCGGACGAGGTTTCCCGGCCAGGCGTCGCCGTGTACCGCGCAGTCTGGGCGGCCGGAAGGGCGGTCGGCCCACGCGGCTGTGAGGTCGCCCAGGAGCCCGTGCAGCCATTTTCGATCCGCCTCTGAGAGGGTTACGGCTGCTTCCAGCCGGGCGCTCACACGCACGAAAGGGTTGAGGTAAGCGAGGTCGAAATCTGGTGTGGGCAGGGCGTGCAGCTGACGTAGCAGGGCGGCGACGTCACGGACCGAGCCGTGACCCTGGAGCGGGAGTTCCTCCCAGAAGGTTGCGGGGCGTCCTTCCGTGAGAACCGGCTGGGCAACGTCCGCCAGGCGGACAGCAGGTACACCCGATTCCGCGAGCCACCGGGCAACCTGGACCTCCCGCGCCGACGCAGCCTCCTGACCGGCCTGGGCGATGCGGACGATGACCCGGCCGGGTAGACGCCATATCTGGTTCTCCGCCAGGCGTACGGCTTCCGCCCCATGGGAATCGAGCCCAGCTGCGGCACAGACCTGTTCGAGGAGCTGGCGCTCCGACTCTGGCACCGACGCAGTCATACGGCGACTGTAGCCGCGATGCGCTCCCGGAGGTCTGATGCCTCCCGAATCCCTGGGTGTTTGGCCGCGAAGTGGCCGAGCTGCCGGAGGTCGTCGGCGGCGCGCCGAGATGTGAGTTTGCCGACCTCATCCAGAGCGTCGTGTCCGATGGCTGCGGCCTGACGGGGGTCCCCCTTGGCCATGACCAGTGCGGCGAGCTTAGTCCGGGAGATCGCCCGGGATCGTTTGAAGCTGTCTGTGTGTCCCTTGACCGCGGCATCGAATCGGCGAGCTGCTCGACCAGGATCCTGGCCGACGAGAACAGCCAGATCCCACAACGCGTGTGCGGTGTCGCCGTTGTGCTGTGCCTCGTCGTAGTAGGCCATCCACGGGGGGTCTTCGGACGGGCAAGCGCGGCTGAACGCGCTGTCGGCGTCACCGACGGCCGCCATCGTCTCGCGCACGTTGCCCAACTTCCCGAACGCGCGGGCGCGGGCGCTATGCAACATCGCCTGCTCGGTGGCCGTGAGCCGGTCGGAGCGTACGAGCCCCTTCTCCGCATACGTGAGACCGTCGTCAGGCGCGTCGACCCACACAGCTTGTCGGGCGAGGAAGCTATAGCTCTTGGCCCGGAGGTGCCAGTTGCCGGCTTCTTCGGCGCACTCCGCCGCAAAGTGGAACGTGCGCGTTGCTTCATCGTGGTGGTAGGCGTCGAAGGCCGAGGCACCGACGACCATCCCTAGCCGGGAGACTGACGCGAACAGGTCCGCGCGCAGGTGCTCCGGGCATTGGAGCTGGAGGAGGCCGGCGGACCATTCCATCGCTCGCGCGGCCATGCCGCGAACCATTCCTCCGCCGCCCAAGGCGTTGTCCATGTTGCTGATGGAGGTGGCCGCGGTTAGGACCTGAGAGATCTCTTTCGAACTGATGCTGTGGGGGAGTGGGAGCTCTGCCGTGAAGACGGGTGCGAGGCTCAGCGGGGCAAGGGCCGCCAGGCTGCCTGCTTGAAGGAACGAGCGTCGGTCCACGGGCTCAGGGCTCCCAGTGCGATTAAACGGTTGGCCTCCGTCCAGGATGCGGCCTTCCCTCTTCTGAACGTCGCGCTCCGCCCCTTCTGGGACACGGATATCGGCATCGGGCCGCTTTTTATCGGCATCACGCTTCCCGAAGGCCATGGGCCAGGCACGGTCGAAGAGTCCCCCTGTGTCGAAGAAGGCGTCGAGTCTCTGCGCTACATCCCTCCTCAAGCTGGGGTATCGGCCCTTCTCGATCGCCAAGATCATGTCATCGCTGACCTGCACTAACCGTCCCAGCGCAGCGGCGGACAGCCCTTCTGCCTTGCGCATTCGGCGCAGCTCGTTGCCGAACCACTCCTGCGGGGACGCCTCTGGGTTGAGCTTCTTCATTGGCTGTGGCATGTCCTGCCTCTGACGTCGTGATGCCGAACTTTCCAGGTGTCGGCATCAGGCCCTGCACTCTCGCGGTGTGCTCTGCCTGAATGGTTGCTGATCGATTCAACCCCAGTACACACCGCAACCGAGCACCCCGACAGGGGTTGCGGCAGAACGGAGGGAGCAACCGTGGGGACAGCCTTCGAAACCCGCACCCTGTCATCCGTTCCGGCCATGCCCCGAATGGTGGGCGGCCAGCTCGACATGACGCTCGATGTCCATCCACAGGACCTCGGGGCTGTGCGAGCCATCATGCATGCTCACGCCCGCTTGTGGCGGGTGGAGGACTCTGTCACCGACCGCATCCTCACGGTTGTCACCGAACTGCTGACCAACGTGTTGCAGCACACGACGCCGGATCAGGAAGGCCGTAGGAAGGCCAACCTCCTGGTCCAGCGGGTCGCCGATGGTGTGACTGCCATCGTGCACGACCAAGACCGCTGCCCGCCGGTTCTCGTTCCCACAGATCCACTCGCCGAGGACGGCCGCGGCCTGGTGCTGGTGCGCGCCCTCACGGACGACATGTCCGTTTCGATCACCGGGGCCGGCAAGGACGTATGGGTGTTCGTCGCTGATCCCGAACGGCTCCAGCCGCAGAGTCTTCCGCTCGTGGAGTCGTGATGCGGAAGGCCGTCGGCACAGTTCAGGCATCACTACGGCGCTTCTCCTCCCGTAGGTCGCTCGCTCGCATCCGCCCGGCAACACGGGTCAAGCATGTCGCCGGGCCAAGGCGGCTGGCGTACTGCGCCGCGAGGTTCCAACTGCTCGAAGTACGGCGCCACGTCGATCACAGGCGTTCCATCGACGGCGTCAAGGTTCGTGATCAGGAGGTCTCGGCTGTCGACGCCTCGCAAGCGCGGGAAGTTGATCGCGAGCTGGTTCGGCCTTCGCTGACTGTCGCAGGCGCCGTGCTGACCACGGTGATCGTCGATGCAATGGCATGGCTCGTGGTCTTCGGAACGTGCCGGAACCCGGAGCCGCTGGCATCGACCGTCGAAGACGGAGGACCACCGGTCTCGTACCCCGCGGACTCGTAGCCCGGTCCGCTGAAAACCCCAATTGCACCCGTCGGCCGCGACGCGGCCCCCGACACCCGGAAGCCCCGGGCATACGGAGTACAGACGCGATGAATCACATCGAGCAGTACGGCCTGATCGGCGACATGCAGACCAGTGCGCATGTCAGCGAAGACGGATCGCTGGACTGGCTGTGCCTGCCCCGTTTCGATTCGGCCGCCGTATTCGCGGCCATGCTCGGCACGCGACAGCACGGCGCTTGGCGAATCGCTCCCACTCCAGACGCCGCCGAACCCGGCCCCGTGGCGGGAGCCGAGCGGCGTTATCGGGGTGATTCGCTCGTCCTGGAATCGGTGTGGCGCACGTCCAGGGGCACGGTCCGAGTCACCGACTTCATGCCACCTCGCGAGGGAGCGCCCCAGGTGATCCGCGTCGTTGAGGGCGTGTCCGGTGAGGTGCCGATGGCATCCACCTTCCGTCCACGACCCGGCTACGGTCGCATCAGTCCGTGGATCCACGAGGTAGGCGGACGCATAGTCGCCGAAGCCGGCGCGGATGCCCTGTGGCTCGACACCTCCGCCCAACATGTGGAGAAGGACGGCGCGGTCGTCAGCTCCTTCGCCGTCAGCGCCGGAGACAGCGTGGCGTTCGTCCTGAGCTGGGGCTCCTCCCACGGCGCCCCGCCAGAGATTCCTGACCCTGATGCCGCACTCGCGACGACGCTCACGTTCTGGCAGGACTGGTCTCGGCAGTGCACCTATGCCGGGCCCTATCGCGAGGCTGTCGTCCGGTCCCTGGTCACGCTGAAGGCCATGACCTATGCCCCCAGCGGGGGGATCGTCGCGGCACCGACAACTTCGTTGCCCGAGGAGATCGGCGGCGGCCGGAACTGGGACTACCGGTACACGTGGTTGCGCGACGCCTCCACGACCCTGAACTCGCTGCTGGCGACCGGGTACCGCCAAGAGGCCGAGGCGTGGCGCCGCTGGCTGTTGCGGGCGGTGGCCGGCGATCCGGAGAACCTGCAGATCATGTACGGGATCACCGGGGAGCGCGACCTGGTTGAGCGACAGCTGCCATGGCTGCCCGGGTACGAGGGATCTACTCCGGTGCGGATCGGAAACGGGGCTGCGGGCCAGCTGCAACTTGACGTGTACGGCGAGGTGATCGAGACCCTCTACCTCGCCGACCGGAACGGGGTCGCACACTGCGGCGACACCGCAGCCTTGCATCGCAGCCTCGTCGAGCACCTGGCGGAACGCTGGAAGGAGCCGGACGAAGGTATCTGGGAGATCCGCGGACCGCGTCAGCACTTCGTGCACTCCAAGGTGATGGCGTGGGTCGCGGTGGACCGGACGATCCGCCTGGCCGAGGCAGGCGCCCTCGACGTGGACCTGGTCGCTCTGATGGAGCTGCGTGCGGCCATTCACCACGAGGTCTGCACGCAAGGATTCGACCCGGCGCGCAACGCCTTCACTCAGTTCTACGGCTCCAGGGAGCTGGATGCCGCGTTGCTGCTGATTCCCCGGGTCGGCTTCCTTCCGGCCGACGATCCCCGGGTGATCGGCACCGTCGAAGCGATCCGCAATGAGCTGTCCACCCCGGAAGGATTCGTCCACCGGTACCCCACCGGGGGGCAGGAAGCAGGTGTCGACGGCCTCGCCGGCGACGAGGGCGTGTTCCTGCTCTGCTCGTTCTGGATGGTCGACGCCCTCGCGCTGACCGGCCGTCTCGACGATGCGCGCAGCCTCTTCGACCGTCTCCTCGCCCTGCGCAACGACCTTGGGCTCCTCGCCGAAGAGTACGACCCCGCGTCCGGCCGTCAGCTCGGCAACTACCCCCAAGCGTTCAGCCACATGGGTCTGGTCGAGACCGCCCTGCTCCTGGAGCGGCTTGCTGCACCGCGGCCGTGCAGAACGCTTCCGCAGCCGCCCAGCGAGGGGTCCCCTGCCCAGAGCACCTCCATGATCCTCGCGAGGGCCTGATGACTGCACTGATACTTGCTCTCGCCGTGCTGATCTTCGTCGGCAGCACCGCGCTGGCCGCGCGTTATGACCGCCGAGCGCGTCGAGCAAAACGCCGGGCCCACCGGGAGCACGCACACAGTGAAGCGGTCACCCACCAGCTACACGTGGCTGGGCAGTTCGTCGGCCACCTGGCTAACTCGGTGATCCCAGCCGCCGCTGCGGCGGCGCAGGCTGGGCGAACCCACGAGGCCAACCTGGCGGTCCCGACCCAACTGGTGGGCACTGCGATGGCCGACGCTCTCGACGAGCTGGTCAACCAGGTTTCCGCGGCCATCGCCCTGACTGGGCAGCGGGCCCATGCTGCGGCCGAAGAACGGCTGGCTCAAGCGCGGCGGGAGGCCGACGAACAGGTCGTCCGGGCGCGGAAGGAGGCGGTCGACGTCGCCCGCGCAGCGGTGCGCGCCTTCGCCTCCAGCACGGTGCAGCGGGCCTCGAAGCTCAGCACCACAATCAGTACCGGTGTGCGTCGACACGTCTCTGACGATGCGTACGAGACGCTGGTCGAGATCGACCACCTGGCCCAGCAGATGCTGCTGACCGCGAGTGGATACGCGGTGCTGGCCGGCGACAAGCTCTCTCGGCGGCACCCCGCCACCTCCCTCTCGGAGGTCGTCCGCGCGGCCATGGGCCGCGTCGAGGGATACCAGCGCGTGCAGCACTCCGGCCTTGACACCTTCGCGGTGGAGAGCCGAGCCGTGGAGCCGGTCGTCCATACCCTGGCCCTCCTGCTGGACAACGGACTGCGCTACTCACCCCCGAACGCCCGGGTGCATGTCTCCGTGGAACACGGCAATGACGCCATCTTCCTGATCGTGGACGATGCCGGGCTGCGGATGGAGGACGAGCGGCTGAACTGGGCACGCCGCGTGATGTCCAGCGCGGAGCGCGACGACATCACCAAACTGGGCGCCTACCCGCAGACCGGACTACGGGTGGCAGCCGTCCTCGCTGCCGACTACGGATACCGCGTTGAGGTGACCGCCCCCAACGTCTACGGCGGCACCCGCGCCTTCATCGTGCTGCCCCGGAGCCTCCTGACCGTGCACCCACCTCCGGTGGCATCCGCCACGCCCCCACGGCCGTCGGCGCCGTCGCGGGAGCTGACGCCGGCCGAGCCGGCCGCCAACGGGCCGACCACGGCCAGCGGGCTCACGGTGCGCCGCCGGGCCACGCACCCGGCTCCGCCCGCGCGCCCGGCATCCGCTGCGCAACCGGTGGAGCCGGGACGGCCTGAAGTGGCCACCGCCTGGATGGAAGGCACCCGCCTCGGCCGCGAACAGCCGACCACTCCCTCTGAGACAGAAGGGCACTAGCCATGGACACGCACGACAACCCCCTCGGCTGGCTGCTGGACGAGCAGCTCGGCACCGTGGAAGGCGTCCGGTACGCCGTGCTGATGAGCAGCGACGGGCTGCTGAGAGCGCGCACGAAGACCATCGACCAGGAAGGCGGGGAGAAGTTCGCCGCGCTCACCGCCGCCATGCGTGCGTCGGCCAGGGCGTGGGACGAATTCACCGGTGGCGGCGGCGTACGCCAGCAGATGATCGAGTGTGTCGCGAACATCGGCCTGATGACCGCGGCCGGGCAGAACACGATGCTGGCGGTGTGCACCACCGGGCCCCACCCGGACGTCGGCCTGATCAGCCGCCACATGGCGCAGCTCGCGGTGCGGGTGGGGGAGCAGCTCAGTACCAAGGAGCGCACCCCGCAGGTGTCGGGCGGGGGCACGGCGGCATGACCGGGCCGCGGCGTGACCCGGACATCGTCAGGCCCTACGTCCGCACGGGCGGGCGGGTCCGCCCTCGCCGGGACGTGCGCCTGGAGAGCGTGGTCATCGCCGCGAGCGCCCCCTTTACCGAGCTGGGGCCCGACGCGCAACAGGTGATGTGCCTGTTCGCCGCCGGGCGCGGTGGACTCGCCGTGGCTGACATCGCCGCCGCCCTGCAGATGCCGCCCTCCACCGTACGGATCCTCGTCTCCGTCCTGATTGACGCCGGGCACCTGACCAGCCCCGCTCCCGCCCAAGACGGGCCCGACACCACTCTCATGCAAAGGGTTCTCGATGGTCTCCGCGAACTGGTCTGATCCGCCTATCACCTTCGTCCCTGCCACGGTGACCGAATCCGCCAAGATCGTGGTCGCCGGCGGCTTCGGAGTGGGCAAGACAACCCTGATCGGCAGCGTGTCCGAAGTGACCCCGCTCCGGATGGAAGAACCCATCACTATCGACAGCGTGGGCGTGGACGACCTGCGCGGGACGCCGGAGAAGACCACGACCACGGTGGGCATGGACTTCGGTCGCCTCCACCTGGCCGGTGGGCGCCTCGTCCTCTACCTCTTCGGGCTGCCGGGACAGCTGCGGTTCCGGCCGCTGTGGGAGGACCTGGCCGAGGGAGCGCTGGGGTGCCTGGTCCTGGCGGACACCAGGGACCTGGATGCCTGCCACGGAGCCTTGGACCTGCTGGAATCCCAGCAGACTCCGTACGCCGTTGCGATCAACACCTTCCCCGGCGCGCCAGCCTACGAGGAGGGCGAACTGCGTCAGGCCCTGGCACTCGACGCGCGGACCCCGCTGACCACCTGTGACGCCCGCGACCGCGCCTCCTCACTGTACGCGCTCATCGCCCTCACCGAGCACCTCACCGCTCCCCGCGCAGCCGCATCCCTGGAGCCCCGGCCATGACCACCACCCCTGGACCCCGCACCAGGCGGGACAGAATCCCCCTGTACTCACCGGAGTTCGCCGACGACCCGCACGCCGCATACGAAGGCATGCGCAAGATCCACGGCGCGCTGGTGCCCGTCGAGCTGTCCCCGGGCATCCCTGCAACCCTGGTCATCGGCTATGCCCAGGCCCGGCGCATCCTCAACGACCCGCTTCGCTTCCCTGCGGACCCCCGCGTCTGGCAGCAGCAGGTGCCGGCCTCCTGCCCCGTGCGGCCAATCATGGAGTGGCGGCCCAACGCCTTGCGCAGCGGCGGCGCCGAGCACGCCCGCTACCGTTCGGCCAACACCGCCAGTCTCGCCGCCGTCGACCAGCACGGGCTGCGCGCACTCGTGGAGAAGGTCGCCGACGCCGCCATCACCGGCTTCCGTACAACCGGCCGCGCGGACATCGTCAGCCAGTACGCCTTCCCCATCGCCTTTCGGGTCCTCAGCACGCTGCTGGGCTGCCCCGACGAGATCGGCGCTCGGATCGCCGACGGCATGGCGCGCATCTTCAACACCACCGACGCCGCCCGCGGCAATCAGATCCTCGACCAGGCCGTCGCCGACCTCGTCACCCTGCGTCGACGCCAGCCCGCTGATGACATCACCACCCGCCTGATCGCCCACCCCGCTCACCTGGACGACCGGGAGATGGGTCACCAGCTCATCACGCTCTATGGAGCCGGCATTGAGCCGCTGACCAACCTCATAGTCAACACCTGCCGCAAGCTCCTCACCGACGAGGAGTTCTCCACCTTCCTGCACGCCGGCCAGTCCACCATCCGCGACGCCCTCGACACCGTCCTCTACACGGACCCACCGCTGGCGAACTTCTGCATCACCTACCCGCTCCACCCCGCGGACATCGACGGCACCTTGCTCCCGGCGCACCAGCCCGTCGTGATCTCCATGGCCGCCTGCAACAACGACCCGGACCTCACCTCCGGGCTGCCTGCAGACGCCCTTGCCGGAAACCGCGCCCACTTGTCCTGGAGCGCCGGCCCCCACAGCTGCCCGGCCCGCTCGCACGCCTACCTCATCGCCGAGACCGCCATCAGCTACCTGACTGACGCCTTCCCGGAGATGGACCTCGCCGTCCCGGTCGCCGACCTGCGCTGGCGCCCAGGCCCCTTTCACCGCGCCCTGGAATCTCTGCCCATCGTCTTCCCCACCACTCGCTGAAGGAGCTCTTGTGACCGAGCAGCCGATAATTGTCCTTGACCCCGAGGCTCGCGACCACCACGGCGAGCACCAGGCCCTGCGCACGCGCGGTCCGGCCACTCAGGTGGACATCCTCGGCGTGACCGCCTGGTCCGTCACTGACCCCCAGCTCCTCAAGCAGCTCCTCACCGGCCCGCAAGTCTCCAAGGACGGCCGCGCCCACTGGCCCGCCTTCGCCGAGACCGTACCCTCCTGGCCCCTCAGCCTGTGGATCGCGGTCACCAACATGTTCACCGCGCACGGAGGCGACCACCGTCGCCTGCGCCGCATGATCGCCCCCGCCTTCAGCGCCCGCCGCATCGCCGCTCTCGAACCGGCCGTCGAGACGATCGTGACCGGCATACTCGACGATCTCGGCTCCCGGCCCGCCAACGAGAGCGTTGACCTGCGCGAACAGCTCGCCTACCCGCTGCCGATCGCGGTCATTGGCCAGCTCATGGGCGTTCCCGACGACCAACGCACCAGCTTCCGCTCTGTGGTTGACGGGGTCTTCAGCACCACCGCCACCGCCGAGCAGGCCACTGCGAACGCGACCGCTCTCTATCAGCTCGTAGATCGGCTGATCACAGCGAAGCGGGCGGAACCCGGCGACGACATGGCGTCCCTCCTCATCGCCGCCCGCGACGACGAGGGTGACGGCAGCGCCCTCACGGAGGACGAACTCCGCGACACGCTCCTGCTGATGATCTCCGCCGGATACGAGACCACCGTCAACGTCATCGACCAGGCCATCACCGCCCTGCTCACCAACCCCGCACAGCTCGCCCACGTCCGCGCCGACCGCTCCGGCTGGGGCGACGTCGTGGAGGAAACACTGCGGCACGAGCCTGCGGTCAAACACCTTCCCCTGCGCTACGCCCTCACCGATATCGCCCTGCCCGACGGGCGGATGATCCACAAGGGCGATGCGGTCCTCGCCTCCTACGCCGCCGCCAACCGCCACCCCGACTGGCACGGACCGACCGCGGACCGCTTCGACGTCACCCGCACGACGAAAGACCACCTCGCCTTCGGGCATGGCGTGCACTTCTGCCTTGGAGCACCACTCGCCCGCCTCGAAGTCGCCACTGCGCTGCGCCTGCTGTTCGACCGCTTCCCCGAGATCGAACTCGCCGTACCGGCGAGCGAGCTGAAGCCGCTGCCCTCCCTGATCAGCAACGGACATCAGACCCTGCCCGTGCACCTGCGACCGGCCTCTTACTGAGCCCGAATCAACCAGGAAGACCGCCATGTTCAACGCCCCGATCACCCCGCTCACCCCGGCTGAGCGGCGTGTCGCCGAGCACCTCGTCCGGGGACTTGAGCCCCGCGCCATCGCGGCCGAGGCCCGGCTGTCGGCCAACACCGTCTCCAGCTACATCCGTGTCATGCGCGGAAAGCTGCACTGCGAGCCCCGCAGCGCGCTGCACGTCTTGGTGCACCGCCTGCTCAGCTCGGGACAGGTCACCCCGCCCGCCGCGGCTGAACCGGCACCCGGCCTCGTCCCCGGGCGGCGGGCGCTGCTGAGAGCAGTCGCCGAACACACCGACGCCTACGATGTCGCCCGAGACGCCCTCCTGGCCCCGGCCGACGTCCGTGCCGAAGTCGACACACTGCTCGCCGAGACGGGCGCCGCCGACACCACTCAGCTCGTCGTCCTCGCCCACAGCTGGGGGTTGCTGGGCGCGGACCAACAGCCATCGGCATCGGCGGGAGTCGGCGGATGAGCACAACCCGCGCCCCTGAGCTGCAGCAGAGCGCCGACGGACTGTCTCGAAACAACTCCCGGGGCGGATCCGCCTACGAAATGCGGCCGTTGGCCACCGACGCAGAACGGGCGGAGGCCGCTGCCCTCGTGGAGGACCGCCTCGGCTGGCTCGCCCACCGCGGCCTGCCCGTGCCCTGCCGCGGTGACGTCCCCGCCCTGTACCGGGACGATCAGGCCGAGTCAGTGGGCCTGTTCGAGGACGGTGTCCTGCTCAGCTGCCTGCTCCTCGACCGGCACCCCGACCTCGGGCACTGGGGCACCGAAGGCATCGGCCGCAGCCTGCTCCTGTCCCATACTCACACCCTCCCCGGGCGCTCGGACAACGTCGTCTGGCTCGTCACCCTGTGGGCCTCCGACTACGCCGCCCGCCTCGACCTGCCGCACGTGCGATCCGAAACCCCCGCCCGGCATGCTCTCGACGTGGACCCCATCGCGCGGTTCCTAAACCGGCTGCAGCACATGGGATGGGAGGCCCGGGGATCAGGCCCTGGAACCAACGGGGAGCGGGTCGCCCGGCTAGAACTGCGTTCCAAGGTCTATCCGCGCCTCACCCCGTTCATCCGCTGCACGGTCCCCCTCACGCCCCAGGTCGAATCCCGAACCGACCGGAGCGCACCATGACGACCGCACCCCTCCGTCCCGATCTGGCCCGCGAATTGCTCGACCGCGCCGACCAGGCCGCCACAGGCTGGGTGCGGTTCGTCCGTGACCAGCGCGATGCCCTCCAGCTCGGGAGCCGGGACGCTGACCACGCCGGCGCCAAGATCCTGCGACGCATCCTGGCCGACCACGATTGGCCCGGCCAGCGCCTCGTCGGCCCTGACGGCGCCCGTGCCGCCTGGCAGCTCGCCTTGCACGCCGACCATGACCCCGACTTCCAGCGCGTGGCGGCACGCCTCCTGCACCGCGCTGCCCAGGCCGGCGACGCTTCCGTCCAGCACTGGGCGCACCTCCACGACCGCGCCCTCATCAACAGTGGCCACACTCAGGTCTTCGGCACCCAGTACCGAGCGACCGCGGACGGCATCGAAACTCACCCCGTGCGCGAGCCTGCCGGACTGGATACTCGCCGAGTCCGAGTCGGCCTCCCTCCCGCCGCTACCGCGCTGGCGGCCCTGCGCACACGACTCAGTACCACTCCCATCCGCTCCGGCATCGGTGACACCGTCGTACTCACCTCACTGGCAGGCGCAGCATGACGCGGCCCACGTCCCCGGCCCTGCCGACAACCTCGTCGATCTCCATCCCACGGCGACCGACGCAACCCCCGTCGCGGCGAGCTCGGCGCCGATCGAGATCGTTCTGGGCGCCTACCTGCGTGCCCCAGCGCAGAGCACTGGGCCACACGCTGGGCGACGCCGCCCGCACGGCCGGGGTCAGCATTTCAGCGATCAGCCGCTGGGAGCGCGTCGAGAGCCCTCTGGCGTCGCACGCGCTGGAACCGCTGTGCCGGTTCTACGGCGTGGACACTCAGGAAACCCGGTACCTCCTGCGCAATCTGCCGCCCCAGCGAAGCCAGCGCACGGTGGGCATCAACGACTTCGGCGTCCTTGCACACCGCGGGCGCTGGGACCGCAGGGCTGATGTGGCCGACGAGGGTGTGAAGCGGCACGTTGCTGTCTCCGGTGCTGCAAGTGAGGTCGTGCACGACAGCCTGCTCAGCGCCATCGACCACGCCCCCGGTCCCCAGGACTCCTACGACCTGATCAAGCGCGCCGCGGGGCACTGGCCGAGGAAGGCAGCCACATGATCGCCACTCGCCTCGTGCTGGTGCTCCTCGGGCGGCCGGGCACCACGCCGATGACCCGCCTCCTTGCTCTCGACCTCGCGGCGTTCGAGGAACGGGTCAGCGTCGACCGGCCGAACTTCCTCGCCCATCGAGCAGCACATGCGAGCCCGCGATCGCCCACGCATGGCCCTGCTGCGACGCCACGGCATCACGGTGTCCTGGCTCTACGACTCCGGGGCCCAGGAGGACTCCGGGACCTTGCACCACCCGTCGAATGCCCCAAGGAGGCATGAATGACCGCCGTCCACCTGGAGCAGCCGGTTGCGAGCCCGCAGCCGACCGCTGACTCCTCCGACGATCCGTTCGAGCTCGACATCACCTTCATCGAGAACACGCCGGCGACGGAGACGGTGCTGATGTGCAGCACCGGCGACAACTGCGGCAGCTCCTGTCCGAGCGCCTGCACCACCTCGTAACGAGGTCAGTCCGGAGGCGCGGGCTGGACGGACGACTCCGTCCAGCCCGCACCCTTCCTGCCAAGAACGGAGTGGGTGATGACGCGTTTACGACACAGCCTGTACGAGAGCGCCGCCGAAGGGATGCTTCGCGCTGCGGCCAACCTCACCGAGCCGGAGATGCCGCCCTGGCCGGGGCCTACTGCTCCGCTCGATCACTGGCGCTCCTGGTTGGCCACGGTGTGGGCCGATGACGCCTTTCGCCAGGCTGTGTCCAGCGCCAGCCCAGATCTGGAACGGCAGGTCCAGTCGATCCTCGACGGGCGCTCGCCCAAGGTGCGCCGAGTACGACGGGCGGCGCTGGCCACCGCCCGGTACGCCATCAGGTACGCGCGCCGCTCCACCCCATACGGCCTGTTCGCGGGTGTCACACTGATCGAGTTCGGTGAGACGGCCGAGGCGTGGTTCGGGGGCCGGCACCAGACTGTTGCCCGGCCGGACCCGGCGGCGCTGGACGCCGCGATCAGCGTCTGGGAAGCAGACGCCGAGCGGATGACGAACCTCGACGTATGCGTCAACAACCTTGCTCAGCAGAGAAGCGGGCGCGTGTACGTTCCGTCCGAGGGCGCGTCGGAGTTCTCGCTCGCGCTGACACCTGCGGTCGCGCTGGTACTCGATGCGGCACGGGCGCCGATCCGGTACTCGGACCTGGCGGACAAGCTCGCCGCCGAGTTCCCGACCACGGCTGAACACCACCGCATCCGACTTCTCGCGCAGCTCTTGAAGGTGCGGCTGCTGCGGTCGTCGCTCCTCGCTCCCGCCACCGTCGTCGATCCAGCCGAGTCCCTACCGCCTGCTCTTCAGGGAGAAACTCGGAATAACTCGACGGCGTTGGATCTGCGACTGGACGCCACGGTGCGGCTGCCCAAGGCGGTCCTGACGGAGGCGGAAACGGCTGCGACGGTCCTCGCTCGGCTCGCCACCCACCCGAGGGGAATCCCGGCCTGGCGCCGCTACGCCGAGCAGTTCGCCGACCGGTACGGTGAGGGGGTCGAGGTGCCGCTGGAGCTGGTGACGGACTCCGAGCGGGGCCTGGGTTTTCCCGAGGGGTTCGGCACGGTGTCCGAGCCTCCCCGCCCGATGAGCCGCCGCGACCGACTGCTTCTGGAGCTGGCCGGGACCGCAGGCGTTGAGGGCAGCAGATCTGTGGCCCTGACCGGCGCGATGGTCGAGCAGTTGGAGGCCGCCGTCGGCAAGTCCGAGCTGGCCGCGCCCCACCTCGAACTGGGCGTGCATGTCCAGGCCGGTTCGACGCGCGCCCTGGATCTCGGCAACTTCCGGCTTCAGGTGTCCACCGTCTCCCGTTCGGCCGGCTCGATGACCGGCCGGTTCTGGCACCTGTTCGCGAGCGCCGGCCCGCCATACTCCGGTCTGCCTACTGTCGATCCCGACGCGGAGCTTGCTCAGTTGTCCTTCCACGCCGGCCGCATCTCCGCCAACCTGCTCACCCGTGCCCCTCAGGTATTGCCCCGGGTCGTCAGCGTCGGCGAGTTCCGGCACCGCAAGGAGGGGGTGCTGTTCCCGTCCGATCTGGCCGTGGGCATCCGCGATGGCCGCCTCTATCTCACCGAGGCCGCCACCGGCACGCACGTGGAATTGCTGGCGCCGACCGCGCTCAATTTCCTGTGGAACAACTACACCCCTCCCATGGCCCGGTTCCTGGCCGAGATCAGCCGTGCTGGAGCGCCGCAGGTGACCTGGTTCGACTGGGGCGCAGCCTGGACATTGCCGTTCACGCCGGCGCTGCACTACCGGCGTTCGATCCTGGTGCCCGCGCGATGGAAGGTGCGGGCCCAGGACCTTCCCGGCCGCACCGCGACGCTGGATGAGTGGACCGGGCAGTTGCACGCCTGGATGGGCAGGTTCCGTGTGCCCAACCGCGTGCTCCTGACAGAGGACGATCAGCAGCTCCCTCTTGATCTGCACCAGGACATGTATCTGGACCTGTTGCGCTCCCACCTTGCCGCCAGCCCGACCGGCGTCGCGACCCTGCAGGATGCACCGCCGCCGGACGCCGACGGCTGGATCGGCGGACGGGCTCACAGCCTCGTTCTCCCGCTGAAGGCGCGCTCATGACCGAGACGACGGCCCTGCCCCGAACGCAAGACCTATCCGAAGGCGCGCTGGGGATGGCTCTGCTGCACATCGAGCGCGGTGACTTCGTCTCCGCGCGCAGCAGGCTGGAACAGGCGGTAGCCGGCGGTGTCAGCTCCGGAGGCAACGCCTCCCTGTTTCACGGTGCCCCGGCCCTTGAATTCGTCCTCAGCCGTGCCGGACGCGTCAGCCGCGAAGTCCGCGAGACTGTCGACCGAGTCGTCGAAGCTCGCCTCGCCGCCGCACGGCGGCGGCAGGCGGCTGGAGCGCTACCGCATCTCGCGGAGTTCGACCTCATTCGGGGTCTGACGGGGCTGGGCGCGCTGCTGCTGACCCGCGGCACGGCCTCGCTGCTGTTGGAGGAGGTGCTGGCCTATCTGGTCTCTCTGGCGCGGCCGGTCCGGATCGAGGGTCGGGAGCTGCCGGGTTGGTGGTCGGAGACTGGGCCCGGCGATGAAGAGATGGACGGCGGCCACGGCAACAACGGTGTCGCACACGGTATCGCCGGCCCCCTGGCAGTGCTGTCCCTCGCTGTCCGGCACGACGTCCAGGTAGCGGGGCAGCGCGAAGCGATCGAGGTCTTCGCACGCTGGCTGGACCGGTACGGCGGCCACTACTGGACCCGCCGCGCCCATCTGGACGCCGGCGAGCCGCCCGTGCCGGAGCCTGCCCGCCAGTCGTGGTGCTACGGCCGGCCCGGCATCGCCCGCGCCCAGCAGCTCGCCGCGCTCGCCCTGGAGGACCCCGCCCGGCGCCAAGCGGCAGAGGACACCGTGGTACGCACGCTGACCGACCCCGCTCACCGCGCCCGGATCACCGACGCCACGCTGTGCCACGGCTGGGCCGGCCTGGTGACCCTCGCCCGCGCTGTCGCCGCCGACAGCCCCACCCCGGAGCGCTTCGCCCCCGTGATCGGCCATCTCCACCAGTGCCTGGCCACCGACCTGGACCAGCTGTCCAAGCCCGGCTTCATGGAGGGCTGCAGCGGTGCTCAGCTTGCCCTCGATGGCACGAACGCCACGGACTGGACCAGCGTGCTGTTGACCACCTGACCGCCCTAATTACCACCGAGATGGAGTACGACCGCGTATGCCCTTCGACGACGAGAACCTTCTGATCACGCGCGACACGACCTGGTGGCACGCCAGCGTGGCCTTCGCTGGCGGCACGATGAGCCCCGAGGCTGCCCGGTGCCTGTCGGCCGCGCTGCACGACCAGCGTTTCCACTTCCTGCGCAAGGACTCGGGGCTGCGCCTGCGCACCGAGCGTCCGTCGGCTGCCTTGCTGGACCGCCTCGTCGCCGAGCAGCAGGCCACCGGCTGGGTCGGTGGCGCCTACGAGCCGGAGACGGAAGCCTTCGGCGGGCCCGAGGGCATGGACGTGGCCCACGAGGTGTTCTGCGCCGACAGTCGCAGCGCCCTGCCCGAGACCGGAGCTCCTGGGACCCGCGAGCGCGCCGTGATGCTGCTGTCCGCCATGATTCGCAAAGCGGGCCTAGATCCGTTCGAGGCCGGAGACGTCTGGTCCCAGTTTGCCGCCCTGCGGCCCCCCGTTGCTCCGCCCACCGGGCCCGCGCTCGACCGCTCGGTCTCGGCGATGCGGCGTCTGATGAACGCGGACGCAGCCCGACGGCCGGACGCGGAACCCGGCTGGGCCGAGCGCGTCGCCGTCTTCGAGGACGCCGGCCGTCGCCTGCGCCGGCTTGCCGCTGATGGGCGACTGATACGCGGCTTGCGCGCCGTCCTCGCCCATCATGCGATCTTCGCGTTCAACCGCGCCGGGGTGCCTGTCACCGAGCAGGCAGCCACCGGATGGCTTGCCCGTCAAGTCGCCTTTGCCACATGGGAAGACGCCCACGTGTCTACCCGCCGGTCCACTTCTGTGAACCCTAACCTCGCTCGAATGGAGACCACCGTGACACCCGTCACCGACCCCGCCGACATGCGTGAGGCCCTGGCCGACCGCCTCGTGGACAGCGGCCACCTGCACACCCCCGCCGCCATCGATGCCTTCCGGACCACCGACCGCCACCAGTTCCTGCCCGGCGTCGCCATCGAGTTGGCGTATAAGGAGGACGCGGTGCCCATCAAGCACGACGAGCACGGCGAGATGATCTCCTGCATCTCCGCGCCCTCCATCGTCGCCACCCAGCTCGAACAGCTCGGCGCGCAGCCCGGCCACAAGGTTCTGGAGGCCGGGGCCGCCACCGGCTACAACGCCCGGCTGGTGGGCAAGGTCGTCGGCCCCAACGGACACGTGTGGACCCTGGACGTCGACCACGATCTCGTCGCCGGAGCCCAGACGAACCTCGACCAGGACGGGGCTGCCAACGTGACCGTCGTGCTGGGCGACGGCGCCGCCGGCCTTCCCGAGCACGCTCCGTACGACCGCATCCAGTTCACCGTCGGCGCGGGCGACGTCCCGGTCAAGCTCCTCGACCAACTCGCCCCCGACGGCCGACTGGTCCTTCCGATGCGGATTCGCGGGAGCATCTCACGCAGCTTCGCGTTCGAGCGCGACGGCGCCACCTGGAAGACCGTCTCCTGCGAGATGGCGACGTTCGTGCCACTGCGCAAGGGCGTCTGCGACGACATCTACACCCTGGTGCCCATGGACGGTGAGGGCAACGTCCGCCTGGAGACCTTCAGCGAGCAGGAGGTCGACCGCGACGCGATCCGCACCGTCCTGGACCAGAAGCAGGCCAAGGTCTACACCGGCGTAAAGTTCCGCCAGGGCGACCCCTGGGAGTGGCTGTACCTGTACCTCGCGTCGGTGCTGCCCAACGGCCTGTCGCGCCTGCCCGGCCAGCGCCCCGGCTTCACCCCGCACTTCGGATGGGGCTCCATGGCCGCCCTCGACAGCGACAGCCTGGCCTACCTGACCATCCGCGAAGGCGAGGACGACAAGGGCCGGTACTGGGAGATCGGCGTCATCGGCCACGGCTCCCGCGCCGCCGAACTCGCCGACCAGGTTGCCACAGAGATCCGCTCCTGGGACGAAGGCTGGGGCAACACCGCACCGGAGCCCACCTTCCGCATGGCCGTCGGCGACGCTCGTGACAAGCTGACAACCGCCGAGCCGCGCTTCGTCATCGACAAGACCTACAGCCGTCTCGTCGTCGACTGGCCGCGCAAGGGCTGACCCGATGATCCCCGCGATAGCCAGCCGTATCCCGCTGGTCCGCCGCCCCAAGGCGCCTGCGTTACCGCTGGACGAGCGCATCACCCACCTCACCGGGCTGACCGTCGCGCCCGCTGGTGCGAGCCGCCACGACCTGGTGGCCCGCGCCAGCGGTGTCCTCAACTACGCAGCACTGATCGCCTCCGACGTCGGGCTGCCCGACCTGGCAGCCGACCTGTGCTGGCGCCAGCATCAGGTCTTCGCCGAAGCAGGACGCCTGAACGCGACGATCGCCGTCATGTCGCTGATGCCGCTGGTCAACCTCTCCCGGCTGCTGACCCGCGACGGCCAGGGCGAGGCCGCCTACGACGTTCTCACCCGCCTCCACCACGCCGCCCGGCAGCGGGGCAAGGCCGAGATCGACGGCCGCACCGTGGACCTGTCCGCCCTCACCGGCACCGATGACGATCACCGCCAGGTGTGCCAGGAGCTGTGGGTGGCCCTTCTCGTGGACGGTGCCCGCGCCCTCGCACGGGTCGGCCGGTGGACCGACGCAGCCGAGGCCATGGCGAAGCACCGCGGCATCGGCAACCGGCTCCTCGACGGCCGCCAGATCAAGATCATGTCCCTGATGGAACAAGGGCTCGACGAGCAGGCCCGCGACGTGATCCACGCCACCCAGCCAACCGAGCCCTGGGAGACCGCCGTCGGCCTGCTCCTGCGCGCTCACTGCCATCCCGCAGACACACCCGTCCCGCGGCCTGACCTCGACCGCACCCTGAACGAGGCCACCGAGCTGCTAGCCCATCCCGAGCCGTCGACCGCCGTGTTCCAGACCCGGACTGGCCTTGCCGCCTTGGAGCTGGACCCCACGGGACCGGACGCGGGGCCGCTGGTGGACGCCGTCGCCGACGTGGCCCGGCTTGATGCCTACGCCGCGCGTGAGGCCCTGCTCCATCCCGCCACGCGCGCCGCCCTGAGCGCCGACCATGAAGACGCCCTGAACGCGGTAATCACGGCAGCGGGACTCGGCGCCGACGTCCTGCCCGCCGACCACCTGGGGCCGCTGTCCGAGGCCGTCGCCCTCGCCGAGACCGAGCTGAGGAAACTGCTGCAGGACGCCAACTCGGTGCCCGGCAATCCCCCGAAGGAGGTACCGCAACCCACATGAGTGATCGAACGCAGCGTCACAGCACTCCGCACCCGGCCACACAAGGAGAAAGCCCGATATTCGCTATCGAGTTCTAAATTTCGCCCGCGCACACCCGTGACGGCGACAAGACGCCCCCCGTTACCCGATCACCAGTCCGCATACCGCCCGAGGAGCCATCGTGCATCCCGTACGCCGCCCTGCGCTCGTTCATCCTGCGTTCGAAAACACCGCCGCCTCCTCGGACACCTCGCTCCTCACCGCTGCCGACCGCGCCGCGCACGTGACCGACGGGGCACGACCGGATGCGAGGTCACTGGCATGACGGACTCCATCCGCCCCCATTTCCCTCTCTCCTCCAGGGCGGAGCGCACACTGAACTCGCCCACCTCGGGAGGCGCCCGGTGAAGAGGTTCCTCGGACCGGTGAAGATGGCCGAGCCTCGAGTCTCCGACGCCGAACAAGAGCTGTTCGGCGGACCGCTGCGCTACGACCTGGGTTTCTCCCACCACGAGCACGCGGGCCTGGACCTGACCATGATGTCGGCGCTGCGCTCCATGCCCGCGCTCGTCGGCACCACGCTGCGCATGGCGTGGCAGGCCGACCGGCGCGCGCTGCTCGCCGTGGCAGTCAGCGAGATCGGCCAGGGCATCGCCGCGGCCATCGGCCTGCTCGCCATCAACGCCGTCATGCACGCCCTGCTCGCCGGAACAGGAAGTGCCGCCGAGCGACTGCACGCTCTGTTACCCGGCCTGCTAGCCGTCGCCGCCATCGGCGTCGCCAACTCCGCCCTCTCTGCCTGGTCCACCTCCCGCGCGGGACGCCTGGAACCGAAGGTCGAACGGATCGCCACCACCCAGTACCTGGCCGCCGCCGCCAGCGTCGAGCTGGAAGCCATCGACGACCCCGACTTTCGACGGCTCGTCGACGTCGCCCAGCACGGACCCGGCTCAGCCCGCCGCATGATCGGCGCCTGCGTCGCCGCCCTCAACGGCCTCATCTCCCTGATCGCCACCGCCGGCGTCCTCGCCGTGTTGCACCCCATCCTGCTGCCCATGCTGATTCTCATCGCCGCCCCGCGCGGTTGGGGCGCCATGCGTGTGGCCCAGGAACGGTACGTATCGGTGATGAGCTGGATCGAGCACGTGCGGGCCAGCCGCCTCATCGGCAATCTGCTCACCGAGCGCACCGCCGCCCAGGAGGTCCGGCTCCACGCCGTCGGCACCTTCCTCCTCAGCCGCTACCAGCGCATGGCCGAGAGCGCCGAGGCCGAACAGGAGCGCCTCGCCTCCAGCAAGGCGTTGACCGAGTGGGTCGCCTCTGCGCTGTCCGGCTTGGCAATGGCCGCGACGTACGGGGCCATGTTCTGGCTGATCACGACCGGGCAGATGAACCTCGCCATCGCCGGCACCGCCGTGATCGCGGTGCGCACAGGATCAGCGAGCCTGGGCGCGCTGGTGATGAACATCAACCAGTTGCACGAGGAGTCCCTCTACGTCCGCGACCACGGCCGGTGCCTGGCCCAGGCCGCCCAGCGGACCATCCCCGCAGGCGGCGCCCCGGTGCCTGAGCGAATCAAGGAGATCGCCCTCGATGGCGTCACCTACCGATACCCCGACCGTGACGCGGCTGCCCTGGAGCAGGTGTCGCTTACCTTGCCGATGGGGTCGGTCACCGCCGTGGTCGGTGAGAACGGTTCTGGCAAGAGCACGCTGATGAAGATCCTCTCGGGCCTGCTGCTGCCCCAAGCCGGCACCCTGCGCTGGGGCCAGGCGGACATCACCAACCTCGACCGCTCGCAGGTCTTCGAGCGCGTCTCCCTGCTCACCCAGGATTTTCAACGCTGGCCCGTGACGGCCGCGATGAACATCCGCCTCGGCCGCCCCGCCCATGCCGCCACACCACGAGACCTGCAACCGTCGGTCGACTACGCAGGCGCCGCCCCTGTCATCGCCAAGCTCCCCGCCGGCCTGCGCAGCCTGCTGGCCCGCATGTTCCGCGGCGCAATTGAGCTCTCCGGCGGCGAATGGCAGAAGGTGGGCCTGGCCCGCACCCACTGGCGAAGCGCAACCGCGCAGGCAGACAGTGTCCTCATCGTTGACGAGCCCACCTCCGCGCTCGATCCCGAGGCCGAGATCGAAGCTTTCGACCGCATCCGCCGCCTCGCCTCTCCGAACCGGGCAGTCGTCCTGGTCACCCACCGCATGTCCGGCGTCCGCCACGCCGACCACATCTACGTCCTCAACAACGGGCGCCTCGCCGAGGAAGGCACGCACGACGAACTCATTGCCGCACGCGGCCGGTACGCGGCAATGTTCGACGCTCAAGCCGCCCAGTACGCCCCGACCGGGACCATCCCGAACCCTGCAACGCCGACCGTCTCGGACCAGGTATGACCCACTCGACCGAAAGGCCCGCTGTGACCACGCCCCCCACCACGGACCTCGACGTGGCCACCGCGCTGCGCCAGCAGTTGGCCGACCACCTCGCCGCCAGGGGACACATCCGCACCCCTGCGATCGACCACGCCCTGCGCACCGTGCCCCGGCACGCCTTCGCCCCCGAAGTACCTCTCCAAGCTGCGTACGCCAACGACATCGTCATCACCCGCTACAGCGACGACGGCACCGTCACCAGCTCCATCTCCGCGCCATGGCTGCAGGCTGAGATGCTGGAAGCCGCCCGCATCCAGCCCGGCCACCAGGTGCTGGAGATCGGATCCGGCGGCTACAACGCCGCCCTCATCGCAGAACTCGCCGACCCCACCGGCCACGTCACCACCCTCGACATCGACCCGGCCGTCACCGACCGGGCCACCCGCTTCCTGACCCAGACCGGATACGACCACGTCCGCGTCACGACCGCGGACGCCGAACACCTGCCCATCGATGTGGTCCCGGACGGCGGATTCAACGCCATCGTGGTCACCGTCGACACCTGGGACCTGCCCTGGATCCACGCCCTGGCCGAGGGCGGCCGTCTCGTCGCACCGCTGCGCCTGCATGGGTACCACTGGGCCATCGGCTTCACCAAGCGCGACGGGGCACTGCACAGCGACGAGCCGCTCATCGTCTGCGGCTTCGTCGCAATGCAGGGCGACGGCGCCTGGCACACGAACCGTCGCACCGTCCCCGGCACCGGCGTCCACCTGTCCTGGGAAGACGGCAACCCGCTGCCGGTCGATCAACTCGCCCCCGCCCTCACGCGCGAGCCGACCGTGGCGCACACCCACATCACGATCGGTGGCCAGGAACCCTTCGACGCCCTCACCCTCTACCTGGCCGGCGCCCTGCCCGGTTTCTGCCGCCTCTCAGTCGACCCCGACGGCAACAACGGGGTCCTGAACCCGCCGCCCAAGCACTGGCCCGGCGCCGCGATCGTCCGCGGCACCTCCCTCGCCCGGCTAGCCACCGAGCGCATCAGCGACGGAGACGACGGCAACGGCCTGTACGAGTTCGTCGTCCACGGATACGGGCCCCGCGGCCAAGTGGCCGCGAAGGAGATGGCCGACCAGGTCCAGCACTGGCAGCGCAACCACCGCGCCGCTCTCTGCCCGCGGATCACCATCCATCCCCTGGTCAACGGTGACCCGATGCCTGCGACCGACGATCCGCACGTGTTCGACAACAAGCACACGCGTATCACTGTCGACTGGCCGATCGTTCCCGGCGCCGCCCTGCCCACGGAGGGCTGAGGCCGCTGCCTGCTCCACCTCCGCTCGGCGAACAACCCGATCTGCCGTCCGGGACACCGGGCCCTCCTCGGCGGCAGCCGCCGTACCCTCATCCGCCCCACCGTTCTGAAAGGCACAGCTCTGTGACCTGTCTCCCCCTCGGTAACGTCGAACCGCGTGCCGCCCGTCCACAGGGCAGCAATGCCGAGCCCGGCTGCGAAGTGAGGCTGCACGACAGGACCCTCTACAGCTCGCTCTTCCGCTACGACGACATCATGCTGGTCAACCCACCTGTCTGGGGTCAGCCAGCCAGTGCCAACCCTCTGTTCGAGCTCAAACGGGCAGGCGACAGTGGGTGGTTCGCCACCTACGCTCAAAGCTTCGAATCTGTCTGGGGCACCGCGCGACCCTGGACGCCGGACCAGGAGGGGACCGCCGCACATGGGCCGCACTGAGTACTACAACGACCCCGACGCTCCCAAGGCCAACACCCTCATCCCTGCCAGCAATCTTCTCGTCGTGGATGAGTCCGGCGCCATCCTCCTCCAGCGTCGCCGCGACACCGGCCAGTGGGCCCTGCCCGGCGGAGCCCAGGACATCGGCGAGACCGCCGCTCAGTGCGCCATCCGCGAATGCCAGGAGGAGACCGGCGTCCTCGCCGAGATCACCGGCTTCCTCGGCGTGTACACCAACCCGAACCACATCGTCGCCTACAGCGACGGCGAGATCCGCCAGCAGTACGAGAACACTTACATCGGCCGCCCCATCGGCGGCCAACCCGCCATCAATGACGAAGCCGACGGGGTCCGCTACGTCCGCCCTGCCGACCTCGACCAGTACGACATCCACCCCAGCATGCGCCAGCAGATTGGTGACTATCTCACCGGGACCTACCCCTACCTCGGCTGAGCGGTGGCAGTGGCCAGCGCTGTCTCCACCCGCTGCACCGCGGCGGAGATCCCCGGGGCCGCTCCCTAGGTGGCGGGTCAGGACTGGGCAATCTCCCGGGCCTTGCGGGCTCGTTCAGCCTTGCGGCGCAGTTGGTTGTAGGAGGCGGTCAGGCCCATGGCCTTGCGGACTTCGAAGACCACCTGCTGGACTTCCCGGCGGGTGCGTTCGGTGCCGTCGACGATGATCTCGTCGACGAGGCCGCTCTGTTCCTCGAACATGGCGCGGCGTTCCCGCATCGGGTCCATGAAGCGGTTGATGGCGTCGGCGAGCTTGGTTTTGACCTCGACGTCTCCGACCTTCCCCGCGCGGTACCGCTCCTTGAGGTCGGCGATCTCGGCGGGGTTGTCGTTGAATGCGTCGTGGTAGGCGAAGACGGGGTTGCCCTCTACCGTGCCGGGGACATCGGCGCGGACGCGCTTGGGGTCGGTGTACATGCCAGCCACCTTCTTGCGGACCTCTTCGGCGCTGTCGGAGAGGTAGATGACGTTGCCGACCGACTTGCTCATCTTGCCCTGGCCATCGGTGCCGACCAGCGTTGGGACGTCGCTCTCGACGAGCTCCGGGACGGGGAAGACCTCGCCGTAGAGGTAGTTGAAGCGGCGGGCGATCTCGCGGGTGATTTCCACGTGGGCGTGGTTGTCCTTCCCGACCGGTACGACGTGCGCCTTCACGCACAGGATATCGGCGGCCTGGAGAACGGGGTAGCCGAGGAGGCCGTAGGGCATCTCCTCCTTCTTGGCGTCCCGCGCCATGTCTTTCAGGCTGGGGATGCGCTCCAGGCGCGGCACGGTGACGAGGTTCTGGAAGAGCGTGTTGAGGTCGCCGACCTCGGGGATCGCGGATTGGAGGTAGAAGGTCGCACGGCTGGGGTCGATGCCGGCGGCCAGGGAGTCCAGCACCATGTCGCGGGCGTTCGCCGAGACCTTCGCGATGTCCTCGCGGGAGTTCTTCGTCGTCAGCATGTGGAGATCGGCGATGATCAGGAAGGTCTCGTACTGGTGCTGGAGCTTGACTCGGTTGGCGATGCTCCCGACGTAGTGGCCCAGGTGCAGCTTCCCGGTCGGCCGGTCGCCGGTGAGCATGCGCAGATCAGTCATGGCTGTGTGTTCGCCTTTCCCGCGTAAGGGCTGCAGCATCAGGCTTGGAGTCTCTCGCGCCGTCGCGCAGCGCGCCGATGACGGGCTCAACGTTTGCCCTGTCGATTGTGTGCACCTGCATCCAGCCTGCCATTCCCCAGCGTCGGTCGGGGACGTCACACTCTCCGCCCGGCGCCCGGAGCGTATGAGGCCCGGTTACGTGTCCGCGTAGCGGGCGGAGTTGTCCAGCCGGGTGGTGAAGTCGCCCGCGCCAGTCGCGGGTGAGCAGGAGCAGGGTTCGGCGGCGGTCAGGTCGGGAGTGTCGGTTAGCAGTTCGCCCTCCGGGGACCACAGCGGGCCAGGCGGGCCTTTCCGGGGCCGGGGGAGGTGGTGGCCGGTTCCGGGGCGGGGTGAAGCGGTAGGGCAGGTGGGGGTCGAACGCGGCGTAGGCGGTGTTGCGGTCGGGGATGCTGAGGACGATGAGGCTGTCGGGTTCGGCGTTGTAGTACTCGCCGGGGTGGAAGTCGCGCACGGTCGCCGCGGGGAACAGCCGGGCGAGGTGGAGGCGGACGTAGAACAGAAGGGCGGAGGGGCGGCAGCATAGGTGTGCCACAAGGAGCTGTCCGTCCCGCTTGAGTGGAGCGGGGGCCGGGGAGGTAAGGGCACATGACTCAGCGCGATGGTTCTCCAGGCTCCAGTGACGATGCCCCGGTCTTGCTGATGCCGCCCCAGTTGCGGCACCTTGACGGCGATCCGCTCGCCGCCTTTGCCGCGCGGGTCTGGCGGACGCTGACCGGTACCGGCATCCCCGTGTATCTGCTCACCGACGACGACCCGCCGCGTCCTTACGGTGTCACGTTGGCCCTGATCTCGTCCTCGCGAGCGGACGGGGCGCATCTTCAGTTGGGGTGGAATCTTCCCCGTGAGCCGTCGGGCTCGGACGACACCCCTGAGGCCGCCCAGCTGTTGCGGGCTTCGACGGTGCTCACCTATGCGGTGGCGGGCATCCTGACCGCCTACGGCTATCAGCTCAGCACCGAGGAACCGGGGTTGCCCTGGCCGCCGTTCCTCAACGTCTACCCGGACGGCTCCAGCGCCTAGCGAGCGGGAAAGCCTGGAAGAGCCCGCCCTCGTGGCCGGAGGGCGGGCTCGATAGTTCCACCGAGGAGGGTCAGCCGCCGAGATGTCCGTCGCGGACGCCGTCGATGAAGTGGGCGAACGCGTCGGCTGGGACGATCATGGCGGGGCCGGCCGGGTTCTTCGAGTCGTGCAGGCCGATGCCGTGGTGTGCGGTGCGGGTCAGGTCGGCGACCATGATGCAGGCGTTGCCGCTGCCGCTGGCCTTTGCCTTGAACCAGGCGTGGGCGGGGGCAAGGTCGGACGCGGTGAGGTAGTGGGCATGAGCGGTCATGTCATGATCTCTCGCGATAGTTGGTGCAGGAACCCCCGCGTGTCCTCCGGCGGCAGTGCCGAGGCACGCAGGGCATCGAAGGACCGGGTGAACCGCCCGACCTCGCGCGGCTTGTCCGTGACCGAGACGGCGCCCCACGCGGTGTCTGTCTGGACCGTCGGCGGCAGTCCCTCCCCCAGGTCCAGGAGCATGAAGTCGTGGGAGGCGCGGAAGCCCGTGGAGCGGTGCGGCAGGATCTGCACCGTAACGTGGTCCAGCGCGGCCAGCTTCATCACCTCGTCGTACTGGTCGCGCATCACCTCCGGGCCGCCCAGGACCCAGCGCAGCGCGCCCTCGCCGAGGATCGCCCACAGCCGCGGCACCCCGTCGCCGCTCAGCAGCGCATCTTTGCGCTTCATGCGCAGGGCGACGTGCTTGTCAACGAACTCGCTGGTGGTCTCTTCCACGGGCTTGGCGACCTCGTGGACGGCGCGGGCGTACGCCTCGGTCTGCAGCAGGCCGAGTATGAGGGAGGGGTGCCAGGCGCGGATGGAGGTGGCGGTGGACTCGATGCCGACGAAGCGCTGCATGCCCGAGGGCATGACGTCCTTGTACTCGGTCCACCAGTCCTGGCTTGCGGCCTCCCGCTGGATCTCCAGCAGGGATTCCACGGCTTCGTCGTCGGTGACGCCGTAGCGGGCCAGCAGCTTGCGCAGTTCGCCGGCCTGGCGGAAGGACATCAGGCCCTTCTCCACTCGCTGGAGCTTGGTCTCGGAGAACGGCATGCCTCGGGCGGCGTCCTCGATCGTGAGCCCAGATTCGGTGCGCAGATGCCGCAGATGCGCGCCCAGCTCGATGCGGCGCGCTGTCGGCCTGGATCTGGCCATGTGCTGGCCTCCTCGGTGTTTCTGATCGGCGCTCGCGGCGATGTGCGCGGCACTGGCGGCTCAACTGCCCACAGCGGCAACGCGAATGCATGATGCGGCATGTGCCAATTCCGGTGCAAGCGCTGAATTTCTGCCGATGCACTTGCCGATGCACTCTGCCACACGCCACCGTGAGAGAGCCCTTCGGCTCCACCCCGCGAAGACGCCGCGAGCCCCGGCTGTTCACCTCCCCTACACCCGCCGAGGACCTGCGGCCACCACTCATGAGGGACCGCCATGACGGCCACTAACGCAACCCCCACACACGCCAGCGTCGCTCGCGACGTCGAACTCGCCCTCGCCTGGGCACGCAGCCCGCACCAGGCCCAGGCTCCGGCTGCCGCCGAGCTGCGCTGCCGTCTGGTCGGCTACATCCGCGCCTTCACCGACGACGCCCAGCGCTACGCCGACAGGCTCGAGGACGGGCTCCAGCGCACCACCGCGGCGAGCACCGTGCGGCACGCCAGGCAGCTGGCCACCACGCCGGGCGGCGATCCGAGGGCGATGCTCACCCTGCTGGCGAGAAGCGCGGACATTCTCCAGCGCTACGCCCGAGCCGCCGGGCCGGGTGCGTGCCGGTGAGCGGGCGTCACGCGTCCGGTGGCCGGGACCGGGTCGGCGCGGTGGCTGCACGGGTCTGTGGAGCCGGGCACCTCGTCGAGATCGGATTGCTCGGCTCAGCCGTCCACGACCAGGCTCGTGCGGCGCCGACCAGCGCGGTGGTGGCTGGCGGCGGGCCCGAGGAAGAACCGTCAGGAAGGGCAGTGAAATCTTTCCGCCGCGAGGCCGTTTGGAGGAGAACTCCAGCACAAGCGCCTGTGGCCGGGCGTGCGACGAGCCACGGAACCACACGCAGGGAAGGGGGACGCGCATCGTGTACGTGCTGAAGCTCCAGACGGCTGCTGGCGCGGTGGGGGTGACCGTCAGGTCACCGCACCGCGGCGTGATCGACTGGATCGCCCGCTACGTCGGGCCGTGGTGGCAGACGAGCCGCGCCGACGATTTGATGGGTGGTCCGGTGGTGACCGCGATGGCGTCCGGATTCGACGAGCTGGCCGCCGAGGTGGAAGCCGCCCGGTGGCAGGAGGTCGGCTATCCCCGGGCTGCGACGCGCTACGCCGCGGGCCGGGAGGGCACGGTGATCGCGGTGACGCCTGCCGACAGGGTCGGCTACCGCTACACCGCCCCCACCGACCGGATGGACGTCCATGGCGAGCGGCCGCATGTGCTCGCTCGCTCTGCGGTCCGGGTGGCGCGGGAGCTGGTTCGTGCGCAGCTCGTGGCCGATGGGTGGGTGCTGCTGCATGCCTCGGCCGCGGTCTGGCCGGGCGGAGGGGCGGTGCTGGCGCTGGGCGGGCGGGGAGCGGGCAAGTCCACCCTCGCCTTCACCCTCGCCGCCGCAGGGGCTGGGTTATTGGGCAACGACCGGGTGTTCGCCCGGCCCGCGCGCGAGGGCGGGGTGGAGCTGGCGCCGTGGCCCTCGGGCGCCGCGATAGGACTGGGCCTGCTGGGCGCGCTGGGCTGGACCGAGGTGGCGCGCGAGCACCTGGCGGGCGGGGCGGCTGCGCACCCGTCGCAGGACGCGCGGGTGACCGCCGCGATCCTGGCCGGCCACACCACGGCCCTGTTCGACGAGGGGCGGGAGGTGAAGGCGCACATCCGCCCGGAAGAATTCACCGGCTGGTTCGGCCTGTCCGGCGCCGCCTGCGGGCGAGTGACGGTGATGGTCTTCCCCGCCATCCGCCCCGGGGCACGGCCCGGCCTTGACGGCACGCGCGACGTGGCCGCGGTGGGGGTGTCGGAGGCGGACTTCATGATGGGCGCCACGGAGGACTCCTACCCCGACATCTTCGGTCTGACCGGCGGGCGCGGGGCGGGCTCGGCGCAAGCCCGTGCCGAGGTGGCTGCCCGGCTCGCCGCGGTGCCGGGTTACCCGGTTGTCCTCGGGCACGCCCCGGGCGCAAACGCCGCGTTCCTCACCCGCCTCGTCCCGGCTCCGGGGCCGGCCGCGGTGGTGGAGCGCGGCTGATGGGCGGTGAGGAACGGTGTGTGGTGGAGCTGCACAGCGCGGGGCGGGGGTTGGTGGTGGATGGCCCGGCGGCCCTGGTGGGGGCGTGGTGGCCGAGGGTCGCGCCGTACCTTCCCGGTGTCGCCCCCGGCGGTGTTCCGGTGGCGGCCCGGGCGGAAGTGCGGCCGGTGGCGGTGCCCGGCGGGGCGGGGATGGCGGATGCGCGGCGGTGGCTGGGTGCGTACCTGCACCGGCTGCACCTGGCGCACGGCACGCTGTGCGCGCACGCGGTCTGCGCTCAGCCGCCGGGCGGGGGCGGGGCGGTGGTGCTCCTGGGTGGGCACGGCGCGGGCAAGACGCTGGTCGCGCTCGCCTTGGCCGGGCGTGGCTGGCGGGTGCTGGCGGGCGATGTCGCCCTGCTGGACTGCTCCGGCCCCGGCCGGGCGGCGGTGCTGGGCGGCACCAGCGCGATGGTGGTCCGCCGCCGCGCGACAGCACGGTGGTTCCCCGAGCTCGGCCTGCCTCTGGAGGGCTCTGTCACCGTGGAGGTGGGCAACCGGCCGGGCCTGTCCGTCGTCGCCCCGGGCCAGCCAGCCTCGGTGGCGGCCGGGCTGGTCGTCGACATCGATGGCGGCCGGTTCGCTGCAGAAACCGCCCTGGAGCCGGTCGACCGGCACACGGCCGCCAACACCTGGCTGCGGGCCAGCGGCCATCTGCTGGACCGGATGCTGGAGACGCCAGGCGGCCAGGCGCTGCGCGAGGTCGAGGACCACGCGGGCTATCTCCGTCGCCTCGCCTTCGTCCGCACGCTGGCCGGCCTCCTGCCGCTGTACGCCGCGTGGGGGAGCCCGGAGCGCATCGCGGCCGGGGCTGCACGCCTGGCAGCCGGCCACCAGCCCGCACAGGGGGAGTGCTGATGTCCCATCAGTCAGACACCGGGGTGCGCCGTCCGCACGCGGGCGCGCGGATCAGGCTGGAAGGCGGCCAGGCGTGGCTCCTGCCCCCCGCGCCGGGCCCGGCATCAGATGGCTGGGTCGCGGGGCGCTGGAGCGTGCTGTCCCCGGGGACGGAGAGGCGACACCTGGCCGCCAGCCGGACTGGGGCACCGCGCGAGGCCGGGTACATGACCCTCGGCCGGCAGCACGATCGGGCGGGTTGGGTGCTGGCGCCGGTGCCGCACGGCGCCGCCTTCCCTCCCGGCATCACCGGCGCGGTCACCGCGCCGCCCGGCGTCCCGGTGGCGACGGCGGCGGTGGCCCGGTTCCAGCAGATCGCCCTCTTGGGCCTGGACCGGCTCGGGGCCGGGGCCGAGCTTGACCGTGCGGTGGTGGTCGGCTCCGGGCCGGTCGCACTGGGCGTGGCGCTTGAACTGGCGCGGCGCGGCGCCACCACGATCCGGGTGGCCACCTCCCGTCCGCGTCCGCCGATCCTGGCCGTGCCCGGAGCCACCTTCCTGCCCCCAGACGCTGGTGTGGCGGGTGACGCCGGGCTGGTCATCGACGCGGCTGGCACACCGGAGCGTGCCGCTTGTCTGCTCGCTCCCGGCGGGGTCCTGGGCCTGCTGGGCACTCCGCCGCTGACGTCCGGTGTTGCGGCGCTGGCCGCGCACCGGGGCGGCTGGACGGTGACGGGGATGCACGAGCTCGCCCCGGCCGAGGCGGGCGCGTACCAGGCTGCCTACACCACCGCAGCTGCGTGGCTGGCCGACCACCTCGACTCCCAGCTGGTGGAGTCCTGGTGCCGCACCGTGCCCGGTCGTCTCGCCCCGCGCGCCTACCGGTTCCTGGGCACGCCCGCCCGGCCGGCCGAGCCGGTCATCCTTTTCGACTGGCAGGCACCATGACCACGGTGGGCCTGTACAGCATCTCCGTGCGGGGCCTGGACGTTCCCGGCCTGCTGGCGTGGGCCGCCCGCGAGCAGATCCCGCTGCTCCATCTGCGCGGCGGCCCGCGCGGCTTCGATCTCGCCCGCCGCGCCCCAGCCCTGCTGACCGGCTTGCGGCGGCAGGCCGACGACGTCGGCGTGCCCATCACCGGAGTCACCGCCGACATTGACCTCGCCGACCTTCTCGCCGGACCGCCGAGGGCGCGCGTTGCGGCTCGCGCCGAGCTTGACCGGCTCGCCGAGGCCGCCACCGTGCTCGGAGCAAGCTGGGTGCGGTTGCTGGCCCGCACCGAGCCGGCCGGCACCTACCTCCACGCGCTGCACGACCAGCCCCTGCCCGACCCGCCGGTGGGCCTGCTGGTTGAGCCGCACCACCCCGCCTGGCTCCAGCCCGCCGCCCATACCGCGCTCGCCGCGCTGCTGGCCGGAACTCCCCGGCTGCGGCTGCTGGCCGACACCGCCCAGCTCACCACCGCCTCCGCCCGGCACGGCGGTGACGGGGTGCTCGCACCGCTGCTGGACGAGGCGGAGGTGCTGCACCTGTCGGACGACGGCACCGGCCTGAACAAGCACCACCGTGTCACCGCCCAAGTAGCGGCACGGATCGCCGCCGGGAAGCGGATCGAGGTCGCCGTGGAGTGGACCGGCACCGACCGCTCCCCGGCCGCCTGCCTGCACCGGTACCGGGCGGCTCGCGCCTGGTGGGACCGCATCCTCCACCAGAGGTCGCCGGGCCCACACCACTCCACACCCCGCTAGGGTAGTGGGCCGCTCACCAGCCGTGATGACCGAGAAGGAGCAGCGGGCCATGCCGACGACCGCCACAAGCACCACCGAGCCCCCGGCCACCGCGCAGATCACCGAAATCCTCGCCGACGCCTACGGCCTCCCCGGGGCCCGGCTGACCCGGCTCGACGGCCAGGTCGCCATCAACTACCGCGCCGAATCCACGGACGGCCGGGTCGTGTTCGTCAAGCACTACCAGCCCACTGCAGACCTGGCCGCCGAGGACGACGTGATCGCCCAGACGAAGCTGGCCGGCCAGCACGGCGTGCCCGTCGCCGCTGTGATCACCAACAGCGACGGCGAGACCATCACACGCCACGCCGGCACTGCGCTGTCGGTGTGGCGGTGGATGCCCGGCCACACCATTGACAGCGGGCTCACACCCGCTCAGCAGGCCGCCGCCGGCCGCATGCTCGGCCGCATCCACGCCGCGTTCGCCGACCATCGGGCCAGTTCCCACCCCTCACCCAAAGCCAGCAAGTGGCTCAACCCGGACCTGGCCAAGCGCGAGGCCACGATCGGACAGCTGCTGGACATCATCAACGGGCGCGCGGAGCATAACGCCTTCGACCGGCAGGCCGCCGCCACCCTCGCCGAGCGCCGCACCCAGCTTGGGCGCCTGCCCGGCCTGCTCGCCGGGCTCCCACCCCTGCACACCCAGGTCCTCCACGGCGACTACTCCCCGAAGAACATCCTCTTCGACGGCGACGACATCACCGCGGTGGTCGACTTCGGCCCCGCCGAGCCCTACCTGGCCGTCTGGGAGCTGGGCCGTATCGCCTTCGACCCCCGCTCCATCGTCCACGGTCCGGACTGGATCGCCTCCGGCCTCACCCTCGTGACCGCCTACCGCGAAGCCAACGAGCACCTGCCCGCCGCCGACATCACCGCCTGCGCCCGCGTCGCGCTCATCCAGCTCACCGCCAGCCTCTACGGAGTCAAGGAGCACTATCTGGAGCCCGGCCTCGACCAGGACGACCTCGACCAGTTCTGGCTGCTGCGCCACCACGCGGCCACCGCGCTTTTTGACCGCCTGGCCGAGGCCGAGGCCGCGCTGGCCCAGGCCGCCCACACCAGCAACCCGCCCAGCCGGTAACCCGTCCTCCAGCCCCGCCACGCGGGGCTGGTTGTCCGCCCGCAGGGAGGCGACGTATGACCAGCCCATCCTCCGAGCCCGGCCACGCACCCTGGACGGTCCTGCGCGGACCGCTCACCGATCACCAGATCCACACCATCACCCACGGCCTGGCCACAGCGCACCAGCTGACCGCCGACCACCCCGGAGACCGTGCGATCCGGCTGACGGATCCCGCCCGTGACAGCGCTGCGGTGACGGTGCGGTGGAAGCCGCTGCCGCCCCAGCCGCCCCGCTCCCTGGGCTTCCTCGACCAGCCACCGCCGACCGTGGAGATCCTCATCGGCCCCGGCACCGGCCCCATCGCCCAGATCGCGGGGGAGCTGCACGAGCGCCTGGCCGCCGCAGCCCTCCCGTACACCCGTGGCGAACTCGATGCCATCCGCGACTCCATGCCCCTCCTGCACCGCTACAGCACCCCCACCACCGCCTTCGACGGGTGGGCGCTGATCTTCCGGGACCACTTCCTCGAACACAGCGTCGGCTTCGTCCTCGCCATGGAACGCGCAGGGATTCCCCCCGAGTGGATCTACACCCTTGACAAGGGCGACCGCACCTACAACCGTGACCGGGTACGCGCCACCTTCGCCGCCCGCGGCTACCGCATCGGAGTGCTGGACAACACCGCGATCAATGCCCCCGGCTCTCACACCGCTGCCTTAGCCGACGCCGAGACGGCCATCGAGGCGTTCCTCGACGCCGCCTACACCGGCGGCCGCCGCGTCCTCATAGTCGACGACGGTGGCCTGATCGCCCGCGGCTACGGCCACGCCAAAGCGCAGCGGCGGGCCGATGCCGCGCTGGAGCTGACCGTCTCCGGCATCAAACGCATCGCCGCCGCCGGGCCCTTAAGCATCCCCGTGCTGAACATGGCCCGCTCCCAGGTCAAAGCCCGGCTCGGCTACCGCGAGATCGCCGACTCCTGCCTGCGCCGCCTGCGCACCATCCTGCCCGACCGCAAGATCATCGGCCGCCCGGTACTCCTCCTCGGCTACGGCACCCTCGGCTCACGGCTTGCCCCCGCCCTGCGCACCCTTGGCTGCCGCCTGAGCGTGGTCGACACGAACCTGCTCACCCTGATAGACGCCGCCGAAGCCGGCCACACCACCTACCCGACCGCAGGCGAGGCCCTGCGCGCCACCGACCCGTTCCTGGTGATCGGCACCACCGGCGAGACCGCGCTGACCGAGGACGACTTCGCACACCTGGCCGACGGCACCCTGCTGGCACCGTTCGCCACCCGCGACTTCTCCCTCTTGGCCGAACACGCCGAGACCCGCGAAGAGATCCCCGGCATTGGCCTTCGCCTCCGCCTCGACGACAACCGCCACGTCACCCTGCTCGGCGACGGCCGGAGCCTGAACCTGTTCGAGGCCGACTCAATACCGAACCAGGGCTACGACGCCTACCGTGCCGGCACCCTCATCGCCGCCGGACACCTGTGCGCGCACCACGACAGCATCCCGCCCGGCCTGCACACCGCCCCGGCCGACCAGGCCATCGACGCGGCCGGCCTGTTCGAGGCGTACTACGACCTCCACCTTGCCCCGCACAGCGCCCGCCACCGACTCGGCCCACCGGCCGCAGCCGCAGTGCGCGGGCGGCCCGTGGCCCACGCCTGCGTCGTCGGTTACGGCGTCGCCGGCCGCCTCCACACCACGATCCTCGAAGCTCTCGGCGCCGACCTGACGATCATCGACCCCAAGCACCAGGACCTCTCCTCCGCCCACCGCACCTTCACCTCGCAGGTCAGCGAGCTCCCCAGGGACGTGGCCGACAAGGTCGATCTGTGGTCCGTCTGCACGCCGACCGCCGACCATCTCCCCGTACTGCGCGCGATTCTGGCCCACCAGCCCGCGGCCCGCATCCTGCTGGAAAAGCCCGCCTGCCGCGGCCACGAGATCGACGCCTTCACCGACCTTCTCGCCCAGCACCCCCAGGCCCGGGTCATCGTCAACGACCAGTACCGGCACTCCCGCGCCCTGCCCGCGTTCACCGACCTCATCGGCCGCATCGAGCCCGACGCCCCGATCAGCCAGATCACCATCACCTTCACCAAGGACCGCCGCGGCGACATCGACACCGGCAGGTTCATCGACCGCGACTACGGCGTCCTGGGCTACGAGTGGCTGCACATGCTCGCCGTCCTCGCTGGCATCCTCCCTGCCCCCGTGATCGACACCTACCTCGCCGGCGACCCCGCCACCAGCCAGCTGTGGGCCACCTACGACCCGAGGCTGTTCGTCGCAGCGCTCACCGAACGCACCACCCTCCACCAGCACCCCGGCGCACCGCTCCACCTGGAACTGGCCTCCTCCATCCTCGGCCCCAGCATCCTCCTCGGCCGCGTACCCGAACCCCGACCCCCCTGGCGCCACAACATCCGGCCCGCCGATGACCGCCACCGGTACATCGCCGTCCACGCCGGCACTACCCACTTCGCCCTGCACCTCGACCCCGTCACCGCCCCCGACGGCTGGCAACTGGACCGCAACGACCACCGCCTCACTGCCGTACGCGACGGCCAGTCCCTCCACGACGAAGTCCTCCACGACTCCCCGCTGGAGACCTCCATCCGCCACGCCATCGACCAGCTCGCCTACACCACACCACCCGCCCCCGACCTCACGTCCCTACGACGCATTGCCGCTCTCGCTGACACCTTGCGCCGCACAGCCCCACCCACCAGCCAGGCCAGCGCATAGTCTCACCTGGCTTCGTTCACGACTTTCGGCAACGGTGCGATTGCGGCTGCCACCTACGCTCGTCGGCAGCGCCTTTACGGTCGCCTCCCGAGGAGCCGCACACGGCGTCCCGCCAGTCAGCGCCAAGCTGCTGCCCGAGAAGCACCCCTCGGCCGCGAACCCCACGTGATCACCCCTTGGCCACCTCTGCCCGCGTCGTTGACTCCATCTGCCACCGCGTCGGCAACCTCGCCTCGCTTCTCGCTCCGGCCAGACAGATGTCGAGACCCTTGCCGAGGGCCATCGGCCCGGCCGCCGAATCTCGGCGCTTGGTGACCAGGCATGGGGCCAGCCGGAGCACGACGCCACCCTGCCCTCCTGCCCGCCGAAGACGCGTACTCACGGGGGCGCTCTGTCATCTCAGGGCCACGAATGTGAGGGCGGAGATAGCTCCGAGCGCTGTCCCACAGACGAGCTGGGCCATCGTGTGCGCCTTCAGGACTCGGCGGGACCAGCCGACTGCCACGACGAGAGCTGCTGTCGAAAGGGCAATGGGACCGTAGACCAGAAGCAGGATCATCACGGTGCCTCCGACAACGGCATTGTGAACGGAGATCTGCCACCACACCGTCACTAGCAGGCTGCTCGCCAGGCCGGCGAGCATGGCAATGACCAAAGCGAAGACGTCCTGTGGAGCTCCGAGCACGTGAAGGAGCGCGATGCCGGTGAGCACCAGGACGAGGGTGAAGGCCAGCGGGGCGATCCGCTGCTTCCGCACGCGGACGTGCTTGTCCGTGAGCTTTCCTCTGCGTACCCCGAGATGCACGATCGCCAACGGAATGATGCCGCAGAAGGTCGCAGCGAATAGGCCCCAGCCGAGTCCGGCGATGCTGTGGGTGCTGTGCCAGCCGATCAGGAGAAGTAGCCCTATGACGAGGTATGCCGGAGAAAGTACGTCGGTGATCGCCTTGGCCGCCTTCACGCGGGGGGATGCCTCGGCGTAGCTGGGAGTCGGGGGCGGGGTGTGAGTGCTCATGTCCGTGTTTCTGTCAGGTCGCGGACAGCCGCGAACGATCGTGCAAGTTCTGACCGGTAGGCGTCAGAGAGCTGCGTCAGTGCTGAGATTTCGCTGCGCAGATCCCTCCCGCCGCCTGCAAGTCGGGTATCGGTGTTTGCGCAGGGCGGATCACCGCGCAGCTTGGAGCGCCGGGCGGCAGTTAGCCAGCACGCTTCGGTGGCGACAGCGGCCTGGGCGCCGAAGAGTCCCTTCGCTTCGACGTGGTGCCTTGCCTGCTCTCGAACGCTCAGTGGTGCGTAGTCGCACAAAGCGAGGGTTGCGTCGCGGATTTCAATAGTTCGGCGGTATAGGCGGCCACGCACGTCGCGTGGATCGATCCGCTCTGCGAACAGACTGCGCAAGGGATGGAGACGGACTGAAGGGGTGGCCTCGGTGAGGTCGCGCCACAAGTCATGGAGGCGAAGAAGCGCTCGGCGTTGGGCTCGCCAAATGCGTACCTTGCTGAGGGCTGGCACGCTGCTGCCGATGACGTTGAGGAGAAGCGCGGCCATGAGTAGGTATGTGCTCAGGTAGTCGTCGAGGTCACCGGGGAATATCCCATCGCCCGTCATGTGTGCGATGAGTGTGGTGATTCGAGTCAGGGCGTAGGCGACGCCGATGCTCAGGCCGATGCCGATGATGCGGAGTCCCCAGACGAGAGGTCGGTCGTCGGAGTCTCTTCCCCAGCGCCAGCACACTCGTACGCCGACGACGAGTGAAGCACTGAGGTAGCCCAGGAACACAATCGTGTAGGCGAGGAGGGCTGCTCGCGCCCCTGGGTCCTGGAAAATCGCTCGGGTCTCGTATGGTTGAAGCTCGGCGAAAAACAGCGAGGTCATGATGGCGGCCGTGAGGGTGGGAACGGCTAGGCGCTGCCACCGAGGCCGACAGCTCGCAGCGTGTCCTCCAGCCGCCTTCCGCAGAAATGACAGCAGGGCGGCTGAGGACAGCACCCCTCCGAAGAGATGCTTCAACAGGTATGAAAGATCAGTGATTCCGGTCAGATGATCGAGTGCTCGTCCGGCAGGCAGCCGAAGTGTCATCGTCACGGTCAACCCGAAGAAGGCCCACCACAAACTCCGGTTGGCTCCCTTCACCCAAACACTCCTGGCACGCCAAAGGGTTGTGGCCCAAAGCAAACCTGCCGCTGTCGCTTCCACGGCCATATCAGGCTCCCTCACCGCGCAGGGCCGCGTCGAGGTAGGTGAGTTCGGGTGAACGGTTCGTAGTGCTCGGCTTCAGCTTGGCCAAGCCTGCAATCCGATTGGCGAGTTCCTCTGCTTCCCGCTCCTGAGGAGTGCTGAAATTTGCGCGCCCCAGAACACTGCGCACGGTTCGCGGGTCGATGCTGGTGAACAGCCCTCCGAGGTTGACTCCCGGTTCGGCACCACCTGAACTCGTGTGCCCGAGCAGCATGTGGCTGATCTCATGCAGGACGATGTGATCTCGATGCAAGGGCGATGTCGAAGCCTCGTAGAAGATGCAATCTGCGTGGTCGAGTGCGACCCACAGGCCGCATAGCTCCTCATCCGCCCCGTTCACCCCCTCGACCGCTTCCACAAGGAGTGGGCGCCCACGGCTCTCTGCGACAGCGGCGCAGAATACCTTCACGTCGAAAGGGGACGGTACCTCGATTCCGGCCAGCGGATCAGGGGCATCGCCCTGACGCCAGCGCCGGGAAAGGGGACTCGGAAGCCGTCGGCGCAGACGCACTGATTCCCTCCCGGGTCATGCATCACCTGTTGTTCGTCGGGTGCGCTGTTACGTGCACCGCGCAGAGAACAATAGGTGACCGTGCTCCTTGATCAATTTACAGGCCCGGCGCTACCGGCCATGATCGCCACTCTCGGTTGCGACAGAAAAGCAGAATGCTGACGCTATTGCCGCATCGAGCGCCGGTTGCGCGCCGAGTGTCCCGATTAGTGAAGGGGTGGCGGGAATCTCGTGACTCGCGTCACGCGCCCTACTGGGCCTCGTCGCCCTTGTTCAGCCCTTCGAGCTCCCGGGCCCGCTCGATGAAGGCTTCGACTGTCCGCAGCGTCTCCGGGGAGAGGCCGCTGGCCCGCAGGGCTACCGAGCGCACCTGGTTGTCCTTCATCTTCTCCAGCAGGGACAGCTCCGCGTCAACGCGGCGCACCTCGTCCTCGTCGCCGAAGAAATAGGAAGCGGGGACGCCGAAGAAATCGGCGATGGCCTTGAGGTACTTGAATCCCGGATTATCGCGCTGCCCCACGCGTAGCTGCTGGAGGAAGCTCGGGGATACTGGCGGGCCTCCCATGTCGGCGATGCCTCGCGCTACCTCGCGCAGGGAGTACGGGCCACGCCCTTCGGGGTGGACGACCCTGAACAAGCGATCGACTCTCTCGGCGAGGGGTCCGCGCTGATCCTGCGCCTCGTCGGTCATCAGCTGGCCTCCCTTCGCCTGCAGTGCACCTCGCTCGTCAACTGCTGTGAACGATACACGACGGAATCCTGGGTGGCTGTCCGCAATAGTTGACAGCCACCGGAGGTCTCCTCATACGATCCCACTGTCGCGTCCACAGATGTGAACACCGTAGCGGGGCGTGACTTGCTGGCAACAATCTGCAACCAGTGCAGGGGTTAAGAACCAACTCTGGATCTTGACGAACCCCCGTGCGTATGTTTTGTCCCCGCGGGCGCCGGCCCCGCATCACGAACGTGAGGAGTACATCCGGCACCAGCCAACCGACCAGCACAGGTCCACGCACAGCGACGGCGCCCGAGAGGTGCGAACTCCCGGACGCCGAACGCTCAACGGCGAAACCCGCCCCGGCAAGGGCGGAGATTGCCCACCATCACCACGCTGCTCCCTTCCACCAGGTGCCGCAGCGTGGCAACACTGCAAAGGGGATTGTCGCATGCCTGTTGCCTTGCGCCAAGGGCTCAATTGCCTTGCCTGCGCGGAGATCATCTCCGCCTGGGTGAGGCCCCGCTCCCGTCCGGACGGCGGGAGCAGCCGATGAGTATTGACGCCCGCGAGTGGGTGTGGAGGCACAGTTCCAGCCGGGGAGCCGCCCGCCTCGTCCTGCTGTCCATCGCCGACCGGGTGGCCGATGAGCAGTGCATCGCCTGGGCCTCCCTCGCCAGCCTGGCGGACCGAGCGAATGCGTCCAAGAGCACGGTGCGCGACGCCCTCGACCGGTTGCTCGGCGACGGTGAGCTGGAGCAGCTCGATGATCTGGTCGGTCCTCAGCGGAGCACGGTCTACCGCCTGCCCCTGGCCGCGAAAGCCGTGGCTCAAGCCGCGAGGGAGCAGAGGTCGGACGAGCTCGAAGCCTGCTCGACGCTCCGGCTCTCGGCTCTGCGGCGGTACGGAATCCGCCCGCGTGAGGTGCCGGAATCCCCCGCGAGGGTCCGGAAACCGGCAGTACCGGGAACCGGCAGGTCGAGACGGAAACCGGCACAACGCCGTACCGGCCACCGGCACAGCGATGTACCGGCCACCGGCACACAGAACCGTAGTGAACCTGATTTGAACCGGAGGTACAGCAGTAGTGGTGCCGCCGTCATCCCGGCCAGCGAGTGGGAGCCCGACCCAGCCACCCACACCTGGGCCCGCCAGCAGGGACACCTCGACCGCCTAGGCGAGCAGGGCCTGCGAGCCGCCGACGCCAAGTGGCGTGCCCACCGGGCGGGCCACACGCCGAGGCCGGCGGAAGCCTGGGCTGCCGACTGGCGCTCCTGGGTCGCTCGGGAGCACGCCCCCAGCCGCCCGAACCCCCGCGCGGTGCCCGGCAGGAACACCGCCGCATCAGGAGGGATGACGCGGACGGAGGCCCACACCGCCGCCCTGCTGGCCGCCCTCGACGAGCCGACCGGAACGGAGGGCTGACCGTGGACCGCCGCGAAATCGCCGCCCTGCTGGCCTACATCGGCCGACTCGACCCCCGCACGATCCGCACCGACGAAGGCGAAGCGCGCGACCAGCTCGCCCAGTGGCACGAGCTGCTCGGCGACGTGCCGATGGCCACCCCGCACGGCTGGGACGTGCGCGTCGCCGCCCGCCAGCACATCCGCACCTCGCCGTACCAGATCCTGCCCGCGGACCTGGTCCGTCCCTGGGAGAGCTACCGGCGCGACCGCCTGGCCCGGCACTCCGATCCCACGCCATCCGTCGATCCTGACGACCAGGCCGCCTGGGCCGCCGAGCTGGCCGAAACCCGCCGCGCCGTCGCAGCAGGCACCGCCCAGCCCGCACAGGCCCGGGCGATCACCAGCGGTCGCGACGGAGTCGACCCGAAGCTGGAGGCCCGGCTGCGGGAGATCGGCTCCTGCATACCGCCCGCTGCCCGCGCAGCCCTCGCGCCCTACCGGCCCGCTCGAGCAGCACGCGAGGCAGCCATCGCCCAAGGGCAGCCGGACGCTCTCTCGGTGCGCTGCGACTGGTGTCAAGCTCAGGTCGACGAACCGTGCCGCCGTCGACGCGTCGGCCCCGACGGCGCCGCACGCGGCAATGCCCTGCTCCCCAATCCTCACCACTGCCGCCGCGAACTCGCCGCCGCCCGGCAGTCCCAGGAGACCGAACAGGCCCAGCACCCGGCAATGACCTGACCGGCCAGCCCGGTCGGCGTGCCCACTCCGGTGCATCACCGCAACACCACCGTCCCGCCCCCGCCTGCGGCGCCCGCCCCTGCGCCGCAAGCGGCACCCGACGCCGCGTCCGTCCGCTACCGGACCCCGTACCCGCCGACGCGGCAGCCCATCGGAGACCGACCTTGCGCCACATCACTACCTACAACGCGCCGGCCACTGGCCTGCGCAGCATCGGTGACACCAGCTGGCACGCCCGCGGTGCGTGCTACGGCATGGACCCCGAGGACGCCGACGCCGTGTTCTTCCCGCTGCCCCGGGACCACGAGGCCATCGCCGAAGCGAAGGAGCTGTGCGGCTGGTGCCCGGTCCGCCGTGACTGCCTGAACTACGCCTTGGAGAACGTTCTCAAGGAGGGTGTCTGGGGCGGACTGACGGAGGCCGAGCGGCGCCCTTGGCACGACGGGTTGCCCCAGCGCCTCGACTACAGCCGCGTAATCGCCTTCTTCAACGGCCGCGACGTGCACCTGACCGAAGCGGAGCGCACGGTCGTCATCGACCACGCCTACGTCCGAGGCTGGCGGCCCGACCGGCTCGCCACCGCCCTGCAGATCAGCCACAAGCACGCCCGGGACCTGCTGCGGCAGGCCGCCAACAAGGTCTTCGACCGCGACCGCCACGACGGCGTGCCGAAGCGCGAGAAGAAGAAGCGGAAGCGGACGGCCTCGGCAAGCAGCCGACCCGCGACCACGAAGTCCAGCACGCGGCAGCCGATGCCCCGTCCGGCGACGCAGACCTCCGCGCGGGGCCCTCTCGGAAAGGCAGCATGACCCACTTCACCGTTCTGTCCCTCGGTGCCGTCCCGGACCTGCCCCTTCTGCTCGTCATCGGCGGCCCGGTCTGCGCCGTTGTCCTAGCCTTCACTGGCTGGGTGATCCGGCGGCAGCGAAGGCGTCCGCAGAAACGTCTCGGCAACGTGGCAGTCAAGGCCGCTGCGGTCGCGGCCTTCGGCTGCACCGTCTACAGCGCTGACACTTCGTGGCGTTTCGCGGCCAACTACCTCGACATTGCCGGCACTGCCGAGCGCGCCGGCATGTTCGCCGCTGCCGAGCTGGCGCTGTTCGCGACCGCGCTGATGGCGCGGCAGAACATGGCCACCCAGGGTGCCCCCGGCCTGCCCGGGACTCTGGTCTGGTTGATCACCGGGGTCCAGGTAATCCCCGCCTACGCGGAGAGCGGCCCCGTCGGCGGCACTGTCCGCGCCTTCGTCGGCCCGGTCCTTGCGGCGATGTTGTGGCACCAGGCCATGGGAATCGAAGTGCGTCTGCGTACCCCGGGTGCCGCCTCCCACGGGTTGATCGCCGTGCTGGGGCGGGAGCTGCGCGAGCGACTGCTGTCCCGCCTCGGCATCGCCGCCCGAGACCGCGACGCCGCGCAGATCACCCGGGACCGGGCCACCGCGCGCGCGGTCGCTCTTGCCGCCCGCCTCGCCGAGCGCACCCCCGAGCAACAGCAGAGCCGACGCGGCCGGCGCCTCACGCGGCGGCTCTCGAAAGCGATCGGCCGGGCCTCGGTCGGAACGGACCCTGCCCAGCGTGCCGAGCTGCTCGACCAGCTCGCTGCCCGTCGGCACGCACTCGCCCTCGCCACGGTCCGGCTGCCCTCCCCCTGGTCCCCGCACCACACCCGCACAGCCACCGCCGCGGCCCAGAGCAGTGCGGTCCCCAGCAACGGTCCCCACACTCACAGCGAGTCCACTGGGGACCGGGGACCGTACGAGGAGATGGGACCGGTCCCCAGCACGGGGGACCGTGACGCGGGGACCGGTAACCCCATAGTAGGGACCGAAACGGGGACCGACGCCGCCGAGCCGGGACTGCACGGAGGACTCGAAGACTTCGCAGGGACCAGCCACACTGCTGTTGAAGTGCCTGCCCAGGCCCCTCAACCGCACCGGGGACCGAGGGGTGCCGAGTCGGGGACCGAACCCACCGGGGACCGGGGACCGAGCAGTACGGACTCGGGGACC
>NZ_JABLSI010000013.1:162077-252120 GCF_019303475.1 Streptomyces sp. JJ38
ACCGGGGACCGAGCAGTACGGACTCGGGGACCGAACCCACCGGGGACCGGGGACACAAGGTTCCCCTTCGGCGGAAGCCCACCTCGAAGGCCAAGGGCAAAGGTAAGCGCGGCCGATCCCGGAACGCACAGCCGCAGCGTGCGCCGCGCGAGCCGGAGCTGTCCGTGGACCACCTTGTCGAGCAGGTCCGCCCCCACGTACCCGCCCTGCTTGAACGGGACGGCAACGAGGCCGTCACCCGAGTCCAGCTACGGGAGATCCTCCGCCGCGAGGGACTCAAGGGCGGCCGAAACGACCGGCTGAGCCTCGTCCTCCAGCAACTACGGAGCGAGGGCAGCGCCACGAGAACAAGGAGCACCGGATGAAGACCTGCCCCCGATTCGCGACCCTCCGTGAGGAGTACGAGCGGGAGATCGGCTTCCTGAGCGCCCACTCCGAGCGGCACGCCGGCAGGCCGTCGGCGAAGTCCAGCGCGAAGCACGCCGCCTCGACGAAGGCGCGGATGGCGCGGGCGCTCAGCGGCCATGTTGGGCGCTGCCCCGAGTGCGGCTGACCGTAAGGCAGCAGGTAAGCGCCCATCTCCCGGTGGCCCGGCTCCGTTCCGGGCCACCGCCCCTCTCCAGGAGGAACCTGTGGGGCCCCGTCCCAACCGCTGCTCCAAGCCCACGGCAGCCGAGGCCGACGCCTGGGCTGAGGTCCTGGTCCGCTGTGGGCTCCTGCATGCCGCAGTCCGCGTTCCGAACGGCCAATGGCTTATCCAGCACAGAGCCGATAGCCCCGTGCACGTCCTCACCGGGCCGGCCGACATCGTCGAGCTGGCCGCCACCATTCAGCACCGTATCCGCTCGGCGAGGCCCCGAACCCGATGACGAACTCGAACGAAGACCGTCACGCCCCCACTCCTTCCGTCGACTGCAACTCGGTCTGGGAGCGAGCAAGTTGGGGCGGAAGTAGTACTTCCGCCAAGTCCGCCCCTGAAGGGGCGGGAGAGGACCTGCACCGGGGGGCGCAGGTCCTGGGGGCTTCGACCGAGGGCGGATTGAAGCCGGAGGAGGAGCGCAAGCCGAATCGTCGACCTCGTGAGCGTCCTGCCTGTCAGCGTCCTCGTCAGCCGCCCGAAAAGAAGCGCCGCCACCTGCGTACGACCCGCTTCAACGACGCCGAGTACGCCCTGATCGTTTCCGCCGCCGCTCAGTGCAACCTGACCGTCGGCGGCTTCCTCGCCCGTGCTGCGCTTGCTGCGGCCGGAGATCTCGACCGAACGAACGCCGAGATCGCCACCGAACGCGATGTGCTGACCGCCCTGTTCGACAGCCGGCGCAAGCTCGGCTGGGCTGGCAGCAACCTCAACCAGGTGACGAAGGCCCTCAACGCCGGTGCCGATGCCGCCATCCCTCAGCTGGAGGCAAGCCTCGTGGCCGTGCGGCGGGCCGCCGACGCGGTGCACGCCGCCGCGACCGCCGTCCTCGAACACCAGCAGGCAGCATGATCCCGAGCGTCAACCCGCCCGGCGAACGGACCATCGGCCTGCTCGCCTACCTCTACGGCCCCGGCAAGCATGAGGAACACGTCGACCCCCACCTCGTCGCCTCCTTCGACGGCATGGCCCCCGACCCCGGCCGCGACCCGAACGCCACCCTCAAGCACCTCCAGCAGCTTCTCGACCAGCCCGTGATGGCCCTCGCCGAGCACGCTCGTCCGGCCAAGCACGTGTGGCACACCTCCGTCCGCGCCGACCCGAGAGACCGGACCCTGTCCGACGAGGAGTGGGCCGCCATCGCCCGCCGTATCGTCGCCGCCGCCGGTATCGACCCGGGTGACGGACAGCCCGGCTGCCGCTGGGCAGCCGTACGGCACGCGGACGACCACATCCACATCGTCGCCACCCTCGTGCGGGAGGACGGCCGTCGTCCCGACGACTACCGCTCCGGCGCCCGCGCCCAGGCCGAAGCCCGGCTCATCGAGAAGGAACTCGGGCTCCACGAGGTCGCGCCCGGGGACGGCACAGCCGCTCAGCGGCCCACCAGCGCCGAACGCCACAAGGCGACACGCCAGGGACGGGAGCGCACCGCCCGCGAGGAACTGCGTGAGACAGTGCGGCGGGCGGTGGCTGGCGCGACTAGCGAGAAGGAGTTCTTCGACCGGCTCGCCGGTGCCGGCCTTCTCATCCGCAAGCGCGCCGCGCCCTCCGGGGACCTCCTGGGCTACAAGGTCGCCCTGCCCGACGACAAAAACAAGGACGGCGAGCCGGTGTTCTACCCTGGCGCGCGCCTCGCCCCCGACCTCTCGCTGCCGCGCATCCGGGAGCGCTGGTCCGGCGACGCCCAGAACAACCCGGCTCCCCGGCAAGAGGACGCCGGTCGTGCGGAGCCGGTCACTCCGGCCGCTGCCCGCCGCAGGACAGCATCGGCCGCGTGGCAGGCCCTGCTCGTCGTCGAACACGGCGACGACGCGGTCGCCGCCGCCCACATCGCCGCAGCCGGCGAGATCCTGGACGCCCTCGCGAAAACGTCCGCCGCCCACACCCGCCGGGAACTGCGCGATGCCGCAACGGCCTTCGAACGGGCCTCGCGCTCCCACGTCCGCGCCGTACACGGACACGACCGGGCCCTGCGTCAGGCCGCCCGCGACCTCGTTCACGGCGGTCCCGCCCTTGGACGAGGTGAGGATGGCGCGAGCACTGCTATGGCGATCGACATGCTGTTCTTCCTGGTCACGGCATCCGTGCACTGGCACGCGAAGAAGGGCCACGCGCAGCAGGCCGCCGCCGCTCGCCAGGCCGCCGAGCACCTGCGCTCCGCCTACCAAGTAGCCGCCGCCCAGCCCCTCGGCGTGCTCTACCAGCGAGGCCGGCGTCTGAGCCGCCCCTTGCTCCAGCGGCAGACGGTGGTGCTGCGCGAGGCGTTGCCCGGGCTGGCCGAGCAGATCCTCGCCGAGCCCGGCTGGTACGCCCTGGCCGCGGCCATCGCGGACGCCGAAGCCGCCGGCCACGACACGGCCACGCTCCTGTCCGACGCGGTCGAGCGCCGCGAACTGGATACCGCGGAGTCGGTCAGCGACGTGCTGGTGTGGCGGATGCGGCGGATGGCCGACCTGCCCGCCGATGCCTCGGAACTGCCGGCGAACGGCACCATAGGTGGCCCGTCCACCACACGCAGGGCGACATCCCGGCCCTCTGCATCTGACCGACGTCGCCGCGGGGAGGGCCCAGTTGGCAAGACCCGGTAAACCCTTCAAGTGCCGGACCACGGTGTCAGCACACCGCCAAGAGAGGGGACTCCGCCACGACCGTCTGGCCTCATCTTCGAAGGTGACTGTTGGCTTTGTGAATTGAAGCTCCCGGTGGCCTAGGGCACGATCATGACGCGAGCAGGTCGAGGCAGGGGAGGACGTCAGGGTGTTTCACCGGATACGCCGCCGGGTGGCGAAGCCCAGCGAAGCGCAGCGCCGATTCTTCGAGCTGTCGGCGCAGCTGCAGGACCAGGTCCCGCCAGGACTCGGGGGGCCGCCGGCCGAGCCGGAGCGCAGTGAGCCGACCGTAGCGGTGGACGACTTCCTTCCGCCGGGGCTACGGGTGCCCAGCCACGATCAGCTCGACGGCAGGATGATGCCCTGGATGCACCCGCTCGTCCTCGACGGCGAGATGGTCGCTTGCTTCGAGTGCGGCGCGTACCGGGACTGGCTCATCCTCTCCACCCGCGACCAGATCTGGCTGCGCTGCCGCGAAGGGCACCAGCAGCAGGAGACCCGCCTCGACACCGCCTGGTACAACCGGAGCTCCGGGCCAGCCGACGCGACGCATGCCACGTTCGAGGACTGCCTGCGCCACCTAGGCCACTGAACCCCACTCCTACACAACCCTGTCGGGCTCCGGGGCCCGCACTGACCACCCGCCACCTAGCACCAAGGGGCCAGTTCCGTCATGCGCGTTCGCGTCGCCACCACCGCCCTCGGCATCACCATCGCTCTTCTCGCCGTGCCCGCCTGCTCGACGGGCACGAAACCTGACGCCGCCCCCTCCGCCCGCGCCGAGAAACCGGCCGACGCCGCCCAGAGGACTGCCTTGCTCTCGTCGGCCGCGTTGGAGACGCGCCTGCTTGACGAGAGCGATCTCGGCAGCGGCTACCTGCGCAAGCCAGAGCAGCCCACCCAGCACGACGACGTCACCGTAGTCGGCTGCCCGGCGCTGAACGAGCTGGGCGGCGACGCAGCGACCGGCGGCACGCTCGCCTTCCCACACAAGGCGAAGGCCACCTTCACCCATGGCAGCAGTAGCTCCGAGGTCTCCGAGGAGCTGTACAGCGACAGCGCGAAGAAGCTGTCTGACGGCATGAGCCGGATCTTCGACGCCATGACCGGCTGCCCGAGCTATCAGGTCGTCGCGGGCGGGACCCCGATCGACATGGGCTCGCAGAAGCTGACCCCGCGCCACGACCTCGGTGACGAGCAGTGGAGCCAGCTTCTGACGTTCTCCGTCGGAGGACGGAGCACCGTGATGAAGCAGACCGCGATCCGCGACGGCAGTCTGCTGCTGATCGTCTCCGGCTCACCGGCCCTCGTCGACCGCCACCTCGACAAGGCGCTTGCCAAGGCCACGGCGACGAGCTGACCGGCCCCGACACACGGATGCCCCGACCCTGACGGTCGGGGCATCCGTGCAAGAAGCCCGGCCCTCCCCTCGGGAGAGGCCGGGCTGTATGCGTCGGGCAAAGGGGCGACTGCCCGGCGCTAGATGACCGGCGCACGAAGGAGCCGGTCCTGGGTGGCCTCGGGCAGGACCCGCCGCAGGACCGGTGCCGTCGAGCTGACGGAGGCGGCGAAGGCGGCGACGAGGTCGTGCGGGACGCTCGCGCTGAAGGACGCCACCCACAGGCACGGCGCGCCGAGCACGGGCTCGCACCACGCCTGCCACCCAGCCGGTCCCGCCTCATCGGCCTCGATGGTCAGGGCGCGCGGGTCGCCGTCCTGGATGAGGGGCGGCACCTCGCCGAGGCTGAGATGCGAGGTGAACGTCGGGTCCGTCGCTGCTGCCTGGGGCTGGTCGAGGTCGCGGAGCCATCCGTGTGCGGCGACGGAATCCAGGACCAGCTCGGGGTCGGCGAGCGGCACAGCGGACTGGTCGCGGGCGTCGAGCGAGACCAGGAAGTCGGCCACGGCCTCGCACGGGACGCCGGGGGTGAAGTAGGCCGACCACTGAGCGAGCGGACTCCTCGAGTCCGCGCGGGCAGAGATCTGCCAGGCGATCGGCAGGTCCCCCAGGTAGAACGGCTCGTCGGCCAGGCTCCACTGGGCCCACCGGAGGGTGTCGGGGCTGATGTGCAGCACGGTGCTGCGTAGGACCTGGCGGTCCTCGTCTGCTTCGCCCGGCTCGTGGCGACCCCGGACGATGGTCAGGCTCGTCCAGCCTAGGCCGCTGAGAGTGTCGGCGACGGTGTCGTAGAGGCGCTTGTCGTCGCCGGCCAAGTGCCGGGGGCCGACCCATGCGGGCTGAACGCCGGGCGGGGTGGACGGGTCGAGCGGGGATTCGGGGTACAGCGGCGCCTCCAAGGGCTCGATACTTCTACTTGTGGCCAGCACTGCGGCGGGACCGGCGTGGGGGTGCCTGGACGGGGCCCTGCCAGGCCAGGACGACGGCGACCTCGGGCGGCAGATGGCCGAGCTGCGTGTTCTCGTCGCGGTCCTCGGCGAGGTAGACGACGGTCCTGCCGGTCTCGTCCACGGACTGCATGACCTGCGCCAGGCGGTGCGCCATCGGGAAGAACGGGTTCATGGCCTGGCGGACCGGAGCGTCCCGGTCGCAACCTGACAGCAGGTCGATGAGATCGCCGACGGTCATCTCCGGGGTCACAAAAGCCTCCTGGGGGTGAAGAAAACGGTGAGCAATGGAACCGGCCGACAGTCAGCCGGCCGCCTTCTGCGCGATGACTCCTGGGGTCCGCCTGCGCGGTCACACGCGACGCGAGGTCTCCAACACGCGCGCCACGGCGGCGGCCACGATCTCGGCCGGCGTCTCGGTGTCGAACGACAAGTGGTAGCCGCGCACCTTGGCCGTGCCGGTGACGGAGATCCTCCATCCCTCGCCGTCGGTGCCGGGACGGCCGAGCGGAAACCACCCGAGGTAGAAACGGCCGTCCTTGGAGTTGACATGCACGTCCGCGCGGTCGTCAACGACGAGGTTGAAGTCGTTGGGCGAAAACTGGTCCATCACGAGCGCGGGCTGGCCCGGGCCGAGCTGCCACTCACGCAGGCGAATGGCATCGGCGGTAGTGGAGAATCCGGGGCTCAGGGGAACAACAGTCAGGGCCATCACCTCTCTGACCTGGCACTTTCCTGGAGGGTCGTCTACGTTGACATGCCCCGCCCCCGTTGGCCAGTCTTCCGTGGATTTTCCCTGTCTGCCGCAGGCGAACTGGTTCCTCTGACAACCAATCCAGCCGTCTTGCCACTCAACCAAGACGCCGGGGGCGATAGTTTGTGCCCATGCCTTACTCGTCTAGGGCGCGATGAGCGGCGGCCAGATGCTGGGGGAGGTACACGTCGTCATCGAGGAGGCGACGTACTCGCCGCGGGCGGCGGCCAGGGCGGTGTTGCGGGAGTGGCTGACCGCCGCGCCGAGGATGCTCCAGGCCGCCGGGGTACCGGACAACAGTCCGCGCCAAGCTCCTTGATCGTCTCGCCGCAGGGGACCACCTCACCGAGGTATGCCAGGACCTGGAGATCACACAGCAACAGGTCCACGGCAACCGGGCCTAGGCCCCCGGCTGGGCCGAACAACTGGACGCCGCACTCATGGCCGGCCGTGACCCCGAGCTCGCCCACGGGAGCAAGAGCGCCTACCGGTTCGGCCACTGCCGCTGCCCGGAGTGCCGGGAGGCCAAGGCCGCTCCACCGCTGCCGTGGCGGCAGCGCAGCCAGCCTGTCAGCACCCGTCGGTAGGCTGCGCGCCCGGAACTCTGCCCCGGCCAGGGCCAGGCTGCGCACCGGTGTGCGCTGGCTGGACACGCACTGCCACACGCCGCTGACCCGACGTCGGTCGTCGTCTGGGTTCGTCACGTCACCTTGCGGGCGCCGGTTCGGGCGGCGGCCGCTGCGCGGTCGAGAAGGAAGGTGCGGAGTTGTTCCCGGTTCATCGTTGAGTAGCCGCGTCGGCCGCAGCGTGCGGCGATGTGCCGGAGTTGCTCGCGGGTGAGGGTGTCGAGGTAGGCGGCCACGCACTGCCGCGCCATGGGCGATATGGGTCGGCGCGTGGACGTGTTGGGTGGCAGGCTCTCCGCCTCCGTCAGGGCCGCCACGGCCTGGCGGCCCAGGGTGTGCGCCGCGGTTGTGTGCGCGTCCGAGGAGAAGGCGACAGCGGACTCCAGGGCTTGGTCCGAAGGAGACGTTCCGTCGGTGCCGTGGTCGGCGAACTTGGCGTTGAGGAGGTTGGCCGCCGCCATCGCGGCGTTCGCGGCGGCGTCGAGCAGCTCGTCGGGATGTGATGCGAAGGTGCTGCTCTCCGAGGCGGTGCGGATCAGGCGCAGCGACAGCAGCCGCCACAGGAGTTCCTCGCCCTCGGCCCGCTGGTCCACCGTCATGGCCCGGTAGCCGCTGACAAGGGCGGCCAGGCCATCCGGTGGTTCAAGGCCGGGGTCGGCGCGGACAGCGGCGTCCAGTTCCACCTTGGCCAGCAGGATGCCCAGCAGCAGGGCGGCGTCTTCCTCCCTCGCGCCGCGCGGACGCAGCGCGGGATCGGCTCGGGGAGCGGCGCCCAGGGCCTCCAGGGCCCGGTGCAGTGTCCGGGCGCTGGCCGGTCCTGGGGCCGGCTGCCGTCGGGGCATGCCGGGTCCTCGGCGTCACCGGCTGGCGCGGCTTCGGCGGCGTGTGCGGGTCTTGACGGGCTTGGGAAGCTGCGCGCTGGAACTGCGCATCCTCTCCGAGACGCGCAGCATGTGGCCGATGTCGTCCTGGTACATGGACAGCACTTCGTACCTGTTCACATCGGAGCCCAGCGGGTTGATCCAGCCGGTCAGCAGGCGCCGCAGCTCGGTGTCGATGCGCCGCAGCCGCCAGGTGACGTTCTCGGCGATCTTGGCCGGGTCGGTGGTGATCATGTAGCCGCCGCGGTAGGCGAGGAACGCCTTGCCGTGCTCCATGGTCAGGTGGTCGCGCACGTACCCCTTCAAGCGCTCGAACTGGCTGTCGCTGGCATGGATGCGGGAAATGATCACTTCCCGGGGCACCAGGACGTCTTCGCCCTGGTCCTCCATGACGTGCCAGGCGACCTCGGCCAGGTGCTGAGTGGGCACCGGTGCCGCGCGCTGGGTGGGCGGAGCGGTCCGCCCGGTCGTTCCCTTAGCCGTCTTGCGGGCGGTCATGGCAGTTCATCGCCTTCGTCCAAGATCCGGGCCAGTTCCTCGTCCATGGTCTTGTCGCCCGTGGTCACCACGGTGTCGCACCAGTCCAGCGCAGCCCGGATGCGCCGGTGGTTGTCCAAGATCGCCCGGACCTCGCGCTCGGTGAACTCGGCGACGTGCAGGTCCGGTATGGCGTGCTGGAGCTCGACCAGGAAGCTCGTTCCCATGCCCAGCAGCTCCAGCACCTCACGCGAGGCGCGGGTGTAGTCCACCGCCGGCTCGCGCTGCTGCAGCGCGTCCTGGGTGGCGGGCTCCTCCTCCACGGCATCCTCAAGGATGCCCTCATCCTCTGCCGCGGGTTCCTCCTCGTCGACGCGCGTGTACGCGGCCTGCCACCGCGCCTGTTCGGCCTGCTGACGCTGCTCTTGGTGGGCCCGGTACAAGATCCGCTTGTTGGCGGGGTTGTCCATCACCTTCGCGGCCACGTCCGGCCGGCGGATCAGCTCTCCCACGGCGTCGACCGCGTTCTCCTCCTGCCGCAGCAGGACCCGGACCCGGTCGAGCTTCTCGCCCTTGGTGAGCTGGCGGTGCGGCAGGCGTCCGGCGTGCCGCAGCGCCATGTCCTCAGTCCAGCGGTCAGCGCCGCCGGGCGGGTTCTGGATCACCTCGAAGCGGTCCTCCAGCGCGTCCAGGGCGCGGTGGATGGACCAGGAGACACCAGGCTGGCGGTGCTGCTTGGGCCATGCGTGCGCGACGTGCCGGTAGCCGAGCAGGGTGTGCACGTTGATGCCGATGAGGTCGGCGTAGCGGTCCATGACGCGGAAGACGCCGCTGTCGCGGGCCCCGCTGGCGACCATCTTCAAGGAGATGTCGCCCAGCTTGAACTGGATCTGGCTCTCCTCCTCGACCAGGTCACGGCCCTGGCGTACGTACCGGGCCCACTGCCGGTCGGAGAACTGGTCCGGGAAGGGGCTGGGGATCTTCTGAGTCGGCATGGCATCTCCCGGGCGGGGAAAACGGGAGCGGGCCAAGAATGAAACCCCAGGTCACGGGGCCGACCACGCCCGCTGCACCTCTTCATACCTGCGCAATTCCCCCGAAAGCAGATGCTTTCATCCTACTACCGCTGCCGTCCCGGGGTCCCGCTGTGCATCATCACGGGGCCCGGTCCGCCGGTGAGCCGGGCGGCTGGGAAAATGGCGGGTCGGTCCGGTCGACGGCCAGGAGGCAGGACTGCGCTGCCGCGTCGGCGAGTGGCTCACTCGGTTCAGCGCAAAGCGGCGCCCGACCGGGACGAGCTGATCGCGACCGTGACCGCCATGCTCGCGGCCGCGCTGCACGCGACCGCGATCGAACAGGGCCTGGATACCCCCGACGGGGCCCGGCTGCGTTCCGCTCCAGCCGGCGGTCCAACTCGTCACCGCCCCGGACCTGGATGTCCTGCAACAGGCTGTCCCCGAGGACGACGTCATCTGGCCTCAGGCCCCCGAACTCCTGGGGCGCCTCCTCACCACCAAGGACCCGGACGGGCTCGCCGTTCAGGATGCGGTAACTGCGCTGACGAACCGCGTGATCCGGGCCCACGCCGAGCACGGCGAGACGGTCGGTGAGCGGCTGCGCACCATCCCCACTCTGCAGCAGGCGCTCGAGCGCCTCACATCTCTCCCGTATCCGGTGGACGAGAGTGGCGCACCGCCCGCGGCGCAGCCAGCCGACTGTCCCTCACGCGAAGCACACCGCCGGGCGGCCGAATCACTCAAGGCCCACCACCGGGTCCAGCAGATCACTGGGGATGTCCATCCAGCCCTGAGCCGTGAACTGCTGCTGGTACGCGCTGCGTTGCACGACCGGACGGTTCTCGCGTTCGCCGACTACGCCTCACCCGAGCAGCAGGAGAACGCCCACACCACGGCGCAGGCCCTGCGGGAGCAGGACGCGCAAAGCGGCCTGTGGCGTGGAGAAATTCCGCCCACGGACAGCCGGTGGGACGACGCCCCGCACCGGTATGTCCGCCAGGAGTACACCGCCTATCTGTCTCGCACCACGGCCGGGCGGCAGACCCCCGCGGGCTCCGGGCACGGGCAGGTGACATCCGTCCACGTGATCGAGGTCTCCGCGCACCACATCATGCCGGCACAGCTCAGGAATCACCCCTGCGGGCAGGGCCGGCACCACCGGCATGACTACCGCATCCGGATCGAGGTCCTCGCGCCGCTTGATCTCCTCACTGAGGACGCCGCAGCCCGGCTGCGCACGGCGGCCGCCGCTCTGGAGCGAGCGGAAGGCCCGTTGCGCGGAAAGGACCTGGACCGGCTCGACGGAGGTGTTGAAGCCGGAACGGACGAGCGGTGGCTGGCCGGGTGGGTGCACCAGTGGGTGGGCACTCAGCTCCCCCGGGCCTGGCGGACTACCTCCTGGCCGAGGTCGAGGCCACCGACCTGGAGACGATCCCGGCCGTGCACCTCGGCAAGGCCCGGTAAGCCTCCGTCTCCCGGGGCAGACCAGCTCATTCTCAGTCCGGCGTACGAGGGGAGCACAGGTGCTCAAGATCAGCCAATTATTCGGACCCACCATCCAAGGGGAAGGCAGTGCCGCAGGCCGGCACTGCCTGTTCGTGCGGGTCTTCGACTGCAACCTGGAATGTACGTTCTGCGACACCGCGTACACGTGGGCAGTCACCGATGAGAAGGCGGCGAAGACCCGCAGTGGACGCCGCTACGATCGGGACGACCCGGCGTACGGCCTGAAGCTCATGGAGCCTGTCGATGTCCTCGCCGGTCTACGGAAGTTGTGGGACATCCAGACGCGTTCGACCATCATCGTGGTATCTGGAGGAGAGCCGATGATGCAGCAGCAGGCCCTGTTCCCCGTGCTGCAGCAACTGCGTGACTGGGGCAACGAGGTGCACATCGAGACGGCGAGCAGTGGAAACCGGCTTTCCAAGCGGTACAAGCCGACGGTCCTCGCGGCACTTCACGCCACGGACGTGCCGGTGCCGGTGCAACGCGTGATGGTGATGCCGGAAGGCTCCGACGGGCCCACGAACATCACCACAGCCCAGCAGATCGCGGACGCCGCCCTGTCACGGGGTTACGGCCTCTCCCTCCGTAGCCACGTCCTCCTATGGAGCGACGATCCGGACCGCTGAGCAGCCTCGAAGCGCATCGCGGCGGACGGCTCGCTCGATCCGACGATGACAGATTCGCTGGAGGAAGGGGAACCATACGGTGCTGCACCGCAACGAGCCATTCGGCGACTTCCGATACCCGGCGGTCCCATCAGCCCGCAGCCGCGAGGGAACCCACGACCTGCTTGACATCGAGACCGCCCGCTTCGACCGCGCCGAGGCCGCCCTCCATGCCGAACTGGATGCGGGCTGGCCGCCCTTCCGCGACAACGCACGCTTCGCCGACCGCCGCATCGCCGAGTTGGAGGCCCAGCTCCTGGAGAAGGAGGGCATCGTGCCCCAGCGATAGGCACGGGTCCGCGCCGGGCCCCCGGTGCCGCCCCCGCCGACAGACACAATCCCTACGACTCGCACCGTGCACCAGAAAGGGTAGGCATGCAACTGACAGTAGTCATACAGAACTTGGGGATGGGCGGCCTCCAGGACGGCGACGGCAACCCGCAGGACCGATGGCCCCAGCTGGCGCAGCGGATCAACGGGGCCGCGGAGCGCGTCGACGTCGTCCTGCTGTGCGAGGCGGCGGGATGGGACCGCTACGGCCACAAGCAGCTCGCCCGCGCCATGGCCGACCTGGATCTCGACACAGCCCCTCTGCCCCCGTCACGAAGCGGCATCGGCACCGCGCTGCTCTACCGCAGAGAGGTTCTGGGCCGTTGGGTCCGCCACAACGCCGACTTCGGCCTCGAAGTTCTGCACGGCATTGCCGTGACCAGCTTCGAGATCCCCGGCCTCCCGGCACCCCTGAGCTTCATGCCGGTCCACTTCACGCCCATGTCCGCAGAGCAAGCGCTCATCGAAGCCAACTACGCCGCCACCCGCTGCTACAAGTACGGGCCGTTCGCGGTCCTCGGCGGGGACATCAACTACGCGCCGGCCTCATCCAGGCATCCGCTCCCAGACTTCTCCGAGATGAGGCCGTACAACCTGGGGTCGCGCACCCTTCTGCCCGACAGCGACTTCGAGGTGACCACGCCCCCCGAACCCGACCGCCGCGTGGCACGCAAACTCGCCCAGAACGGATACGTCGACGTCGCCTGGCACCTGTTCGAGAAGTCACAGAGGAAGGACACGGCGCTGATCGCGCCGACCGGAACGGACGACCGGATCGACCAGGCGTGGGTTTCCGGCCCGCTGGCGGGGGCTGTCTCCGACTACCGTCTACTCAACGAGCCGAAGGACGCCAGCGACCACCACGGCCTCGTATCCCGCATCGACACCGGCGCCATCGACACCGCTGCGACCTGGACCTACCGCTAAGGCGTGTTGCAACAAGACTTTCGCGAGGGGCAGTCCGCCGCAACCGGTGAGTTCGAGAAAGGGGTGTGGCCCGCCGGGCTAGGACTTCGTCTTGGTCAGCCCTCCGCTCGCCCCCGCGTCACCGACGACACCGTCCACATGGAGCCTGTAGACCAGGGACTTTCCGACCACGCCGCGGTCAGCGTCACCCTCGACCTCGCCGGCCTGGCTTGGGTGACCTAAGCCTGCGGCCGGAGGGAGTCGTCGTCGGGGAGGCGTGAGCTCTGGATTTGGTCGAACACGGCTCGGGGATCCGGCCTGCCAGGTAGCGTGTTGGACATGGACGACTTCTTCGCGAGGGTGCGCACGCGCAATGCCTCCTGGCCCGCCGGAAGAGCGGATCTGCACTGGCACATCCTCTTCCCGGCCGATGTCGTCGAAGACCGACTCGTGGGCCCGTACCGAAAGCTGACCAGCGGCCCCGGCCTCGCGCGGGTGGAGGCCCGGTGGCTGCACACCACGCTGATGCACGGCGGCCCGATCACCGAATACCGACCCGGCGAGATCGACGAGATCACCGCCCGGGTCGCGAAGGAGTGCGTCTCCATCACCCCGTTCGAGCTGACCTACGGCCGGCCGTCGGTTGGGAATGTGGCCATTGAGCTGACGGCATGGCCCGGAGAGCGTTCCAGGCGCCTGTGGGAGCTGACCACGAGGATCGATGCTGAAGTCACCGGCGGGCGCTTTCCGGTGATTCCGGCGGCGCACTATCCACATGCCTCACTCGCTTACGCGGACGCCGAGGCGGCAAAGGCGGACAGGACTGCCTTGAAGGTGGCGCTGTCCGACCTTCCTGGCGAGCCGGTTACGCTCCCGGTGACCAGCATCAGCTTGGTCGCTCAGTCGCACGACAACCGGCACATCACCTGGGAGCACCTGGCTACGGTCCCTCTCGGGGAACGCCGATGACGGCTCCCGGCAACGCCCCGACGCCGACCCGCGACGAGGCATCGCGCACCCACCTCCGGGTCCACGAGGAGTTCCTGACGGCGAACCCGCAGGCTCTGCAGACCGCGCCCGGCTCCCAGGCAGACGTGTGGTGTCACGAGTTCCTGCCGCAGGAGGTGTGGCGAGAGTCTGCAGCCGTGCACGAAGCAACACATGCGGTCCTGACCCGTCTGGTGGGCATGACCCCCACCCGGGTCGCCCTGGCCAGGAGTCGCGACGAGGTCGCCGGCGGAACCTACAGCTCCACCGGCACCGCAGACGCCCAGCAATTCGTCGTCGTCTGCGTCGGCGCCGGACCGTTCCCGGCGGCCCGGCTACAGAAGGCGGGATACAGCCACCCCGAGCTGGAGAAGTGCATCCGCCAGTTCTGCGCATCCGGTGACCTCGCGAACGCCCAGTCGTATGTCACCAGCGGCTATGTCGCCGACATCGATCAGGCCATCCGCGACAGCATCCGGCTCCTGGCCGACCCCTCTGCCGAGCGCGCCGTCGATGCCCTCACCCGCGCCCTTCTGGCCGCAGAATCCCTCGGGGAGGGCGAGATCGCCGCCATCCTGGACCCGCACAGCCTGACCCATGACCGAGCGGGAGTGTGGGTGCCGCGACGGCGGCTGCCCATCGTGGCCGCCATCAGTCCGTCACGGGCTCTCTAGGCCGGACCGCCGCGGGCCGATGCCCGGTCCACTCGGCAGGCGTGTCTTTCGGGGCTGCCGAGCCGTCGGTAGCCGTCGAGGGAGGCGGCCCGGGCCGTACTGTTTCCCCATTCTATCTATGTCGCCAGTAGATAATCGGCAGTATGGAAGCCATGTCTGACATCCCGACGACGAAGTACCCTGTTCAGGGCGCATACGACCTTGGCCTGGAGATGAGCCTGCTGCTCCCCTCCTCCGCGCCGGCCTCCTGGAGCGCCGCGGTCCATGAAGCAGCTCGCCTCCTCGTTGACCAGCGCTGGGATCGGGAGAGCTACCCCGCCGCCGACCTGTCCACGCTGTCCCTGCTCCTGTTCGCCCGCACGTACACCGGCGATCGCCTGCCCCGGGACGTGCCGATCGCTGAACTGCGCGAGGCTCTCGATGAGCCAGCAGACCGAGAGCCTCGCATTGTCGACGAGATCGACCGAGCCCTGGCCGAGAGCGGTCAGGGATACGATCCCGCCACGCGGAACACACCGCTATGGAACATCTTCAACTCGGCCCACGACCAGTACGTCGGCCGTCTCGGCGTGAGCGCGCTGGCCGACGATGTCGAGCCTCCCCGCCCTGGCCCGTCCCCCATGCGAGCTGCGGCCGCCCGGCTCTCCCGTCTGTTCGCCGATTTCCCGAGCCAGGCCCACGGCCAGGTGAACGCACCGCAGGTCGCCTCTGGCCCCCTCGTCGTCGCCGCCGATCGGGTCCAGATCGTGACCGCCACGAGCATGAGGGGGCTCCGCTGTGTGCACAACGACGAGGCGCGCACCGTGCGCGTAGACGGCCCCGAGGCCACCCACGAATGCGATCAGGGGCACGTCACGACTGACTGGGAGCTTGACGCTGCTCGGGTGAGGATGGCGGTCGCTCGGGCAACGGGCGCTCAGCCGTTCACGCAGGGGAGGCATCAGCTCCAGGAACTACTGATCGCGTCAACGGACCTTCCCCGGCACAGCGATCCGAAGCAGGACAACGTGTTCCTGAGAGAACCCAAGCACCCGATCGTCGGACGTGGCGACATCATCCAGCGGATCAAAGACCTGATCGACCGTCGGCGCTGACGGCGAAGTCGGCGAAGACGGCCAGCTGGCTTCCGGCCAGCGGACGCGAAGTGAAGACATCGACGAGGTCGTAGCGCACGTGAACCTCCCTTTGTGTGCTGGCTACACGGCACCGCCCCCAGGCTCATACGCGTTGTGGTTAGGCGCTCGCCACTGTTGGCGGCACGATCCAATCCTTCGAATGGATCCCGGCCATATGAGCTGGTCTCGCCACATTAGTTGTGGTGTCTGATGAGGTTGATCTCACGGCGTAAGCGCACGCCGGATGACATGGGATGCCCGCGAGATGTTTCGACGGAGCGGGTGAAGGCGAGCTTTTCGTCACTGCCTGGGTTCGGCCGCCGGGAGTCCGATCACCGGCGTGACGGCAGCCAGCAGCACGGCGGAGATGAGGGGGGCGAAGGTGTTTTCGGTGTGGTTCGTGGTTCCGGAGTCGGTGGCCGATCCGGCCAATCCCAGCGGAGGGAACCGCTACGACCTCGAGGTGGAACGGGCACTGGCGGAGTGCGGCTGGCAGCTCCAGATGTGCCTGATGGCGGGGGATTGGCCCCGGCCGACCGAGGATCACCAGAGCGCGCTCGCGGAAGTGCTGGGCGCGATGCCGGACGGCGCCACTGTCATGATCGACGGCCTGATTGGCTGTGCGGCCCCACAGATCCTTGAGTCGGAGGGGCGGCGGCTGCGGGTCGTTGTGCTCGTACATATGCCGCTCGCCGACGAGATCGGACTTGACCCCGCGGTGGGGCGGGCTCTGGAAGCGTCCGAAGCACGGGCGCTGCGGTGCGCGACGACCGTCATCGCGACCAGCCTGCACACCGCCTCCCAGCTTCTTGGGCGGTACGGACTTGAGCGGGAGAAAGTCCACGTCGCCGCCCCCGGAGTCCATCTGCCCCAGCAGGCCGTGGACGCGGGTGGGGAGCGGCTCGTGCTCGACGTGGAGACGGTGACCGACCTCGACGATAAGGCGTTGGTCACCGCCCAGGCGAAGCTTGCCCGCTCCACGGGTGGGCGGTGGTTGTCTGTCGGCGCCGTCACACCGGTCAAGGGCCACGACCGGCTGGTATCCGCCCTCGCGCCGCTCGCTGATGATCCCCGCTGGGAGCTGCGGATCGTCGGCCCCACGCACCGTGATCCCGGACACGTCGCCACCTTGCTGAGCCTTATCGACGAAGCCGGGCTCGCCGACAGGATCACGCTCACCGGGCCACTCCACGGCACAGATCTCGAGACCGCCTACCGGTGGGCCAACCTCCTCCTGCATCCCTCACGGCGCGAAGCCTTCGGCATGGCGATCACAGAATCACTGTCGTACGGCACTCCCGTATTCACCCACTACACCGGCGGAATGCCCGACGCGCTCGGCACCATCCCCGACCGTGTCACCCCCACCGGCGGGCGCCCGCGCCGCCACCCCGGCCGGCTCCTGGACTGGGACACCAGCGCATGGACCTCCGCGCTACGTGAGTGGCTCGACGACACCGACCTCCAGGAGGAACTCCGCGATAACGCCCGACAACGCCGCCACACCCTGCGCACCTGGAACCACACAGCCTTGGAGACCATTTCCGCGCTCTGCGGTGACCCCGCCCACGTCTTCCCGCCACGTCGGCCAACCATGCCCGAGCCTTGGGCCTGAGCCAGCCACGGCTGGGGTGATCGGGGAACCGCCGCCAGCGTCGCCACCTACGGTGGGCCCGTCCGCCAGGGATCTACAGAAGGGGCGAGGAGGGCGAGGACATGACTTGGGCGATGACGGGCCGGGAGATCCTGCACCAAGGCCAGTTCGTGAAGAAGGTGCTGCGTGACACCGTGGTCCAGCCGGACGGCGCTACGGGCATCTACGAGCACATCGAGGTCTCCGACGGCGTCCGCGTCGTGGCGCTCGATGAGCAGCGCCGGGTTCTGATGGTGGAGGACGACTTCTACCTCCAGCGTCGCCGCTGCCTCCTCCTGCCCGGCGGCGGCGCTGACGGCCAGGAGCCCCTGGACGCAGCCAAGCGAGAGCTGGCCGAGGAGACCGGGTACAAGGCCGAGAGCTGGTCCCTCCTCAGCGTGGTTGACCCGCTCCCGGCGATCACAGCCGCTCGCACCTACCTCTTTCTCGCCACGGGTCTGCGTCCCGGCACCGAACGCCGGGACAGCACCGAGATCAACATGGCCACGGGCTGGTGGGACCTCGCCTCCGTGATCGACGCTGTCCGCGCTGGCCGTGTGACTGAGGCGTGCTCCGCGACAGCTCTCCTCCTGGCCGCGCTCGAACTTCGTACGTCCTGACCCGCTATACGGCTCGGGCCGGTGGCGGTGAGCACGGCGGCTGGCGAGGTGTTGCTCGTCACCTGCTGCGGCGGACCTGTGATCGGTCGCGCTGCTTGGCGAGGAACCGGAGCCAGGCCACGGTGGCCCCGGCAGCTGCCACGGCCGCGACCGCCACCACAGCGCGCCTCGAACCGGTGCTGGGCCCGACGAGCTGCCCGAGTAGCGCGGACAGGAGCACGATCGGCAGGGCCGCAGCCGCCCACTTCACCGCGAGCCACCTGCTCGGCAAGCCCGTTGACGGCCGGACTTCTTCTCCGCCATCCCGGCCCGCCTCCGTCCCGGGCCCGTTCTCGACGGCCTTCGGGGGCCGAGCGAGCCGGTGGTGGTCGTGGATCGCCATACGGCGCTGCCGGTACTGCTCGAGCAGCAGGCCGTGGCTGCCCCGGCTGCCGTGGGCTGGGAGGAGGTGCAGGGCATCGTCGATCGCAGTGCCGGCTTCCTCGTAGTTGCCGGAGAGCTGGTGGCCGATGGCCAGCCAGTAATGCATCCCGTGATCGTCGGGGTATTCGGCGATCGCCTGCCGGGCGTGCTCGACCAGGACCTCGCCCTGCCCGGGGAAGGGCCTGGAGTTGGCGAGCCCGTTGAGGCAGACGTCCACCGCCGCCCGACCGCGGCTGGGATGCGTCCATGCCTCCCGCATCAGGTCAAGGGCGTGGTCGGGAGTGTAGGTGCGGTCGCCGAACGCGGCCATACTCCGCAAGGCGGTGAGCACCGGCTCCGTACGCCGGTGGGCGGCGGCCTGGGCGAGCCGACTGTAGGCGAGCAGCCGGTACAGCTGTCGGAAAGCGAAGTTCGTGCGGAGTTTCCCGGCCTGGTACAAGCAGGCGAAGTAGGCGACGTCAGCCGCCTGCTCGCCGCGCTGCTCAATCTGTACGGTCACCGCCTCCACGGCCGTGTCGGTGTCCACGCTGTCGGACGTCACGAACCCGAAACCAAGACCCCACCTCTCCTCGATCATCCGCCGGTGCTCGGGCTCGGCGTGCTCGGCGAGCCACAGAGCGCACTGGACAGCGGTGTCGAGGCTGGGCTCGGCGAGGAAGCGGCGCCGCCAGTAGCGGTCGGCACAGATCAGAAACGCGTCAGTGGCGAAGTCCGAGGAGATGACGAAGTCGGGCGTCGTGCCCGTGGCGATCAGTTCTGCGGCCACCTCCTCACAGACCCGGTCGAGAGCACGGAGGTCCGACCGTGGAGCGCTGCTGAGCCGTCTGGCTATCTCACTCACGCCCCGATCCTTTCACCCATCCCCTCAGTGCACCCAGCGGACGCTGCTGTCCCCTTGAGATCAAATGCGGCGTTGTCCGAGATCGCCTCCACCGCTCGGAACGCCCGCAGGGCTTGTGTCAGGATCTGGCCATGAGTCTGGGACCTGAGGGCATGCGGGAACTGCGGACGCGGGCTGAGGCCCTGAGAGCAGAGATGGACAGCGGACAGTGGACGCCGGGCCGATCCGACCTGAAGGCACTCAAGATGCTGGGCCCCCGCGAAGGCACGGAGATTCCCCAGGAAGCGATCGGCGACATGCTGGCCACGCTGGACGTCCATCATCTGAACCGGATGGATGGTCGTCTGGTCGCACTGCTCGTCGACTCGGGAGCCGCACAGGACCTACCGAGTGTTGCGGCGCTACCGGAGGCTCAGGAAGCACTGCGCGTCGTGGCAGATCTCGTCCGCGCTGTAGCCGGGCAGGACGCGAAGGCCCCTTGGTGGAGACGCCCGGCTCAGTAAGGCGGGAGCATCGGCTCGCCAGCGATACGACGCACCGTGTTCATCGGCGCGTACGTCGTGAGCTCGGCCTTCACCTGCGGCCAGTCCACTGGGTCGTCGCCCCTGTGAGGGCGCAGCGGGTCACGTCGCGCTCGGCGAACGTGCCCTCCGCGCATCGGGGCGGTGGCGCCGCCCACCACCATCTCCCACCCCTCCACGAGCCCGTGCTCGCACTTGGCAGCCTCCGGCACCGCTGAGTAGAACTCAACGGGCTGCACTGGCCAACGGTGTCAGAGCTTCCCGGGGGCCTGCCCCGCGAGGAGTGGTCGCTGGGTCAGCGGGTCTCGCCAGTGCCGTCCGGCCCGGGCTCGGCCGCCGTGCGGCGGCGGGTGGCGACAACGGTGCTGATGCCGACGGCGACGAGGAGGCCGGCGCCACCGACGAGCCACGGGGTGGTGTCGGCGCCGGTGTGGGCGAGGGAGTCGGCTGGAGCCTTCGACGTCGTGTCGTCGCCCGCGTCTGCTGCGGGGGCGAGCGAGGAGTCGGCGTCCGGCGTGCCGGTGCCCGCCGGGGTGGGCTTCGGCCCACCGGTGCCTCCCTCGCTCGGCTTGTCCGCGGGTGTGGAGGGGGTGTCGGTGGGCTTATCCGTCGGCTTCCCCGACGGATCGGGCCTGGGCGTGGCTGGGGTCTTGGCGTTGGTGACGGTCACGGTGACCGGGGCGCCGGGGCCGGCGGTGAATGTCTTGGTCGGCTTGTAGAGGTCGTAGCCCTCGGGTGCCTTGATCTGCTTGACCCAGAACTCCGTCTTCCGGCTGGATACAGGGAGTTCGCCGGATGCTGTGCCCTTGGGGCCGGTCGTGAGGGTGAGCAGGGTCTTGTCGCCGCTGCCGATGTTCACTGTGGAACCGGCCAGGAGCTTGCCGGTGTTGTTGTCCTTGGCCTTCAAGACGACCTGCGCAGCCTTGAACGGGTCGGTGAGCGTTAGGTGGGCGGTGGCACCGGGGGTGACGATGATGTCCTGGTCGTCGATGACGTCGTGCAGAGGGCTGCCGCTGGAAGTCTCCTTGAGCCGGTACACGCCCGGAGGGAGGTCGGGGAAGGTCAGCTTCCCCTGGGCGTCGGTCTTCCCGCGTCCGGCCTCCTGCCCGGCGGTGTCCAGGAGGAGGAACGAGGCTCCTGCGAGGGGGTCGCCGGCCGGGTCCTTCTTGGTGATGGCGACAGCCCCCGCGTCGGGTGCGGGGGTCTCGGAGGGAGCTGCGGAGGCGGAGGGCGTCGGCTCGGCCGACTGGGCAGTGGCGGTCGGCGTCCAGGTGAGGGTGCCGGTCACCGCAGCGGCGAGGGCAGCGGATCGGACGGCGCCGCGGATGATACGAGCTTGCACGAGAAAGGGGCTCCTTGATTCAGGTGGTGGGGAGGTCATCGGGACCGGCCGGGACCAGGGCCAGGGCCCGGAGGAGGCGGGAGGTTCTTGCGGGTGATGCGGCCCGCAGCGCGTCCCGGGACGGACCCTGTCCAAGCACCGGGGAACCAGACGGCGGTGTACTGCTCGATGGCGTCGCGCAACCCGCTGGTGAGGGCACCTTCCCACGGCACCCAGTCGGGTCGGTCGCGGAACTCCTGGAATGTGCCGTACCCCGACTCCTGGGGTGTGCGGCCGAGTGTCGCGTCGCGATGGTTGAAGGTCTTATGGTCATCGAACCGCAGGACGGCCGCGTCGAGTTCCCCCTGCTCTGGGTGAATGGTGGCGACTCGCAGGCCGTCGTACTCGTTGGCGCGGATAGTCCGGCAAAAGTCGATCCGCAGCCGCAGGGGACCGTCGGGAACGGGGGTGGCGTAGTAGGTGGTGCCCACTACGGCGCAGTCGGCGAAAGGGAGCCCCATCTGGTCGAAGAACTCGCGGGCGTACATTGACATGTGGCCTCCTTGTGCAGGTCAGTGGCGCGGACCGGGAAGGGCCTGCCGGCTGATGGTGCTCCAGCGCGGCACGCTGGAGGCGGGGAGCGCGGCCGGTCGGCGGGCGACGGCCCGTTGTACCTCGAGCGGGGTCGGGGCCGGCGGGCCTGGCGGGAGGATGGTGGTGAGCTGGGCCATGCCCTCGACGTAGCTGTGGGTGTCCTCCCGCCAGCGGGGCAGCGGGGCCGGATCGGAGACGCACTCGGTGACGGCTTGGAGCAGGGCAACGGGGGTGTTGGTGCTGGCGGTGGCATACCAGGCGGGGCGCTCGATTGAGGTTCCCGCCCACAGGCTCCAGCGGGCGTCACGGGTGGTCAGCTCGGCTTCCGGATCGAGGTCTCCGGTGGTGAACTCCAGACCCGCGTACCCGTCGGCGGACTGGACTGCAAACACGCCCCGGCGGGGGAGGTCGAACTGCCAGCCACGTTGGATGAGCGGCGCCACCGCGAGGAACGGATCGTGGTCTGTGTTCCTCGGGTCGGGCGCGGCGAGGTAGGCGTCCGGCCCTTGCTCGTAGGCCGTGGCGAGTGCGGCGGTGAAGGCGGCCACGAACTCGGTGGGGACGCGGTCGTTGAAGCAGACGCCCCACGTCGGCGGGCCGAACGGGTCCTTGTAGGCGTTGATGCGCCAGAGCCCGTCGTCCTCGCCTTCGGGCAGGTAGCCCAGGCGTACGCGCCGGTCGGGGGCGCTCACATACACGTTGCCGTCCTCGTCGTGCTGGAGTTCCCAGCCGAGTTCGAGAAGCGGGGCGAGGGCGGGGTCACCGATCCCGGTAGTGGAGGCGAGGTAGCGCGGGGAGACGTAGACGTCGCCGTCGATGTCGTGCCGCGGATCGAGTTGGGGGCTCATCGGCCCGCCCGTGTGGTTACGGTGATCTCGCCGGCGGCGGTGTCGAGGCGCTCGTTGACCTTGCCGGTGTCGCGGCCGGTGACGATGTAGAACCCGGCCCGGGCGGCGAACAGGTCGCCGTCGGGCGGTAGGAGGAGCGGGTCGCCGATCTCGCGGAGCCATTGCATCTGCCGCAGCCACGGGGTGTGGGCGGCGAACTGCTGGTTGATGTGCCGCTTGGTGAGTGTGCCGGAGTCGGCCGGGTAGAGCATGCGGATCCCGGCCGCCCTGCGACGAGTCGGGGTGAGGTCCGGTGCCCGGCCGCAGGCGATGTCGGCTGCTGCCTTCGGCAGATCGATGCCGGTGGCGAGATGGACGAGGTGGCCGATCATGTCCCCGGCGATGCCGCCGTTGACCTCGATGAGCCGGGGTCGGCCGCCCACGAGGCGCATCTCGACGTGGCTGACGCCGTTGGTGATCCCGAGCGCGTCAATCGCGGCCCGTGCGGCGGGAGCGACGGTGTCGAGGAGCGGGTCGGCGGCATCGACGGAGAGCGCCAGTTCCTCGAAGAACGGCGGGGCGCTGACGGTCTTGCGGGTCACCGCGACGACGGTGGTCTCGCCCCGGTAGGTGACGCACTCGACCGAGACCTCCGGCCCGTCGAGATACTCCTCGACCAGGACACTCGTGCTCTCAACGCCCGAACCGACGGCCCGGTGGGCTACCTCGTAGGCGGTGGGGAGCTGGTCGGGAGTGTCGGCGCGAATCACGCCGAGACTGGCTGCGTGCGCGGCGGGCTTCAGGACGACCGGGTAGCCGATTCGCTCGGCTGCGGCGTGCGCCTCCTGAAGGCTACGGACGTTCACGAGGCGGCCGATGGGACACCATGGCGGGCGAACAGCGTGCGCGCGGTGGCCTTGTTGCGGCAGGTCTGCATGACCTCGGGCGCGGTGGTGGGCAGTCCCAGCTGGCGGGCGAGGCGGGCAACCGGGACGAGGTACCACTCGGTCCAGGTGAGCACCCCGGCCAGGTCGTAGCGCTCGGCCAGCGTACGGCCGGCGGCAGACAGCGCGGCCTCGTCGGTCGGATCGGGCACGACCACGCAGTCCCGGATGTGCGGCACCTCCCACGACGGCTCCTCGCCGGTGATGAGGACCACGTCGTAGACGGCAGCCACGGATTCTAGGCAGTAGCCGCGGTATGCCTCGGCTTCCATATCGGCCGCGGCAACGACCAAGACGACGGGACGTTCGGACAAGAACAAGCTCCTCGGAGAGAGTGGGATGGTGGCCGGGAATGCATCGGTTTCACGGGCTTCGTCGGCGTCGGACCTCTATGGCGGCGGCCCACTGCGGGTGCTCGGCAAGCAGCCGCCTCGCATACAGGGCGGTGTAGTTGTTGTTGAGGCCCTTCACACCGTGCGGGTGGCGCCAGCGCAGGGCCTCAAACAGAGCCTTCATCCCGACCCGCTTCGCGCCTCCGGCGAGGCGCTGGGCAGCGAGTTGCTCCAGGGCCCGGTAGACCCAGGGGTGCTGGGCGTCGAAGGCGTGGAACTGCTCGCTGATCGTCGGGCTGTCCCGGTGCGTGAGCCCGAGGCCGGGCAGCCCGTCCTGCGTGGTGGGGGACATGAGCGGTGGGGATCCTCTCGTTCCGGGAGGTCAAGCCGGGCTTGCGGCCAAGGTGCGCAGCCGGGCGAAGGCGGTCGCGAGGCCGAGGGCCTGCACGAGGGCGGCGGCGGTGATGGCGTGCCCGAGCTGGGCGGGCGGGACGGCCGCGACGAGCAGGCCCGCGGCAGGGAAGGGCAGGAGAAGCAGCAAGATCGTGAGGCTGAGGGTGCTGCCGAAGACGTCGGGCGGGATCAGGTGGGAGCGCAGCGTGCGAAGGACGACGGTGAGGCCCCCTTCGCCTGCCATGAGGACGGCGATCAGCAGCAGGTAGCCGCGGTAGGTGTCGGCCTGGGCGACGGCCAGGGTTGCGCAGGCGGCGACGGCGGCTGCTGCGGCGCCGACCGGCCACAGGCCCCAGTGGTCGATGGCACGGCGGGTTGCGGTGATGGCGAGCAGGGAGGCGAGGGCCGCTGCGGACCAGATGAGTCCGGCGTCCGTGCTGGAGTGCCCCAGCTCGGTGACCACGATCACCGGCATGGCCGCCTGGAGAAGGGCGATGGCGCAGTTGGAGACGACGAGGCCGCCGACCAGCCAGGCGAGGGCAGGCCGCGAGCGCAGCGTTGCCCAGCCCGTCCGAAGCCCTCCCGGCGCCGCCGTGGCACCGGCCGGGGCAGCCTGCGGCCGGGCGCCGAGCGTGGCGGCGAGCAGGGAGAAGCCGGCGAGCGCCCCGAGCATTGCGGCCGGCCCTCCGTGCTCCAGCAGCAGGCCCGAGACCAGCGGCCCGGCGAGCATCGCCGTCTGGTCGATCCCCAGCAGGACGGACTGCACTCGGTGCGCTCGCGCTCCGGCTGTGCGGCTTGCCTCGCCGCCGGCGGTCTCGGCCGCGACGTAACTGAACTCGGTGACGACGCCGGTCACCGCAGCAAGCACCATCACCGTGACCGTTGCCGTCGGCTCCGCGGTGTCGAGAACCGTCAGTAGGAAAGCCGCGGCGAGGACGACCAAGGCCCGGATGACGCACGCGATACGGAAGACGCGGGCGGTGCCGTAGCGGTCTACTACCGTGCCGGCCACGGTGAACGCACCCAAGCGCGGCAGCCACTCCAGCGCGAACGCGAGCCCCGTCAACGTCGCCGAGCCGGTGGTCGCCAGGACGAGGAGGGGGATGCCGTAGGTGGTCATCGCGAACGCGGCGCCGTCGGCGCTTCGGGGCAGGTAGATGCCGCGTAGCAGGGTTGGGGCGGTGCGGCGGGCGTGCCGGGCGGTGTGTGCCGTCACGCGGCCGGCGCGGTCTGGGCGACCTGCGGGTTGGTGTGTAGCCATTGGAGGAGCAGGTCGCGCGGCCCGGCGAGGTCCGCGACGGCGTCCGCGCTCGGCAGCGGACCGTCTGTTGCAGCGCGAGGACTACCGTCCGCGGCGACGACCGGTGCCTCGGCCAGGGCGGCAAGCGTGTGCTGGATCCGGCCGGTGAAGTCGCAGACTGCGGCCGGGTAGGCGTGGCGGCGTGCCCAGCGAGCGCTCGCGTCGTAGATGTCGGCCAGCTCCAGCCCCGGCGCGGTCAGGCCGAGACCGGAGCCGGGGCGGACGAGACCGAGGGCGCGGGCAAGGTCCGTAGCCTGACGGAGGCGGTGCACAGGGAGATCGGCGAGGGTGCGTGCCAGCCCGCGCGGCGGGATGGGGCCGTTGTCGTCGATCTCGGTGATCAGCCGGATCAGCGCCGGTGACGACAGCACCGTGCAGGCGTGGCGGACGTCGGCTGTGGAGGGTGCGGTGGTCATCGGCGCGGGCCTCCCGCCGGGAGTGCCGTCTTCGGGCGGGCGGGGGTGGCGTGGGAGAACAGATCGCGGTGCTGCCACGTCGGTGGCGAGGTGTGGCCCACTCGGACCGGCGCCGGGCGTGCAGCTGGGGCCGGCAGCAGTGATTGGTTACTGACCCACGTAGTGGGAGCGGGCGCGGCATCCGGGCGTCCCCAGACCGGGTGCCGGACGGCCTGGGAGAGCGGCTGTCCGGCAGACCATGCGGACAGCGCCCCGAAGACGGGGGCCAGGCCGCCGCCGGCGTCGGACAGGCGGTAGGGCTGCCCGAGGCCGTCGGTGTCGACCAGGCCGTCGGCCACGAGCTGCCGCAGCGGCGGGTAGACGTTGGTCCAGTCGCTGCCGGGCATGGCGACCCTGGCAAGCGTCCGGCCGCTGGCCTCTCCACGGGACTTCAGCACCCACAGGATGGCGGCGGCGTGCCGCCGCGTGAGGAGGGTGAGGCTGTCCTCGATCTGCTCGATCGCCGGCAGCGGCCGGTCCGTCTTCTCCAGATGCGTCTCGGCCCAGGTGACGATCAGCGGCAGTACCGGCAGCAGCGCTGTCGCGCGGTCGGTGTGGCCGTAGGTGACGTGGCGCGAGGTGTGCTCGGTGCGCTGGACGAGGCCGGCATCGCACAGGGCCCGCAGCTTGGGATGGAGCTGGCCGCTCTGCAGCCAGGACACCTTGGCCGCTATCTCGCTGTAGCGCAGCGGCGGGCCGGAAAGGGCCAGCATGATCCGCACGTTCCATCGCGGAGTGATCATGGCGAGGGCCTCGGTAACCCGCGCGATGTCGGCGTCGGTGTCGGGGGGCAGAGCGGTGATGGCCAAGGGAGGAACTCCTGGGTGGGTGAAAGGAGGCGGCAGCAGTCAGCGGCTTCGAGCAGCGCTCGCAGCCGGGGCGGGGAGAGCGGGCGCGGCGGGTACGCCCGGCACGGGATCCGGGGACGGCTGGGGCGCGGGAGCGCGTCCAAGACTTTGGAGAACGGCGGAGACCGCTTTTGCTTGGACATCGCGTACGGCAACCGCTTCGGCGAGCCGGCGGGCGCAGTCGAGAACGTGAGAGACCTCGTGTCCGCCGATGTGCCGCTCGGTATGGACGAGCTGGGCGAGGCGGTCCCGGTGGAAGGCGATGCTCCGCTCGGCGAGAGCGAGGTCGTCGTGCATGCCGAGCAGGGCGGAGAGCATGCCGGGCGGCTGGCCCTGTGCGTGGGTTTCGAGGTCGGCCAGGGGGGCGGCGTACAGGTCCTCTATCCGTCCGGCTACCTCGGTGGACGTGAGGTCGAGCAATCGGGAGCTTTCACGGTCTTGGGGTCGGGGCCGCCCCGGCACGTTGCGGTGCTGGGGCGGCGACGGTCCGGAGCGGGGCGGTGACCTTGTGCTGTGACCGCTGGACGGGCCGGCGCTGCTGGGCGGGAGAGGGCATGGTGCGCAGCAAGTCGCCGAGCGCGGCGCGGTAGCCGTCGCGGGCTTCAAGTGCGGCCTCCAGCCACTGCGCGTCCATGCGCAAGTCGTTTGCGGAGAGTCCGCACATGTCTCGGTCGGGCGCCATGGCATCGTGCACGCGGTCGCGGACACGGACGACTTGCTCCTCGGCCAGGGCGAGAAGCGACCTCAGCTCCAATGCGCGGGTCATCGCCGCAGAGGCATCGGCACTGGCCGCCGTCTCGTAGAGCTCGACGACGGGTGCGCCGAACACGTCCTGCAGCCGATCGTCGGCGGTGCTGGGCTTGAGCCGGACGTTCATCGCTGGGCGGCCCTTCTGGTTCGTGGCGCTGTTGCTGGTGAAGCCGAGGGCGGGCGCGGTGCGCTGGTCTGCACGGCAGGGCCCTTACACGCGCCGCGGAGACGGGCGAGTCGTTCGGCGGCGAGATCCTTCTTCGCTGGAGCGTCGGGGTCGAGAAGCCACCGCACGACCTGAGCCCGGCCATCGCGTGCGGCGACGGCCGCGTTGACGCGGTGGGCGAGGTCCATCGTCGGGTCGTCGTCCACTTCGCTGGGCTGTGTCTCCAGCGCGGCGAGGAGGTCGTCCTCCGCCCGGTCGAGCGCCGCCTGGGACGCGGTCAAAAGGCCGTGCCACTTGACGACGTCGGTGGCATCCGCGTGGACAGCCGGTGCGGCGGCGACCGCGGCCGTCAGCTGCTCCATGTCCATCCCGAAGCGTGCTTCGATCTGTTCGGTGAGCACGCCCACGACATCATCTGGGCCGTCGACTATTTCATCGGACAAGAAATTCTCCGGGTTGACCACATGCGGAAGGGACCTCCGTACGGGAAGGGGGAATACGCGGGAAGACGTCGGGGGTGATGTCCCGGCGGCTGTATAAGCGTCTGCAGGATTGCCGGTTTGGCCAACCGGCGATCGTCGGCTATGTTTCGCAGCGCCAATCGGCCTTGTCGGTCAACGCGATCGACCTGGCGGTCGCGGAACAGACGTCCTTGGCGGGTGGGCTGAGCGGATCTGCGGCGCGGCCGGGCGGAATGGCGGGAGGGGTCCGGCCGTGCCGCCGAGTCGGTTCTCGCACCGCTGCAGGGCTTTTTCGGCGGTGGCGAAGCCGCCTTCGCGCAGGGTGTGGGTCCACGCGTCGGTGTCGACCTCCTTGGCCACGACGCGGAACGGAGACGGGGTTCGCTCGTCGAGGGAGCGGAGCGCCACCACGGTGACCATGTCGTCCGGATCGTCGCGGGTGTAGGAGTAGGCCATCGCGTAGTGGTCGCCGTCGCCTGCGAGGCGTCGCTCCAGAGTCCGTGTCGCCTCATCCGCCGGCGGAGGTCCAACGTCGGGGTCGAGGTTGATGGCGTCGGGAGGGCAGCCGCGGTGTACCAGCCAGGACTACGCCATCGAGGGCAGCGGCAGCGGAGCCTGCTCGAAGTCGAACGTCCGTTTTTCGTGGTCCCGGTGTAGGTGGACGGCGACGTACTGGGGGTCGCCGGGGTGGCCGTAGGTGGCGGTGCGGTCGAATAGGACGTAGTAGCTGTGCTCAGCGCTGGCGGTGTGGTGTTCGGCGAGCGGGACTAGCATGTCCTCGTGTACCGCGATGTGGCGGTAGAAGTCGCGGGAGATCCGCTCGTCCGCGTCGAGTTCGTCCAGTTCGAAGTCGACTTCAGGCATGCGCCCCTGGGAGGGCGTCGATGGGGTGGAGGACAAGCAGGGGCCTTTCGGTGAGGTCAGCGCCGGTGTGCTGGGGTGGACGGCCATGCCCCGGGCCGGGCTGCGGTGTTCGGCACCTGTGTCCTGGCCGGCCGTAGGGCAGCGGCCAGCGCGGCGCGTCCGGCGGCGGTGAGAGCAACCGGCTGGCCGGCGTGCACGGGGTGGCTGGTGTCCCGGGAGAGCAGACCGGCGCCTTCTAGCCGCTGCAGCTCGGCGTAGGGGATGCGGGTACCGGAGGCAGTGGTCACCGACAGCCGGTGGGTCAGGAGATGCTCGTAGAGCTTGGCTCCGCCAGCGATGGCGAGCAGCACCGCCTGGTCCGCAGCCGAGATCGGCCTTCCGGTGGCCACTGACACGGTGCCGGCGGCGGCCTCGATCGGCTCCAGGTGGGCAATCACCTCTCGGGCCGCGGCGTCGCGTAGGGCGGCGGCCTCCTCCATCTGGTTCACGGTGCGGTTGATGCGCTCGAACAGAGCGCTGTCGACGGGGAACTCGCCGCTGGACAGGCGGTGGAGGAGCGTTCGGTGGAAGGTCACACCGCTCTCGGCCTGGGCCAGCTCGCGGTGCTGGTCGATCAGGCGGGCATGCGGCTCATCGAGGAGGCCGCGGTCCCGCTGGGCCCACAGGGTGTCGATGTCGTGTCCGGCTGCGGCCTCGATGCGGTGGTCGAGTGAGGAGACCGCACGCCGGGCTGATGCCGGCGCGGGATCAGAGGGCATAAGCGGGGGCTCCTAGTAGTCAGCGGGAGTGACGGTGCGAGGGGTTCTGCGCGGGGCGCGGGAGGCCCGGCATCGTGGTGGGCAGCGGTCCTGGCCCCGGGGCCGGGCGGCGGGTGGTGAGCTGCGGGGAGTGGGAGCGGGCCGCGTGGGTGCGGGCGCTGACCGGTCGGCGGGTCATCCCCAGGCGGCGGCCGACCTCGTCATAGACGTCGTTGCCGGCCCGCGGCCTGACCGCGATGACGTGGATCTCCCGCCGGTGCGCAGACGTCTCAGGCGCAGGACGCACCCCATAGACGACGCGCCAGTCTTTCCGGGAGTCCACGAACAGCTTGCGGTAGCCCTCCAAGTCGCCCGTCAGCCTGAGCCCGAAGCGCTCGGCGTTCACCACTTCCTGCAGGTAGACGAGGGTGAGGTCGCGGATGTCGCTGGGGGCCTGGAGGAGATCCGTCAGCGCGCGGGGGTCGAAGCTCAACCCGAAGGCCGCCCGCTGCTGCCCGCCGTTCACGCCGTCAGCTCATTGGACTCACCGGGCCCGGAAGGCTCCGGTCCGGTCGCCGCCGCCTTCTCCCTACGAGCCGAGGGCGGCGGGCTGGGAAGGATCCGGTGGGCGGGTCGCTCCGGCGAGGTCATGCAGGCCGACAGCGGACCGCCGGGTGCACGGATGGCAGCCATCGCGTGCGTGAGGAAGTCCCGGTGCCACACGAAGGGACCAGACAACCCTGCCTCGGGGTCCTTGTGCTGCTGGTAGGCCAGCCACAGGGCGTGAAGCCACGCCACGACATCGTCGTGCTCCTGCCACCGCAGGCACCAGGGCGCCGCCGTGGTGACCTCCGCGCCGTATACGGGCAGGAGGAAGTCGTCGACCCAGTCCGACAAGGCGTCGAGTTCGTCCTCGCGCTCCTCCCCGTCCAGCTCCAGAATCGGGCGCGGCTCGGCCGCCGGAGGTGGTCCTCCGAGCCCTGGCATGCCGAACGCCGTGAACGGCGACGGTCCGCCGGGGTCCGGTGCGGAGGCCAGATGATCGAGCTGTTGCGCCTGCTGCGCCGACTGCTCCATCAGCCGCCGGACGCTGGCCTCGATCCCCTCCAGTTGGGGATCTGGGATCCGGACCGGCTCCAACTCCCCCTCAGCCGGGGATTTTACGGGTTCAGACATGAAAGGCGCGGCCTCCTAGAAAGGGAAGTAGAAGCGGTGACGAGCAGATCACCCGTCGTGCCATGAATGAGGCGTGGCAAGCCATCGCCCATGGGGGCGAATTAGCGCCCCGGTAACCGGCCGTAGGGAATGCCGTTGCGGCGTCAGGCGGTGAGATCCACGTCATCCTGCGTGAGGGATTCGCGGATCGTCTCTGTGAGCCGGTCGGCCGCGATAGAGGCGTAATGCTGCGTCTTCTCCACGCCGATGAAGTCCCTGCCTTCGAGCAGGGAGGCGACACCTGTTGAGCCGGATCCGGCGCAGAAGTCGAGCACCGTGCCACCCGGCGGGGCGATCTTGACCAGCTCGCGCATCACGGACACGGGCTTTTGGGTGATGTGCTGGCGCTTCGCACCTGACGGCTGCGAGGCACTGTAGAGGCCCGGCAAGTACACCGGATTCCGCGAGGCGTCGATCGCACCCTTCGAGGCCCAGACGATGAACTCGCAGTTCTGCGTGAAGCGACCCTTCTGGGGCCTGGCCTGCGGCTTGTGCCAGGCCAGTACCCCTCGCCACAGCCAGCCGGCCGCCTGGATCGCGTCCGTTGTGATGGGGAGCTGGCGCCAGTCAGTGAACAGGAGCGCGGTGCCGCCGGTGCGGGTCGCCCGGTGGGCTTCGGTCATGATCTGCGTCAGCCAGAAGCCGTAGGACCTCTGATCCATGTTCTCACCGGTGAAGTCGGCCAGGGTGTGCTTGGCATCGGCGGAGGTGTACTTCTGCTTCGCTGAGCGGCTGGTGCGTTCCTTCGCGGTCCTCCCACCGCTGTTGTACGGCGGGTCGGTAATCACGGAGTCGACACAGCCGTCCGGCAGCTCGGAAAGGACGGCGAGGGCGTCGCCCTGGTGCAGGGAAAAAGGCAAAGAAGAACCCCGATTCGGGTGTGGAAGCGCGGAGGGAACTGCCCATCTCGCACACGGATCCCAGCGGGCCGGGATTGGGCATACAGAAGCCCGTGGCCGCAAACCGGGGAGGCGAGGGGGAGTTCCAAAACTGTAGACGCGATTTCGCCGACGACCAAGAAGTCAGCTGCTGAAGTGCCGGATTCCGGTACGTCGCGCCGACTTTTTGGTCAACGGCCGATTCGGGCCTACTGTTTTTGAACCGGCCGGCGCTCACCGCCGCTGGCTTCCCCCGCCTTTGCCTCGCGGAGGTTTCCCTCCCGCGGCACACCTAGCTCACAGGTCGGCCCGCCAAGCGAGCGGCAACTCGCCCGCGCCGGCCAACATTCCCGATCGCCCGCCCTCCCGGCTGCCGTGCCCCTTCCGCCACACGCCACGCGCACACGGCACGCCGGACACCGCACCGCAAGGACACCTCATGACGTCTCGCTATCCTCCCCTGCCCGCAAACCCTGACCGGCCAGCGGGCCACACGGGTTGAAGGCGCTCGCCGCCGGCATCGGCGTCGTCTGCCTCTCCCCCTTCCTCCTCGGCGGCGCGGCCATGATGATGGCCAGCTCCAGCGAAGCCGCCACCCCCACCAGAGCCATCAGCCAGTGCCTCCCCGACCTGGACACGGACGAGGTCACCGAGCAGGTCACCAAAATCCTCGACGGCGCGGACGCCTCCGACATCCGCATCGAGGGCCTGGACCTGCCCGGCGAACAGATCCCGCACGCCCAGACCATCGTCGCCACCGGCATCAGCCTGCAGGTGCCCCGGCGGGGCCAGATCGTCGCGCTGGCCACAGCAATGCAGGAGAGCCGACTGCGCAACCTCGCCTACGGCGACCGCGACTCGCTCGGCCTCTTCCAGCAGCGGCCCACCCAAGGCTGGGGTACAGCCGAGCAGATCCGCGACCCCGTGTACGCGAGCGAGCGGTTCTACAAGGCACTGCTGAAGGTTGACGGCTGGCAGCAGATGACCGTGACGCAGGCAGCACAGGCCGTGCAGAAGTCCGGCTTCCCGGACGCGTACGCGCAGTGGGAGCCGCTCGCAACGGCGCTGCAGAAGGCCATCGCCGCCACCTTCCCCGGCGCCGACCGCGGCAACCCCGGCGAGGACGCCGGCGACGAACCGGCCCTCTCGGGCTGCGGCCCGCAGGACGGCACCTTCGGGCCGATCCCCGAAGGTGCCGTACCCAAGGGCTACAACATCCCGGAGGACACCGACCCGCGTGCCCGCAAGGCGATCGTCTGGGCGATGCACCAGCTCGGCACGATGTACCAGTGGGGCGGCTCGTGCACGGCCCCGCACGGCCCTGATCCGATGGGCCGCTGCGACTGCAGCTCGCTGATGCAGCAGGCATACAAGCACGCCGGAATCGCCCTCACCCGCACTACATACACACAGGTCAACGAGGGCAAGGCCGTTTCCCCGAAGGCACTGGAGCCCGGCGACCTGATCTTCAGCCGCGGCACCGCTGCCCGCCCGGAACACGTCGGCATGTACCTGGGCGAGGGCCTCGTCATCGAGGCCCCGCGCACTGGAAGACCCACCCGGATCTCCCTGATCAAGGACTGGGCCGTCCTTGCCGCGCGCCGCGTCGTCTGACGCCGCCGTTCCCCTCCCGCGCCGTTCGCGCACTTCCCCCTTCTCCCTCACCTTTCCGCCTGCCCAGCCCTGTTGGCCTGGGCACGCAAGGAGCCCGCCATACCCGTGTCACCCATCGCCGACCGCTTCATCCAGCTCGCCTACGACCCGGGCATCACCCCCGCCGGCGGCGGCCTGCCTGGCCTGTCCGTTTTGAAGAACGTCGTCAACTCCATCAACCTCTTCGGCCTCGTCGCCGTCGTCGGGGCGCTCGCCGTCAGCCTCGCGGTCTGGGCCTGGGGCCACCACACCGGTGGCCACCAGGCCGAGGCCAACGGCAAGAAGGGCGCGACCGTCGCCGCCGGCGCCGCCCTGGGCCTGGGCGCAGCCAACGGCATCGTGGCCTTCTTCTCGACCCTGGGGTCGCAGGTCCAGTGATGCGCAAACGATTCTCCGAATACGGCATGGGCTGGTCGCCGAACCGGCGCATCGCCCTGATCGCGATCGGCCTGGCGTGCCTGCTGGCCGTTGCCGCCGCGACCGCCTACGTCACCGGCGGCGGACAGCACCGATCGCCCTCCGTCGCCCCCACGCCGGCCAACAGCACCACCGCCGAAACGACGAAGCCGGCAGCTGAGACCGGCTCGGTGGCACGGCCCCCGCGGATCTCCGATCCGGTCCAGTTCGCCAAGGCCGCCGCCGAGATGCTCTGGACGTACGACACCCGAACCACCAGCCGCGAGCAGCAGCTCGCCGGCATGGAGGCGTGGATGACCGAGGAGAGCGAGTACCGCGACTGGGTCTCGGTCTCCGCGCAGATGCCGGACCCGACCTTGTGGTCGAGGATGGCCGACCAGAAGCAGCACGCCGCTGCCACCGTCTCCGAGGCGCACTATCCGGCTGCGTTCAAGCAGGCCCTTGCCGACGACCCTTCGGCGATCACCGAGGCGTATATCTACGCCGTGACGGTCACCGGCAAGCAGACCATCACCTGGGCCAAGCGCGGCGGCGGGGCGGAGGAGCGCTCCATCACGCTCGCGGTGCAGTGCCGTCCGTCGGCCGACTGCTCGCTCGTCGCCATCGCCCCGCGCGTCGCGCCCTGACCGAAAGGAGTCCTCATGGGGTTTTGTGATCTTCCCCTCGCGGACAAGGTCTGCGCGGTCGGTGAGGCCGTCGACTTCGCCTCCGACCCCGGCAAGGCGATCGGCGACTGGATGGCCAAGAGCGCCGGTGAACTGGCCGCTGCCTCGGCCGACCTTGCCGCCAAGGCGGTCGACGCCACTACCCGCGTCGACCTCAACGCGGGTTGGTTTCGCGACAACTACGAGATGATCCTGCCCATCGGTCTCGTCGTTCTCGTGGCCACCTTCTGCGCCCAACTCGTGCGCGCCGCGATCCGCCGTGACGGGCAGGCTCTGACGCAGGCGTTCACCGGCACGGCATCCGGTGTGATCTTCGCTTTCGCGGCCATCGCCCTGACCACCGTGGCGATCGAGGTGGTCGACGCTCTGTCCGCCGGCCTGTTCAAAGCCGCGAACACGGACATCGCCTCCGCAGTGCGCCGCGTGGTCAACGTCAACCAGATACCCGGGCTCGCCGGACTCGGCTGGCTCGTCGCCGTCCTCGCCGCACTCGGGGCCGCCATCGGCGCCATCCTGTACTGGTGCGTGATGATGGTGCGCAAGGTCGGCATCCTCGTCATGGTGACCCTGGCCGTCTTCGCCGGTGCGGGAGGCGGCTGGGAGGCCGCACGTCGCTGGCGCAGGGGCTGGATCGAGGCCACCGCGACCCTTGTCGTCTCCAAGCTGCTGATGACGATCATCTTCGTGCTCGGCATCGCTGCCATGGGCAAGACCGAAGCCAAGGACGGCCTGGCCGCACTCGCCGACGTCCTCGCAGGCATCGTGATCATGATCCTGGTGATGCTCTGCCCGTACGCCACCTTCAAGTTCGTCCACTGGGCCGCCGAAGGAACCGACGGGGAAACGATCCATCGGGCCGGCGGCGCTGGAGCCCAGCTCGCCAAGCAGCACGCCGAGCGCGCCGGGAAGAAGGCCGCCGCTGCGGCAGCCACCGCCGGAACGGGCGGGGCGGCGGCCGGAGCCGGCGCGGGTGCGGGACCTGCACCGCAGGGACCGGACTCCATCCCTGGGGGTGAAGGCTTCCCCGGCGACATCGCCCCCACCTCGTCCGGCGCAGACCAGAACAGTTCCCAGCACGGAAGCTCGGGCGCCTCACCCGGCGGTGACGGCACCAAGTCCGGTCTGGAGAAGGCGGTCCAGCCGCCGCCGACCAGCGTCACCGAAGACACCAGCGGTCAGGTGGGCGGCAGCCCGAGGCCGCGTGGTTCCGGACCGGGCGCTGCGCAAGGCCGAGTCGGCGGATGGCAGTCCAGCCCGCCGACCACGACCCCGCCGCCGCAGGGCGCTCCGCCGCCGGCCAGTACCCACAACTCCGGCACGACCGGGCCGGCCTCGCCGCCGCCTTCCCCGACCGGCCTCTGACCACCTGCCCGACCACCCGGGGGTGGGAGGCCCCTCACCTCCCACCCCCGGCCCCGCGCCTCCAGGACCACGCTTGTCCGATCTCGCCATCGCTCCGGTCACGGTGAAGTTTCCGCACCGATCCCGCCGCGGCATCCTCCTCGGTCTCACCCTTCCCCAACTGGTTCTCGTCTCCTCGGCCCTGGCGCTGCTGCTGGTGACGGTCGTCTCCACCGGACTGCTCGGTGCCATCGCTCTGACCCCGCTGTGGGCGGCGGTCACCGCCCTGGTCGCCGTCCGCCGGCACGGTCGGTCCCTGATCGACTGGGCTCCGATCGTCACCCGCTACGCACACCGCCGCCGCACCGGCCAGACCCTGTGGCTCGCCCGGCCCATCACCCGGCCCCGGCAGGACGGCGTCCTCCACCTGCCCGGCAGCGCCGCCTCCCTCAAGGTCGTCACCCCCGGCGACTCCACCAACGGCGCCGCGGCTGTCCACGACCCGCACCAGCAGACCCTCACCGCCATCGCCCGCGTCTCCAGCAGAGCCTTCGTCCTGCTCGACCCCATCACCCAGAACGCGAACGTGAACGGCTGGGGCCGGGCGCTCGCAGGCATTGCCCGCACCGGGCACGTCGCCACCGTGCAAGTCCTGGAGCGCACCGTCCCCGACTCCGGCGACACCCTCGCCCGGCACTGGGCCCAGCACGGCCGCCCCGAAACCCCAGTTGCCGGGCAGGTCTACTCCGAACTGGTCGCCGCCGCCGGGCCCGCCGCAGCCCCGCACGAGACGTACATCGCGATCTCCCTCGACCTCAAGGCCGCCCGACGCCTGATATCGCAAGCAGGTGGGGGACTCCCCGGCGCCTTCACCGTCATGCAGCAGACCACGGCCAGCGTCGCCCAGGCCGCCCGGAACGCCGGACTGATGATCACCGGCTGGCTGAGCGCCCAGGAGATCGCCGCCGTCATCCGCACCGCCTACGACCCGGCGGCCCTCTCCGCCCTTCAGCACTGGTCCGAGACCGGCCGTGCCGAAGCGGACCCCGCTGCCGCTGGGCCCGTCGTCCAGGTCGAGGAGTACGACCGGGTCGCCACCGACAGCGCGCGGCACGCAACGTACTGGGTGGAGAACTGGCCGCGTACGGAGTCGAATGCCGGGTTCCTGCACGGCCTGATGTTCACCGCCGGGGTTCGCCGCAGCCTGTCCCTCATCTACGTCCCCCAGAAGCTCGAGTCCGCGCTACGCGACGTCCAGCGCAAGAAGGCACAGATCATCGCGGACGCCAGCGAGCGCGCCCGGCGCGGCCAGGTCGACAACGAAGAGGACTCCGTCGAGTACGCCGACGTTAAACAGCGCGAACGACAGCTCATCGCCGGGCACGCCGACGTCGCCCTGACCGGTCTGGTCACTGTCACCGCCGAGACCGACGCCCTCCTCGACTCCGCCTGCGCGCAGATCGAGACCGCCGCCGTCACCGCCGGCGTCGACCTGCGCCGCCTCAACTACCAGCAGCCCGACGCCTTCTCCGTCGCCGCACTGCCACTGGCCCGCACCACTCTCTGACCCCCGCCGCCCTCTGCCCCGTACGGCGGCAGAAAGGACCCCCGTCCCTGTGCCCCCTCCTCCGCGCGCCGACGACGCGCACCCCTATCTGCGCGCCTCCACCGCAGGCATCCGCCACCACGCCCGCACCCTGGACCGGTCAGCGCCGCAGGAGCCGGTGGACCGCCTCCACCTCGACGTACTCCACGCTCACCTCACCGCCGTGCACCGGCTCCTCAACCAGCTCGCCGAGGCAGCGCGTCCCCCCTATCCCGGTGCCGGTCGGCACCTCGCCGCCGCGTACGCCCGGCTGTGGCAGGCAACCGCCGAGGTCCACGCGGCCTTCCACCTGCTGCCGTCCGCGACCTCGGACTCCACCGAGTGCCGCCCCGAGCGGCTCCCGGAAGGACCGCCGGTCCTCACGATCTGCCAGCGCCACCTCGCCGCCGGGCACACCGTCCGCCGCAAGACCACCCCCACCGGCCTCAACCGCCCGCTGCACACCACTGCATGAGCGCGATGAGCATCACCCGCCGAAACGAGGGCTTCCGATGAGCCACCGGCCCGCCCGCCGCGCACGTCGCGCCTCCGCATCTCCTCTGTTCACCCCGCACGGCACCGACCGGGCCAGCCGCAAGGCCGCCCGCCGCCAGCTCGCCGAAGCCTCGGCCAAGGCCCGCGCCGAAGCAACCACCCACCCGGCGGGCACCGCACCAGCCGACCACGCGACACCCGCGCCTCTCTACCCGCCCAGCGGACGCCCCGGTCCCGGCTCCGCCCGCGGAAACCGGCTCAGGCTTCCCGCCCACCGCATGACGACCGCCATCGCGGCCGGCGCGTACCCCTTCCTGGCCGAGGGCGGACTCGGCGCCGAGGGCATCTACATCGGCCGCGACGTCCACGCCGAAGCGTCGTTCGTCTTCGACCCCTTCGCCCTGTACGGACGGATCGAGGGGTTCACCAACCCGAACGTGTTGTTGGCCGGGGTGATCGGGCAGGGCAAGTCCGCGCTGGCGAAGTCGTTCGCCCTGCGCTCCGTGGCCTTCGGCTACCGCATCTACGTCCCGTGCGACCCCAAGGGCGAGTGGACGCCAGTGGCCCAGGCGCTGGGCGGCATGTCGGTTGCCCTCGGCCCCGGGCTCCCCGGGCGCATCAACCCGATGGACGCGGCGCCCCGGCCGGAGAGCGTCTCAGAGGCCGACTGGGCCGGCGAGATCCGCAAGCGCCGACTCCTCCTGCTCGGCTCCCTGGCCCGGACCGTCCTCGGCCGGGACCTGATGCCCATGGAGCACACCGCTCTGGACGTCGCCCTCGACGCGGTCGTCACCCACGCCGCCGACTCCGGCCGTACCCCTCTTCTCGGCGACGTCGCCGCAGCTCTCAACGACTCCGACCAGCTCGACAGGGCCGCCGGGGTGATGTCCGGACGGCTGGGGGAGTCGGCCCGCGACCTCGCCCACGCCATGCGCCGACTTGTCCACGGCGATCTGGGCGGTATGTTCGACGCGCCCTCTACCGTGCGCTTCGACCCCAGCTCGCCGATGCTTACGATCGACCTCTCCCGGCTCGGCGCATCTGGTGACGACACCGCGCTGGTCCTCGCGATGACGTGCGCTTCCGCCTGGATGGAGTCCGCCCTCACCGATCCACGGGGTGGTCGGCGGTGGATCGTGTACGACGAGGCGTGGAGGCTGATGCGCCACCCGGGTCTGCTGCAACGCATGCAGTCGCAGTGGAAGTTGAGCCGCGGCCTGGGCATCGCGAATCTCATGGTGATCCACCGGCTCAGCGACCTGCTCACCGCCGGCGACGCCGGATCCCGAGGTCGCGCCCTCGCGGAGGGTCTGCTCGCGGACTGCTCCACCCGCATCATCTACCGCCAGGAGACCGACCAGCTGCACGCCGCCGCAGCCCTGCTGGGGCTGACCTCGGTGGAGACTGACGCCATCTCCCGCCTCAACCGCGGACGCGGCCTGTGGAAGGTCGCCGGCCGCAGCTTCATCGTCCAACACCTCCTGCACGCTGACGAGCTGGCGCTCTTCGACACCGACGCCCGCATGCACTGAAACAGAAAGTTACCCGTGAAACCCGATATCCAGCACGAACTGATCCCACGCGATGACACTCTCGATCTCATCGATGCGATCAGCTCAATGAGGGATAGATTGCTCGATGCCGCCCAGCAGTGGGAGCTGCTGGACGAGAGCGGGCACGTGCCGATCACGCTCTCTTACGCCGCGCTGCTCCAGCACGCCGCCGACGCCCAGGACCTCTCCCGCGACGTCCTCCGGCTGGCCACTGACTTCGCCCGGAGCCAGCACAGCACGACCCGCGCTGGCACCTCCGTCCTCGCCCACCTCGTCATGGCGGCCAGCATGTCGAGCCACGCAGCACCGCACTTCACCGACACTGCGGAGAGCGCCCTGGCCCTGCCACGGTCCTCCAACCCGACCGACTGTCACCACCGCAAGAACCGCATGGTCATAGACCATGCTTCGGCGCGAGCCTTCCTGCGGCGTACGTCGGAATCTCTCCGCGACGCGGCCAAGGAACTGAACGACCACCTCGACTTCCACCGCTTCCTCTCGACGCTCACCCCTCGGAAACGCCCGGCGCCTCCACCGCCCAGGCCGAGCGGTCGCCACCGCTAGCCCTCCTCGAAGGCCCGAACCAGCATCACCACCTCAAGGAATCCCCTGAACCGCCCCGCTCATTACAGCGGCGCCGACTGGGCGGAGTACCAGCAGCACCAGGCCGAGCACGACGACCTCATGACCCAGGTCGCCGAACGCGAAGCCCAGATGGAACACGAACTGATCGCCACCTACGACGAGTACGAATTCGACTTCAGCCCGCTTCCGGAGCCACAGCCCAGCCCCGCCCGCCGGACACCACCGCTGCGCCGCGCGCTCGCCTCCTGCAGGAGGAGCCGTGGGCGCTGACAGCCCAAGCGCCCGTTCCGGCGACCACGCGGCTCCGCTTGCGCCGCTTCCGACCATCCCCATGTGGCCGCCCCGTGGTGGCAGGAGCTGTGACGCCGCCACGCGCACATCACCACGCCGCGGCAGCGTGGCCTGGAGCGCATCATCGAGTTCGGCCGCAGCGCCTACATCGTGCGCTTATGGATTCCCAACGACACATACTTGATCACCGGTCCGCCGCAGGACCCTCCTCCGACCGCCCCCGGGATATCCGGAGGCTGGACCGCGACGCGAAAGTACCTGGACGACCGAGCGTTGTCCGAGGTCAGCTACGACTCGGCTCCCTCCGCTGACCATGGGCCTCCCCCAGAAGCCCGAGGCTCGTCATGGCGGCAGCGTGCAGCCCCTGATCGAGGCGATCGACTATCACTTCGCCCCAGCTCGGGCTGCTCCCAAGCCCCGTCTCATCCACCGACCGGAACGCGCTCCCGGCTACGCCGACGCGCTCCATGCTCTGCTGACCGGCTCAACAGGCCGAGTCGCATGCGGAGCCGCTCCCCGCTGCACCAGATCCCCTCCTACAGCCTCGCCGACGCCGTCGCCGAGATCCGCAGCCTCGGAGAGATGCTGCACGTCGCCGAGGACTGGACGGGACCGACCTCGCTCGTGCCAGCACTGCAGCTCACGCCCACCCGGGCGGTCCGCCGTCCCTTCCTCCGCGAGTCCTTCTGGCGGCACAGCGACGGCACAAGCCCTGACGCCAGACCACCGGTCTCTCCAGGAACACATGACCTCACCCCGCACCGACTTGTCCGACTTCGCTTCGGGCCTGGCCACCCGTCTCCCCGGCACTTGGTACTGCGAGTACCAGCACCACGCGCAGTGCGCGGACCAATTCCCCCACACCGACGAGCTCTGGGCCGCCGGCCACGTCGGCTACATCATCAGCCAGTACCTCCCCGCCCACGATGCCGTGCTCCACGGGCCGGCCAACCAGCGGCTGTACGTGGCCGACCGGCCCCACTACCCGCACCAGTTTGTCGTCGCCCCGCTCGCCCCCAACGGCACGCACATCAAGCCCCACCACTTCGACGCGGTCGAGGAACCCAACGGCATCGCCGTTCCCAAGGACCCCGCGCGAGCAGCGGCACGAGTTGCCCGGCGGGTGCTTCCCCGCTACGAACAGGCCCTGCAAGCGGTGCTCGACATCGCGGCAGACCAGCCCGACCCCCCGCACCGGCCCGCCCCACCACAGGTATCCCAGGTCCTCACTCTGACTCTGTACGGCGACGGCGCCCTCGGTGCCCCGTATGAGAGTGTGCCGCCCGATGCCCGAATGACGCTGTATGCCCACGGCTTCCAGTACCACCCGCACCAATCAGCGTTCCTCCTGCCCACCGCCTACGGGGACAGCGGTCGCGCCCTTCGCGTCCACAGCGTGGTTCAACAGCTCACGGCCAAGGGCATCGGCGTGAACCTTCGCCACTCGGCGCTCACTACCGGCGCCGCCCCTCCGCCGACGACGCCGAAGGCCGCGCCATCGGTCGGCCGTACGCGCTGACCACTCCACCCTGCAGAGCCTTGGATTCTCCACCACGCTCGCGCGAGCGCACACCCACCGCCGCCCGGGCCCCGTTCTCCCCACCGCTCCGCCCCCTCACCGCAGCCCGTCCCCTCGCATCACGACCACTGAGAGCTTCAGTCCGACAACGTGAGGAGCCCCGCCCTCTTGCAACCCGGCACTCACTTCACCTTTGGCACCCACGACACGCACGGCTTCGTTGCCTCCTTCACCTCCTCCATGCCCGCACATCTCGCCCACTGGTACCTGGAGCGCGAGCAGTTCGAGCCTGCCCCCGGTGAACCAGGGCTGTACCGGCTCAGCGAGCCCGAGCGCGACGGTCCCCGCCGGACCCGTCAGACCGTCCGCGATCTTCGCCGCCAGGGCTACACCGTGCAGGCCGACCTTCGCCTCGACCCGGCCGTGTCCGCCAACCCGCCACGCCCGTTCCGCCCCAACCAGCTTCAGGAAGGCCGCAGCCGTCTCGCCCAGGCCGCCGCCGGTCGAACGACGCAGCGCGCCACACCGCCCATGACCTCCCTGGCGTCGGCCCGGCCGATCCCGCCGAAGCCCGCCTACCCACCCACCATCCACCTGACCGCTTCTGCCACCGGGCGGCGTCGATGACCTCCGACACTGGGCAGGCCACGCAGGCCGGGTGGCGAGATCGATGAAGTCGACCCCTTCGACTCGTTCACCGAACGGACACCTCGCGGCACGCGGGTTACCTGTTCTTGCGGAACTCGAAGTCCATTGGACCCCTTGAACTGGGGTGTTGCAACGATCAGTAGAACTGAAGGATGCCGGGCCCCGTCACGTAGCAGGCCCCTTAGCTCCTGCGGCTGAACAGCGCCGCACCAACAACGCGCTTCCCGCTGTGAGGCCGGACCACCACGGGCCGAGTCAGCCGTCGGCCTGGGAAGGGCCAATGCCCCGTTCGACGGCGATCCGCTTCACGATCTCGCTCACATCGGCGCGCGCCAGCCGCGTTCGCGCCGGTTCCACGCAACGCAGGAGTTCCGCGGAAGCTGACGTGCTGCATCGCTCTCCATCCGTCACATGCGCTTCGTCCCACAGGTGGTCGCGAACCGGCTGGCACCCGGGTCCCCATGTCCTTGCGCCACCCTTCGCCACCGGAGCAACTCAAGCCATTTCTCGACCAGACTTCAAGATCGCCTTGCAGCTCTAATGGTAGTCCTATAAGCATTTTCCAGTAACAGAGAGAACACTCCTTCGAGGGACGCTTTCTGCAGGTACATCCCGCTATGATTCCGGCACATGTTCACCGCCCAGTGAAAATTTCAGATGCCCGCGCAAGCGGCTCTGCAGGGCGACGGAAAGCGACCAGCTTCGACGAGATCGGCGCTGGTCAAGAGCGAAGGGCAGGTGCGGAAATGAACACGTTCACCAACGGCACACCGGCCAGCGGGATCGCCGGTGCGCGATGGGTGAAGGCAACTGCAAGCGATGCGCTCAATGAGTGTGTCGAGCTTGCACGCGTCAATGAAAGCGAAGTCGCAGTCCGCAACTCGCGTTTCCCTGATGGGCCCGCACTGGTGTTCACGCGGTCGGAGTTCACGGCTTTCCTCGACGGCGCGACCAGGGGGGAGTTCAATAACATGACTGTCTGAAACAGTCCGCCAGCGACTTGCCCCCGGGGCGACTGATGTAGATGCTGTACGGGCGACGCGAAGGTGCGTCGCCCGTACGCAAGGAGAGGTCCGGTTGCAGGGGAGAGTTCTGGCCCTGGTCGGCGACAACGAGTCGCCCACCACACCTAATGCCGCTGCACGCGTGGTGCGCAATTACCTAACGTACCTGCGCAAGCAGGCCGGACTACGGCAGAGCGATGTCGTCGGCAAGGTACCGGGCATTGGATCAACAGCAACCCTGTGCCGGTATGAAACTGCCGCCAAGCGGAAGCTGGACGAGGAGACGGTCGTCGCACTGTGCCAGTTCTACGGCGCCTCCCCGGAAATAATCGACGAAATCCTCCTGCTCGTACAGCAGTCGCTGCAGCGGGCATGGTGGTCGAGTTACGCGGACGTAGTCGGCGACGTCCTGGCGCGCGTCTTCGCGACCGAGGTTGTCTCCAAGAGCATCTGCACCTACCAGGAGTTCAATGTGCCCGGGATGCTGCAGACGGCGGCCTACGCGCGAGCGCTCATGGAGGACTACTACCGGTTGCCGGCTGACGAAGCGACGCGGCGGAGGAACGAGGAGCTGGTGAGCCGGCGCCTCGACGTGCGTCGACAGCGCCAGAACCTGCTGGACCAGCCCGACGCCCCCGAGTTTCAGGCCCTGATCGCCGAAAGCGTTTTGGCCAAGCGCGTGGGCGGAACGGCCGTCATGCGCGAGCAGTTGCGCCACCTGTTCAATCTGGCCGAAAACAAGCCCAACGTGCACATCCGAATCTTGCCGAATGCCGCGCAGGAGCAGGGAGGTGCGCGGCATCCGTCCATGACGCTCTTCAAACCGCACGATGGTGTTGAGGGTCGGATGGTCTACCTGGAGAACACCAACCGGGGCGGGGAGTACCTCGTAGATCCCAGTGAGGTCGAGCCCTACCAGGCATGCATGGATGACCTGTGGACGCGCACCGGGAGGAAGGACGAGACGCTGGACCTGCTGCAGGACTACATCGACAGGCTGGTGGACCCGCGGTAGTCACGGGATGCGTGCGACGGTACCGCGTTCGACCCACTCGTCGCTTCGCTGCCGTGGGGCGAGATCACTGTCGGGCTTCCACCGGGACACCTCCACCGGGCCGATGCCCTCCACGGGCTCCAGCCCTTCGAAGAGTCGGTTGACCTCTCTGAAGGAGCGGACCTGGCCCCAGTTGTCGTTGGTGACGCGGGCCATGAAGTCCGTGATGGAGGCGCGGAGTTCGGCGTCATCGGAAGCGAGCTGCGAGATGACCATGTAGCTGCCGGACGGCAGTCGTTGTGCTACGTCGCGGACCAAGGCCCAGGGGTCGTCCTTGTCCGGGATGCAGTGCAGCACCGACACGAACAGGGCTGCGACCGGCTGGTCGTCCCTGAGCAGCCGGTCGACTTCGGAACTGGCGAAGACGTCGCGGGTGTCCCGCAGGTCCGCTTGGAGCACGGCGGTCGTACTGGGGTCCTCAGCCAGCATCATCCGTCCGTGCGCCAGGACGAGGGGGTCGTTGTCGATGTACACGACCTCGCTGGAGGGGTCGACTTCCTGGGCTACCTGATGGACGTTCGGGCGCGTGGGAAGTCCTGACCCGAAGTCGAGGAAGCGCCGCACGCCGCACTCGGCCGCCAGGTATCGCACGGCACGCACGAGGAAGGCGCGGTTGACGAGGGCCAGGTCCTTCGAACTGGGCGCCATCCGCAGCAGCTCGTTACACGCATCACGGTCTACTTGATAGTTATCGGTGCCACCGAGTAGGAAATCGTACATTCGGGCGACGCTGGGCCTGCTGAGGTCAATGATGAGCCGGCTCCCCACACTCGCGCCCGCATGCTCCCGATGAGAGCACGCGAACCTCAACGGAAGAAACCCATGCTAGGAGTGTCCAACAGGCAAATGCCACCCGCGTCCACGATCGAGGGATCACTTCTCGACGCCGAGCAGCTACCTCAGATTTCACGTACGCGTCGACGCACCCCTGCCAAATCATGCGAGACAACAGCCTTTGGCATATGCGGCTCAGGTCTGAGTCGTCATCTTGCACAGCGCCCGCCGACTCAGCAGCGTGAACTCGGCACTGTCCAGCCCCATCACCTCGCCGCCCTGGTGCGCACTCAAGCCCAGTTTGTGGCGTAGCAGCAACGCGTCTGCTTCACGACGTTCGAGGCTGCGGTACACCCACTGGGTGGAGGCCGTGCGGCGCGAGCTCGTGCACTCCACGAGGAACTCCCAAGCCGTGACGGCTGGAGAAGGGCTGCTCAGCACTGCGTCCCACCGCTCCTCCAGCCCCTTCAGGGCCGCAGCAGCAACCGCTGCACCCACCGTGGAAGAGCCGGAGCAGGCAGCGCTGTACCGACGGTAGACCGGCCAGCAGTCTTGGCGAAACACCTCATACGTCACTGGCAGACCAGACATCACGCCTGTGTGCACATCCACGTGCCTCAAGTCGCACAGGCGCCTCCGACGTTCCAGAGCCGGAGTCAGGCCCTGAGGAGTCCGCACTTCTCACACCTTTCCGTTCGTAGTGCACTCGCTCGATGACGGACTGATCCACTCCTGCTCAGGCCGCCCCAGCGGGAGAGATCCTTCGAGGCGTGTGGTGGGCACCATCGGCAGTCATACGTGCAGAGCGCGCGCCGCCAGCATTGTGGGTAGAAGGGGGTGCCTTCGCGCCCATGAGGGGGCGCGAAGGCATCACTTGATGAACCAGGCTAGGAGCTGTCAGCTCCTGCGGATCTTCAGGTACGCAACCGCACTGCGGTCGGCCAGCACCGTGGCGGTCAACAGCCCGAGCAAATGTGCGGACACCTCCACCGGGTTCCACGCCGACGAGAGAGCGATACCGGACACCGGCACAAGACTCAGGCGCAGCGTCACGAAGAAAATGCTCGCAGGAGAGGTTTGGACCACAGCGGACAGCGGAATGCTAGGCTCGGAAGGCGGAGGAATAAGGCGCAAGAAGTTCCTTCGCACGTGCTGCATCAATTCTCGTACTCCTTGTTCGCGATTGACTCGGGCACGGGATGAAGGGCTTCGAGGCTGGACGCGAATCGCCTCGGAGCCCTTTTCTTTGCCCACGCCCGAACGCTAGCGCCGCAAGACTTCACGTACCTCCGTGCGTAAACATGAAAACGGAGTATGGAACTCCGCGCCAAATGCTCAGCAACGGTACAGATCGGTCAGAATCTTTCCGATTCGGCACCAATACGCCCGAGGGTGTTCGACGGCACCCTGCAAACTCCCAGCGTGGGCGAAAATCTGAATGTACGCTGGAGTCAGGATTCACCCTTCCGGGTGAATCCACTGCTGAACATCCCGCCAGGTGAAATCGCTCTCGAAGTCTTGAGCCAGGTACGTCCTGGAGAGAGCGACGATCTCAAGCCAAGCAGGGCGGCATACCCGCAATTGATCGCCATCGTCCCGCCCGGAAGCCGGCCCTGCACTCAGCGCGGAAAAGCGTTGGGCCGGAAGCAGAACGCCACCGATCGCGGACTCTCCGCGCGCGCCGGCTCTTCACCGGCCTTCCTGAAAGAGAGTCGCCGAGAGGCAGAGAACGGGATGCTGGCGCGCTTCAAAGTGCATGCCACAGGCCGCTGCACGGACGTAAATACTCCCCGCACGCTGCCCTCGGAATGATTCTGGACTCACTCGGTGGAGACCCCTGCTGCCGGCTCCGTGGACAAGCAAGTCTGTCATCTATGGCTCCCCGGTGGCCTTGCAGACTTGCCTACGCTGCTCGCTTACGCCGCTCCTCAGGAATGTGTACAAGAAGCTGATCGACCAAATCGTCCACCGAATGACTCCACGAGCCGGTTTCTTCAACGATGTCTCGGTAGCGGGAGAAGTCGACCTCAGGGTGATCAACGAGCAGGTCCCTGAGGCGCTGCATGGCGATGTGGACCTCGTGCGCCTTACGAAGAGCTTCTTGCAGCTTCTCTCGCAGGTGATCGTCTGGGCTCGAGTACGTCGGCGGCGTCACCAGATCGAAGCTGGCTGCTCTCTCAGTCGCGAGCGCACCGTCGATCACGAGGGGTATGAACGAGCAGTCTCTGTGGTTTCGCTGGAGGGCCTCCATCACCTTTAGGTGGTCATCCCTGAACTCCGTGGTGATCCACACGGCGTGGCTCGCCTCCACCTCGGCGGCGCATGTGATGAGTCGCCCGAGATGATCGGCATCGGTCCGTTCCAATTGGTTCTCAATTACGACGAACCGTTCACGGTTGCCCACCAGAGTCTTGGCGAGGATGTCGATTCGGTATCCGGCAATCTTCTGCTCAGTGCCTACAAGGGTGAGCGGATTATCGAACCACGCCGCGTTCTCGATGATGTGGAGCCGCTTGGCAAGCCACGGAGTGAAGCTGGCTGCCTCGTGAGCGAAGTACGTACGCACGTCTTCGACCGGGCGAAGCCACACCCGGCGCAGCTTGTCGGTTCCCTCGGGTTCCTCAGCATCCACCACCGCAGGTTCGGGCACTACTTCCTTCCCGCTCAGGTAGTCGTTGGCGTCAAACTCTGCGTAGGCGTCGGCGAAGGACTGGCCCAGGCTGGCCCAGTCCACGGCAGGAGCAGCGTCCATAGTCATGAAGCGGAACGCTACCGTCCGGTACTGACAGGGCGGCGGTCCCAGTCCCTCGGTCCGCATGCGCGGCCCAAGTCTCGCCGCAATCGGCCAGGCTTCCGTGCAAGGCCAGGCGTACCAGGTCCGCCTTCACGGCAGCGGCCGGAATGTAGCCGGGGATCGCCGGTTGGCCAAACCGGCGATCCTCCGGACCATTGATCCTCCCGCCGCCCTCGCCTCCACGTGCGGGACCGCTGTCGCACTCGCCGTCCTGCACCTCGCGCGCCCCGGCCACTCCCTCGCCGAGCGCGGCCGACATCGCAGCCCTCGTGCGGCCCGTCCCGCACGCCCCTGGGCAGGGCCCCCAACCTCCCCTTGCTACAAGATTTTTAAGGAGACTCATCTATGGCTGTCCGTACGAAATGGAACGTTGAGCACCGGTGCGGCCACGAGGCCGTCCACGACCTGTCCGACCGTCCTGCCGATCGGCGGGCTGGCTTCGCGCGCTGGCTCGCAGGCCGGGATTGCACTGACTGCTGGAAGGCGGCGCGCGAGGCCAACACGGAGTCCAAGGAGGAGTGGCTCGCCGCAAGGCGCGCTGAGGAGCAGCAGGCCGCCGCCGAGTGGGCCGAGAAGTTCGACATGTCGACGCTGGAAGGCCCGGACCGGACCCTGGACTGGGGCGAGCGCTCTCGCCACGAGCTTATGACGGCCGCGCACACGGCGCTGGTCGTCGAAGGCACCTGGGACGAGGCGGACTGGGCGGAGCTGGAGGAGAAGGCACGAGCGGTCACCCGGGCCGGATGGTGGATAGACCAGCGGGACGCGGAGGGCTCCGACCTGCTCGAGCTCCTTGACGCAGCCGGTGAGGCGGACCGCGGGACGGAGAACCCGTTCCGCTGAGCGGACCGGAACATAGCCGGGGATCGCCGGTTAGCCAAACCGGCGATCCTCCGGACCATTGATCCTCCCGCCGCCACCCCGATCCGTGTGGAAGGACCTGCATGATCCCGCCGTCCTGGACGCCTCCGCCGACCCCGGCCTTCGCGCCGACGCACGACCCGCTCACCCCTGCGCGGGACATCACCCATCAGCACTTCCAGGCTGGCGACCAGGTCGTCGTCCTCAAGGGGGTCGCCGGCGGGGAGCTGTGGGGGGATTCGATGCGCGTCGTCGCACCGTCCTGGCACACGCCGACAGACGAGGACGGATGGCGTCTGCGTGACGCCACCGGAGGCGCGCAGACGTATATCACCGCTCATCCCCGCTACCTCGTGCACCTCTCGCGCCGTTGTCCGGACTGCCTGGTCTACCTGCGGGCCATGGAGAACTACCTCCTACCGAAGTACACCGGGGACAATGCACTGGTCGACTGCAGCTGGTACACCACCACGGCCCTCGGTCAGCTCGTGCACATCGCCGACGCCCGGAGCGTCCGGTGACCATCCCCGTCCGCCGCCCCGGCCGCGCCCTCGCGCGCCTCAAGGCCAAGGCCCGAGCCTCCGTTCATCCGGCCGACCCCGCCTGGCCGAACCGCCTCACGGAAGACCTGCGCGAACTAGACGCCGACTGGCGGGAATCGGCCGAGGTGTGCGCAGACGCCGCATGACCGGCGCCCTTCATCGGCTCAGCCGACACGACGATGGGCGGGCGGCCATCGACCGGGCCTGGACCTTCTGCCCCGGGCGACATCACGGTGCACGCCGATCTGCAGCGTGAGCGTTCCCTGATCTGTACCGCCCGCCATCACGGCAACCCCACGTCGATCACCGTAGGAGAAACGTCGCTTTGCCCCTGGTCGACCGATTCCTGACTGTCCGCCGCGATCCGCATTCCGAGGAAGTCCTCGCCCGCGGCGGAGACCCCGACGCCCACAGCATCCTGCAGCGTACGGGCTTCGTCCCGGTGGTCCGCGTCCACGAGACCTACCACCGTGCCCCCATCAAGCTCATCGAGGGCGACGACACGCGCCTCGGTATCGAAGCCGTGGCCCGGCTTCGGGCTGTCGGATACCACGTCGACTGCGACGAGGACTTCGAGACCGACCGCCGCTCGGTCCGCGATCTGCCGCTGGGCGCCTCGGTCGCCCATCTCGCCGAGCGCATCCGCGAGGCCACCACCACCTGGGATGCGGCAGGCGTGCTCACCGAGCTGACCGCCTCCCACGACGGCATCCTCGCCGCTCTCGAAGAAGTCCTCATCGCCACCGCCGAGTTCCACGACGGCCTTGGCGACACGGCCGACCCGCACGTCGCGCGCCGTCTGCGCTACCTCGCTGACGAGCGTCTCCGGGCCATCCGTAGCGACCTCTCCCACACCCGCAACGCCCTCGCCGACCGGCACGTCCCCCACCCCGGCCGCAGCACCTGCGCTGAAGAGGTCCCGGCGACCGAACGCGAGCGCTCCGCCGTGTGCGCCTGCCCGCCCCCGCCGCGCACCGTGCCGGCCCCGCCACCGCCTCCCGTGGCCGTCGGCCTGCGCCGCTGACCCCCACCTCGCCCAAGGACACCATGCACGACCGCAACGACTCCGAGCGCCTCTCCTCGTACGCCGACGTCCTCGCCAGTGAACTCCCCGATACCTGGACCAGCTCCTACCACCCACCCGAGGACAAGGACGACCTCGCCGAACTGGCCGACCGCATCTGGGACCTGGACCTCGTCGCCGAGTCCCTCGCCGAGCACCCGCTCCAGCAGGCAGCCGTCCTGAGCCGCCCGGACGGCGCCCAGCTCGTCCTCCTCGACCGGCACGACGCACGCGACGGCTTCCTCATCGCCGCCGTCGCCCCGCGCGAACTCCCCGACGAGGCGTACCGCGCCGTACGCGAGCCAGGCGGAATCGCACTGACGGACGATCCCTTCCTGGGCGCCGAGACCGTCGCCGGCGACCTGCTCGCCCGCTACGACACCGCGCTCGCCCAGGTCCGCCACAACGCGGCGGACGGGATTCACCCGTCGCAGCCGGAGCGGGTCGTCCTGACCTGGCAGCAGGACGGCAGTCTCGCCGCCGCACCCGTCGGCGAAACGGCCACCGCCGTGCTGACGGACAACGGCTTCGTCCAGGACAAGCAGACCGGCATCTACCGCCTCAGCGGAGACGACACCGCAGCCCAGGCACGCACCGTACGCGAGACCGGCCGACGGCTCGACGCGCACGGCATCGGTACCGCGCTCCAGCACCCCTCGGGCCGGATGGTGCCCACCGCCACACAGGCCGCCATGCCACCGGTCCCGGCTGCGCCCCGTACCCCGGCCAACAGGGTTCGATGAAGCAGACGGAGCCGGACATCCTGGAGGCACGGGGCTGGTCGTCGCCGTCGAGGGGGACCGAGCGGGCGGCAGACATCCCCCAGCGAACCGGCACTTCCTCCTCGCCCCGGCCCCTGCGGGCACTTCCACCGCCTTCCCGATACCCTGACCGTCGAGCAGCAGCGCGTGCAGGCGTCCGCCGCGCACGCTCTCCTCGCCGTCGGCCACAGCGCCCACCTCGACCCCGCCCTGAACACGCTGACCATGCTGGACGGCGAACGCGAAGCGGCTCTGCGGTACCTCGCCCAGCTCTCTGAGCGCGCCTCCCGCGCCGAAAGCAGCACGGAGATCGCCAAGATCCTGACCGAGATCGCCGGACCGACCGAGGGCCTGCTGCCGCTCCCCCTGCGAGACTGTCGTCAGGGCCTGGATCGCCTGGTCCCACCGCCCGGAGCCATGAGCGAAGACCCGACACCAGCCTTTCAACTCGGCACCACACCGGACACGCTGTCACACGCCGTCCACCGGTCCTTCTCGCCCGCACTCACGCCGCGCGCACCCCGTCTTCGACGAGGCCGCCTATCAGCAGGCCGTACACGAGATCCGCGCCGGCAAGTCCAGCCCTGCCGTACAGACACCGGAGCCAGTCGCCGCCGCCTCGCGCCCCGCACCGTCCCGGCGTAGTCCGTAACCCTCATCGGGCGGCCTCGGCACTTCGCCGGGGCCGCCCTGCACCGCCCGACCCATCGGAGAACCCCGTAGTACCCCGCACGCCTCCACCGATCACCCACCGCCTCAAGCCCCGCCTCGCGACCGCTCTCTTCCGCCGCTACCTGCGCGCCTGCATCGCCATCGGCCCCGACCGCACCTCCCTGCTGGCCGGCGCACGCCCCAAGGCCGTCCTCGCCGAGTCGCAGCGGATCGGGCACCGCCACCACCACTGAACCCACTCCGACCTGGAGGAGCATGCCCCACTCCACCCCATACCCGGTGCGGCTGGCCGACGAGATCACCCGCCAGCTCGGCCAGCTCGCCGAGCACATGGCCCAACTGCCCCCTCACGAGGCCATGCAGGTCATCGCCCGTGTCCTGAACCCGGACGACGGAGTCCTCGGCGGCGCCACCCACCTCGTGGCCACCAGCAGCGTGTTCGCCAAGAACCAGGCCGAGCGCGGTGTACTGCCGGCAGAGGTATGGCTCGCTCTCGGCCGGGCCGCGAACGAACTCGACGCCATCGGCGGTGACCTTGACGAACACCGCGAGACCCTCCGGCACGTCAGCACACAGCCCGCCGCCACGGCGGCGAAGCCACCAGTCCCTGCTCCGCTCGTCGTACGGCGGCGCCGGTGAAGAGGAAGCAGTGGCAGGGCTGGGGCCCGGGCGAAGAAGCCGAGCAGCACTACCTCGTCCAGCCTCGCGCCCTCGCCGGCGGCGGCGACGTCCGGCATGTCTCCGAGTTCTTGCGCGCCTCCGGCTGGCGGGACAAGTCCAAGGCAGTCGGGTCCCTCTTCCTGGAGAGCCCGGACCGCATGGTCCGGATCGCCTACGACCCCTTTGTCCTGCCAGGTGGATGGACGATCCATGGCAAGGCGACCGGGCAGCAGGACGAGTGGTGGGTGAAGCTCGGCCGGCAGACACCGGTGGAGATCGTCGCCGGGCTCAGCGATGCCCTGACCCGGCCCCGCTCCGCGCACGCGCCCGATGTGTGGGCTCCGCTGCAGGAACAGCACTGGCACACTCGGCCGGAGGCCGGGCACTACACCGCGACGAGCCCCGACAACACCGCGTGGATGCAGTTCCGCCAGGCCCCAGGCGGCGACGCCACGTGGTGGTCCGGTGCCAAGGACCAGCAGGGCAACGGCTGGACAGCCCAGTTCACGGCCACCACCCCAATGCACCTGGTGCAAGCCTTCTCCGCTGCTCTCGCCAGCCCCGAACCCGTCATGCGCCCGCGCGGACGCGTCCCGCACAGCGCACAGATCCGCACCACATCCGTCTCCGTCCTGCCCTCCCAGCTCAGCGCCTGGCAGCAGGCCCGGATCACCGCCGCCCGCGCCGCCACCTGGGCCCGCAACTCGGTTCGAAGCAGCCGGCCCCGTACGACAGCTCGCCCCCACGCCCACACCGGCGGGGCTCGCGCCCGTCGCTGACCTCCGACACCGACCACCGAAGGATCCCCGTGCCCGCGCTCACCCCGGACACCATCCGCACCGCGACCGACACCCTGTCCCACCTTACGGATTACCTGCGCGACACCCCTGAGCCCGCTGAGGCGCTCGCCCTCGTCGAGCCGCTGCTCGACGAATACACCGGTTTCCCCGTCCAGCTCGCCGACGCCCTGCGCGCCCTCGCCCGCGCCGTACAGGACCATCCGGACACCCCGCGCACCGCCGAAGCCGCCCTGCTGATCACGGAGTTGCGCATCGCTGCGCGGGAACAATCCGACCAGCACGCCCTCCACTACGTCCTCGACGACCTCCGCCGTCTGAACGCGAAGACCCCGTCGCCCACGGTGGGGTGCGGCCGGTGCCGGTGAGCGAACGGCAGCTCGCCGACTTCGCCAACAAGCACGCCTGGCAGATCCCGTTCGACATCAGCCCCCGCCACCTCGCCGGCCCCGGCGACGCCCGCCACGTCACCCACGGCCTCGCCGCCGCAGGGTGGAGCGCCGTCTCCGACCCTTTGAGCGCCGAAATCACCTTGCACAGCCCCGACCTTCGCCATCGCCTCCAGTTCGACCCCCAGTCCCGCACCTCCGCGTGGTGGCGGCTGCAGGCTGAGCCCACTGACACCGAGCCGGGCTGGTACGCCGAGTTCGGCGAACTCGTGCCCGCCGAGGTCCTCGCCGGCTTCACGGACGCCCTCGTCGTCCCGCCGCCACAGCAGTCGGACCCGTGGCTACCGGTGTCCTCGGCGGGCTGGCACCGCGAGTCAGACGACACAGCGCGCTCACCGGACTCCATGTGTCGTATCGAACTGCGCCCGTCGAGCGAACTCCACGACCGGCCCTCCTGGCGCGTCGAGACCCGCGAGCCCGGCCATGGAACGATCGACGGCCCACGCATCTGGCACGCCTACTTCCACGAGCACACCCCCACCCGCCTGGTCGGGTCATTCCTCACCGCACTGGCCGACCGTAGCCCGCTCCAGCGCGGCATGTACGACCGCACCGGCCACTACAGCGCCGTGCAAGAACCCAGCCCACTGCGCCCACAGCAGGTGGTCGACGCCCATACCACCCGCATCAAGGCACTCCGCGCACAGGCACGCTTCGCCCGCCGGCAGCAGACGAAACCCGCGACGACCCCGGCGAAGGCCGGCCCAGCCCATCCAGTTGCTCGCCGCTGAACCGACAGGACCCCTCCTCATCTCCATGAACCACCGCGAACACCGCAACTTCCTGCGCCACCTCGACGACTACCTAAGCGACAGCAAGAAGATCCTCGACGCCTGGGACGCCTACTCCGACGAACACACCGACCTCGACGGCTGGCCCTACGACGACCACGCCTACGGCATGCGCGCGAGCCAGCGCGACGCCGACACGCTCACGGCGTTCGAGCCGCTCCGCTACGGTGCCCGTCACCTGCTGGCCACAGCCGAGATACAGCTGGCCCAGCTGCCCGAGAACACAGTGCAGAGCCGCTGGGTCTACCAGTTGGGCGTCCTGCGCTACGCCCTCGACCGGCTCGACGAACTGCACGAGCAGTGGCTGAAGACCCGAGACGCCCTCCCCGCCACCGCCAAGGCCGGCACCGCCGACTTCGACGACGCCCTCGCCGAGCATCACGCGGAATCGTGGAGCTACCTCGACAACTGGGCCACCCACGGATCGGCTCTCCGGGAAATCAACGCCGCTGCCCGCAAGGCCCGTTCGCCTCTTGCCCCCATACCGCTCCGCGCACTCGTCCGGCGAACTGCAACACGGAAGTGAGCATGCCCCCGGCTCCCGAGACCGTCGAGGTCGACTTCGTCTCCCCGCGTCATCTCGCCGGCGGCGGTGACCCCGCTCGGAGCACCGTTCCTCTCCACCGTGCCTGCGGATGGAGCCACGGTGACGACCCTCTGATGCCGCGCGTCCTGCTCTCCAGTCCCGGCCAGAAGGCCCTCCTGCGCTTGGAGCCCGAGCCTAACGAGCAGTGGTGGACGTTGAGCCACGCGGCGGAGCCGGACAGGCCCGGCCGGTACGCCAGCTTCGGCGCCCGCCCCCCTGTCGAACTCATCGCCGCCGCCACCGACGCCCTCACCGACCTGGCCCCGCCGACGGGCGCGCCCTCCGATCCGTTCGAGCCACTTCGACAGATCAGCCGGTCGCCCGCCTCCGCGGACAACGGCCTCCTGTCACCCGACGACACCGCGTACTTCCAGGGGGTGGGCAGCGCGGAAGAACCGGGCGCCTGAATCGTCACCGCCACACTCGGCCCCGACCGGCCGGTGTGGCAGGCCCGTTTCGGCGGGCACACTCCCGCCCGCCTCGTAGCCGCGTTCACCGCTGCGCTCGCCGATCCGAAGCCCGCGCCGCGCATCGACAGCAGACGCAGTCTCCCGACCGCGACCCGAACGTCGTCACCCGCAAGACCACCGACGTGCTCGCCGTGTACATCGCCGGCGCGTTGGAAGAACGCGTCCACTACCTCGCTGCCCGAACACACCACCACTCCGCCGGCCCGGCCCCCTCACGGCAGGCGCCGCCCAGGCGGCCGCAGCCGCTCACCCTCCCGTCCCCGCCCGGAAGCACGTAGCCCTTGCCCCCTTCCTCCTCCAGCAGCAACACCGACGGCTACGACCTCGTCCTGCGCCTCCTCCTCGGCGTGCTCGCCGTCGTCGTCCCCCTGTCCCACCTGGCCTGGCTGTCCGGCAACATCACCGCCTACCTCACCGGCACCAACTGGGCCACATATCAGCCGACCAACGCCCTACTCCACCCCGAGCAGGTCTGGCCCGCCGCAGGAGAAACGTCCCTGCTGATCGGTGCCCGCATCGTCCCCGTCCTCCTGCTCCTGACCCTCGGGACAGGCGCGGGCGTCCTGTGGGCCCGGCACAAGAACCGAAGCGGCGGCCGGAAGAAGAAGATCACCGACATGGCCAAGGCCCGGGACATCGAGCCGCTGATGGCCAAGGCAATCACCGACAAAGCCCGCTCCCTGCGCCCCAGCCTGAAGAACAGCAAGCACATCGACGCGAAGGACACCGGCATCCTTCTCGGCAACCTGAAGGGCAGTCGCCACGAGGTACGGATGGGGTTCGAGGACGTTGCCGTCGCGATCATGGCACCCAGGTCCGGCAAGACCACCTCGCTCGCCATCCCCTCCATGCTCGGCGCACCCGGCCCGGTCCTGCTGACGTCGAACAAGGCCGCCGGCGACGCCTTCACCACCGCCTACGAGGCGAGGGCCCGGGCGGGAACCGTGTGGACCATGGACCCGCAGCAGATCGCGCACGCCGCCCGCGAGATGTGGTGGAACCCTCTCGCCAGCGCGAGAACCCTGGACGGGGCGAACCGGCTCGCCGGACACTTCCTCGCCGCCTCGGTGGACGCCTCCCAGCAGGGCGACTTCTGGTCGAAGGCCGGCAGCAACATCCTGTCCCAGCTGCTCCTGGCCGCAGCACTCGACGAGCGGCCCATCACCGACATCATGCAGTGGCTCGCCTTCCCCGCCGACCGCACTCCGCTGGACATCCTGCGCGACCACGGCTTCGCCGCCGTCGCCGCCCAGCTCAAGGGGACGGTCGAAGGCCCTCCGGAAACGAGGGACGGCATCTACGAGACCGCCCGGCAGTACGCCTCCGCACTTCTGAACGCGGAAATCGCCGCGTGGGTGACCCCGCAGAAGGACGTCCCGGAGTTCCGGCCGGAGCAGTTCGTCACCTCCACCGACACGCTGTTCCTGCTCAGCAAGGACGGCGGAGGCGGAGCCTCGGCGCTGATCGCCGCGTGCGCGGACTCGGTGATGCGGGCCGCGACCGCGCAGGCCGAACGTGCCGGCGGGCGCCTGGATCCGCCCATGCTGGCGATCCTCGACGAGGCCGCCAACGTCTGCAAGATCAGCGACCTTCCCGACCTGTACTCCCACCTCGGGTCACGCGGGATCATCCCGATCACGATTCTGCAGTCCTACCGCCAGGGCCAGAAGGTCTGGGGCGACGCGGGCATGGATGCCTTGTGGTCCGCCTCGACCGTGAAGGTCATCGGTAGCGGCATCGACGACCCGGACTTCGCCGACAAGCTGTCCCGCCTGATCGGCGACCACGACGTCGAGACCACCTCCACCTCGCGCTCGGAGTCCGGCAAGTCGACCTCCGTGTCGATGCGGCAGGAGCGGATCCTGCCCGCCGACGCGATTCGCGCCCTGCCCAAGGGCACTGCTTTGTGTTTCGCCACCGGTATGCGCGCCGCGATGCTCGACCTGCGCCCGTGGTATCTGGAGCCCGGCGCCGCCGAACTCTCCGCCGCCTCCAAGAGGGCCTCCGACGGCATCACCAAGCGGGCCGTCGCCAAACACGCACCGCGGCAGACCGACTTCGGGACCGCAGCATGAGATCGATACGGCTCCCGGACGGTGCCCAGCTCAGCACCCACGTCGACGGACCTGCACAAGCACCCGTGACGGCAGTCCTCGTGCATGGCCTCTCGGTCACCGCTGCCCTGTGGCGCTCGCACCTACCGCTCCTGCTCCGCGAAGGGATGCGCGTCGTGCGCTACGACCAGCGCGCACACGGCTACTCCACCCGCGGCACCGCCGCCCTGAGCCTCGACCAGCTGGCCCACGACCTCGCCCAGGTTCTTGAGACGACAGCGCCACGGGGACCACTCGTGCTCGCCGGCCACTCCATGGGAGCGATGACGCTCATGCGCCTGGTCGCGCGCCACCCCCAATTCGCACCCCGCATCCGCAGGCTGGTACTCATCTCGCCCCCGCACGGCGGCATCAGCACTCGCACGGGCACCGGCCCTGCCCACTCGTTCCTCGCCCTGGGCCGCACCCTTCTCGTGTCCGCGTGCACGCACGCGCCGTACCTGCTCGACGCCGTCCGGCGGCGCCTTCCCACCACCAGCCGGTGGGCCCTGCGTCCCCACGCCCATCCGGAGCCCGGTGCACAGCCGTTGCCGTGCCGACAGGGCCTGCACTCCATGGCGACCGGCGACATCGCCGCCCTGTGGCACGACCTCGCCGACCAGCAGCCCGACCCCGGCCCGTTGCAGCAGCTCGGCAGCCGGGTCCACCTCCTCGCCGGAAGCCTTGACACCCATATCCCGCCCGAGCAGACGAGTCGCGTTGCCGCCTGTCTGCCCAGCGCCCAGCTGGAGACCGTGCCGGACGCCACCCACGCATTGCCATTGCGTCACGCACAGCTGGTCAGCGAGCGAATCTCCCGCTGCGCCACCCCCACCGCTCATCTCTGAAAACCGATCTCCCGGATCCCCACCACGCCACCGGCCGGAATCCCCTGCCACTCACGCAACGGCCTCGATGCGGACACTCTCCCTCCCGTTTCCCTACACCCAGGACAGCCCATTTCAGATCAGCCCCGATTCCGCGCCCTTTCCCTCGGCGCCGGAGTTCAATCCAGCACCCTTCTCACCCTGTCAGCCGAGGGCGTTCTCCCCAAAGTCGACTACGCGATTTTCGCCGACACCGGCTGGGAACCCAAAGCAGTGTATGCCCACCTTGACCGACTAGAGGAAGAGATAGCCGCGCCTGCCGGAATCCCGATGCTGCGCGTGTCGGCCGGAAATATTCGCAGTGACGCCCTGAACCCGGATCACCGGTTCGCATCCATGCCACTCCACATCCTCAACAAGGACGGGCGGCCTGGAATGACCCGACGGCAGTGCACCGGCGAATATAAGGTAAAGCCAATAAAGCAGAAGGTGCGCGAACTGCTCGGGTACCCCTATCCTGCCCGCATTCCGAAGGGAGTATTCGTCGAACAATGGGTAGGGATCTCGACCGATGAATTTCACCGCGCCAAGGACGCTGACGTCAAGTACATGCGCAACAGGCATCCGCTTCTGGACATGTCCTGGAGCCGGGCCGACTGCGTTCGCTACCTGACCTCGCTCGGTCTCGCCGATACACCGAAATCGAGTTGCCTGGGGTGCCCATTTCACGGAAACGCGCAGTGGAGACACATCAGGGACACCTCTCCGTCCGAATGGGCGGACGTCGTCGAATTCGACGAAGCTATCCGGCAGGGAAATGCCCGCGCCAACGCGTCGGGCAGCAGACTGCTCGGCGAGGCGTTCCTGCACCGCTCCCGCGTCCCGCTCAGCCGGGCGCCGATCGACCACGTCACCCGCGCCGAGCGGGCCGCCCTACAGATCAGCGCGGACGAAGCGGACGTACTGGAGAACGGGGTCGAGGACGGCTGCTCGCCCTGGGCGTGCCGCGGCGACGCCGATGCCCTGACGCAGGACGACTTCGGACTGGCCACGTGATACTCGACCTCTTCGCGGGGCCGGGCGGCTGGAGCAGGGCACTGCACGTCCTCGGCGTGCGCGACATCGGGCTGGAATGGGACCAGTGGGCGTGTAAAACCCGCGCGGCGGCCGGGCAGTTGACCATCCGGACCGACGTGGCGATGTATCCGACCTGGCCCTTCATCGGCCGCACCCGCGGTGTGATCGCATCGCCGCCGTGCCAGGCGTGGAGCATGGCCGGCAAGCGCCTCGGCCTGCTCGACCAGCCGCTGGTGCACGCGGCGGTCGAGGATCTGGCCGCCGGTCGCGACACCCGCGACCGGCTCGTCAGCGTGTGCCGCGACGAGCGCTCCCTGCTCGCGGCCGAGCCGATGCGGTATCTGTACGCCCTGAATACGGTGGGCGAACCGGAGTGGGTCGCCATGGAGGAAGTGCCGGACGTCCTGCCGCTGTGGAAGCAGTACTCGGCCGTTCTGCGCGGGTGGGGGTTCTCCGTCTGGTGCGGAATCCTCAACGCCGCCGACTTCGGTGTTCCGCAGACCAGAAGGCGGGCGATCCTCCTGGCCTCCCGGGTCCGTACAGCGCAGCCTCCCACGCCCACGCACGCCCAAGTCGCCGAACCGGAATCGCTGTTCGGTCCGGGCCGCGCCCGCTGGGTCAGCATGGCCGAGGCCCTCGGATGGGGCGCGACCGACCGGCCCGTCCCCACCGTCTGCGCGGGCGGCGGGCCCGGCGGCGGGCCCGAACCTTTCCCGTCCGGCTCCCGCAAGACGCTGTCCGACGCCCGTGAGCGCGGCACCTGGATGCCCCGACCGGACGGCGTAGTCCTGCAGTCCCGTCGCGAAGGCGCCGGATGGGCGGCCCGGAAGGCCACACGCGAGAACTGCGCCGCCGACGCTCCCGCGCCGACGTTCACCGCCGAGGCCCACCGCTGGTCCTGGTCCCTGCGCAGCAACAACCAGGCCAACGCCACCGTCCGGTCCATCCAGGAGCCGGCAGGCACGCTGTTCTTCGGGCACCGCGCAAACGAGTGCACCTGGGTCGCCGAGCCCGCCTCACCTCCGGCCGGAGAAACCGATACCCCAGCGGTTCCCGCGCCGATCCGGATCTCCGCCCGCGAGGCCGGACTCCTGCAGACCTTCCCCGCCGACTACCCCTGGGCCGGCAACAAGGGCCAGCAGTTCTCCCAGATCGGCAACGCCGTACCCCCGCTGCTCGCCGGCCACCTCCTCGCCCCACATCTCGGCGTCACCCTCGACCCCGACGACTTCACCCTCGCCGCCTAATGCCCCACGCCGAACCCGACGAAGACGACCTCCACGCCATCCCACCACCGCAGCCCGTGTTCCACGTCGAGCAGGCCCTCCTCGGGGCCCTCCTCCTCGACCCACACCGTCTGGACGACGCCAGCGGCGTCACCGCCGACTCGTTCTCCACCGCCGCGCACGCCGCCCTGTACGCCGCGATCACCACCCTGCCGCGGCCCGACCCCGCCGAGCACGCGAAGAACACCAAATGGCTCGACCGCGTGCTCGCCACCAGCCAGGAGCAAGCGCGCGGGCTGACCGCCTCCTACCTGCACACCCTCGTCCAGGTCTGCCCCTGGCCCAGCCACGCCACCGCCTATGCCCGAATGGTCGAGGCCGAGCGCGCCCGCCGCCGCCTGCAGACGGCCGCCGAACGCCTCGTGCACACCGTCCACGACGTCTCCCTCCCGCACCCCGTCCAGACGGTGCTCGCCGAGGCCGACGCGCTCACCGCGGTCGTGGACGACATCGCCAACCGCTTCCCACCACGCGCAGGTGTCCTGCCCCGCACCACCGCACCGCCGCCGCCCGACACGCCCGACCCCGTAGCCGTCGAGGAGGAGCAGATCCTCCTCGCCACCGCCACGGCCTACCCCACCGACATCGAGGCCGTCCGGTGGCTGCTCCCCGACGACCTCACCCTGCCCCTGCACGCCGGCCTGTGGCAGTGCCTGACCGCCCTCGCCCGCCGCCGCGAGCCCGTCGACCCCGTCACGGTTCTGTGGGAGGCGCAGCAGCGCGGCCTGTTGGACGACGGCGCTGAACCTGGCAGCGTCCTTCGCCTGCTGGCCGAACCGGCCGGTTCCGTCCAGCACTGGTGCGAGCGCGCCCTGCAGCGCTCCCTCCTGGCCACAGCCGAGCACACCGGCCGCCGCATCAAGGCGTACGCCAGCGACCCGGCGAACACCCCGTTCCAGCTCGTCGTCGGCGCCCGCCGCGCCCTCGCCGACACCGCCACCGTCCGCACCCGCTGGCAGCACGCCACCGGAGCCACCCCGCCACAGCGGCGGCCCCCGCCCGCCGCCCGCGCCGGCCCGCCGACCACCACGGCCGCGCACACCGCCCGGCCCACGCGAGCAACCCGATAGCCCCCGCGTACACCGGTGGCCAGGCCCGAAGGCCCGGCTGCCAGCAGAAGAGACGAGACCCCACGTGACTCCCGCCATCGACGCCCACGTCCGCCTCGACACCCACCCCACTCATCCCAGCGCAGTGACCGCCGACCTGACCGGCACGCAGGCCCGCGTCGCTCTCATGGCTCTGGAGGCTGCCGGCTGGAGCGTCGTCGCCGACAACATCCTGGTGCTGGCCCGCATCGATCGCGAGGAGCCCTACTGGGCCGACGACGCAGCCAAGCGGCTGATCACCGAAGGCATGACTGTCGAGATCACCCCGCGGCTCCAGGAAGCCATGGACGAGGAATGGACCTGGGCGAACTATCCGATGCCCTGGTGTACCCGCAGCGAAATCCGCGAGGTCTCCAACGCGGCCCAGAAGATCCACGACGACATCCGCGACGGCCGACTCCTCATCCACGCCCACGCCCACGACGGCCACACCACCGTCGCGATCGGCACCTATCTCGATGACGGCAAGTCCGTCTGCCTCCACGGCGAGGACCACCTGCGCCAGGTCACCGACATCACCTACGACTCACCCGCGCAAGCCCTGCTCGCCTTCGAGAAGGCCCACGCGGCCAAGATGCGCCCCGGTCCGGCGCCCCTGACCGACATCGAACGCGCCGCCATTGAGGCCCGCTCCGCCTTCGACGCCACCGCGGCCAAGTCCGCTCCCGCCCTCCCTGAGCCGGAGACCGTCCCCGTCTACCTGGCCGATACCGGCGACCACGACGCTCTCCTCGACGCCTTCCTCGACGCGCACGGCGAGTTCGAGAAGCGGCGGACCTGGTCGGATGACACGACCCACGCCATCCACGAATCGCAGACCCTGCGCATCGAGCACGTCCACGAAACCCCCGCCCACGAGACCGCATGGACCATAGCCGCCTACGAGACACCCGTCTCCGACCGCATGTGGGTCCTCACCGCGACCAGCGCAACCCCCGCCCCGGTACTGCAGGAACTGCTCACCCACCTCGCCGACGGCGACGGCTGGGACACGGTCATCGGCGCCCCGGTGCACGAGAGGATGGTCACCACGGCCACCCAGCCGCTCTCCGACGCCGGCTGGAAGCACACTGTGGACGCGCGGTGGATCCGCTGGACATCCCCCGACGGGGACGCAGGCGTCCAGTTCGACGCCTTCGCCGCACAGCACCCGAGTCAGAACCTGGCCACCTGGACCGTCTGGGCCGGCACCGGTCCGGACCAGCCCACCTGGACCATCACCGCGTCCCCGCAAACGCCGAGTACGCTGCTGACCGATCTCTCCGAGACCCTCGCCCACGCGACCGGTACGCGCCAGGCCCAGCCGTGCCGCGAGCACCTCACCCGGCTCGCCACCAGTGCGACGCCGGTGGCACCGGCGGTCACGGCCAGCCGCCCCGCCAGCCGTTCACGCTGATCATCGACCCACACGGGCGGGGCAACATAGCGCGGGATCGCCGGTTGGCCAAACCGGCGATCCCGCGCACCATAGATAGTCCACCGCCACCCCCCTGCCCGGACGTCGAAAGGCCCGCCCACGACCGCAGACACAACACGAAGCACAGCCCGCCACGAGACGGGCTGTGGCATCCGATCACGCCACCGCGTAGCTCGCCCGGAACAGATCCTGCGCCCGCTCCACGTCCCTCGGCGTACGAAGCTGGACCTCCAGGTCGCCCGTCCCATGGTGGCCAACCCCGGACACGTCCCGGGTGAAGCCCGGAACGAGGTCGACGTCCTTCGGATCAACCTTCAGATAGACCAGCAGCTTGCTGCGCTGCGGCCGGCACAGGCAGGCGAAGTTCCGCAGCCGCTGATACGCCCGGTAGGTCTTGCGTTCAACGCGGTTCACGCCGTCCCCGAGCCCGAGTAGCACCTCGTCGACCGCGCCCGCCAACTCCATCATCGCCGCCCCCTGGACGTCGGCCGCCGCACGGGCAGCCGCCTGGCGCCGCGCCCGCTGGCCTACCTGCATGCCGCCGCTCACGGAGGCCACGGTCTCAAGCCCGAGCAGGTCGCTGCCGAAGAGTCGGTAGCGGACCAGGTCGATGGACCTCCGGTGCTCGCGCACGGCATGTACGTCGTAGCGGGTGAAGTCGCCGGCAACGCAGATCAGACGCGGGCCGCTCCACAGCACCTGGGAAGCGGCCGTCGCCCCGAGCCGGTCGCGAACCAGGTGCTCGAACTCGGCACGGTGGTCCATCAACCAGGCCAGGTAGAACAGGCCCTGGTTGATGACGCCGGCGTCGACACCTCGCTTGTACTCGACGATGACCGGCGACCCGTTCTCGTCCAGCCCGAGCGAATCGATCCGGCCCCCGTGGACCGGCCCGGTGCCGTACTCACTCGCCAGGAACCGAGTGCCGAGCAGCGTCTCCATGTCCGCCTCGACGAGGCCCTGCACTTCCGCCTCGGCCTCCGCCAGATGCGGCGCGATCTCCGTCGCGCCGCCCTTCGTGCTGTAGAGCTTCAGGTCCGAACACCGCCCCTCCCGTGCGACCAGTGTGACCGACCTTCAACAGCAGAGGCTGTCGAATTTGTTTCCGGCTACTTCTGGCTCTGGCCCGAGTGCAGGGCGGGATACTACAATCAAGTCAACTTGGCCAGAATGGGACATTTCGACATCGCGGGATATGTGCGGGATCAGGCTGGTAACATACCGTCAGATAGTCCGCTGACCTGCGGAAACATGCTGAAGAGCACGGGCCTCCGGAGCCGTGTGCGCAGGTTCGAATCCTGCCGGGGGTACTTCGGATCAAGGCTCTGACCAGCAGTAATGCCGGTCAGAGCCTTTCTTGCGTATGCCAGTCCGCACACGGCGACCTGGCCCTGCCCACTCGGTTGGGCAGGGCCTTGACCTGCAACTCCACGGCACCAGGCGGACGAAATCCCACACCATCGCGGGGCCCGCGAGCGGCTTCTGCCTGTGGGCGGGGACGTAAGAGGCCGTGAGCCGGAGGGGGCTGCGGTCACGCATGGGGACGTCCAGCTGTTCGGAGAGGTGGAGCACCATGGCCCGTCCGGACTCCGGGAAGATGACGTGCCGGGCGGGAACGCTCGTCTGGTCAAGATCCACCAGGCTTAGGCGATGGCGCTCACGCCACTGCTCTGAGCAGCGAGCCCACCTGCGACGGCGTGCGCCGCTCGGACAACGGCCATGCGTGTATCCCACCCCCGCGCATGACACATTCGACCGTCTACAGCATCGGCGGACTCCGCTCTCTTGATGGCGTACGTGGCCGTGTAGCCCGCGACAGCCGCTTCTGAGACGTTGTCGTTCCTCCGATCCCGTCGGTACGAAGCGACCGGCCGCACGTCGGCCTGTGTGCCGAACCGCAGCACTCACGGGCTGAGGTGGCCCCGCTACGCGGCCAGGCGGCGGATTCCCGCCCGAATCGGAGGCGCCGCCGTGGCCTGGATCCCGATGACCTCGACGGCGACTCCCCACGCCTCGAGCATCTTGGCCGTCTGGACGAGGGTGACCTGGGAGAACGGGAACAGGGTGTCGGCGGTGAGGTCGGTTCCGCTCTTCAGCAGGATCGCGAATACGACCTTCGACGGCCGGAAGCCGTCCGGCAAGGCCTGGCCGGGCCGGGCCGCGGCCACCCGCTGGGCGAATCCGTCCATGGCCTCCGGCGAGTGCAGCAGCGTCTGAACGGCGACCACGGCCTGGCCGAACAGATGGCTCAGCGCGTCGGAACCCTTGGCCCGCTTCACCATGACCAGGACGTCGTCCGGGCTCAGCAGGTCGCAGATCTCCACACCGTTGCCCCGGTGCAGCGCGGTCCGGACGTTGTCACGGTCGAGGCAGACGTACCCGGGCCGCAGGTCGGGCACCGACTCGTTGTAGTCCCGCTCCCTGTCCCCGAGCACCCACGCCGGAAGGTCGACCGAGGGCGTGTCGGTGATGAGTCGCTCTACCTGCGAGCGGATCGCCTCCAGGTACGCCTCGCCGATCTCGTACCACTGCTCGTCCAGCAGGAAGAACCGGCGGGCACCGAGCGCCACCTCCGCCTCGATCCACTGGAGCACGCCCGACGTCCCGATGACGTCGCCCCTCGAAGCCCGGGTGTGCGCGTAGAGGGTGACGGTGCCGTCGCGGAGCGCGGCGAAGCGCGTTCCCGCCCTCTGCACGCGGGCCCGGCTGAGGACGTACTCCAGGCTGAAGTCGTCGGTGAGGTGCGCCTCCGGGCTGTGCACCTTGGTGGCGAACGCCTGGGCGGCGCCGTAGTCCTCCCAGTGACTGGAGGGGACGGCGACTGCGATACGTCCGTCCGATACCTCGCCCAGCATGCCATCGAGCCGCTCCTCCAGCCGCGTGACGAGGTCGGCGTCCTTGACCGGGACGATGTGCTCGACGAACTCGAGTTCCGGGGCCGGGGCCTCGTCCCGAAGGACACGGGCGATGGTCCGGACGTCCGTGACCAGGTCCTCGGCCTCGATACCGAGGCGCATCCGCAGCCCCGTACCGCCCTCGACGCTGGAGACCTTCGTACGGTCGTGCTGGGCGATCGTCAGCTGGATCCCGTCCAGCCGACCGCCCAGCCGCCGCACGATCTGCGCGTGCTCCTGGACACCCAGGCTCCAGACCGGAGTGCCGCCGGGCACGAGAGTGATGTCGGTCCGGCCGCCGCCCGGCGTATGGGAGACCATGTCCCGGATCTGGGAGGGGTCCACCCTGCGGATCACGAAACCGAGCCCGAACCGCCGGTCCTTGAGCCGGTCGGGCACCAGGCGGAAGCCCTGGTCGTAGCCGATGGCGTACACCTCGCCGTCGACCACGAGCATGAGCAGCCCGGCCGACCGGTTCACCGGACGCGACACCTCGCACCCGGTCGTGCGATTGATCTCGCCGCACCAGCTCGCGACCGGCTGCTCGAAGCTGCCGGTGACCAGCAGCGCCGGAACGCCCAACCGCTCCGCCGGGAAGTGCAGTTCCGCGTCCACGGCCTCGAGCCGATCCGGGTCGAGGACGTCGAACATCGCGTCGACCGTCGGAGCGACACCCGTGAGCCGGTACAGGGTGCGCTTGGACGTGCCGGAAGTCCTGGTGGCCATGGTGCCGCTCCATTCGCATCGACGTGTTGTGGGCAGGAGAAAGCCCGGGAGGCTCGGGGAAGCCACGAGCCGAGTGAAAGCACTACCAGTAGAGCGATAACTGAAAGCACTGTCAAACACTTCACGTGGGGTGGGTGCCGGTATAGAGTGAAGCCGTCCAGCACGCCCGCCCCACGTCACCCGGCAGGAGCCCATGAACCAGCAGGCCAGTGCCCTCGTGACCGCCGCCGACATCTCCCGGCTAGCTGGAGTCACCCGCGCCACGGTGAGCAACTGGCGTCGTCGGCATCCGGACTTTCCGGCCCCTGCGGGAGGCACGGACACCAGCCCCACCTACGATCTCGACGCCGTACGCGCCTGGCTCTCCGCCCGAGGTCAACTCCCCGAGGAAACACCGCTGGTCCGGCTTCGCACCGCGCTGCGCTCCCGCCCCGGCGACGACGAACTGGCTCTGCCCCTGCTCCCTGTGGTACTCACAGCCGCCCGGCTGGATCGGAGAGAGCGCGAAGCCCTTCCCGAACTGCGTGACGACGCACTGCTGCGATGGGTCCGGGCAGCCGCGCGCGATGAAGCCCAGGGCGTCCCGGGAACCGAGGACGCCGTATACGCGCCCCAGGCGGCCGAACCGCTGAGGGCCTTGTTGCAGTGCGTCGTCACGGATGGCGCCGAGGCTGCGACGGATGTCCTGGCCGAACGCCTGCTGGAGGACGCGGGGGGCTCCGGCACCTACCTCACGCCACGCCCCTTGGCCGACCTCATGGCCCGGCTCCTTGCCGACCGCGCGGGCACCTTCCCCGCGAGCGTTCTCGACCCCGCGTGCGGTACGGGATCGCTGCTCGTCGCGGCGGCGTCCGCGGGCGCGAGCGAACTGCACGGCCAGGACGTGCTCGTCGCCCAGGCCGCCCAGGCCGCCGTGCGGCTCCGGCTGAGCGCCCCCGAGGCGGCGATCTCCGTACGTGCGGGGGACAGCCTGCGTGCCGACGCCTTCAAGGGCCTCACCGTGGACGCCATCCTGTGCAATCCCCCGTACGGGGTCCGTGATTGGGGGCACGACGATCTGGCGTACGACCAACGCTGGGCCTACGGCGTGCCTCCCAAGGGCGAGCCCGAGCTCGCCTGGGTCCAGCACTGCCTGGCCCACCTCACCCCACGCGGCCGTGCCGTACTGCTCATGCCGCCCGCTGTCGCGGAGCGCACCGCCGGCCGGCGTATCCGGGCTCAACTCGTACGCGACGGAGCCCTGCGCGCGGTCGTCTCGCTTCCCCAGGGCGCGGCAACCCCGCTCCACATCGGCCTACACTTGTGGGTGCTCGAGCGCCCCGAGCCACAGGCTGAAGCCCCGGGTACCGTCCTGCTCGTCGATGCCGCCGCCGAGATGCGAGAGCTGGACTGGGACGCTGTCAACGACACCGTGCTTTCAGCGTGGAGGCCCTACCTCGACGACCAGCACGGCTTCACGGGCGTCCCGGGTACCGCCGCAGCCATGCCGGTCACCGACCTCCTGGACGAGGCCGTGGACCTGACCCCGGCCCGCCGCATCCGGACGGCTTCCCGGCAAGCACTCCGCCCCGCCCTGCTGGCCCGGCAGGCATCGGAGCTGTACGACCAACTCCGTCAAGCGGTAACAGACCTGGCCGGCCTCAGCACCGACGGCGACTGGCCGCCGGCCGACGACCGGCCCCGCGACTGGCGCACCGCGACGGTCGCGGACCTCCTGCGCGGCGGAGCTCTCAGCCTGCTCCACACCGCGCCCCCGGGCCGCCGGACCCGTAGCGGCCAACCGCAGCCCCGGTCCGAAGCAGAACCCGGCGCACGACCGGCGCTCACGGCCGCCGACGTCTTCGGGAACCGGCCCGCCTCCGGAACGGAAGCGGACCTTCCCACCGGCGTCGCCCTCCCCTTGGTCCAGGCAAGTGACGTGCTGCTCACAGAGATCCTCCGCGCGGGGCGCACGGCCGTGGCCCGGGTCGTCGAGCCGGGCGAGGCAGGCTGCTTCCTCGGACCCCACCTGCTGCTGTTCCGCCCGGACCGGCGTCGGCTCGACCCGTGGTTCCTCGCCGGGTTTCTCGCGGCGGAGCAGAACGTCAACGCCGCAGCCACCGGCACGTCCATCATCCGGGTGGACCCCCGGCGACTACGCGTTCCCTTGCTCCCGCTCGCCGAGCAGCAGCGCTACGGCGCCGCCTTCCGCCGCCTTGACGAACTGCGTACCGCCGCCCGCCGTGCCGACCAGGCTGCCGAGGACGTCACACGTCTCCTCAGCACCGGACTCACCGGCGGCGCACTGTTGCCGGAGGGTCACGGATCGGCGTGAAACGTGCGCCGCAGCACCGCGAACGACCAGACTTGAGTCTCCGTCCCGCTGGGACGGCGAACACCGGAAGGACTCCGTTGAACAGCAGTAAGCACACGGAACTGGCGAACCACGCGTGGTCGGTCGCCGACCTCCTGCGCGGCGACTACAAACAGTCCGACTACGGCAAGGTGATCCTGCCGTTCACCGTGCTACGGCGCCTGGAGTGCGTCCTCGCGCCGACCAAGGACAAGGTCCTGGAAGTCGCCGCCCGCTACCAGGACCAGGACATCAACCCCGACCGCTTCCTGCGCAAGGCGTCCGGCCACAGTTTCTACAACACCAGCACCTACACGCTGAAGGCCATCGCCGGCGACCCCTCGCACGCGGCGAAGTACCTCACCGAGTACTACGGCGCCTTCTCGCCCAACGCCCGCGAGGTCCTGGAGCGGTACGAGTTCGCTCAGCAGATCAGGCGACTGGACGCGGCGGACCTGCTGTACCAGGTGGTCGGACGGTTCGCCGACCTCGACCTGCGGCCGGTGAAGAGGGACGCCGACGGCAAGGTCGTACTCGACGCGGACGGCAAGCCGGTCGAGATCGTTACCAACCACCAGATGGGCTACATCTTCGAAGAGCTGATCCGGCGCTTCGCCGAGCAGTCCAACGAAACGGCCGGTGAGCACTTCACGCCGCGGGAAGTCATCCGGCTGATGGTGAACCTGCTCATCGCACCGGACAGCGAGGCGCTGGCCCTGCCGGGCACCGTCCGCACGGTCATGGACCCGGCCTGCGGGACCGGCGGCATGCTCAGCGCGGCCGAGGAGCACATCACGGCCCACAACCCGGACGCCACGGTCAAGGTCTTCGGCCAGGAACTCAACCCCGAGTCCTGGGCCATCTGCCGGTCGGACATGATGATCAAGGGCCAGGACCCGGAGAACATCAAGTTCGGCAACTCCTTCAGCGACGACGGCCACACCGGCGCCACCTTCGACTACCTGCTCGCCAACCCGCCGTTCGGGGTGGAGTGGAAGAAGGTCAAGGACGCGGTCGAGGAGGAGCACGATCGCCTCGGTGAGAGCGGACGCTTCGGGGCCGGCCTGCCACGCATCAACGACGGCTCGCTGCTCTTCCTCCAGCACATGATCTCGAAGATGAAGCCGGTGGACGCGACGGGCTCGGGCGGCAGCCGGATCGCGATCGTCTTCAACGGCTCACCGCTGTTCACGGGGGCGGCGGAGTCAGGTGAGTCCAGGATCCGCCAGTGGATCCTGGAGAACGACTGGCTGGAGGGCATCGTCGCCCTGCCTGACCAGCTCTTCTACAACACCGGCATCTCCACGTACTTCTGGGTGCTCAGCAACCGCAAGGCCAGGGACCGGCGCGGCAAGGTCGTCCTGCTGGACGCGCGCGACTACTGGCGCAAGATGCGGAAGTCGCTCGGCGACAAGCGCAAGGAGTTGGGCGAGGAGCACATCGCCGAGATCACGCGGCTTTACACGGAGGCGCTGGCGGTCGTCGACGCAGCGGAGAAGGGCGGCGGGCACGACCTGACCGACCGGGCCGGGAAGATCAGGGTCTTCCGCAACGAGGACTTCGGGTACCGGCGGATCACCGTCGAACGGCCGCTGAAGCTCCGCTTCGAGGTGACGGAGGAGACGCTGGCGACCATCACCACGTCGAAGCCGATCGCACGGGCGACTGACGTCGAGGCGTTCGTAGCGGCGCTGCGCCCGCTGGTCGGCAAGTCCTGGACGACGAAGTCCGACGCGTGGATCGACCTGAAGGACGCGGTCGTCGCGGCCGGCCTGTTGTGGCCGACGGGCGCGCCGTTCGGCAAGGCCCTGCGCGAGGCGGTCGGCGTCCGCGACCCGGAGGGCGAGGTCCAGCGCATCAAGGGCCAGGCGGAGCCGGACCCGGAGCTTCGGGACTACGAGAACGTGCCGCTGGAGGAGGACGTGGAGGAGTACCTGCGCCGCGAGGTACTGCCGCACGTCCCAGATGCGTGGATCGACCACAGCAAGACGAAGATCGGGTACGAGATCCCCTTCACGCGGCACTTCTACGTGTACAAGCCGCCACGGCCGTTGGCGGAGATCGACGCGGAGTTGAAGGGGCTTGAGGCGGAGATCCAGGCACTGTTGGGGGAGGTGACGGAGTGACTTCGGTTCGCGTCAAGTCTATTGTTCAGAATTCTGTGACGAAGTCAGACGGTTTTCCGCAACCATTCTTGAGTCTTGAGGACCTCGAAGGAGGTACGGGACGGCTGCTCGTCGACGGACTTCCCTTGAAAGCAGCCGAAGACAGCATCGAACACCGTCCGGGGGACGTGCTATTCAGCAAGCTTAGGCCCTATTTGGCGAAGTCGCACCTTCCCGGCAAGCCGGGCACGGGTACAGGTGAACTCCTTGTCCTGCGTCCAAGCGCTCAGATCGATCCTCGCTTTCTCTTCTATGTGACTCTCTCGCATCCGTGGTTGGAGTGGGCCAACGCGACCGCATACGGGACTAAGATGCCTCGCACGGCGTGGGAGCTGCTTTCTGAATACAGGATGTGGCTCCCTTCTGTAGAGGAGCAGCGCCGCATCGCCGACTTCCTCGACGCCGAGACTGCCCGCATCGATACACTTGCTTCGCGACGAAGTAAGCAGACCGAGGCGATGGCTGAGCGCGAGTTGGCTCTCATCGCCGACATGTTGTCGGGGAGCGTGGAGAGCGGGAAGGGTCAGTTGACTGGCTGGCCGTGGCTACCTGAGATCCCGATCAATTGGTCAATCGGGCCAGTCTACGCCTACTTTCTGACGGAACTCGGCAAAATGCTCAACGTGGGCCGTGCGAACGGCCGAAACCAGCTCCCTTACCTGCGGAACGCCAACGTGCACTGGTACGAGATCACAATCGATGACTTGGCAACCATGGACTTTGCGGCGGACGAGGTTCGTCGATACTCAGTAACACGAGGCGACCTGCTGATCTGCGAAGGCGGAGCCGGGGTTGCAGAAGCCGCTGTTTGGGATGGGAGACTACAGGAGTGCTACTTCCAAAAGTCACTCCACCGAGTACGTAGAGCCGGACCGGTGCCAGTTGAGTGGCTCATGTATTGGCTGCGACTCGCCAAGGCATGTGGGGTTTTCGAAGCCGAGGGGAACGTTGCTACGATTCCTCATCTCACTGGGGAGCAACTACGGCGGTACAGAATCCCGATCCCGATTGACGGCGACTCGCTCGTTGAGAGGACTAGCGAGGAGATTTCGCGGCTGACGTCAGTCCGCACAAAGCTGAGCCAAGCTCAAGCTCTTCTCGCCGAGCGGCGCCAAGCCTTGATCACCGCCGCCGTCACCGGTCAGATCGATGTGTCCACTGCCAGCGGGCGAGGGATCGAGAAATGATCACGCCGCGACAAGTTCTGCCGTGACATCACCCACCTGGTCACCGGAAAGGGGAGGAATAGTTGCTCATGGCCGTCCACGACGAAGCTGCCTTCGGGAACGCCATAGTCACCGCCTTGCTGGAGCGCGGTTGGCGTGAAGGAAACCGGTCGCACTACCAGCCCCACCTCGGCCTGGACACCGCGCAGCTCTTCGAGTTCATCGGAAAGACCCAAGCCGACGAATGGGCCGAACTGGTGGCCCTCTACGGCGGGGATCCCAACACCGCCCAGGCAGGGTTCGCCAAGCGCGTGGACCAGGCGATCGCGGCCGACGGGGTGCTGGACGTCCTCCGCAAGGGCGTGAAGGACCACGGCGTCCTGATCAGGCTCGCCTACTTCAAGCCGTCGCTCGTCGCGTCGGACGCGGTCCTGAACGACTACCGGGCGAACCGGCTGACCTTCGTCAAGGAGCTGGAGTACGCCGCCAAGCAGGCGGACAAGGGCAAGCGTCTCGATCTCACCCTCTTCCTCAACGGGATCCCGCTGGCGACCGCCGAGTTGAAGAACGCCCTCACGCGCCAGGGAGTGGAGGCCGCCAAGGACCAGTACCGCATGGACCGCGACCCCACCGAGCTGATCTTCGCGCGGCGCGTGATCGCGAACTTCGCCATCGACACGGACCTGGTGTTCGTCGCGCCGGAGCTGCGGGGCAAGCCGACGCGGTTCCTGCCGTTCAACACCGGGTCGGAGGGCCCGGGGAAGCCCGGCGGCGCGGGGAATCCGGCGCCCACCGTCCCCGGGACCTACGCGACCTCGTACCTGTGGGAGCAGATCTGGGAGCGGGACACCTGGCTGGACCTGATCGAGCGGTTCGTGCACCTCAGCAAGGAGAAGGGCCCGGACGGGCGGACCCGCAAGAAGCTGATCTTCCCGCGTTACCACCAGTGGGACATCGTCAAGAAGCTCGCCGACCATGCGGCCCGCCACGGCGCCGGTCACAACTACCTGGGCATGGCCTCTGCCGGATCCGGCAAGTCGAACACCATTGGGTGGCTGGCGCACCGTCTCTCGTCGCTGCACACGCCCACCGACCCCGCCGAGATCGACCCCGATGCCCTGACCGCCGGACTCAAGCCCGGCGCACCCGTCTTCGACAAGGTCGTGATCATCACCGACCGCCGCAATCTCGACGCTCAACTCCGCCAGACCGTCGGCAGCTTCGAGAAGACCGCCGGTCTGGTCGTGAAGATCGACGAGAAGCACGGTGCGAAGTCCGATCAGCTCGCCAAGGCGCTGTCCCGCGAGACCGGGAAGATCATCACCGTTACGCTGCACACCTTCCCGGCCCTGATCGACTACCTACGCCGCAACCCCACCGAGATCCAGGGCCACAACTTCGCGATCATCGTGGACGAGGCCCACTCCTCGCAGTCCGGCGACGCGGCCACGGCCGTACGCGCGGCGCTGCGTGACCTGGGCCTGGACTCGGACTCCGACGAGGCCGGGGCCACCGAGCTGGCAGCGGGGGCCACCACCGATGCCAAGCTCATCCGCAAAGCCGCCCAACGCAGCAAGGCTGCGAACCTGTCCTACTTCGCGTTCACCGCCACGCCCAAGGCCAAGACCCTCGAACTCTTCGGCACCCTGGAAAGTGTCAACGGGAAGCCGGCGTACGTCCCCTTCCACACGTACTCGATGCGCCAGGCCATCGAGGAAGGCTTCATCCTCGACCCCCTGCGCACCTACGTCACGTACAACACGTACTGGAAGCTGGTGAACAAGAACCCGGACGAGCGCGAGGTGGACCCGTCCAAGGCGAATCCGCTGCTCGCCCGGTACGCGCTCACGCACGACTCCACCGTGACGCAGCAGGCGCAGGTGATCGTCGAGCATTTCCGCACGCACACCGCAGGCAGGCTCGGCGGGCGCGCCAAGGCCATGGTGGTGACGGCCTCCCGGCACAGCGCCGTGCAGATGGCCCGTGCGATCAGGAAGTACATCGACGACCAGGCGTACGCCGACCCCGGCGTGCTGGTCGCCTTCTCGGGCAGCCTGACGTACGACGGCGAGGAGACCACCGAGCCGAAGGAGAACGGCGGCCTGGCCGAATCCGCGCTGCCGAAGGCGTTCGCGTACACACGCAAGGACGACAAGGCCGTGCGCACCGGCGGGAGGGCGACACAGCGCGAGTACCGCATCCTGGTCGTCGCCGAGAAGTACCAGACCGGCTTTGACCAGCCGCTGCTCACCACGATGTACGTGAACAAGAAGCTCGCGGGCATCAGCGCCGTCCAGACCCTGTCCCGTCTGAACCGCACGGCCGACCGCAAGTCGCAGGCGGACTTGGCCGTACTGGACTTCGTCAACGACGCCGAGGACATCAAGGAGTCCTTCCGTCCGTACTTCGAGGAGGCGAACACCCTCCCCTCCGACCCCAACCTCCTCTACACCGCGCAGAGCAGGGTCATGCAGCCCGACATCCTCGTCGAGGAGGAGATGCGAGCGTTCGCCGACGCCTACCTGGCGGCCGAGGAGAAGGCTGCGGGCTCGGTGGCCCGTTGGGAGAAGCTGCACGCCGAGCTGTACCGGCATCTGGGCCCTGCCGTCGAGCGGTTCACCGAGCTGCTGGACCACAAGGACGCGGCGGGGGACCCGGACGAGGACGCCGCCGAAGCCGCCGAGCAGTTCCGGGCGGACCTCAACGACTACGTCCGGAAGTACGGCTTCCTCTCGCAGATCGTGCCGTACCGCGATGCCGACCTCGAATGCCTCTACCTCTATGGCCGCCACCTGCTCAACCGTCTGCCGCGACGCGGAGACGGCGGCGTGGACATCGGGGACGTCGATCTCAGTCACCTGCGCATCCAGAAGACCGGGGAGCACGACCTCGCGCTGACCGCCGAGGGAGCTGCGGAGCTACGCGGCTTCGGCGAGGGCACTGGCGGCGCCAAGGAGCAGGAGAAGTCGCTGCTGTCGGAGCTGATCGAGAAGTTCAACGACAAGTTCGGCACCGACTTCACCGAACAGGACGTGATCACGCCGTTCTCCGAGGCGAAGGCGGACCCGAAGGTCCGCGCTGCCGCGGTCAACGACGAGGCAAACTTCGGGCTCGTCTTCGACGAGGTCTTCGAGGACAAGATGGCCGAGCACATCGACAGCATCGCCGATATGGGTCGGCAGTACTTCAGCCACGACGACAGCTTCAAGCAGTCGCTCAACCAGAGCGCTCGCCGGGCGGCTTGGCGGATGATCCGCCGGGAGGAGAACATCGACGACGAGGCAGCCTGACCCGCACGCCCGGGCTCCGCTCCCGCTCCCGGCGGCCAGCTCAGCCCCGTCAACCGCCCTGGTGGAGAGGGAGTCCCGCGATCACGGACGTTCCGCGAGTGGGGCGGGGCCGGACGGTCCAGGCGGTGGCGAGGCAGTCGACGAGGAGCAGACCCCGACCGCTCTCGGAGTCCGAGTCCGGGTGGGCCAGCACGGGCTTGCCGGTGCCGGTACCGGTGTCGGAGACGGCGAGCCAGTAGTGTCCGTCGGCGGGCCACAGGACGAGTTCAATGAGGTCCTCGTCCTCCCCGCATGCTCCATGGCGGATAGCGTTGGTGACCAGCTCGGAGGCCAGCAGGACCAGATCGTCTCGGAGGAGAGGACGAAGGGCGTGCGGCAGCGATTCGGCGACGGCGTGCCTGGCCCGCCGTACGGAGGCAGGGCGGGCGGGGAAGTGCCAGCGGACGGGGACGAGGGGGATCTCGGGCATGGCGAACTCCACGGGTGTGTGAAGGGTTTGGGATCGCCGGTGGCCTACCGCCCTGGTCGCGGGCACACCCGTCCCAGGGCAGGCGGGCGTGCTCGCGCGGTGCGCTTCCGACATTGCGATGTGCAGTGTGTGCACTACTGACGGTAGAGCACGAGGTGGTAAATTTTCCACGCGCCTAGGTAGATTAACCCCAGAGGGTGAAGGCAGCCTCCGCGCGCGGCTCAGCGACTCTTGTCGGACGGAAGGAACCCCATGCCCCCGAGGACGACCCCTACGGAACGGCAGAAGCGACTGGGAAGTGAACTGCGGCGTATCCGCACTGCGGCAGGCATGTCCGCAGAGTTCGCGGCGGGTCTGCTGGGTGTGGACCGAGGCAAGATTTCCAACATCGAGTCCGGCGTCCGGGGTATCAGCGCCGACCGCCTGCGCACACTGGCCTGCAACTGCGATGTGACCGATGAGTCGTACGTCAAGGCACTTGTCGAGATGGCTCAGGTGAGTACGGGATGGTGGGAGCGATACCGAGGCATCCTGCCCCAAGGCCTGCTGGACATCGCGGAATCAGAAAACAGCGCCGTGCGCCTCCACGGCGCCAACACCGTGCACGTGCCCGGCATGCTCCAGACGTCGGAACAGGCAATGGCCATCTTTCGCGCTGCCGTTCCTGCCATGCCCGAGCACGAGGTTGCTCTACGACTCGCGCTGCGCGCGGAACGCCAGCAGGTGATCACCGGCGAGAAGGCGATCCCGTACATCGCCGTCATCCACGAGGCGGCACTTCGGATGCGGTTCGGCGGAAACGACGTGGCCCGTGCCCAGTTGGAGTACCTGTTGGAGGTCTCTGAGCGGGACAACGTCACCGTGCTCGTCCTCCCCTTCGCCCAAGGCGCCTTCCCCGGTGCTGGCCAGACCGTCGTCTACATCGAAGGGCCTGTGCCGCAACTCGATACGGTGCAGGTAGACAGCTCCCACGGCCCCGCCTTTCTCCACGCCGAGGGACAGTTGGCGAAATACCGCGCGCAACTCGACTTGTTGGAAGGTCTGGCATTGCCACCAGAGCAGTCCCGAGACTTCATTCGTGACATCGCACGCCAACTGTGAGGAGTACCAGTGCCGGAGATCACCTGGGAAAGCCCGTTCTGCGCCGAAGGCAGTTCCTGCTTCCGCCTCGGCACCGACGCCGACGGCAACGGCTACATAGCCGTTGCCGGCCAGGAGGACCACTACCTCACCGACTCCCTCGAAGCCCTGCGCACCCTCATCACCGAGATCAAGGCGGGCAAGGCCGACCACCTGCTGTAGGAGCTGCCGGGCACCGCCGCCAGTCGGTACCGTGTACAGCCATCGGCTGACGAGGCCTCAGGAAGGGCAGGGGCGGACCGCGTGGCGCAGGCACGGAGAATCGGCGAGCAGGGCCGCTACGAGCTGATCGAGGAGATCGAGTCCGGCGGCATGGGCACGGACTGGCGCGGCTACGACGCCGTTCTCGACCGGGAGATCGCGGTCAAGATCATCCGGCCCGACGTCGTCGCGACACCCGCGCAGGCGGAGGAGTTCACCCGCCGCTTCGAGCGCGAGGCGCGCGTCACCGCACGCATCGGCCACCACGGGGTGCCGCAGGTCTTCGACGCCGTCTTGGACGAGGCGTCGTACGACCGGCTGTACCTGGTGATGGAGTACGTGCGCGGGGTCTCCCTGCGCAGGGTGCTCACGGGTGCGGAGGACGGAGCGGCGGTGCGGCTTCCAGTGAGCTGGGCCGCCTCGATCGCCGCGCAGATCTGCACGGTCCTGTCGTACGCCCACGCCATCCCGGTCGTGCACCGCGACCTGAAGCCGGACAACGTCCTGATCGCCGCGGACGGCACGGTCAAGGTGCTGGATTTCGGCATCGCGAAGCTGCTGGGCACGGACGTCACCAAGCTCACGGCCACCGGCAGCCGGATCGGTACCAGCCGCTACATGCCGCCCGAGCAGATCGACTGCGCGCAGATCACGCCGCTGAGCGACCTCTACGCCCTCGGCTGCGTGCTGCACGAACTCCTCGCCGGCGAGCCGGTCTTCAGCGGCGACACCGACTACCAGCTCCTGCACCAGCACATGGACGTGCCACCGACACCGTTGCGCGCCCTGCGGCCCGAGGTGCCGGAGGACCTGGAGGTGCTGGCCCTGGACCTGCTGGCCAAGGCGCCCGAACAGCGTCCGGTCGACGCGTACGCGGTCTACGAGCGCCTGTCGCCGCACCTGCCGCAGCCGGGTTCAGCGGCTGACCCCGTGGCCCTCGCCGACGACGGATCCCTTTCCGAGGCGCCCGACCCGACGCTGGTCTACCGGCAGCCGAACGCACCCCTGCGGCGGACCACGGTGCCTGCGCCTTCCCCCGAGTCGGCGGCTCCGGTGCCGGTTCCGGCGCGCGTCGACACCGCGTTGCGGGACACGATCAAAGACGCCTACGTCCGGTCTGCGGACCTCGCCGAGACGGGGCGGTTCGCCCAGGCCGCGGACGTGCTCAAGGCGGCGATCGTCACGGTGGCCACCGCCCTCGGCGCGCACAACCCCCGGGTGCTCGGCCTGCGGCGGCAGCGCGCGGCGGTCCTCATGGCCGGCGAGGACTTCCGGCGCGCCTTGCCAGAGTTCGACGCGCTGGCCGCCATCTACGTCCGTACGGCGGGACCGTCCAGCAAGAACGCGTTGGAGTGCCGTCGGCACGCCGCCCACTGCCGGGCCAACCTCGGCCAGGCCACCGCCGCGCTACGGGAGTTCCAGGCCGTCCTGGAGGTCGTGTCCGACGCGGCTGGAGACGCCTCCGCGACCGCCCTCGACCTGCGCCGCAGCATCGGCGTCCTCCTCTTCTCCGAGGGCCGCCGCGCCGAGGCCGAGGGCGTCCTCGACGCCCTCCACGAGGACATGTGCATTGTCCTCGGCGAGGACCACGAGGAGACCCGCGAGATCGCCGACCTCCTCGCCCGGCTGCACCGCCCGGAGGGGCCAGGCCTCTCCTGACGTCCGCAGGTACCGTCATTCCTCGTCCTCGCCCTCTTCCTCCTCCTCGTTGTGGAAACCCTGGGCCAGGCCCCACAGGCTGGGGCCATCCGCAAGGAACCAGCGAGTCGTCCCCTGGTTGGCCACCGGGCGATCGTCCCACTCGGCGTCTGCCCACATCTTCGACACCAGCCCGGACGGCGAGTACTGCTGCTCGTCGTACGCCCACAGGATCGACTTGGTGCGGTGATTGACCCAGGTCGCCTGGCGTCGCCTCTCGTCCTCGGCGAGCCATCCTTCCATGGCGTCGCGCTCGGGCTCGCCCTGAGCCACGTACCGGAGTGGGGCTCCGTCCTTGATGGCACGGCGGTCGACCAGAAGCGGCACCGTGTTCCTGCGGCGCTGCTTGCGCTCCTTCTTGGGAGGTGCGGGAACGGCGACCCCGTCGGCCAGGTCGCCGAGGACGTGTTCCGCGAGTTCTCGGCACGTCTTCTCGGTCTGGAAGGCGGTCCTGATCTGAGGACGGGGCCCGTAACGCGCGACGACCAGGTGCGTCAGCCGCCGCACCAGTTCTGGCACGAGCGCGGGGACCTTCTCCAGGACCTCGCTGTGCCAGTCGAAGTCGGGGTCGTCGATGCTCGTGGCGCCGAGATGATGGAAAACCAGGTGGGTGACGAGAAAGCCGCCGTGCTCCGCTGTTGCCGCCTCGCGGCTGTTCTGCTTTTCGCGGCCGTTACCGCCTACTTTGTAGACCGCGCTCCGCGCCGCGCGCAGTGTGAGCACGGAGCGCCACACCTTCTGCGGAGAGGGCTCGCGTTTGAACAGCAGGGTGTGGCTACCCGTGGAGCCCTGCTCCCACAGGTTCTCCGTGGAACTGGCGGCCCGGGCGGCTTGTGCGGCATCCGGATACAGGCAGGCAAGGGCCAGAGCGAGTTCGTCCAGTGAACAGCCGGTCTCAGGTGCGGCGACCGGCTCTCCCCGCTTGATCACGTACTGCTTCCGCAGTTCGGCGCGCAGGTTGGCTTTGATGGCCTGGTGCACGGGTTCGAGCGCGATGTGATCGCGCTGTTCAATGGCGTTCTGCCGGTTCGCCGCCTGCGAGACCTGAACTCCGAACTTCCGGTCCTCTTGCGTGTTGATGACCTTGATACTGAGGGTGGCGTTGGCTGCGGCCTCGCCGTCGTCGTGCATGGCCCTGGCGACAGCCCGAACCGTCTGGGCGCCGTTGACGATGCTCGCACCCGTCACGGTGAGAGTGGTCGGTCTGCTCTGCGGTGACTTGGCGCTGTCGTGCCTTGCCGTGAGCGAGTCGCAGATCATGGTGACACCGTTGTTCAGATGCCAGAACTTGGTCGGATCTGATGTGAGGGTCTGACCGATCTCCGCATTGGTGACGGTGGGCCCGAGCGGGGCCCGGAGGTTCTGCTCGAACAGGCCACTACCGTGCGTCTCGTACCACTCGGCAACGCTCTCGGCGGAGACCGTGCCCTGATAGGCCTCAAGCGGCCCCTTCTGCTGATACCAGTCGTCAAGACGTACGTCGAGGCGGATCGGTTCCGGCCGAAGGTCGGCATGAACCTGGTCGTGGAAGTCTGCGGCGTACAGCACCTCGATGCTCAAGCGGGCGCCATACTTGTTGAACTCGCCGAGAGCGTTCTCGAGAACCTCGACTGCGGGCGGGGAGGGCTTCACCGTGCCCATCAGTGCGATGACCAGAGTTGCCTTGCTGTTGACGATGAACGGCCTGGCTTCCAGGGCGAGGGCACCCGCACGCTGGTTGAACTGGTCGTACAGCTCATTGTCGATCCGATTCAGGCCGTCGACCATCGTCTTGGCAGCGTCCACGTCGAAGGTTGCCGTACCTTTGTCACTCCACTTCGCCTGGACGAGCAGAGCCTGCCCGCTCTCCGGCAGAGGGGCGATGGCATCCAATCCCTGGTCCGCGATACCGTCCGTGACGAACTGGGCCGCCTCGGCCACAGTGCATTGAGCCACGCGTCGTACCGCGAGGGCCGCGAGGGCGCGGGAGAGAAAACGCTGTTCGTAGTTGCCCCCGCGAAAGTGGGCGATGTCACTGTCGTCGATCACCCCGTGAAAAGTCTCGTGCAGTTGCTCGCGGACCTGCATTACCTGGCGAGGCGTGTCCGCCGCCGAGGTGGCCATGGATGGTTGCCTTTTCTCTGGTGCTGTCATGCGATGCCCTGAGCCCGCGTCCCGATCCCTGAGCCGTTGCCGCGCGGCCGACTGCTGAAGTCGGCGACCACTAGAGCGACACCGACCGTATCGACAGTGGCCTCCACCCAGCCCAAGGCCACTTCGATGGGCACGTCGCGCGCACCGAACCAGCCGTCGCGCACCAGCCGGGCGAAGTCGGTCGGTACCAGGTGGCGGGTGAGGGCATCGACGGACGGACCTGAGAGGCCAGCCTCCGCCGCGGTCGAGTCGGCTGCTGCAATCTGGCCGTAGGGGTAGATGGCACCAGAGCTCGTCCGGTGTAGGGCAGCAGTGAAGGGCACGTGGTCGTGAACGCGGAGAAAAAGCGGATCGTCCAGCAGGCCGTAGTCGTCAGCGCTGCCCCGGATGGGTCTCGGCAAGCGGCGAACACGGTCGAGGAAGTCGTCCAGACTGTGCCGGGTGGCGCACGACAAGAGTCCGTTCGGGCCAGGACTCAGGTAGCGCAGTACGATGAGCGTCTGGGTGCCGACGTGGTAGTAGTAGGCGTCGAGGGAGCTCTCCCCGCCGTCGACCACCCGCTGACCGGTTACCGACGTGGCCTCGAAGTCATAGTTTTGGCGACCTCTGCCGCTCGCGAACGTCTGGACCACGGTCTCACCGACGCCGCTGAACCTCTCCGCTACTCGTCCGCGGATGTCGTCGAGCGTCGGCTGAACCGCAGTCCCGGTGAACCCGCTCAGGAAGCCTCCCCGGGCGACCGTCTTCTCCCAGCTGTGCACCGGCGCGAAGTCGTTCGGGGCCAGCCCAGCGATCTTGGCGAAGAGCAGCAGGGCGTCACGCTCATCGCGCCACCGGAGCTCCCGGTCACTCCAGCCTTCGCCGTCGTCGAGCAGTGGCAACAGCCTCTGGACTTCTCTTTCGACGTCAGGGGCGATACGTCGCAGATTGGCGAGCACGACGTCCGCGCCGACCGTGACAGGACCGCTTTCCGGTAAGGACCGGGCGAGTGAGTCGTCTCGCTCGCCGGCGGAGCACCAGAGTCCTGAGAAGGGCACCAGGCTCCGAATCCTTCGTGCCCGGGTGACGATGACCTTCCGGTCCCGGTCGGTCTCGTGAGCAGGGCGCACGATGCCCAGCCCCCAGATCCGCTCCGGTTGCTCCGGACCAGCTTCGTCACCCTGTTGGCCGGAAGGAGCAAGCACGACCGCGAGATGTGGTTTGACCTCAGGCCAGTCGCGGCAAGGTTGGGAGTAGGACCTCTCCTTGGTGTAGTCGGCATCGAGCAGGCAAAGTAGGTCATTGTCAGGGCGCAGGATCGCCAGCCGCGTCGGTCGCGCCGAAGACGGGAGATCTGCCCGCCGTGTTGGTGTGAACGCCATCCACTCCCCCGAATCGCCTGCCACGAACTTGAGCACGGCTCGCGGGTATGATAGCGCGACCAGCTGCGACCGGCGGCTCCAACATCTCCGAGCTCGGTGCTCAAAGATTGAGCTAACGGACTCGCTAACTGCCCCCCGCCCAGTTGATGTTGCACAGTCCACCGTTACCTCGTCAAACGCCCAACAGGGTTAACAAGTTGTTCCGCATGGCCGTCGGGCCGATCACGAGACCAGCGGCGCTACGCCGTCCCTTCTCTCCAACGCCGTTCTGCCATGGGCAAGCGCGCCATCGACGCAACGCCCGGCTCTGCGGCCACCAGGCTTTGGCCGGCGCACGCCTTAGCCCATCGACGAGACGGGGTGTTCGCTCGAGATGGTGATTTCGTCACAAATCACCGACTCAACCAGCAGGGCCAAGCGCGAGGTCGCCCTGCACTCTGTGGTACTCGGCGAGCGCCCTTGTGACCCGCGGCTCGCCATCGCTCTGACTGGTGCAGCCAAGGCCCGAGGCCGGGCACCGCCGCGATGTCCGCGATCCATGGAGCGATGTGGGCGCGATCCTGATCACCGGCACGGGCTGGATTGACGCCAATGGGCGGGCGAAACGCGATCTCCTTCGCAAATAGGGCACTTCATCGCTGCGGGGTGTGCGCGGAATGGCCGACTGGCCTTCCCGCAAGGAAGCGCTCTGACCTGCGGGAACGTGTGGGTGTCCCCCGGCCTCCGGAGTCGTGTGCGCAGGTTCGAACCCTGCCGGGGGGTGCTTCGGAATCAAGGCTCTGACCAGCAGTAATGCCGGTCAGAGCCGTTCTTGCGTAGGTCGACGCGTATGCATCGCCTCGTGTCACCCTCCCTCGCCTCATGTGCCCGTGTGCCGGGGATCGGGCCTGCGGGCGCGCGCACTCCGCGTGCCAGGGTGCGCGGCAACGGCATGCAGCCCCGGTGGTGTTGGCACGGCCCGGCAAGGTCGTCTTCATGGCTCCGTGCGCGCCGCCGCTGCGTCAACGGAGCCGCCCCGGGCGGAACGTACGTGTGAGTAGCGCACGGCCGGACGGTGACACTTGTGACTACTGGCGCGCCGCCGCGTCGTGAAAACGTACTCACGGCGACACGGTGAGTGACGCCCTGCGGAGACAATCGTCCGAAGGGAGTGCGCGTGAACCAGGGGTACGCGGCGTTCTGCGGCACCGACCAGTTCTTCTACGACACCCCTCGGCGCCCCGCCACCGCCTCCGACGACGGCCGGTCGTCCGCCGAGTACCGGGCTGCCGCCCGCCCCGTGCCGGACGGCTGGCGCACGCACCGGGCCGGCGACTGGCTCGCGTTGCGTCCTGAGGACGCCGAACTCCCCAAGCAGGGCTGGAAGATCCACATATCGGCCACCCTGCGGAACGCGGAGTCGGTGCTGGAGCGGGTGTGGGAGTACTGCGTCCAGCGCGGACTCGCCTTCAAGTTCGTTCCCGGGCCGCACCTCCTGCGGCTGCGCAACGCCAAGTACGCCAACCGCGGCGCCAGCGGGAAGTTCGTCACCGTCTACCCGCCGGACGAGGCGGCGTGCGAGACCACGGCACGCGACCTCGACAGTCTGCTGGCCGGCGAGCCGGGCCCCTACATCCTCAGCGACGTGCGCTGGAACCAGGGCCCGGTGTACCTGCGCTACGGCAGCTTCACCCGGCGCCACGCCTACGACGACGCCGGCGAGGCCGTCCCCGCGGTGGAGACGCCGGAAGGCGTGCTGGTGCCGGACGAGCGCGGTAACGCCTTCCGGGTGCCCGAATGGGTCACGGTCCCGGCGTTCCTCCAGCCGCACATCGAGGCGCGCTCCGCGGTCGACGTCACCGGCCTGCCCTACACGATCGAGCGGGCGCTGCACTTCTCCAACGGCGGCGGCGTGTACCAGGCGCGTGACACCCGGACCGGGGAACGGGTGGTGCTCAAGGAGGCCCGGCCGCACGCGGGGCTGGCGGCGGACGGCGCCGACGCGGTCGAACGCCTGCACCGGGAGCGCCGGGCACTGGAGCGGCTGTCGGGCCTGAGCTGCGCGCCGGAGGTGAAGGACACCTTCGTCCTGGGGGACCACCACTTCCTGGTGCTGGAGTACATCGACGGCAAGCCGCTCAACTCCTTCTTCGCCCAGCGCCACCCGCTCATCGACCCCGAACCCGAGCCGGAGCGGCTGGCCGAGTACGCGCGGTGGGCGATGCGGATGCACGCACTGGTGGAACAGGCCGTCGAGGCCGTACACGCGCGCGGCATCGTCTTCCACGACCTGCACCTCTTCAACGTGATGGTCTCCGAGGACGAATCCTCCGTGGTGCTGCTGGACTTCGAGGTCGCCCAGGACGTCGCGGACGCCGGACGCCAGACGGTGGCCCACCCCGCCTTCGTGGCCCCGCCCGGTCTCCGGGGCTTCGACATCGACCGGTACGCGCTCGCCTGTCTGCGCCTCGCCCTGTTCCTGCCGCTGACCAGCCTGCTCGCCATCGACCGGACCAAGGCCGCCCATCTGGCCGAGGTGGCGGCCGGGCGGTTCCCGGAAGCCGAAGCGTTTCTGCGGCGTGGCGTGGCGGAGATCCTCCGGACCCCGGCCCAGGGGGAGACCGGTCGGCGCATACCCCCGGTCGACCCCGGCGACTGGCCGTACAGCGGGGAGTCGCTGGCACGCGGCATCGCGGCCTCCGTGACTCCCGAACGCGAGGACCGCTGCTTCCCCGGCGACATCGCCCAGTTCACCGCGACCGGCGGCGGCCTGTCGTTCGCCCACGGCGCGGCCGGAGTCCTGTACGCGCTCTCCGCCAGCGGCGCGCCGAGGTGCCTGGAAGCCGAGGAGTGGCTGCTGACCCGCGCCAAGCAGCCCCCGTCCGGCACCCCGCTGGGCTTCTACGACGGACTGGCGGGCCTCGCCTGGACGCTGGACCACCTCGGCCACCGCGACCAGGCCCTTTCCCTGGTGGAGTTCGCCCTCGACCAGCCCTGGGAGTCGCTGCCGTCCGGCCTGCACGGCGGCCTCGCCGGGTTCGGCCTGGCCCTGGACTCGCTCGCCGCCACCACCGGCGAGCACCAGCTGCGCACAGCGGCCCTGCGCTGCGCCGAGATCATCCAGGCCCGGCAGCGGCCGACCGGCCCGGACGGCTCTGCGCACACCGGCCTGCTACGCGGCGCCACCGGGCCCGCGCTCCTGGGCATCCGGCTGTACGAGCACACCGGCGACGCATCCCTCCTCGACCTGGCCGCCGACGCGCTGGGCCAGGACCTGGACCGGTGCGTCACCCGACCCGGCGGCGCCCTGCACACCGACGAGGGCTGGCGCACCCTGCCCTACGTCGGCGCGGGCAGCGTCGGCGTCGGCATGGTCCTGGACGACTACCTGGCCCACCGCCCGGACGAGCGGTTCGAACGGGCCCGGACCGGGATCGTCCGCGCCGCGCGGGCCGGGTTCTACGCCCAGCCGGGGCTGTTCCGCGGCCTGGCGGGCATGGTGCTCTACCTCGGCCGCACCACCGCGCCCGGCGCCCGCGCCGCCGACCTCCAGCGCCAGTCCGGGGCGCTGGCCTGGCACGCCATGAACTTCCAAGGCCATCTGGCCTTTCCCGGAGAGCAGATGATGCGGCTGTCCATGGATCTCGCCACGGGCTCCGCCGGTGTGCTGCTGGCGCTGGCCGCGGCACAGCCGGGACACCCGGCCGCGCTGCCCTTCCTGCCGCCCCCGGGGCGGCCCCACGGACCGGTTCCCAACAGGGGGCCGAAGCAGGAAAAACGCAACACCATCCCGAGTGGAGAGGAACCATCATGACCCTTCTCGACCTGCAGACGATGGAGACCGTGAAGGACGAGGCCATGGGCGACACCGCCCACGGCAGCGAGGCCAGCCTGCTGCTCTGCGGTGACAGCTCCCTGAGCGTCACCACCTGCTGACACCGGCTCCACAGGGCCCGGACCGCACACGGCCGCCGTCGCATAGCCGAAGGCCCGTGGCGGTCCGGGCCCTGGCCGCGCCGCCGCGCGCCCCGGGGCCGCGGCCGTGGAACCGCCGTCCGTCCGAAGCAAGGAGATACCGCCCATGGCGCCCGCTCCTCCCCGGCCCGCCGGGAGTGGCACCTCCGGACGGCGACTGCTCCTGCGGACCGCCTGGCACGCCAGGTTCGGCACCGCGGGAGTCCTGTTGTGTGCCACGCTCTCCGCCGCGTCCGCCCTGGCCCTGCCGGCGGTGCTGGGACACACCCTCGACCTGCTGATGGAGGGCCGTCCCGGCGCCGGCCGATGGCTGGCCCTCTGCGTCACGCTGATGGCCGCCGACGTGTTTCTGGAGGCCGCGCTCGCCTATCTGGCCGGGGCGGTGGGGGGCCGCTCGACCGCCTGGCTGCGTACCCGGGGCCTCCAGGCGCTGCTGGCCGCCGCCCCGCACCGACTCTCCCGGGTCACTCCCGGTGACGCCGCCACGCTGCTCTCGGCCCGCACCGCCGAGGCGGGCGCCGGGCCGGCCGCCGGGGCGCGGCTCGTCGCCTCGCTGCTGACGCCGGCCGGGGGACTGATCGCCCTGTTCCTGATCGACGTCCGCACCGGCCTGGCCTTCGCCGTCGGACTTCCGGCGCTGGTGCTGCTGCTGCGGGCCTTCGCCCGCCGGTCCGCCGAGAGCGTGACGCACTATCAACGCGTCCAGTCGGACATCGCGTCGCGGCTGCTGGACGCCCTGGCCGGAGCACACACCATCGCCGCGGCGGGGACGGAGGACCAGGAGCGGCGGCGCGTGCTGGCTCCCCTGGCGGAACTCGGCGTCCAGGGACGGCGGATGTGGAGCGCGTACGGACGGGCGGTCGCCCGGGGCGGCGTCCTGATGCCGCTCCTCGTGACCGCGGTACTGGCGGTCGGCGGCCTCGGTCTCACCGAGGGCCGCCTCAGCGTCGGGGAACTGCTGGCGGCCGCCAGGTACGCGGCGCTCGCGGCCGGAGCCGGGGCGGTCGCCGGTCATCTCCAGGCGCTGGTGCAGGGCCGGGTCGCGGCAGTCCGGCTCGCCGAGCTGCTGGCCGTGCCGCCCGTCACCTACGGCACGGCCCCGCTTCCGGCGGCCGGGCCGGGCAGACTGGACCTGCGCAACGTTCGGGTGTCGCGCGAGGGCCGGACCCTGCTGGACGATGTCGATCTGACCGTTCCGGGAGGAGTGACCGCGGCGGTCGTCGGGCACTCCGGAGCCGGGAAGAGCACCCTCGCCGCGATCGCCGGGCGGCTCGCCGACCCCGACGAGGGCCGGGTACTGCTCGACGGCGTCGAGCTGGCCTCGGTGCCCCGTGCCGCGTTGCGCCGCGAGGTCGGCTATGCCTTCAGCAGGCCCGTTCTCTTCGGCGACACCGTTCAGGACGCCCTGGCCTGGGGCGCGGAGGCGGCCCCGCCCTCCCGGGTGGTCGCGGCGGCCCGCGCGGCCGGGGCCGACGGCTTCATCCGGCGGCTCCCGCACGCGTACGCCACCTCACTCGCCCTGACCCCGATGTCCGGCGGGGAGTCCCAACGGCTCGGCCTGGCGAGGGCTTTCGCGCACGCCGGCAGGCTGCTGATCCTGGACGACGCCACCTCCAGCCTGGACACCGCGACCGAGCGGGAGGTGGACCGGGCGCTGGCGCGGGAGGTACGCCCCGGAACCCGGCTGATCGTCGCTCACCGCCAGGCCACGGCCGCCCGCGCGGACCTGGTGGTCTGGCTGGACGGCGGCCGGGTCCGTGCCGTCGCCCCGCACGCCGAGCTCCGCCACGACCCGCACTACCGGGCGGTGTTCGCCGAAGCCGACGCGGGGTCCGGAGCGGGGTCCGGAGCGGGGCCCGGCGCCGCGCGCGAGACCGAGTCCGTTGCCGAGTCCGGCGCTGAGGCGGACGCCGCGGCGGGCGCCGCCACCGCCCACGAACGGAGCCGGAGATGAGCCGAGCACCGCGACCGGGCCGGGGCGCACTGCGTCGCCTGCTGCCCCAGGCCCGCCGGTTCCTGCGCCACCGCACCCGGGTACTCGTCCGCCTGGCACTGCTGTCCCTGCTGGAGTCGGGGGGGACGTTCCTCAGCGGCTACGCCCTGGCGCGGGCGCTGGACGACGGGTTCCTGGCCGGCAACTCCGGAGTCGGTCTCCTCTGGCTGGGCGCCGGTGCCCTCGCCGTCCTGGTGAGTGGTCCCGTGGTGCGGGCCGTGTTCGGCGCGCTGGCGGAACTGACCGAGCCGCTGCGGGACGGGCTCGTCCGCCGGGCGGTGACGGGCGCGCTGTACCGGGCGACGGCCGACCCCGCACGCGCGGGCGGCGGCTCTGCGGCGGGCGCGGACAGCGCGGTGGTGTCCCGGCTCACCCAGCAGACCGAGATCGCCCGCGACAGCTTCGCGGGCCTCGTCCTGACCACCCGTTCCTTCGTCTTCACCGCGCTCGGCGCCCTGGTGGGCCTGGCCTCCCTCGCCCCGCAGTTCCTGCTGGTGGTGCTTCCCCCGCTGGCCGCCGGTCTCCTGCTGTTCCTGTGCACCCTGGCGCCGATGGCAGCAGCACAACGGCGGTTCCTGGACCGGGACGAGGCGTTCGCCGACCGGGCCGGTGCGCTGCGCGGCGGGCTGCGCGACATCGCCGCGTGCGGGACGCGGCAGCAGGCCGAGGGAGAGGCGGCGCCGCTGGTCGAGGCGGCCGCGTCGTCGGCGCGCTCCCTGGCCCGCTGGGCCGCCGCGCGTACGGTGGCGCTCGGCGTGGCGGGTCAGCTCCCCGTCGCCCTGCTCCTGGTGGCCACTCCCTGGCTGCTGCGCCAGGGAGTGACCCCGGGGGCGCTGCTGGGGGCTTTCGCCTACCTCGTCCAGGCGCTGCTGCCCGCTCTGCGGACCCTGATGACGGCGGTGGGGGCGGCCGGAACGCGTCTGCTGGTCGTGCTGGACCGACTCGCCGGCACGCCGTCGCCAGCCCGGCCACGGCCGGAGGCCGCCGCACCGCCGGAGGCCGCCGCACCGCCGGAGGCCGCCGCACC